>NZ_DAJPEN010000001.1:3782800-4413267 GCF_025993685.1 Bacteroides mediterraneensis | reverse complement strand
TCATGGTCGTACACAAAGATATTGGCCCCCGCAATCATCTGCCCGTAGAGTTTTCCCCATACGGCCTTTCCCCATCCCGTATCGGCAATAGTGAAATGCAGGCTGTCTTCATGGAGGTTATGCCAGAAACATCCCGTGGCGATGTGTCCCAACGGATACGTGAAATCATGGGCCACCATCTTCGGCTCACCGGTCGTACCCGAGGTGAAGTACATCAGGGAAATGTCGTCGTTGGTATTCACATGAGCCGGACGCACGAAAGGAGGTGCCGCTTCCATCCCTTTATGGAAGTCTTCAAAACCTTCCGGATATTCTGGGCCCACGCTCACCAGCCGTTCCACCGTCGGCGATTCCGGCATGGCGTCCAGAATATGTTTCGTGATGACCGGCTCCCCTGCAGCCACAATTGCCTTGATACCCGCCGCCTGGCAACGGTACACAATGTCTTTCTTGGTCAGCAAATGCGTGGCCGGAATGGTGATGGCCCCGATTTTGTGCAAAGCAATGATGGAAAACCAGAACTCATACCGGCGTTTCAGAATCAGCATCACCTTGTCGCCATACCCGATACCCAGGCTTTGAAAATAAGAAGCCGCCATATCGGTATATTTCTTCAAATCCGCATACGTAAACTGGATGTGCTCGCCCTTGTCGTTGGTCCAAAGCAACGCTTTCTTTTCCGGACGTTCTGCCGCCCAGGCATCCACCACATCATAGCCGAAGTTAAAGTTCTCCGGCACCTTTACCTTAAAATGCGCGATAAAATCCTCCTGCGAGGTAAAATGTGTCTGTTCAACAAATCTTTCTAACATATATCTCTTCAATCTTAATTTCTACATTACAATTGCCAGGAATTTCACGGCCTTCCCGTCGAGGGCCTTCATGCCGTGCGGAAGGGAAGAATCAAAATAAAGGCTGTCGCCCTGCTCCAGAATCAGGTCTCTTCCATTGATGCTGAGCAACATCCGGCCTTCCAACACCATGTTGAACTCCTGACCGTAGTGAGTATTATAATAAATAGGTGTATCTTCCGGCTTCGGTTCCACGGTTACCAGAAAAGGATCGGCCTTGCGGTTCCGGAAACCGGAAGCCAGTGCCTGATATTTGTAAGCCTTCGTACGTTCCACCGAGATGCCGGTTCCCCAGCGGGTCAGAAAATAAGAATTCATCTTGGGCTCTTCCCCGAACATCAGCACATCCAACGGAATGTCAAATTTCCGCGCAATCTGCTGCAAGGTGCTGACGGCAATGTCAAACTCTCCCGACTCAATCTCACGATACTGTTCTACCCGCAGCCCGCAGCGGTCGGCCATTTCTTCCACACTCAGTTCCAAGGCATCGCGCAACCCACGGATGCGTTCCCCTATTTGTCTTATTTGCTCGTCCATAGTTCGATTTTTTAGTTCTTCGCTCAAATTTACGAAAGATTATGAAAAAGCAAGAAAAATATTTCGAACTTTGCAACCGAAAACCTAAAAACCATGATTCGACAAGATTATCTCATACGCATGATCCAGGAAATCTTCGCCGCCATCGCGAACCTGCTGCTCCGCCGGAAACGCATCAGCCAAACGGACTGGGAAGAATATGAAAGCACAGCCCGGCAAATACTGGGAGTGACACCCGAACAATTGGCACAAATGGAATGTGAAGAACTGCTTGACCAATACCACGAAGACAAAGACGGAATCGAGAAAATAGAACTGGCTGCCATGATGATGCTGAAAATGGCGGAAGACACGAAAGACATCGTGCCCAAAGCCCGCCTGCAACAAGAAGGAGTGGCCCTGCTGAAATACGTGCAAGCGCACGGAAACACCTACTCCCTGCCTCGCGAACTGCTCATCCAGTTTCTGGAGTCCAGACACTGATCCGTATTCACCCTACCTAACCTTTCAATCGATGGAAACGCTCAAAATCGCTTATATCGGCATGGGATACCGCGGCAAGCAACTGCTGGCCCTCTGCCGTCACATTCCTTATTTCCAGATTACCGCCATTGCCGACCCGGAAGCCCGGGAAGACGTGTATGGCGTGCCTTGCTACCACCGGGGAGGCGACGATTACCAACGGATGATTGACACGCACGCCCCGCAACTGGTGTTCATTGCCTCACCCTGGCAACTGCATGTGACGCATGCCTTGTATTGCCTGAAGGCCGGTTGCCATGTGGCGCTTGAAATCAAAGGAGGGCTTTCACTACACGAATACCAGCCTCTCCTGGAGGCTGCCGATGCCAGCGGGAAAAAGGTTTTTCCGCTGGAGAACACGCTTTTCCGGCAAGAAGTACTGGCCATGTACAACCTGGTCCGGGAAGGGGCGTTAGGGGAAATCGTACACCTGCGCGGCGGCTACCGCCACGACCTGCGCAACCTCCTGCTGGACGACAAGGGAAATATGGGCAACCGGAAAAAGACGGAGAGCATCTGGCGAAGCAAGTTTTACCTGCAAGAAAACGGGGACCTCTATCCTACCCACGGACTGGCTCCGCTCTGCCTCATCGCCGGCATTCCCCGCAAAGACCGAGTGGTCTACCTGACTTCCTTTTCTTCTAAAGCAGCCGGACTGCACCAGCGCATCCGGGAACTGGGAGGAGACGAACAGCTCACAGTCACTCAAGGAGACATCGTCTTGACACAGCTGGAAACGGCTTCCGGCATACTCATCTCGCTCACCCACGACACGACCTTGCCGCGTCCCCGAAGCCTCGACCTGGAGGTACAAGGCACCAAGGGTATCTGGCAGGGGGAACTGCGACGCATCTACCTGGAGGGCAGGAGTCCACAAGAGACCTGGGAGCCGGATACGCCTTACCTGCAACAATACGCACATACATACTGGAAACGCTGGGGAGAAGAAGCGCTCCGCCTGGACACACACCACGAGGGTATGGACTACATCATGCTCAAGGCGCTGGAAGCGGACCTGAAACAGGAACTCACTTACCCGGCCGACCTGCGCGACCTGGCGCTTTGGACTTCGGTCACTCCGTTATCCATCCAGTCCATCGCCGAACACAAGACCATTTGTCTGGAATGAGGACGATTCAACCTCACTCCAGATAAAGATAGTCATAGTGTACCAGCGGTTTCTGTCCGTGACGGCCGACCAGCAATACGGCCTCGGCAGCATCGGCCGACACGCGGCCTACCCCGATTTGCTGTCCCTGTTCGTCCATAATACGCACGATGTCGTCTTTCTCAAAATCACCGGCCACCCGCGTCACCCCTACCGGAAGGATGCTGGTCGCCTTACTGCCCCTGACGGCCTCTACCGCCTGCCGGTTCAGGTGCAGCTCACCTTTGGCAAAACCTTCACTGTGGGCAATCCATTTCTTGACGCTCGACACCTCTGCCGGAGCCGGGAGGAAACGCGTACACACCGTCGTTTCAGGACGGTACAGCAAATCGAGCAGGATATTCTCTTTCTTTCCGTTGGCTATAATTACCGTAATGCCTTCATCGGCCACCTTGCGGGCAATGGTACTCTTGGTGAGCATGCCTCCTCTGCCGAAACCGGATTTCTCGGTCTGGATGTAGTCGGAAAGGTCTTTCCCCCGCTCCACGGTACGGATGACCGAAGTGCCCGGCTGCGAAGGAGAGCCGTTGTAGATGCCGTCGATGTTACTGAGAATAATCAGTGCCTGCATGTCCATCATCGAGGCAATCATGCCCGAAAGCTCGTCGTTGTCGGTAAACATCAGTTCGGTGATGGAAATCGTGTCATTCTCGTTCACAATGGGAATCACCCCGTTTTCCAGCATCACCCGCATGCAGTTGCGCTGGTTCAGGTAGTGGCGGCGGGTGGAAAAACTCTCCTTGGTGGTCAGCACCTGCCCCACCGTAATACCGTGTTCGCGGAACAGTTCGTAATACCGGTTAATCAGTTTGGCCTGCCCCACGGCAGAAAAGAGCTGCCGCTGGTCCACACTGTCCAGCTTTTTCAACGGTTTCAGCTCGCTTCTTCCGGAAGCCACCGCTCCGGATGACACCAATACCACTTCCACTCCGGCCTTGTGCAGTTCGGCCACCTGGTCAACCAAAGCCGACATACGGGTCACATCCAGTGTGCCGTCACGACGGGTCAGCACATTGCTGCCTATCTTTACGGCAATCCGTTTATATTGATAAGTTCTGTTTTCCATGATTCTTTCTATCTCTACAAAAGTGTTTTTCTGAAATTACTTTCAAACACTCATTATTTTCTTTACTCTGCGCAGCAAATGTAATAAATACATCGGAGAAACAAAACAAATTATCACCCTAAAAGGATATTCGTGTGAAAGGTTGTCTTCCCCCCTGCCCACCGGTTGGAAAAAACGCAAGCCCGTAAATACCAATCTTTCTCTGATTCCTTTACGTTTCCGCACCGGGAAACGTAGGTTTTCCAAAGCGGAAACGTAGGGTTTACGGGTGGGAAACATAGGGTTCCGTCATGGAGAACGTAGAAAACAAATGAAAGGTTAATGATTATCGAACCAAACTTTTCATAATTACAGGCCTTTTTTACGATAAATACAAATGCAAAACAATTCATATTCCAAAGGCTCAAACTTACTTTTAAAGAACAGGAATAAGCTAATAATCAGAATATTACCAATATGATAATTTACTATATACTTTTACCCTTCTATCCAGCCTATACAAAAACGATTTATCTTTGTCGTATCAAATTTTAACCCATTGGGGAAAATAAACTTTCTCACCTGATACTCTACATAACAAAAACACTTTAATATTCTAGATAATATGAATCCCACTAAGTTAATAACTGCAACCCTGATCTCAATATGTATCGGGAGCTGTTCGTTACAAAAGGAAGCACAGCCAGGAATTGTCATTGAGAATAAAATTGACAGTTTGCTAAATCAGATGACCTTGGACGAGAAACTGGGTCAGATGAATCAGTTAAGTCCTTATAACTTTGAGGAACTGGCCACTCGTGTGCGCAAAGGAGAAGTCGGTTCTATCCTGAACGTGGTAAACCCGGAAGAAATAAACAAAATCCAGAAAATTGCAGTAAAAGAATCACGTTTGGGAATTCCTATTCTTGTGGCCCGCGATGTAATTCACGGCTATAAAACCATTTTTCCTATCCCATTGGGACAGGCAGCGACTTTCAATCCGGAAATCGCAGAACAAGGTGCTCGTGTAGCAGCTATTGAGGCCTCAGCCGATGGAATCCGCTGGACCTTTGCCCCGATGATTGACGTATCTCGTGACCCTCGCTGGGGACGTATTGCAGAAAGTTGCGGAGAAGACCCTTACCTGAATGCCGTTATGGGAACTGCCATGATAAAAGGATATCAGGGAGATTCACTGAATGCCCCGACAGCCATTGCCGCCTGTGCTAAGCACTTCGTTGCATACGGAGCAGCAGAAGGAGGTAGAGATTACAACTCCACATTCATACCGGAACGCGTGCTGAGAAACGTGTATCTTCCTCCTTTCAAGGCTGCAGCAGATGCCGGATGTGCCACCTTCATGACTTCATTCAACGACAATGACGGCGTACCCTCTACGGCCAATAGTTTCGTTCTGAAAGACGTACTCCGCAAAGAATGGAAATATGATGGAATGGTCGTAACCGATTGGGCTTCTGCATTTGAGATGGTAAATCACGGTTTCTGCACCGATGGGAAAGATGCTGCCGAAAAATCTGTCAATGCAGGTGTAGATATGGAAATGGTGAGTGAAACGTTTATTCAGAACCTCAAGCAGTCCATAGCCGATAAAAAGGTATCAATGGAAACAATCGACAATGCCGTACGTAATATTCTGCGCCTGAAATTCCGGTTAGGTTTGTTTGACAATCCTTATATTGTAACTCCACAATCCGTAAAATACGCCAAGAAGCATCTGCAAGCAGCCAAAACGGCAGCTGAGCAGTCGGTCATTCTGTTGAAAAATGAAAACCAGACATTGCCGCTTACTGATAAGATAAGAACCTTGGCCATAATCGGTCCCATGGCAGATGCTCCTTATGAGCAAATGGGAACCTGGGTGTTCGACGGTGAAAAAGAACATACACAAACACCTTTGACTGCCATCAAAGAAATGTATGGCGACAAAGTTAAGATAGTCTTTGAAAAAGGACTCGACTACAGTCGCGACAAGAATACTGCCGGTATTTCTCGTGCAGTAAGTACAGCTCGTCAAGCCGATGCTGTAGTGGTATTTGTGGGAGAAGAATCCATTCTTTCCGGTGAAGCGCATTCTTTGGCCAATCTGAATCTTCAAGGGGCACAAAGCCAACTTATCAAAGAACTGGCCGCCACCGGAAAACCGGTAGTTACGGTAGTAATGGCCGGTCGTCAGCTAGCCATTGCGGATGAAGTGAAAGTTTCGGATGCAGTGCTCTATAGCTTTCATCCGGGAACAATGGGCGGCCCGGCCATAGCCGATATTCTTTTCGGAAAGGTAAACCCAAGTGGCAAGACTCCAGTAACTTTCCCACGCATGAACGGACAAGTACCTATCTATTATGCACAGCACAACACAGGCCGTCCAGCCAACCCTACCGAAATGCTGATTGATGAAATTCCTGTAGAAGCTGGACAAACCTCCGTAGGATGCCGTTCTTTCTATTTGGATGCAGGCAATTCACCATTGTTCCCCTTTGGCTACGGACTCTCTTACACAACTTTTGAATACAGTAACCTGAATCTTGCATCAGACAAGCTGACCGCCAAAGATACCTTATCCATCAGTTTTACACTGAAAAATACAGGCAAATACGATGGGACAGAAGTGGTTCAACTTTACGTACAGGATAAGGTAGGGTCAGTCACCCGTCCGGTGAAAGAGCTCAAACGCTTTCAGCGTGTCACTCTGAAAGCAGGAGAATCTACCCAAGTATCCTTGCACCTTCCGGTCTCTGAGCTAGCCTTTTGGGGATACAACATGAATTACACCGTAGAACCAGGCGACTTCAGGCTTTGGGTAGGCACCAGCAGTGCAGAAGGATTAACAAAAGATTTCTCTGTGTCTGCCTTGTAAATTCCAAATGGCCATAGGTTGTCATTAAGCTGAATTTATTCAATCTATCACGCTGTTTAAACCACCTTATAAGTGTGTTTAAACAGCGTTTTGCTCTTTTTTATAGGAAAATCTCTCTCCATACAAAAATTCTGTGTAACTTTAAAAATCCAATCTAAATGTATTTCCCACTTTTATTGAGCCAGTATGATGCCATATAACCTTATAAAAAATCTTACATTATTTAGTGTACTCCTTTTTGGAACCGTCTTCTGTATAGCCGCTCGAAATAATCCACAAGAAGAACAACTTCTCACCGAGCTGGATGCGGCATTATTGAAATACCCAAAATACATCCGCCAGAAAAAAGCTCAGATTCTTGAGCTACACAAATACGAAACATCTACAAGAGACAACGAACAGAAATACTGGATCAATAAGCTTCTTTATGAAGCCTATGTATCTTTTGAAGCAGATTCTGCACTGATTTATGCACAAAAGAACCTGGAATTATCTCAAAGAATGGGAAATAAGGAACGGGAGACATTATGGAAAATCTATAAGACCTATATGGCCGCATCTACAGGTCTAGTGTTAAGTGCCTCCAGCGATTTGGAACAACTCCGCCCGGACATAACCACACCCACTCTCAAAATAGAATATTATGCTCATCAAATATTTCTGGCCGGCCATATCCTGCAATATGCGGCTGCCCCTATTGACTGGGATAAGCATGTGCCGCAAAGTGTGCGTGAACAAGTAAACTATTATGCCCGACAAGAACAAATCTATAGAGACTCACTCGCCTTATGCCTGCAAACAGGAAAAGAGCAAATGTCCTTGTGGTATCAAGGCATGGCATTGTTTGACACAGATTCTCTTTTCTCACTTAAAGATACCTTGGAGAGCGTGGTTCATAAATCACAAATGGACACCCGCCATGATGCCATGAACGCCTACTTGTTATCTAAAATATATCAAAAACAAGGTATTAAGGAAAAAGCTAAATATTATCTTGTACAATCAGCCTTGGCAGATATAAAATCGGCCAATCAAGATGTAGCTTCGCTGGAAGAACTAGCCCAGATAGAATTCCAAGAAGGGGAAATCGAACGAGCTTACCTGTACATTTCCAAATGTCTGGAACTTGCCCAATCGTATTGCAACCGTGTACGTCTCGTAAGTATTTCCAAAACCCAGCATAATATACTGACAGCCTATCAAAATCTTGACAAATCTCAAAAATCAAAGCTAAGAATATCTGTTTTCTGTCTTGGCATTTTAACCTTTTCACTGATTATAACCATCTTCATGTTAAAGAAACAAATAGACAGAATAAACAAATCCCGTATGCAAATCAATCAGACCAATCAACTTCTACATGAACAAGCTATTGAAATGTCGAAAATATATGAAGATTTGGAATATGCTCACAAGAAAGAACAAGAATTGAATGCTTGTTTAAAGGATACTAATCAGAAACTACAGGCTTCTAATCAACTGAAAGAAGAATATATAGCTTATGTACTATCCATCTGTTCCAATTACATAAGCTTGCTAGATAAGTTTAGAGGAAAACTCAAGTGTAAACTCAAAGTGCACCAATATGAAGACGCTTTGGCTCTGGCCAGTAACCAAACAATGACCCAGATGGAACTAAAAGAATTCTATCGCACGTTCGATACAATTTTCTTACACGTGTATCCGTCGTTCGTAGATGAGTTCAACCAATTACTTCTGCCAGAAGAACGCATCACTCTGGCAGAAGGAGAAAAATTAAATACAATGCTACGCATTTATGCCTTGGTCAGACTAGGCATTAGTGAAAGTGTAAAAATAGCTGAATTTTTGCATTGTTCTACCCAAACAGTATACAACATACGCCTTAAAACACGCAATAAACTGATTGTGCCGAAGGATGACTTTCTGAGACTGGTTCAAAATATCGGAAAAGCATAAGCATTTTTAATTCAAGTTTCCACACAAATAAAAAATATCTTCCTTTTTACGTCATACTTGCCGTGATAAAATATACTGGTTCCGTTCAGAAAACTTACTCTTTCAGAATGGAACCCGCAACCATACATCTAATAATCAACACATTACACAACAACAAGACTTACTTTCTGTTTTTACTGTAGATAGTATTCTACTTATAATTACAATAAATTTGTGGCAAGAATTAATGAAGACAATCTTTCTTCATCTTAATCTAAAAAGCATTTTTATTCAATTCACAGTTTCAAGATTATTCATGAAATATAATCAACACTTTAATATATGAGAAACATAATAGGACTATTTGTACTGTTGTTTATGACCATATCGACCAAAGCACAACAGTCACACATTTCAATCGTGAATACCCCTCATGGAAGTACACTGACAGTAAACGGAAAACCTTTCATGATTAACGGTATGAACTGGGATTATTACCCAGTCGGTACAAACTATTCATATAGTTTATGGAACCAGCCGGATGATGTAATCAGAGCCGCACTGGATTCTGAAATGTCCCTGCTAAAGTATATGGGAGTAAATGCCATCCGACAATACTCAGGTGTACCTCCCAAATGGGTTCAATACATCTACGAGAAATATGGCATCTATACCATGATTAATCATTCTTTCGGACGCTACGGACTGACAATCAATGGTACATGGAAACCCAATACAGACTATTCCGACCCTGAAGTACATAAATTATTGATGAAGGAAATAGATGAATTCATTCATACCTACAAAGGAACTCCGGGAGTCTTGATGTATTTACTTGGAAACGAAAACAACTATGGTTTATTCTGGGAAGGCGCTGAAACCGAGAATATCCCTGTAGAAGAGCGTAAATCTACTATTCAGGCAAAATTTATGTACCAGTTGTTCAATGAAGCTGCTGTAAAAATAAAATATATGGATTCCTCGTGCCCTGTGGCTATCTGTAATGGAGACCTTTTGTTTCTAGACATCATTGCCAAAGAATGCCAGGATGTAGACATTTTGGGAATAAACTGCTACCGTGGAGAATCATTCGGTGATTTGTTCAGCAGAGTCAAGGCTGAATATGGAAAACCTGTCTTGTTCACCGAATTTGGTTCGGATGCTTTCAACGCAATCACCAAAAGTGAAGCACAGAAAGAACAGGCAGACATACTGCTCAGAAACTGGCAGGAAATCTACCTGAATGCGGCAGGAGTAGGAAACAGTAACAACTGTATTGGCGGTTTTACTTTCCAGTTCAGTGACGGATGGTGGAAATACGGTCAGACTTCTAATCTTGACAAACATGACAGTAATGCCTCATGGAGCAACGGGGGCTATCTGTTCGATTACACTCCCGGAGAAAACAACATGAACGAAGAGTGGTTCGGCATCTGCGCCAAAGGAACAGCCGACAGCCGGGGACTGTATGAATTATATCCGCGTGCAGCATACTATGCACTCAAAGAAGTACATAAAATCAATCCGTATGCCCAATCCGCCACTGCAGCCTCTATCATCCAGCAGTTTCAAGGAATAAATACCATGGGAGCTGTACTCTCTGCAAGAAGTGACAAGTCTACCCTGTTTGGTGAAATTTCCAAACGCATCAGCTTAAGTGAATTAAGGGGAGAAATTTCGACATTCTATACTGGTGGGAAAAACACAACCACCCCCAGCGAAAAACCCGAAAATCCGACTTCATTCCCTAGTTCCAAAGGATTCGACAATATGGAATCCTTCTATATTGGAGTGACCGCCAAACCTGCCGAAAATGTGCAGGCAGATGTAATGGTCAACATCCTGGGAAATGTTGCGGAAAACCCAATTGATGAAGTCTTCTATGAAAACAGAGGACGAAGCAGAAACATCGTAGATGAGAACGGTGAACTGGTTGATCTTTCTCCACTGGAAAGAGTAAAACTATACAGTGCAAGCTTCGACTGGGACGGAAAGTTTTTCCACATGAATACATTCTTTCGTAAAGGACATTATCACTGGGGATACGAAGGTGACTTCTTCGGGCTTTACCCCGAAGCAAACTATGGTCCGAACATGGACATCTACAACGGAGCTGCTCCTTTTGGATCTGAAATTGAAGGGAAAAAGTTTCTGAAAGGACTAAAAGTGGCATTTGGTCCGGAACTATGGTGGGGAGCTAATCCAGCCATATTGATCAAATACCAGCGAAACATTGGAAAATTCAATGTAGCAGGAATCTTCCACCACGACATTGCTAAACGGGAAGAGACGACTAGCTCATACGCCATCCCTGTCCCTAAAAACACCAGAGCCTCACTGGCTGTCTCAAGAACATTTGGTCGCTGGGGAGTACAGGTAGGAGGATTATGGTCGGGTACCACACAAGTAGGAAGAAGTTTTCAGGCTACCACAGAGGATGCCCCGGATGCTACAGTGTATTCCGATGTCATAAAAAACTCGGACACATTCGGTGGGAAAATGAAAGTTACCTATACTGGAGGAAAATTCAACGTATATGCACAAGGAGCCTATATGGGACTGGTGGCCAACGGTGGAGCTGACTTCACCCAGACTTTCACCGGCTGGAAACTTAAAGACAGCGGAAGCGGCAACCAGACTAATTTCCTCGCAGGATTTACATGCCAGTTAGGAGATTTTCAGATTGCCCCTAACTTCCTTTGGCAAAAACCCCTCGTCGGCCCCATGCCCCAAGGTATCAATGCTCCGGGCAGACTCCGTAACATCCTTGACGACCCGTTCGCAGTAAGAAGCAACAGAGAAACTACTGCCGGTGAGTTATTGCTGACCTACGACCCAACCCCAGAAACATGGATGTATAGCTGGGACAGCGACGAAAAAGAAGATGCACCCTTTGCAGCCTCTCTTGGATTCATCTACCGTCACCACCCTACTTCACAGGATGCTGCTATCGGCATCATGGCCAACGGACGTACCATCTTCGCCTTTCCTGGAGCAGCCCCTGCACACGATTTGTGGGAAGCAAACTTAAAAATTGCATCCAGAGTTTCTAAAGATTTTGGTATCATCTCAAGTATCTATGGAGGAACCGGACAGGCTAACGGAAGTGATGCACGCCTCATAAAAAGAATCGGCGGAGAAGCACGAATGATTTACAAACATATAAAGCTGAATGCCGCCTTGAAATTCAATGACTGGGGACCGTATGACTATCATAGAGACTTTAACCTGACATTCCCTTTCCAAGGAATCATTGATTTGTCCACCACTCTCAACAAACCGAAGTTCCTTGACTTCGTAACAACGTGTGTGGGTATCAGGGGTACATACAGAACACTCAATCAATATTCCCCTCGTTATACCTCAGGAAATATTCCCGACGGCGCAGGAAATTTTGAACCGGGTACAGACATTATCGGAGCCGGCTATGGCAACGAATGGGAAATAAGAACCTACATCACTTTCAGTCTCTTTTAATATAAACCATTAAACCAAAAACCTCATGAAGAGTTTTCTATATAAATTAACCTGCCTTTCCATCCTGTCGCTTACTGTAGCAGGATGTGAAAGAGAAATCAATACCGAAAACCTGGCCTCTTTTCCAGAAAATCCGGATGTATTTATTGACGAATTTACCTCCGACCTGCAATATGCAGCATGGGGAAAAGTAACCAGCTTCGATGTCGACCAAAAAGAGGTATACAGCGGTACGGCTTCCATGCGTATTGATGTGCCTGACCCCAACGATCCGATGGGAGACTATGCTGGCGGAAATTTCTACTCCACTACAGGACGAAACCTTTCGCAATATAATGCTTTAACTTTTTATGCAAAATCCACAGTCGCTACAGAAATAGAAGTGGGGTTAGGTGATGGCGGTCAATATAGACTAAGTCTGACTGGACTAAAATTAAACACGAGTTGGAATAAATATATCATTCCTATTCCCAACTCAGCCAAACTGATTGCAGAAACAAGTCTATTCTATTATGCAGCAGGTGCCGTTGACGGAAAAGGATATACCATCTGGTTTGACGAGGTTCGTTTTGAGAATCTGGGAACCTTGGCTCATGCAAAAGTTGGAGACATGGAAGTAGCTGGATTTCCGGGTAACTTGCCAATCGGTAATCTTACCTATACCGTAAATCTGCCCAATGCCACCAATCAGCAGGTAACAGCCTCCGCTTCTTATTTTACATTCGAATCTTCCAATCCGGAAATTGCCTCAGTGGCAGACAATGTAATCACCGTACATGGGAATGGAGAAGCAACAATCACTCTCAAAGAAGCGGAAGGTACAATAAAGGTGAATGGTGTGGACCTGGCTCCAACACCAGAAATTGCTCCTGAAAAGGTCGTTTCGCTATTTAGTGACATATATAACAATGTAACCACAGCCAACTGGAACCCTCGTTGGGAATATTCCACTACCGAATATGCAGAAATAAATGCAAATGGCAATAAAATAGTACATTATACAAATCTGAATTTTGTAGGAATTGTATTTGACTCATCCATCAACTGCAGCCACATGAACACACTGCATTTCGATGTCATGACACTTAATGAGATTCTGCCCGACTCAGAACTAAAAATAGAAGTACACAACATGCCTGTCGGAGAGGCTTCCAACTCAATCAGTTATAGTCTGGCTCCTTCTACTCACGAGAATTTACAGAAAGGCGTATGGACTTCAGTGGATATTCCCCTGATTTCTTTGAACAAGAAAGAAGACATTGCACAGCTGGTACTTTCCTCTGTCAACATGTCGGATGTGTACATTGACAACATATTTTTCTATCAAGATGAAAGCACTGTTGCTAATGAACCTAATATCCCCGCACCAACCCCCACACACGCAGCAGACAAAGTAGTATCTATCTATAGTGATGCATACGATAACGTACCAGTCGCTACCTGGTCAGCCGACTGGGATATGGCTGATGTAAGCGATACACAAGTAACTGGAAACCCAGTAAAGAAATATACCCTCAACGGATTCTCCGGAATAGAGCTGGCAAGTCCTTTCGCGGATGCAGGAAACATGTCTCATTTCCACCTAGATGTGTGGGTTCCAGAGCAAATAGCCGGAAACTTAAACATTAAACTGGTTGATTTTGGAGCAGACGGAGTCTATGGTGGAGGAGATGATGTGGAACATGAACTCACACTGCCTGACATCATCCCGGAAGAATGGAACTCTATAGATATCCCTTTCACTGATTTTACCAATCTTACAACCAAGAATCATTTAGCACAGATTCTTCTTATTGGGAATGTGACTACTCTATATTTAGACAACCTATATATGTATAGTGATAATTAAAAAACAAAAAACGACCCATGAAACAACATAAGATTTTCTATCTCGCTTTATCAGTTTTTACCTTGCAATTATTCACAAGTTGCGAAAAAATGGAAACAGTGGACAATACAGCCTGGGTATTGACATGGTCAGATGAATTCAACGAACCCACTCCAGACAACCGGCCGGACCCCAATAAATGGATGTATGATTTAGGACACGGAGAGAACGGATGGGGAAATAATGAATTACAGAACTATACCGACAAAGTGGAAAATGCCTCCTATTCAGAACATGAAGGAAGAAGCTGCCTGAAGATTACCGCTACAAGAACTGGAACCGGTTATGAATCGGCCCGAATAAAAACCAAAGGAAAATTCGAACAACAATACGGACGCTTCGAGGCTTGTATGAAGTTGCCCTACGGAAAAGGTTACTGGCCTGCCTTCTGGATGCTCGGAGCAGACATAGACCAAAACCCCTGGCCTGCTTGTGGTGAAATAGATATCATGGAGAATAAGGGGTATCAGCCTAATATCGTCTCGGGTGCATTACACTTTCCCGGACACTCGGGAAGCAATCCCATTACTCACTTTTATGGATACGAAGACAAGCGATTTGATACCGATTTCCACCTGTTCGCTATAGAATGGGATGAGGAAAAAATTGATTTCTTCGTGGACAATGTGCTATACAAAAGAGTCAAAGCTAAAGATGTGACTGACGGAGAGTGGGTGTACAATCACTCTAATAAACCATTTTTTATCTTACTCAACCTGGCTGTAGGAGGTAATTTCGGTGGCAATCCCAATGATAATACCGAATTCCCGCAAAGCATGTATGTGGACTATGTAAGGGTCTATAAAAAAGTAGACTAACCCCTCACTTACTTTTTCAGAACAATTAATATTAAGAAGGAATATGGAAATGTCTCAACAGTTTCCATATTCCTTTTATTCCTTATCTTTGCACGGATTTTTAATGCACAAGACAAATGATAAAAGCGATATTCTTTGACATCGACGGCACACTGGTTTCTTTCCAGACCCACACCGTACCAGCCTCCACCCGCAAGGCCTTGCAACTTTTAAGAGAAAAAGGCATCAAGGTATTCATTGCCACCGGACGCCCCAAATCGTTAATGATGGAGGCCGTGGGCGACCTCGACTTCGACGGATACGTCACCCTGAACGGAGCCTACTGTTTCACCGCCGACCTGCAGGACATCTACAAAGGCTGTGTACCGCAGGAGGACATCGAGCGCCTCATCCGCTACCAGCACACTCATCCGGAAATGCCTTTCGTCTTTGTGCACGACAATACCTGGTTCCTGACCCACGAAAACGAGGCGGTCCGTGAGATTGCCCGACTCATCCACATCGGCATTCCGGAAATCCTCCCCATTGAAACAGCCAGAGACAAGGAAATCCTGCAAATCATGGGCTACTTCCCGGAAGATAAGGACGAAGAGATTTTCGGCACCGTACTTACGCACTGCGAACCGATGCGCTGGCATCCGCTCTTTGCCGACATCATTGCCCGGGGAAACAGCAAAAGCCACGGCATCGACCAGATGCTGGCTTTCTACGGCATCGACCTGCAAGACACCATGGCCTTTGGAGACGGCGGCAACGACATCCCGATGCTGAAACACGTAGGCCTGGGAGTTGCCATGGGAAATGCAGCCCCTCATATTCAGGCGGTAGCCGACTACGTAACCGCCTCTGTCGATGACGCCGGCATCCTGAAAGCCCTGCAGCATTTCCATATTTTATAAAGTACACACTACTGTAATTCGTTCTGTCACAGGATATGCAGGCCTGCAATACCCATAAGTAGGTATTTATACGCTGTCTAAATTACCCACTTTTGGCGATTGCCTTCTCCGCACAACCAAGCTAATTTTGCAGGCAGAAAATTAGTGCGAAACAACAAACACGAATTACAGAAAATGAGAAATTCAGCATTTTCGCGGGGAAGCGAAAACTTAAAATGGGGTGTATTCTTTGTATTGTGCTGGTGCATCGGCGTGGGAGTTTCTGCCCAAGGCCGTGCCTTGCTGTCCGGAAAAGTGCTTTCCTCGGACAAAAGCATCATCGACTTTGCCACTGTGTACTTGAAAGGTACGCAATACGGTTGTACGACCAATGAAAAAGGCCTGTACCACCTGAAAGCACCCGCCGGAAAATATACATTAATCGTTTCGGCCATCGGTTTCGAAACGGCAGAAAAGGAAGTGGAAATTCTTGCCGACGGACGCAGCCGGCAAAACATGGTGCTGAGGCCTTCCGTCACCGAACTGGACGAAGTAGTGGTGGTTTCCAACGGAGTGGGACGCGTCAAGCGTTCGGCCTTCAATGCAGTGGCCGTAGATACCAAGGAACTGCAAAACTCCACCCAAAACCTGAGTGAGGCGCTCCAGAAACTTCCGGGAATGAAACTGCGTGAATCGGGCGGCGTGGGTTCGGACATGCAACTGATGCTCGACGGCTTCAGCGGCAAGCACGTGAAGGTGTTCATCGACGGCGTACCACAGGAGGGAGCCGGAACCGCATTCGACCTGAACAACATTCCGGTGAACTTTGCCGAACGTATCGAGGTGTACAAGGGAGTGGTACCCGTAGGCTTCGGAACCGATGCCTTGGGAGGAGTCATCAACATCGTGACCAACAAACAGAGACGGAACTGGTTCCTGGACGCATCGTATTCCTACGGTTCCTTCAATACACACAAATCGTATGTCAATTTCGGACAAAGTTTCAAAAACGGACTGACGTATGAAATCAATGCATACCAGAACTATTCGGACAACAATTACTACATTGACAACTGGGTGGAGGAGTTCAACCACGAAAACAATACGTCCATCAGCGACGAAAGCCACATCCAGCATGTAAAGCGTTTCAATGATACTTTCCACAACGAGGCGGTCATCGGAAAAATCGGCGTGACAGGCAAGAGCTGGGCCGACCGGCTGATGTTGAACGTGGCCTACTCGCATTTCTACAAAGAGATACAGAACGGCGTGTACCAGGAAATCGTGTTCGGACAGAAACACCGTCACGGCTTCTCGGTCGTACCTTCAGTGGAATACCGTAAAAACAACCTTTTCACCAAAGGACTGGATGTGACGGTGACGGCCAACTACAACCATAACCTGACCACCAACGTGGATACGGCGATGTACAAATACAACTGGTTGGGCGACCGCATCCCCCGTTCGACCGCCGGCGAACAGAACCACCAGTTCAGTGAGCAAATCAACACCAACTGGAACGCCACCTTTACGGCTGTGTACCGACTGGGCAAAATACATTCTTTTACGTTCAACAATGTGTTCAGCACCTTCCGCCGTACAGGCCGGAGCCTCATCGAAAAGAACTCGGTGCTGGAGGACTTTGACGACCCGACCAAAAACCGGAAAAACATTGCCGGTCTCTCCTACCGCCTGATGCCTTCGGAAAAGTGGAACTTGTCGGCCTTCGGAAAACATTACAGTTCCTACAGTGAGGGTACGGTACAGATAAGCGACAACAGCGTAGGAAACAACACCCGGGTGTCACAAAGTGTCCGTTCCTTCGGATATGGAACGGCCGGCACGTATTTCCTGGGGAAAGATATCCAGCTGAAACTGTCGTACGAGAAGGCACTGCGCATGCCCAGCACCCAGGAATTGTTTGGTGACGGCGACCTGGAAGCGGGAAAGGCCGACCTGAAACCGGAACGCAGTGACAATGTGAATCTCAATGCCAGCTACAGCAAGCAATGGGGCAAACACGGACTGTATGCAGAAGGAGGACTGATTTACCGCAACACGCAGGATTACATCAAACGTGACCTTTCTACCGTAGGTGGAACCAGCTACGGCAGCTATACCAATCATGGCCGGGTAGAAACCAAGGGATTCAATGTGTCCCTTCGCTACAGCTACAGTAACTGGTTCAGCATGGGCGGCACCTTCAACAACCTGGACATCCGCGACAAGGAAAAGAAACGGGCGGCCAGCAGCGGACAGAATGCCCTGACTTACGGACAACGTATTCCGAACCTGCCTTACCGTTATGCCAACCTTGATGCCAATTTCTACTGGCACGACCTGTTTGCCAAGGGAAACACCCTTACATTGGGGTGGGACTGCTTCTATCAGCACGATTTCCCCCTGTACTGGGAAAAGTTCGGTGACCCTACCACGAAAATCCGGGTACCGGAACAGCTTTCACACAACCTGTCCCTGAGCTACAGCATCCGCAACGGACGCTACAATCTCTCGCTGGAGTGCCGGAACCTCACGGATGAGAAGCTGTACGACAACTTCAGCCTGCAAAAAGCCGGACGGGCCTTCTACGGCAAATTCCGGGTATATTTTGGAAATTAATGACCATTCATCATCAAAAATACAAGTATATGACCACAAAAAACTGGATGCTGGGCCTAGGCATGTTCTGCATGGCAGGCCTGTTCACAGGGTGTCAAAAAGAAAACAATGACCCCACCTTCAACAACCACAACAACTTCAAGGGGAATTATGTCATTCCGGTCACTGCCGGAGGAACTTCCTACCTGCTCACGGCAGAAAGCCTGGATGAAGGAAAAATCTCGGTGCTCAACAACGGAAAAGAGTTTCAGGAACAGATTTCCTATTGGATTTTCTATGACCAGAATTACTTTTTCGGCATCAAATACAACGACGGTTCGCAAGGTACCGGAGGCTGCTATTACCTGGATGCGAACAACGTACCCCAGAAAAAATACAGCTATACCTTCAACCGCTTCACGACTTACGGCACCTGGGGCGACAACGTGATTACCGTATCGACCGGCAATACCAAACAGACCGACAGCAAGGGCAATGCGGCCCAAGGCTTCCTGTTCAACTACCTGAATGCCAAGAACGGTACGACCAGCACCAATCAAAAAGACATCCTGGCAGAAAATTATCTGGGCAACGGCGAGAAAGTGACCATGGCCGGATTCGTGGAAGCCAACGGAAAATTATATACATCCATCATCCCGATGGGAATGAGCCACTACGGAGTGAACACCTGGCCCGACAAGGTGCTGAGCCAGGATTATGTGGCCACCGGTGACGGAGGCTCAGGCAGCGGTAAATACACCGCCGGACAAATTCCATCGACCCAGTACCCGGACAACGCCTACATTGCCATCTACAGCGGAAGCAGTTTCGATGAAACCCCTGTCATAGCCCAGACGGATAAAATCGGTTTTGCCTGCGGACGCATGCGTTCCCAATATTACCAGACCATCTGGAGCGACGACGACGGCAACCTGTATGTATTTTCCGGGGGATACGGACGCACGGCCACCCAGCCGGCAGCCGACGCCAACCTGAAAGCCAAGGTGCAAGGCAAACTACCTTCGGGAGTGGTCCGCATCCCCGCCGGAAGCACCCGCTTCGACGAGTATTACTGCAACCTGGAAACCATGGAAGGTGCCAGCGGACACCCGCTGTTCCGCTGCTGGCATGTGGGTGGCGACTATTTCCTGCTCAACAACTACGGATGCAGTATAGAAGAAGTAGCTACATTAGGTACCAGTGCACCCAAAAATGAACTGGTCCTCTTCAAGGCCAGCGAAAAGAAACTGATTTCTATCACAGGACTGCCCGACAAGAGCCTGATTTCTTCTTTCGGCAATTCGCCTTATCTGGAAAATAAGTATTTTTACATCCCAGTACTAACCACTGAAGAAGGTGCCACTCCTACATTCTATAAAATCAACCCGGAAACAGGAGAAGCCGTAAAAGGGCTGGAAGTAGAAGCTGACGAAATCACCACGGTAGGCAAAATCGCATTAACCGCGCAATAACATAAAAAAATGAGAAAATTATTTGGAAAAATACACCGCTGGATTTCCATCCCATTGGGAATCATTCTTTCGGTCATCTGTTTCTCGGGGGCCACACTGGTCTTCGAGAAGGAAATCACCCAGTGGTTGAATCCCCATATATATAAGGTGAGCATTCCCGAAAAAGGTGCCGCCCTCCTGACTCCGTCGGAGCTGGTAGCCTGTCTGAAAACACAGGTCGCCGATTCGTTGAGGCTGAGCGCCCTCCAATACGGGGGTACAGCCGACGAACCCATCATGGTCACCTTCCAAAATGCCGGAAAGAAAAACCTAAGTGTGAATCCCTATACCGGAGAAGTGAACGGATGGACCAAAAGCTATCCGTTCTTCCAGACCATGCGGAAACTGCACCGCTGGCTGTTGAACCCTCCTCCTCAAAAAGGGGCTTCTTCTGTCGGAAAAATGATTGTCGGCATCTCCACCTTACTGATGGTTGTGATTCTGGTAAGCGGGCTCGTTATCTGGTGGCCACGTAGCCGGAAGGCCCTGCGCAACCGACTGCAAGTGTCCTGCACCAAAGGCTGGCGCCGTTTCTGGTACGACAGTCACGTAGCCCTGGGGTTCTACTCCACCCTTTTCCTGCTGGTCATGGCCCTTACCGGTCTCACCTGGTCGTTCGGATGGTACCGCTCGTTTGCCTACGGGCTTTTCGGAGGAACCCCCTCCTCGTCTGCCCACGCAAGCACCTCTTCTTCCCAGCCAGTCCCCCACGGCGCCCATACAAAAGGAAAGACGAAAACAAAAACAGACTATACGGCATGGGATAAAGCGTTCCAGCACGTACAGACCCAGTATTCCGATTATGCCTCCCTACGTATCGAAAAAAACAAGATACAGGTGAACCAAGGCAACTACCTGCGGCGTACGGATACCGTAGAATTCAACCCGGCAAACGGGGAACCTACACGGGTCATCTCCTCTGCGGAAACACCCCGTTCGCAAAAACTGAAGGGCTGGTTCTATGCCTTCCACACCGGAAGCTGGGGTGGAACCTACACCAAGGTACTCTACTTTCTGGCCGCCTTTATAGGAGGTGTACTTCCACTTAGTGGGTATTACCTCTGGTGGAAAAAGAAACGAAGAGCTACAAGGTAAGTCGGGCCAGGTAGTCGTAATGACTGCCTTCCTTCACAAGCTCGGCCTTGAAGCCATATTGGGAAGCATACAGACGCAATGTATTGAAATCCACATACAGCCAGTCGAATGCTTCCCCTTTTATTTGTTTGTACTGCATCCGGAAGTCCAGCTGTCCGTAATAATCGGCCGCCAAATCCACCACGAAACTCCCGTCCTCTTCCTCAAACAGGTATCTCAGGTCACTGGAATCCATCAGGATGGAACCTCCGGGATTCAGCAGCAGCTTTATCCGCTGGAAGAAAGTCCCGAAATTTTCCACCCGTCCAATGATGCCCGAACCGTTCATCAGCATCAGGATGGTATCAAAACGCTCCACAAAATGCGGGTCGAACAAATTCACCAGCCGTGCATCCACTCCGCGGGCCTGCATCACCTCCACCGAAAGCGGCGAAATATCGATGGCCACCGGCTTCTTTCCCATTTCCTGCAAAGCCAGCGAATGACATCCGCTGCCTGCACCTACATCCAGAATCTTTCCTTCCGCCAGTTCCAAAGCCGTCTGCTCCAGCAGAGGCATGTGGTCATACGTGCGGAACAATTCCTTCACCGGAATCTCATCTTCTTCGAACTGGGAAGAAAATACCCTCAATTTTCCGGCTTTTCCGGTCTTGAAATACTCGTATATGGCAGCCCCCATCGGGTCTTTCTCTTTTGGCAAAATTGCAGTATTCATTATTGTCTTCTTTTCTATAAACTGCACAAAGATACAAAACAAAATCCATTGTGGTTATTTATTCATTATATTCATGCATTTTTCAGAAAAATCGCATAAAAAAATAAGAATTTATGCATGATATTCAAAATATATCCGTATTTTTGCAGCCGTAAAAGAATAATTATACAATGAAGAACAAGAATAGCAGACTTGATTCCATTAAAATGATCATCTCCAGCAAGGAGATTGGAAGTCAGGACGAACTCTTGCAAGAGTTGACGAAAGAAGGATTCCAATTGACACAAGCCACTTTGTCACGCGACTTAAAACAGCTGAAGGTGGCCAAAGCCGCCAGCATGAACGGAAACTATGTGTATGTACTTCCCAACAACACGATGTACAAACGCATGACCGAACCGCAGAAGGCCAGTGAAATGCTGCGCCACAATGGCTTCATCTCTATCGAGTTCTCCAACAACATCGCCGTAATCAAGACTCGCCCCGGTTATGCCAGCAGTCTGGCTTACGACATTGACATGCACAACTTTCATGAAATCATCGGTACCATTGCCGGCGACGACACCATCATGCTCGTGATTCGCGAAAACTGCAGCCGTACGGAAGTCAAGCATGCTCTTTCTACTATCATCCCGAATATAAACCAACTATAATAACCGAATAAGAACAAGAATGGAACCTACTAAACAAATTGATGTAATGGTAGCCGACGCCTCACACGAGGTTTATGTTGACACAATATTGGACACGATTAGAGAAGCAGCCAAAGTCCGCGGTACGGGAATTGCCGAACGTACACATGAATATGTGGCTACCAAGATGAAGGAAGGGAAAGCCATCATCGCCTTGTGCGGCGACGACTTTGCCGGATTTACTTACATCGAATCATGGGGTAACAAACAATATGTGGCTACCTCCGGACTGATTGTCCATCCGAAATACAGAGGTCTGGGACTGGCCAAACGTATCAAACACGCTTCGTTTACACTGGCCCGCCTGCGATGGCCGAAAGCCAAGATTTTCAGCCTGACTTCAGGAGCTGCCGTCATGAAAATGAATACGGAACTGGGATATGTACCGGTCACCTTCAATGAACTGACAGACGATGAATCGTTCTGGAAAGGATGCGAAGGCTGCATCAACCATGAAATCCTGATGGCCAAGAAGCGTAAGTTCTGTATTTGCACCGCCATGCTCTACGACCCGGCCCTGCACACAGATGACAAAGTAAACAATTTCTAAAATACAAAAATAACTGAAGACGAAGCCTTCTTCTCCTGAACACCAGTCTGGAAGACTTCTCCCAAATAAAGATAAGCACCATGGAAGAAAAGAAAAAAGTTGTCGTTGCTTTCAGCGGCGGATTGGATACATCCTTTACCGTGATGTACCTGGCAAAGGAAAAAGGATATGAAGTATATGCGGCATGTGCCAACACCGGCGGATTCAGTCCCGAACAGCTGAAGAAGAACGAAGAAAACGCATACAAGCTGGGCGCCGTAAAATATGTCACACTGGACGTCACACAGGAATACTACGAAAAGAGTCTGAAATACATGGTATTCGGTAATGTGCTCCGCAACGGAACCTACCCTATCTCTGTAAGTTCTGAACGTATCTTCCAGGCACTGGCCATTGCCCGCTATGCCAATGAAATCGGTGCACACGCCATTGCACACGGTTCTACAGGTGCCGGAAACGACCAGGTTCGTTTCGACATGACCTTCCTGGTAATGGCTCCGGGAGTGGAAATCATCACTCTGACCCGCGACATGGCTTTGAGCCGTGACTATGAAATCAACTACCTGAAAGAACACGGATTTGAAGCCGACTTCACCAAACTGAAATACTCCTACAACGTAGGTATTTGGGGAACTTCCATCTGTGGCGGCGAGATTCTGGACTCTACACAGGGATTGCCGGAAAGCGCTTACCTGAAACAGGTGACCAAAACAGGCAGCGAACAGCTGAAACTGGAATTCAAGAAAGGTGAGCTGTATGCCGTCAATGGAGAAGTTTTTGAAGATAAGATTAAAGCCATCCAGAAAGTGGAAGAAATCGGTGCGGCTTACGGTATCGGACGTGACATGCACGTAGGCGACACCATCATCGGTATCAAGGGACGTGTGGGCTTCGAAGCTGCCGCTCCGATGCTGATTATCGGCGCCCACAAATTCCTGGAAAAATATACCCTGAGCAAATGGCAGCAGTACTGGAAAGACCAGGTGGCCAACTGGTATGGCATGTTCCTGCATGAAAGCCAGTACCTGGAACCTGTGATGCGCGATATCGAAGCCATGCTGCAGGAATCACAGCGTAACGTGAACGGAACTGCCATTCTGGAACTTCGTCCGTACTGCTTCTCTACCGTGGGCGTAGACTCTAAAGACGACTTGGTTAAGAACAAATTCGGTGAATATGGTGAAATGCAGAAAGGATGGACGGCTGAAGATGCCAAAGGTTTCATCAAAGTGCTTTCCACTCCGCTTCGTGCGTATTATGCAAACCATAAAGACGAGGCCAATATATGATTAAAGTAGGAATTATAGGAGGCGCAGGATATACGGCAGGCGAACTGATTCGCCTGCTCATCAACCACCCGGATGTAGAAATCAAATTCATCAACAGTTCCAGCAATGCCGGCAACAAGATTACCGATGTACACGAAGGACTGTATGGGGAAACCGACCTGGTATTCACCGATGAACTTCCGCTCGACACCATCGATGTGCTGTTCTTCTGTACGGCACACGGAGATACAAAGAAGTTCATGGAAAGCCACAACGTGCCCGAGAACTTGAAGATTATCGACCTCTCCATGGACTACCGCATCAAGTCGGACGACCACGACTTCGTATACGGTCTGCCGGAACTGAACCGCCGGACTATCTGCCAAAGCAAGCACGTGGCCAATCCGGGCTGTTTTGCCACTTGCATCCAGCTCGGACTGCTGCCGCTGGCCAAACACCTGATGCTGAACGACGACATCATGGTCAACGCCATTACGGGAAGTACCGGAGCCGGTGTCAAACCGGGAGCCACCAGCCACTTCAGCTGGCGCAACAACAACCTCAGCATCTACAAACCGTTTGCACACCAGCACGTACCGGAAATCAAACAGTCGCTGAAACAGTTGCAGAACAGCTTCCATTCTGAAATCGACTTCATCCCTTATAGAGGTGATTTCCCGCGCGGCATCTTCGCCACCATCGTGGTGAAAACGAAAGTGGAACTGGAAGAAATCGTGAAAATGTACGAAGAGTACTATGCAGAAGATTCTTTCACCCACATCGTGGACAAGAACATCGACCTGAAGCAGGTAGTCAACACCAACAAATGCCTGATTCACCTGGAGAAACACGGTGACAAGCTGCTCATCGTTTCCTGCATCGACAACTTGCTGAAAGGAGCCAGCGGTCAGGCAGTACACAACATGAACCTGATGTTCAACCTGGAAGAAACCGTGGGACTGAAACTGAAACCGAGTGCATTCTAAATCAATGAATAATAAATAATGAATAATTAAAAATGAATGCCCAAACAGAATCCGTTGATTCCGTCTTTTAATTATTCATTTTTAATCTTAATATGAGTATGAAACTATTCGATGTATATCCCCTCTTCGATGTCAACATCGTCAAAGGAAAAGGCTGTCATGTATGGGACGACAAAGGCCAGGAATACCTCGACCTCTACGGAGGCCATGCTGTAATCTCCATCGGTCACGCACATCCCCACTACGTGGAAGTCATCAGCAAACAAGTAGCCACATTGGGATTCTATTCCAATTCTGTCATCAACAAACTGCAGCAGGAAGTAGCCGACCGTCTGGGAGCCATCAGCGGCTACGACGATTACCAGCTTTTCCTGATTAACTCCGGCGCAGAAGCCAACGAAAATGCCTTGAAACTGGCTTCTTTCTACAACGGACGTACCCGCGTCGTTTCTTTTGCCAAAGCGTTCCACGGACGTACTTCATTGGCGGTAGAAGTGACCAACAACCCGAAAATCATTGCTCCTATCAATGACAACGGTCATGTCACCTACCTTCCGCTGAACGATACCGAAGCTTTGAAAGCCGAACTGGCCAAAGGTGACGTCTGTGCCGTGATTATTGAAGGAATCCAGGGCGTAGGTGGTATCCAGGTACCCGACACCGATTTCATGAAAGCCATGCGCCAGGCCTGCGACGAGACCAATACCGTGATGATTCTCGATGAAATCCAATCCGGTTACGGACGAAGCGGTAAATTCTTCGCCCACCAGTACAACGGCATCCGCCCGGACATGATTACCGTAGCCAAAGGTATCGGCAACGGTTTCCCGATGGCCGCCGTATTAATCAGTCCTAAATTTACCCCGGTGTACGGACAGCTGGGAACCACCTTCGGAGGCAACCACTTGGCTTGTGCAGCCGCCATCGCCGTACTCGATGTGATGAAGGAAGAGAATCTGGTAGAGAATGCAGCCAAAGTCGGTGCCCACCTGCTGGAAGAACTGAAAAAGTTCAAAGGCATCAAGGAAGTACGCGGACGTGGCCTGATGATTGGACTGGAATTTGAAGAACCTATTAAGGAACTCCGCAAGCAATTGCTGTTCGAACAGAAGGTATTTACCGGAGTCAGCGGCACGAACGTCATCCGTCTGCTTCCTCCGCTCTGTCTGAGCATGCAGGAAGCCGATGACTTCCTGACCCGTCTGCAACACGTCATGAAATAAGAAACAAAAAAATCTCCTTATTCTGCCGAAACCGCACGAATAGGGAGATTTTTGTTTTAACTCCCTTCAAATTATTCCCAATCATCCGTACGGAACGGATACAAAGGAAGCTCACGCAGATTGGCCACGTTACCCGGCTGGAAGTCACGGAAACAATAACGCACGGCTACGGGCTGTGCCACTTTGTCGCAGGTCACCTTTATCTGCAGGTTGTTGAAAACTTCCGCTTTGGCCGGATAGAACACCTTGTCGCTTCCGGCCACTTCAAAACCTTCCATCCCCGACAAGCGGTTGAAGCCCTCCCCCGCATGCTCAAACGAGAGAATCACCGCCCCGTCTTTCACTTCCATCGACTTATAAACCGGTCCGTATGCCTCAATTCCCGGCACATGATACGTCTTGTTCAGCGCCATATAAGCCAGACGCTTTCCGACATCCGTCTTGTTTTTCGGATGAATGTTCTTCATCTCATAAGGTTCCACCAAATCGTTGGTTGAAATCATGCCACTGTTCGGGATGAGCGCCTGTGCCTTGAACTGTGCTTCACGCAACAAGGCACAATCTGTCGTCTCCGTAGAATTGAACGGAGCAATCTCCACATAATAGAACGGAAGCTCTCCCAGCCCCCATTCCTTGCGCCAGAGTTCCACCATGGTTTTCAATCGCTCCCCATACGTCTTGTGCTTTCCGACATTCGATTCGCCCTGATACCACAGGAAACCTTTAATCGTATAATTCTGCAACGGCTTGAGCATACCGTTATACATCAACGTCGGACTCAGGTAATGCCACCAGTCGTGTCCGTCTTCCTTACGGATATCCTTCTTCAAATCAATATCGGGATACTGCGACACGATTTCACGGGGCAACCAGCCTTCTACTGTCGACCCGCCCCAACTGCAATTGATAATGCCCACCGGAATATCCAGCACCTGGTTCATCATCATGGCAAAATTAAAAGCCGTGGCACTGAAGGCAGGCGCATTTTCCGGACTGCTCACCTTCCAGCTGCCCTTACACGCATCAACGGGTTGCAATTGTCCGTTCTTTTCCACGGTGGCTACCCGGATACCTTTCCACTTCGAGGCAGTAGCAATGGTTTCATTGGCTCCGGCTATCGGGCAGTTCCAGAACCCCCGGAGAGGCATCTCCATGTTCGACTGTCCCGAGCAAAACCACACTTCCCCCACCAGCACATTGTTCAGTTTCACTTCCTCTCCATCGGAAATAGAAATCGTATAAGTCTGGTAACTGGCCGTCGGTGTCTGGATTTTAACCACCCATTTCCCTTCCGCATCCGCGGTCACCTTATATACCTCCCGGTTCCACGACGGACGGACGCTCACTTCGGCATTGGCATCCGCCTTTCCCCACAAACAAGCCTCGGTCTGCTGCTGCAGCACCATATTGTCACTCACAATGTCGGGCAACACAACCTTGCCCCATGCACCTGCCTGCATCAGCAACAGGCAAGCACTTACCATCCATTTCTTCGTTTTCATGATAGATTCATTCAGGTTCTCAATCTCGATATGTATCCGCAAAAGCAAGCGCCCGCTTTCGGGATAGCCTGACAAAGTTAAAGCTTCTCATGAGATAATGACCATACTTTTCACTAAAGTTTTCCCTACCGGGCAAAGAAATGACTACGCCTCCCCGACTGTGAATCAAGTCTCACCGAATGACATTTTCCAGACACCCCCTTCCAATTCTCTATTTCTTCCTGCATTTTCTACGTTTCCCGAAGCGAAGACATACATTTCCCGGTACGGAAACATACGTTTCGGCCAAGGGAAACGTACGTTTTCCTCAAGGAAAACATAAAAAACCAACGGGAAATCACGTAGAAATGACCGTATGTTTCACAAAATGGCGACGTTACTTCCCCCAAACAGCCAAAATAAATTCCATTATATAGCCAGACTCCCATTTTTAATTATAACTTTGCGGATATAGAACTCAAACTTGAAAAATATGAAAGTAGCAATCATCGGAGCCGGAAACATGGGAGGTGCCATTGCCCGTGGTCTGGCCAACGGACATTATATTCAGGCACAACAGATAGCGGTATCCAATCCCAGTGCCGGAAAACTGGAAGCGCTGAAAGCGGAATTTCCCGCCATCCACGTAACTCATTCCAACAAGGAAGCGGCAGAAGATGCCGACATCGTCATTATCGCAGTAAAACCCTGGAAGGTGGAAGAAGTGCTGAAACCCTTGAGACTGCGGCAACCCCAGGCACTGGTGTCCGTAGCTGCCGGACTGACGATTGAAGACCTGGCCCACTTCGTGGACCCGGAAATGCCGATTTTCCGCGTCATCCCGAACACAGCCATCTCGGAAGGAGCCAGCATGACCCTGATTGCCGCACGCAATGCTTCGGAAGAACAGGTGGCAGGCATGACTGCCTTGTTCAACGAGATGGGGCGTTCCATGCTGATTGACGAAAAGCTGTTTGCGGCTGCCACCTCACTGACTTCCTGTGGCATTGCCTACGTGCTGAAATACGTGCAAGCCGCCATGCAGGCAGGAGTGGAACTGGGCATCAAGCCCCACGACGCGCAGACCATGCTGGCACAGACACTGGAGGGAGCCGCCCAACTGCTGCTGAACAACGAGCATGCACATCCGGCTACCGAAATAGAAAAGGTAACCACTCCGGGGGGAATCACCATCAAAGGCATCAACTCACTGGAACACGACGGCTTCACATCGGCCATCATTCGTGCCATCAAGGCCAGTTTATAAACGAATTCTACAGGGGGCTTCGTGCTCCCTGTTTTCCTCACCTAACCTGAATCGACATGAAAAACAACATTCTTATCACCATGGGCATCCTGGTATTGCTGGGTGTGGCCATACAAGGCTTGTTCGGAATCGTGGCAGGCGTCTTCCTTTCCGCTATCCTGGGCATTGTGTACGGGGCTGTCAAAAAGAACAAGCGGTTCCTACGCTGGTCGGTCATCGCACTGACCATCGACATCATCTGCATCATCCTTTTCTATCTCTACCTGATGTGACGCCCGGTGCAGACCTTTTTTATCTCACAAACCCCTTCTTGGCCCACTTCAGACTGTTCCAACGTTTCACAAAGATAAGGGCACGGATATTCTCGTCGAGCAGGAAGGCACACCACATACCTACCAGTCCCCATCCCCAATGGATACCGAACAGATAGCTCAAGCCCACGGAAACCGTCCATTGCACGACCAGTCCCACATAGAAAGGGAAATTCACGTCGCCCGCCGAACGCAGAGCATTCGTGGCATAAATGTTCACGGCACGTCCTATCTCCACAATGACATCGACAATCAGGATGGTCACACCCAGGCGGATGATGTGCTCGTTATCGGTGAGCAGGCTGAAAATGGTATGGCCGAAGATAGCCCAGATGCACGAAAGCCCCAACGACACCAGAATGGACAGGCGCATCACGTATTTTCCCAGCAGATAGGCCGCGCGAATCTTCTTCTGTCCCACCAGATGCCCGATACTGATGGCTCCACCCTGTGCCATGGCGATGGCAAACAAGTAGACGAACATGGTGGTATTCACCGTATAGGTACGGGTAGCCAGCGAATCGTTTCCCAGGATATTAATCAGATAAGTAATCACCACCTGCGAGAAACTGTACGACATATTCTCGCCTGCCGAAGGCAATCCTACTTTCAACAGATTTTTCAACTCTTTCCACGGGAAAGGACGGAACAGGGCCAGCGGGAAAGAAGGAATATGTTTTCTGAACAGGATGACAAACAACACAATCATGCTGACGCCTCGGGCAATGGAGGTAGAAATAGCCGCTCCTTCAGCTCCCATGGCAGGCAGACCGAACTTACCGAAAATCAGGGAATAGTTTCCGATGATGTTCATCACATTGACCAGCACGGTGACCAGCATGGGATAGATGGCCTTGTTCGCACTACGGAGCGAAGCGGAAATGGTCAGCGAAATAGCCTGAAAGAAGGCAAAGGCTCCCACAATCTCCATGTAACCGATACCGTACTTCAACAGTTCCGGACGCAGCCCCATCCAGCCCAGCAAGGTGGTAGCCCCATAATGCAGAATGGCACTGACCAGGATACCTACCACCAGGTTCAGCAACAGAGACACCCCGACCACCTGCACCATCTTGTTCTTCAGTCCGGCACCCAGATACTGCGAACACAGCACCGACGTACCGATATTGATGACCTCGAAAATGAGGAAAGCAAACATTACAATCTGGTTTACCACACCTACCGCTGCCACACTCTCGTCGGAGTACTGGCTCAGCATGATGGTGTCTACTGCCCCCAGCATCATAATCAATAAAGTCTCAATGAAGATAGGAATCACAAGCTTCGTCAAGCCCTTCCGGATGTTCGTCTGTTGAATTGTCTGTTCCACGTGTTAACTCTCTAAAAACATTGCAAAAATACGATATTTGCCTTAGAGAGTGTCTTGACATAAATCAATTTCAAGTAGCAAGCCTAATAATGCACTATTTTCCCCCTTTTCTTGACTATTTTCCCCCTTATATTACGTATAAAATATGAATTTTGTAACACTTAAAAATGAATATTATGAAAACCAGACGATTTCTACTTCTCATTTTAGCATGTGTTTGTATTCCATTCAGCCTGTTATGGGCCAATCCTGTTGACGGACTTCTGGAAAGAATCTGTCCGGGAGCATCCCACAAGTTTATCATACAATTGCAGAAAGGCGGAAACGACTTTTTCGAGCTTGACCAGAAAGGAAACAAGGTCGTCATCCGGGGAAACAATTACGTGAACATTGCCACCGGACTCAACTGGTACCTGAAATATTACGCAGGTATCCATCTTTCCTGGAACGGGATGACTGCCCAGCTGCCGGAAAGTCTGCCGAAAGTAGACACACCGGTCCGTAAGGAAACCAACCTCTCACTGAGATACGATTTCAACTACTGCACCTACTCTTATACCATGGCATTCTGGGACTGGAACCGTTGGGAAAAGGAAATCGACTGGATGGCATTGCACGGCATCAACCTTCCGCTGGCAGCCGTAGGTCAGGAATGTGTGTGGAAGAACATGCTGGCCAAATTAGGTTACACGAAAGAAGAAATCAACAAGTTCATCGCAGGGCCGGCCTTCCTCGCCTGGTGGGCCATGAACAACCTGGAAGGATGGGGCGGTCCCAATCCGGACAGCTGGTATACACAGCAGGAAGCCTTGCAGAAAAAAATTCTGAAACGAATGCGTGAGTACGGCATCGAACCGGTATTCCCCGGTTATTCCGGAATGGTACCCCACGATGCCAACCAAAAACTGGGACTGAACGTGACAGAACCGAAGTTATGGAACGGATTTACCCGCCCGGCGTTCTTGCTGCCCACCGACTCCCGCTTCAAGGAAATTGCCGCATTATACTATAAGGAACAGGAAAAACTGTTCGGCAAAGCCAACTACTACTCCATGGACCCGTTCCATGAACTTGAAGATGCAGGAAGCGTAGATTTCGATGCTGCCGGAAAAGCCGTGCTTCACGCCATGAAGGCAGTCAATCCGAAGGCCACATGGGTCATTCAGGGATGGACAGAAAATCCGCGTCCGGAAATGATCAAGAACCTGAACAACGGCGACATCCTGATTCTGGATTTGTTCAGCGAATGCCGCCCGATGTGGGGTATCCCTTCCATCTGGAAACGTGAAAAAGGTTATGAACAGCACGACTGGCTGTTCTGTATGCTGGAAAACTTCGGAGGCAACATAGGCTTGCACGGACGTATGGACCAGCTGCTGAACAATTTCTATCTTACCAAAAACAATCCGTTGGCGACCCACCTCAAAGGTATCGGCCTGACCATGGAAGGCAGCGAAAACAATCCGGTGATGTTCGAACTGATGTGCGAACTTCCCTGGCGTCCGGAGAAATTCACCAAGGAAGAATGGCTGAAAGGCTACATCAAGGCCCGCTACGGCACGTACGATGAAACGGTGGCCAAAGCATGGGACATCCTGGCAAACGGCATCTATAACTGCCCGTTCGGCAACAACCAGCAGGGTACTCACGAATCCATCTTCTGCGGCCGTCCGAGCCTGAACAACTTCCAGGCTTCCAGCTGGTCAAAAATGGAAAACTATTATGACCCGACTACCACGGAAGACGCTGCCCGCCTGATGCTGGAAGTGGCCGACAAATACAAAGGCAACAACAACTTTGAATACGACCTGATAGACATTGTCCGCCAGTCCTTGTCCGACAGAGGACGTATCGTCTACAACCAGACGGTAGCCGACTTCAAGAGCTTCGACAAGAAAAGCTTTGCCGCCCACTCTCAGGAATTCCTACACATTCTACTGGCGCAGGACCGTCTGCTGGCTACCCGAAGCGAGTTCCGCGTGGGACGCTGGATTGAACAGGCCCGCAACCTCGGAACCACTCCGGAAGAAAAAGATCTGTACGAATGGAACGCCCGCGTACAAATCACCACCTGGGGCGACCGTGTATGTGCCAACGACGGAGGTCTCCGCGACTATGCCCACAAAGAATGGAACGGGATACTGAAGGATTTCTACTACAAACGCTGGGCAGCCTATTGGCAGACACTTCAGGATGTATTGGACGGAAAACCGATGGTAGAACTGGACTATTATGCCATGGAAGAGCCTTGGACACTGGCTCACAATCCCTATCCGGCAAAAGGAGAAGGAGATTGCATTACTGTAGCAAAAGAAGTTTTCAACAAGGTATTTAAAAATAAATAAAGAATCGGGAAGTAACCTTAAAACAGAAAAACACCATGAAACGACTCTTGTCACTCGATGTATTACGCGGCATTACGGTATGCGGCATGATTCTGGTAAACAATGCCGGAGGCTCCGTTTCGTATGCCCCGTTGCGCCACTCCGTATGGAACGGCCTGACTCCGTGTGACCTGGTCTTCCCGTTCTTCCTGTTCATGGTAGGTATTTCCACTTACATTTCTCTTCGGAAATTCGACTTCAGGCCCTCGCACGAAGTCGTCAAAAAGATTTTCCGGCGGACTTTCCTCATCATTCTCATCGGACTCGGCATCGAATGGTTCGGCTATGCCTGCAAAGGAGAATTTTTCCCGATAGACACACTTCGCATCCCCGGTGTACTGCAACGTATCGGTTTGTGCTACGGAATTGTATCACTGATGGTCATCTACATCCGCCACAAATATCTCCCTTGGATTGCGGGTGGTTTGTTGGTAGTTTATTCCATTCTCCTGCTGGTGGGAAACGGCTATGCCTGCGATGACACCAACATTCTGGCCGTTGTCGACAGAGACATTTTCGGAGAGGCCCATCTTTATAAGAAGAGTCCGGTCGATCCGGAAGGACTGATGGCCACCCTGTCCGCAGTAGCCCACACCCTCATCGGCTTTTTGTGCGGCAAGCTGTTATTGGAAAAGATTCCCGTAAGCCAACGGGTTGTCAAACTCATCACAGTGGCAGTGATGATGCTGGCAGCCGGTTATATCCTTTCCATCTGGATGCCTCTCAACAAACGGGTCTGGTCTACGAGTTTCGTCTTCGTAACCTGTGGATGGGGTTCCTTGCTGCTTGCCTTGCTCATGTATGTAATCGACGTAAAGGAAGTGAACAAAGGCTGGACTTTCTTCCTGGTTTTCGGCATGAATCCGCTCTTTCTCTACGTGCTTAGTGAAGTGGTAGCCATCGCCTTTTCCGAATGGGGTATCCGAAAAGTAATTTATCAGAGCATTCTGGTCGTATTTACGGATCCATATTTTGCCTCTCTCATCTATGCGTTGCTTTTCTGCTCCCTCATGTGTATCACGGGCTACATCCTACATCGGAAAAAAATATATATCAAGATATGATTTTAAAAACTAACCTTTTAAAAATCTAAGTTTATGTGTAAAGTACAATTGAAAAATGCAAGACTAAGGCCATTCGTTTTATTTATGGCTCTTTTTCTGATGAATGTCTCATGGGCATTCGCGCAACTCACAGTTACAGGACGTGTACAGAGCAAATCAGGCGAACCACTGATTGGCGTAAACGTCATTGAAAAAGGTACCACCAACGGTACGGTTACCGACTTGGATGGTAATTACTCTCTTCGAGTAGAGAAGGGTAAAACACTTGTATTCTCTTATATTGGTTTCGTGGCACAAGAAAATGTGGTGAAAGGTGCCAGAATGAACGTAACTCTTCTGGAAGATACGGAAACCTTGGATGAAGTGGTAGTCATCGGTTACGGTAGCATGCAGCGCAAGGATGTGACCAGCTCCATCACTTCCGTCAAGGCGGAAGACCTGAACGTGGGTGTCGTAACCAGCCCTGCACAGATGCTGCAAGGTAAAGTTCCGGGACTGACAGTGGCCAACACCAGTGACCCGAACGGTTCGGCTTCCATCTCTTTGCGTGGTGCTTCCTCACTGCGTGCAGGTGAAGCCATGGAGCCGTACTATGTAATCGACGGTGTGCCCGGTGCCAGCCTGTCACTCATCGCCCCGGATGACATCGAAAGCATCGATGTGCTCCGCGATGCCTCTGCCACCGCCATCTACGGTTCGAAGGCTGCCAACGGTGTAATCATCGTGACAACCAAGAAAGGAAAGAAGGACGGACATACCAGCGTAAGCTACAGCGGCTACGTGGCATGGGACAAGACGATGAACACTCTCGACATGATGTCGGCAGACCAGCTGCTGGACTTTGCAAGCAAGAACAACATCGACCTGTCTCCGTATTATGACGTCAACAACCCGGCCAATACCAACTGGCAGGACGAGGTGCTCCGCACCGGTTTCAGCCACAACCACAACGTATCCATCAACGGAGGTAACGAGAAGACCAGCTACAGCGCCTCCATCAACTTCATGGACCGTCAGGGTGTGGTACGCGGCACCAGCATGGACCGTCTCAACGCCCGTTCTTTCGTACAGACAAAGGCTCTGAACGACCGCCTGGAACTGGCCTTCAGCGTCAATGCCAGCGTACGTAACAGCTCTACAGGTCCTACCGGCGGACAAGGCCAGAGCGTATTGGATGCCATGTACTACTACAGCCCGCTGGTTCCCGTGAGAAACGCGGACGGTTCCTGGTACGGCAACACACAGATTTCACAGAACTTCAACCCGGTCCGCATGATCAGCGAAGACCGTTATGACACGAAAGAGAAGCTGCTGCAGGGAACGGCACAGGCCACACTCCACATCCTCGACGGTCTGGACTGGAACCTGAACCTGTCTTACCAGAACCAGCAGTACATCTACAGCAACTACAACAGCAGCAAGACTGAATTGCCGAGCGTGGCTTCACGTAACGGACAGGCCGACCGCAGCACACTGGAAAACACCCGCAAGCAGATGGAGACCTATCTGAACTGGAATCATACCTTTGCCGATGCGCACAAGGTGGGCGTCATGCTGGGTTACTCCTGGGAACAGGCCGACAACAGCGACGGTTTCGGCTTGAAGGTGTACAACTTCTACAACGATGACCTGACTTATCACAATCTGGGCGTGGCCAACAACATCTCCATCAACGATGTGATCAGCAACAACCTGTCCACCCTGCGTATGATTTCCTTCTACGGACGTGTCAACTACAGTTTCAACAGCAAATACCTGTTGCAGGCCACTGTACGTCGTGACGGTTCTTCCGCATTCGGTGTCAACAACCGCTGGGGTACCTTCCCCTCTGTATCTGCCGCATGGCGTATCACGGAAGAGGAGTTCATGAAGAGCCAGAGCGTGTTCGACGACTTGAAGCTGCGTGTCGGCTACGGTGTCAGCGGTAACTCACTGGGATTCGATGCCTTCTATTCACGTCCTATCTACGGTTCTACCGGCTGGTTCACTTACGTGGATGCCAACGGTACTTCCTCACAATACCGTATCCTGGGTGCTACCCGTAACTCAAACCCGGATTTGAAATGGGAAACCACCGGCATGTTCAACATCGGTGTGGACTTCGGCTTCCTGAACAACCGGCTGACCGGTACCATCGAATATTATGACAAGCGTACCAGCGACCTGATTTTTGACTATGCGGTTTCCACCAACCGTTATCCTTACGGATGGATGACTGCCAACGTAGGTGACATCAGCAACAAAGGTGTGGAAATCACCATCAACGCCGTTCCGGTGAAGACACACAACTTCACATGGAGCACCACGCTTAACCTGTCTCACAACAAGAACGTGGTAGAGAAACTTTCAAACGACACATATTCTGTAGAATACAGCGACCGTGCCAATCCGGATGTAGGTGGTTACACCAGCACACAGGTACAGCGTATCATGGAAGGTGCCCCGCTCGGACAGTTCTACCTGTACGAATGGGCCGGCTACGATGAAAACGGAGGCTCCATCTTCAACGACTACGATGCCGACGGCAACCTGATCGGTACTACAGACGCTCCGGCAGACGAAGACCGCCGTCCTCACGGATCAGCACAGCCGAAACTGACTTACGGATGGAACAACGACTTCACATGGAAGAACTGGACGCTGACCGCCTTCTTCCAGGGTGTGGCCGGTAACAAGATCTTCAACGCCACCCGCTGCTACTACAACAACGTGAGCCTGGTAAGCAACGGTAAGAACGTGCTGGCAGAAGTGGCTGAAGGACAGAACGCACACGACTCACGTGCACAGGCTCCGTCTGACCGCTACCTGGAAAACGGTTCCTACCTCCGTCTGTCTACCTTGACCTTAGGCTATAACTTCGGCAAACTGGGCAACTGGGTCAACAACCTGCGCCTGTATGCCACTTGCAACAACGTATTCACCATCACCGGTTATAAAGGTGTAGACCCTGAAATCAGTCTGGGCGGCCTGGAACCGGGTATGGACTGGCGTAATACCACTTACCCGCGTACACGTACCTTCATGGTGGGCGTAAACGTGAATTTCTAACCCTTAACACAGGAGATTTTAAGATATGAAAACAAGAAATATATTGACTGGTGCCTTCCTGGCACTTACCGCATTCGGTTGTACCGATCTGGACGTTAATATTGAATCCCAATACACCGAGATGCCCAATTCGGAAATCGCCATAGAGGCCCAGATGAGCAACGCTTTCTATGGATTCCGCAACGCCATCGGCCGCCGTTTCGACGAGGGCGTGTCCTGCAACTCGGATGAGTATACAGCCGTCAGCTTCGACGGTGACTACCTGAACGGCCGTGATATGGCAAACTTCTCACTGCACATGATCGACCCGACCAACTCAAAGAACCAGCTGAACGTGTTCGATGAGCTGCAGAGTGCCATCACCAACTGTAACCGTGTCCTGTTCGACCTGAAAGATGCCGGAGTTGCAACTGATGAGGATTTGGCACCAGTACGTGCTGTACGAGCTTTCTATACATTCATGATTATGGACCACTGGGGTGATACTCCTATCATCGACCACCTGCTGGCCGACGACGAAAAGATTGACCGTTCCCCGCGTGCCGACGTGGCCAAGTGGATTGAATCGGAACTGCTTGCCGTACGCGACAACTGCTACGAGAACGTGGATGCCTCCACTTATGGCAAGCCGACCCGCTGGATGGTGGATGCCCTGCTGGCCAAGCTGTACATCAACTGGAACGTCTATACCAAGGACGTGACCAGTTCAAGCTGGAACGCCAATGACAAGAATGAGAAACTGAATGAGTGTATTAAAGCCTGCGACCGTGTCATCGCTTCCGGCCATTTTGACCTGAGCGACGACTACAAGACCAAGTTCATGTATACCAACGGCTCACAGATCAAGGACTTCATCTACGCCATGCCGTATGATGCCGAAACAGTGCAGGGCATGACCTTCGCCCGTTTCCGTACATGGCGCCGCGGTCAGAACAGCAACGGTTTCTACAGTATCGAGATGAGCAACTCCGTGGGTGGCAACATGGCACTGACTCCGGAATTCGTCGAACTCTTCTGCCTGCCGGGCGACCGTCGTAACGACGTGATTGCCGGTAGTACCGGTGAGAACATCGGCCTGCCTTCCTTCGACGTGTACCAGTATGACAATGCCACCGGTGACCCGACCAACATCCGCAACACGTATGGCGGTGAGAACGTGACTTTCACCAAGGCCATCACCTTGAAGGAAGACCTGACAGCCAATCCTCCCGTCGTGCCTAACGCCGACCTGAACTGCGGTGCGGACCTGAAGGGCTGGACACAGGGCTACCGTTCCATCAAGTTCTTCCCGGACATCAACGACTATAACAACTTCAGCCGTAACCAGGATAATGACGTGCCCATCTTCCGTTATGCCGATATCATCCTGATGAAGTGTGAGGCCATCGTACGTGGTGGAACAGCTACCAACGGGGATACTCCGATGAGCCTGTTCAACCAGATCCGTGCGTACGTGAACGCTCCGCTGCTGGACCACGACCCGAGCCTGCAGGAAATCCTGGATGAACGTGGACGTGAATTCCTCGACGAGCACTGGCGTCGTAACGACCTGATTCGTTTCGGAAAATTTGAAGAGCCTTGGGGCTTCAAGGATCAGTTTAACCCGAATGCAAGGAATCCTCAATACCGCTTGTGGCCGTTGAGCATCGATGCGTTGAACAACAATACCAACTGGAAACAGAACCCGGGTTATTGATCACTTTATAAAATATCGGTGAGGGCCTTCCCTCACCGATATTTTCCATTCATTTTATCATTCAGTTTTCAAAGGTAAATTCTATAACAAAATATATAGATAATGAGTTGAATAGTCTTAAACCCATACAAATCATATAATTGCTATGCTTATTTTTGCAGAAAAATAGCAATCACGTAGATTTAAGATTCATGAAGACACATTTTACTACATTACTCAAATCCCTGATTTATGGAGCGGTTGCTCCATTCATTGTTTCGTGCGCTAACGGTCATACTTCCGAAAACTTGTTGTCGTACATTGACACAAGGATAGGTACTGCCGCCAGCACGACTCATACTGCCGGTATGTTTGGCAAGCACACCGAAGAATACGGACAAACCTTACCTGCCGTACTGGAACCCAACGGCATGAATTTCTGGACCCCACAGACACAAGACACTGAACTGAAATGCATCGCACCATATTATTATCGTGATTCCTTGTTTCAAGGATTCCGCAATTCTCATTGGATTGTGGGAGGATGCACCCAAGACTATGGCTCCATGACACTAACGGCTTCGTTCGACACTTTACGATGCCTGCCGGAAAAAAGAGCCACCCGATTCTCACACGAGCAGGAAACTGCTACTCCATCTTATTATGCTGTAACTTTGCCTGACGAACATCTTCAGGCTGAAATGACAGGCCGTTCACGGTCGGCCATTTTCCGTTTTTCCTACCAAAAGGAAGGAAAGGCTTATCTCATCGTCAATCCTAACAGTGACGAAGGAGAAGGATATATCGAAATTGATACCCTTCAGAAACGTATTTACGGCTACAATCCCGTACATCGCATTTATCAAGGCTGGGGAGAACCAGCCGGATACAGCGGACATTTTATTATAGACTACCAGAAAGATCCCTGCGACTTTGGAACTTTCCGGGAAGACAGTCTGTTCCCTGGACAGACCAAAATCGGTCATGAAAAAAATATCGGAATCTATATAGGCTTTCACGTAAAAAGCCATGAACAAATATTGGTCAAAGCGGCTTCTTCCTTCACCGATAGAAAAGGAGCCGAACAAAATCTGCAACAGGAAATTCCACACTGGAATTTCGACCAGACCCGAAAGGAGCTTACCGCAATCTGGGAGAAGCATCTCTCGGCCATCAAAGTGGAAACACCTGACCAGGAAGCCAAAGAGAAATTCTACGGAGCCTTCTATCGGGCTTCTTTCCTTCCCCGCACATTCAACGACGTGGATGGAAGATACCCGGCTTTTGCACAGAAAGATTCCATTCTCCAGCTGGCCCAAAACGAAACTTATTATGATGATTTCAGCATGTGGGATACCTACCGTGCCTTGCATCCGCTCATCAACCTATTATACCCCACGCGAGGAGGCCAGATGATGCAGTCGCTCGTCCACAAATACGAGCAGGGTGGCTGGTTGCCCATCTTCCCGTGCTGGAACAGCTATACGGCAGCCATGATTGGCGACCATTGCATAGCAGCCATAGGGGATGCCTACGTGAAAGGTATCCGCAACTTTGACATCGAAACGGCCTATAAGGCCATGCGGCAGAATGCTTTTGAATCGCCCGTCCAGGAAGCAGACTACCGGAACGGGATGGGACGCCGGGCCTTACAGTCATACCTGGAATACGGCTACATCCCACTGGAGGACAGTGTACCCGATGCCTTCCACACCAAAGAGCAGGTGTCGCGTACCTTGGAATATGCCTACGATGATTTTGTTCTTTCCCAAGTAGCCAAACTGCTTCAGAAAGAAGAAGATTACAAATTATTGGCTGCCCGTGCCCTGAACTACCGTAACGTCATCGACCCTGCTACAGGATATGCACAGGGACGGCATGCCGACGGCACTTTCCTGAAAGAGGCAAACGCCTTCCAGTTTGCCAAGTTCATCACCGAAGGGGCACCCTGCCATTATACCTGGTACGCGCCACAGGACCCGTATGGACTCATGGAATGTATGGGCGGACAACCGCATTATGTGGAGAAACTGGACTCCATGTTCAGCGCACAAAGATACTGGCACGGCAACGAACCTTGCCATCAGGTAGCTTTCATGTTTAACTATGCAGGCGAACCATGGAAGACCCAGCAGACCGTACGTCACATCATGGAAACGGAATACCTGAATGCCCCCGGAGGCTTGTCGGGCAACGACGATGCGGGACAAATGTCGGCCTGGTATATTTTTGCCTCTTTAGGTTTCTATCCGGTTTGCCCGGGCTCCCCCTATTATGCGCTGGCCAGTCCGTCTTTCTCCAAGGCGACGCTGCACTTGGAAAACGGCAAGACTTTTACCCTACAAGCTGAAAAGGCCTCCAAGGAGAACATTTACATACAACAAGTAACCTTGAACGGAAAGCCTTATACCCGAAACTACATTACGCATAAAGATATTATGGAAGGAGGCAAGATGGTATTTGTCATGGGAAATACGCCCGATAAGACATGGGGAAGTGCTCCGGAAGACTGTCCCCCTTCACTGATTGAAAAATTCTGAATAAGAACATAAATCCCATATACATTATGAAAACAAAAAATATTCTACTTGCACTACTCAGCATCTTCCTTCTCGGAGCATGTCACTCGCAGCAAACGGGGATTTACAACATTATGGACTACGGGGCTACCGGTGACGGGGAAACGGACGATGCCTCAGCCATCCAAAAAGCTATCAACGCCTGCTCGGAAGCCGGAGGTGGTACGGTTCTCGTACCTTCAGGACATACCTTCCTTTGCGGACCGTTCAAACTGGCTTCTTACGTGGAATTACAGCTGGCCCCCAATTCCCGGCTGCTGGCGAATCCCGATGAAAGCATCTATACCGAGAGCGCTTTTGGTGCCAACCGGGGAGAAGGTATGATGTGGATCAGCGGAAAAGACCTGAAAAACGTGTCCATCACCGGTACGGGAAGCATCGACGGCAACGGAGTGGCCTTCATGGGCAAGGAGCTGGACGATTCCTACGAGCTGAAACCGGTCACAGACTTTGACCCGCGCCCGCATGTACTCACCCTGACCAATATCGAGAAGCTGGTGATACGCGATGTGAACATCTGCAACAGTGCCTACTGGACAGTCCATCTGATAGGCTGCCGCAACGTCATGATTGACGGTATCAGTATCCTCAACAACCTCAAAATCCGGAACGGTGACGGCATCGATGTAGACCATTCAAAGGATGTGCGCATCTCCAACTGTTTCATTGAATCGGGCGATGACTGCATCTGTCTGAAAAACCGAAGAGAATTTGAGGAGTATGGAAGCTGCGAAGATGTGGTCGTGACCAACTGCACCATGACTTCACGTTCCTGCGCCGTAAAAATCGGTTCGGAAAACATGGACAAAATCAACAACGTTCTGTTCAACAATTGCATCATCAAGGACAGCAACCGGGGAATCGGCATACAGAACCGTGACGAAGGTACGGTGACCAACGTGATTTTCTCGAATATGATTGTCGATTGCCGCTTCTTCTCCGACGTATGGTGGGGCAAGGCTGAACCCATCTATGTCACCTCCTATCCACGTGCTGTAGGCAACCACAAAGATGCGGGATGGCGTTTCCCGAAAGGAGCCGTGAAAGGTGCCTGCGGGGAAGTAAGCCGCATTTATTTCCACAACATCAAGTGTACGAGTGAAAACGGAGTCTTTGTGGGTGGCGATACCCCCGACAAAATCAACCGGATTTACTTCGACCAGGTAGAAGTGAACCTCCACAAACGGACTACTTTCGAAGGAGGAATCTACGACAAACGCCCGTGCGACGGAGAAGGTTTCCTGAAAGGCAAGACCTACGGATTCTTTATCCACACGGCTTCTGACATTCAGATGGAAGACTGCATGGTAAACTGGGGAGACACACGACCCGACTATGCCGCAGAAAACGTACACCTGGAAAATACAGCCAGAATCACCCAAAAATGACACTAGCTTAGTGCTCATAAACCCGTTGTGAAACGGTACATTTCTAAATTTCTTTTTTTAAGCCGGGACTCCGCAATACCTTGCGGGTTCCGGCTTCTTCTTTTCAGATTCAGGAATGTCCTACCGAACTTGGCAGGCAACCGAAACGCTGCTTGAAACATTTCGTGAAATACTTAGGGTCGTTGAAACCTACCGCATAAGCTACTTCCGATACATTGGCCTCTCCTTTTCCCTGTTCCAGCAACTGATATCCCATATCCAAACGGAAATTTTTCATGAACTGCCCAATCGGCATCCCGGCCAGATTCTGCATTTTCTGGTTTACCAGTGTCTTGCTATATCCCATATCGCGGATAAACGCATCCAATCCATACTCGGAATCGGCATAATGCCGCTTCATCAGCTCCATCGCCTTATCCATGAATGTCTTGTCTCTGGACTCTTCAATCAATCCCAGCTCACTCACATCTGCCAGTGCAGCGGGTTTGGAGAATCTTTCCCGATACCCCCGACGCAAAGCCAGAATGTTACGGATACGATACTTGAGCACCTCCGCATCGAAAGGCTTGCACAAATATTCATCCACCCCTACCGAGTAACAAATCTTTTCATTCTCTTCCGAACGGACAGCTGTCAGAATCAGGAAAGGAATGTGACTGGTTTCCAGATTCTCCTTCACCCGTTTCGACAATTCCAGTCCGTCCATCTCCGGCATGAGCAGATCGCTGATAATCAAGTCTACGGAATGTTTCTTTATCACCTCCAAAGCCTTCACTCCGTTTTCGGCTTCCAGCAGCTTATAGTCTTTTTTCAGAAGCGAACGGATGTAACGACGCATGTCATGGTTGTCGTCCACAATCAATACAGTAGCCTGTGCTGCCGAAACAGCCTCAGCCGAAGAAGCATTTTTATCGGCAGCCTCCGTTGCTGAAGCGGATAGTTCATCTGCCGGCATTTCCTTCATAGGCAGCTGAATACGGAAAGAAGAGCCTCCGGCACGATTGTTACGAGCATAAATCACCCCACCGTGAAGGGCAACAATACGCTTGCATACGTTCAAGCCGATGCCCGTTCCACTCTGGCCGAATACCGGATAGACCACTTTGTTTTGTGCCTGGAAAAAACTGTCGAAAATCTGAGGAAGGTCTTTTTCCGGAATACCACACCCTGTATCGGACACGGACAGATAAAGCTGTACCTTCCCCTCCTCGTCCACCAGTCGGGCCGCATACAGGCGGATGGTTCCGCCGTCGGGCGTAAACTTCACCGCATTGGCCAGAAGATTCGTCAATACCCGGTGAAGATACTGAGGGTCGGCACTGACAGAAAGTCCCTGCAAGTGATAATAAGTCTGCAAGGTAATATGGCGGTCTTTCACAAAAGCAATGAAAGGCAACAGCAAATCTTCTATCATGGCCACCAAATCGAACGGATGCACATTCAACTTCACCTTTTCCGTATCGAGTTTCCGGAAATCCATCAGTTCATTCACCAAGGAAAGCAAATCCTCCACATTCCGTTCGGCGATTTGCAGCTGCTCTTTCACCTCCTCATCGGAAGTGAGCGACAAAGCCTGCTCAATGGGGCCGTGAATCAACGTGACCGGCGTACGGAACTCATGGGTGATGTGCGTAAAGAAACGGATTTTTTCCTCGGCCATTTCTTCCACATGATGCGCCATGACCTCCAGGCTGTGATTCTGTACCTCCAGTTCGTGTGTACGCTGTGCCACCAACTGTTCCAAAACAACCTGCCGGCGTTTCAGCCGACGTACCTTATAACGATAAAAGGGAACAGAAAGAGAACCTGCGGCCAGAAGAATCAGCGACCAGAACCACCACGACTTATAATAATACGGACGTACCTGCAAGTCCAGCCTCAGCATCTCCTGCTGCCATTCTCCCTCCTGATTAGTGGTCTGTATTTCCAGCCGACAGTTTCTCGACGGAAGCGAGGGCAGTACCACCACTGGATTCTGTACCGGAAGTTCCGTCCATTTTCCACCGTCTTCCTCCACTCTGTAACGGATACGGACCGTCTCATTGTAGCCATATTCATGCGTCGTCAGAGCCAGTTCCAGTTTGTCTCCCTCCTCCAGGCCGTCTACACATTTCCGGGTCCAATACTCCCATTCTCCGTCATTGATACGGCATGAAGAAATAGCGATTGAACGTTCGTTGGCATGTGGGGGAATTCGTTTAAGGGATACCTCATACAAGCCATGATCTTTCCCACAATATAAACGATTGTGTCTCAACGAAAAATACAAGGTGTTCACATCATAATCACTATCCACGAGACCGTCGGACTTGCCGTAGGAGACAAACGTGCCTTCCGCTACCCGCAAACGGGACAGCCCGTTGTCCGTCGCAATCCACAGGTTCCCCTTGCTATCTTCCGACAATCCATACACCGAATTCTCCGCAAAGCCCTCTTCTTTGCCATAATGTTTGAACCGGAAACGGTTTCCTTCATCCGAAACCAAGCGATACAGTCCCGTACCCTTTCCTCCCAGCCAGATTCTTCCCTGACTGTCCTGAAAGACCACGTTGATTCGTTCTACTTGCGTAGACTTTGCATCATCAAGTTTATAGCGCAAATAAATATAATTGAAATGTCGACGAGAACGTGCAAAAGAAAACAAGTCCACCACAAACAGCCCCTCGGAAGTACCTACCCACAGGCGTCCCTTGTAATCGACACACAACGAACCGATTGACTTGAACTCTGACACCTCGGCATGAAAATCCACCCGGCGGAACCGCTCTTGCCCTTTGTCATAAAAGACCAGCCCGTGCGTGGTGCCAAACCAGATACCCCGGTTGATGGAATCTTCGGCCGCACTCATGATAAAATCATCCTCCAGACCAGGCACCTTTCCATTGGAGTGCTGACGGAACGACGGTTGCGGCTTATTCAAATCCAGCTCACTGATACCCGCTCCCCACGTATATACCCACAGGTGATTGTCTCTGTCAATCAAGAGTCCGTTCACATTGTTCGAAAGAATAGACGCCGGATTCTGCGGTATGAAAGCATAATGCCTTACAGCCTCTGTCGCCGGATTCATCTGATAAAGGCCTCCTTCAATCGTTCCCACCCACAAGTCTCCCGTTTTGTCTTCCGTGATGGCACTGATTTGAGGAGTACGCCCTTCCGACAATTTCCAGGGAATATCCCCCAGTCGGGATACCCCCAGCCTGCGCGAACGGTACAAGAAATTCACGCCCCCGTCCTGTGTACCGGCCCAGATGTCCTGTCCGTCGATAAACAGACAGGCAATGATATTAGAGTTCAATCCGCCCTCATCCGGAGCCTCCAGACGACGGATAAAGGAAAACGAGTCGGAAGCCCGGTTATACACGTTCAGACCGTTAAAGGTAGCGACAATCAGATGCCCGTCCGATGTCCGCTTGATGTCTGTAATGTAAGCCTGACTGAGCATCCCTTCCCGGTGTGACGAATATCGATAACGCTTCAGGCTCCTTGTCGCCCGTCCGTAGCGGAAAAGTCCGCGGTTACTTCCTATCCACAGGAAATCGCCATCCACCTGCAAGCAGGAAATACGCCAGTCGTCGCTGAAAGGCACGATGTCGTCCGAAAGCAACTGCTTTTCGAGCACACTGCCTTCCTTTTTCATGATCCAGTAAAGCTGGTTCCCGATACCGGCACAAAGCCCTCCTTCCAGTTCTGCAATGGCGGAAATGGAATTATCCGTCTGTCCCTGCATCCGATAACATCCTGTTATCTTCCCGCCGTCACCCAATTCCAGGCACCACAGCATCTTGTCGGTTACCACCCAGATATCTCCATTCGAAGCCTGCACGACAGAACGTACAAACGAAGCAAACAATGAGGAAAGTCCCGGAAACTCCTCTCCACCCAAATGAGACAAAGGCAAAGGAATCCCCGTCTGCAAGTCAATCAAATCCAGTCCGGCATCCGACCCCACCCACAATCTTTTGTAACGGTCCTCACACACGGTGTACACATAATCTCCTTTCAGAGGATACAACGCCTTTTCCGCCCCATAACTCAGGAAACGGTAGCCGTCGTAACGTGCCAGTCCATCCTGAGTGGCAATCCAGATATAACCGAACGAATCTTTTATCACGGAAGTCACCGAGTTATTGGGTAAGCCCGACTCTTCCGTAAGATGATAAAAATTGTATTGCGAGAAGAAATTATCCTTTGCCTCCAGACGAAAAGGATATCCTCCGAGCCATATTATCAAAGTCAACAAAAGCAATCTCATAGTATATTGTTTTATGATACAACCGTATCTGTCGTTTTTCTTTTCAGAAGGCACCTGCGCTCCCGCCTGATATACCAGGTGACGCAAATCCATCCCAAGGCCACCACAAAGACTCCTACCAGTGCCGGATAGCGGTAACCCAGTCCGGCATCAATCGGCAGTCCTCCGGCGTATGCTCCTACCGCATTTCCCAGATTGAACGCAATCTGCACGCAGGCGGCTCCCATCATCTCACTTCCCCGGGAATTCTGCAACAGCAACAGCTGCTGGGGAGGTGACACGGCAAACAGGGCAGCCGCACAGACGAACATCAGCAAGACGGAAAGCCACGGCACTCCCGCAAAGAGGAAAGTACCCAGCAAAGCCAGCATCATGAACACTTGCGTGAACTGTACCACAGGGGCCAGCCCGTACAAATCACCGCAACGTCCGCCAATCAGGTTGCCGAGGGTCATTCCCAGTCCGGCCAGCATCATAATCCACGTCAGACTTTCCGGCTGGAACCCAGCTTCGTGCAGCATCTGCGGAGTAACATAGCTGAACCAACAGAACACCCCTCCGTTGCCGAACATCGTGGTCAGAATGATAAGCCACGGAGCCAGATTACGGAGAAAGCGGAACTGTCCTTTCAGTCCCGTATCGGGCAAAGCCGGCAGCGAAGGAATCCACTTCCACACCAGATAGAACACCAGCAGTCCCCAACACGTGTTGAACAAGAAGGGGAAACGCCAGGAGAACAATGTGCTCAGCAACGTGCCGAAAGGCACACCGAACAAATTGGCTATGGTCATACCCGCAATCATCAGTGCCACAGCCTGCGAAGTCTTTCCCTTATCGGCCACCTTCTCGGCTACAATGGACCCCACTCCAAAGAAGGCTCCATGGGGAAGTCCCGACACGAAGCGCATCAGCAACAGCATCCAATAGCCCGGCGAAAGTGCCGCACAGAGATTTCCTATCACATAAATGGCCGCCAGCCCCAGCAATATCTGCTTCAGGGGCCGTGTACGGGCAATCAGCACCGTCAACGGAGCACCCACACACACGCCGATGGCATACGCCGAAATAAAATGTCCCGCCTGGGGAATACTAATACCTAAATCACGAGCTACATGGGGAAGGATTCCCATCATGACAAATTCGGCGATGCCCAGTCCTAACGTACCGGAAGCCAACGCCAGCAAACTCTTTTTCATTCAAACAATCTTTTTTACCTAACCTTTTCCGATGCAAATTTACATCAAAAAAGTGTATAAAAGACACAATATCCCTTCTTTTTAAATGTCTCAAAAAGAAGGATGAAACCGACGGAGTTCCGCACGCAGACGCAAGGCCTGTCCCGCCGTCATATCGTTCAGCAGTTCCCAGAAACGGGGACCATGGTTCATCTCCCTCGTGTGGGCCAGTTCGTGCAGGATGACATAATCAATCAGGTGAGAAGGTACCAGCATCAGATAGCAAGAGAGACTGATGGTGCGGGCCGACGTGCAACTGCCCCACCGCGAACGGGCACCCGTAATCCGCACCTTCCGGTAGGTGAGGCCGAAACGTTCGGCCCATACTTTCAGCAAGGGAGGCAGAAATTCTGAGGCCACTTTCTTCAGGGCCCGCACAATGGCTGCCCGTACCAGCTTCTGCACGGCCTCATCCGAAAAATCGGTGTGTGCCGGACAAAATACGGTCACCTCGCCCGAGGGCCGTAGCCGCACGGTAAAACATTTCAGCTGGCTGGGTTCCAGCGACAAGCGGAAACAATCGGCTTCTATCCGGAAATTAAAGTCCAAGGTCTGCTGGGCCACCCGGCGGAAACGCTCCAGCAAATCAGCCCGGAACTGTTCCAGCGTAGCCAGCACTTTATCGGTCTTGCTGTAAGGCGGCACCGTAAGATACAGGCCGTCGGGCTTCACACGCATCGTGATGTTTCTTGCCCCGCGGCGGGTGGCAATCACAATGCGACGGAAATCTTTATCTTCTATCACTCGTTTAGTTGACATAGCCTTGCAAAGATAACAAATAAATTATCAATAGAATAAGTACAAGGAAACAATAAAAGCCGTAACTTTGCACCCCGAAAAAAGAAGAATCCGTAAAAACAAGTTCAGAATATGGAATTACCCAAAGACCCGATGATGCTGTTCAGCTTCATCAACATGAAATTGAGAGACTATTACCCTTCACTCGACGCACTCTGTGCCGATTTGAACGTGAGCAAGGAAGATATCGTGAACCGTCTGAAAGCGGTGGGGTTCGAATACAACCCCTCGCAGAACAAGTTCTGGTAAAAAAGAACGCAAACAAATGAAAAGGCTGCCTCCCGAAAGGAAAGCAGCCTTTATTCATTTTATCAGGTGTGATAAGTATCAAACACGATTAGCACTGAGCCAACTTGTTGTCAGAACCCAATACGTTGATGATTTTGTGCTTGTAAAGTTTTTCCATGTTGTCACGAGCCGGGCCCAGGTATTTACGCGGGTCGAATTCAGCCGGTTTTTCAGCGAATACTTTACGGATAGCAGCAGTCATAGCCAGACGAGAGTCTGAGTCGATGTTGATCTTGCAAACTGCAGATTTAGCAGCCTTACGCAACTGGTCTTCAGGAATACCGATAGCAGCTTCCAGCTTGCCACCATATTTGTTGATAGTGTCCACTTCTTCCTGAGGAACTGATGAAGATCCGTGAAGAACGATAGGGAATCCCGGAAGTTTTTCCATTACAGCGTCCAGTACAGCGAATTCCAATGGAGGAGGAACCAGACGACCAGTAGCCGGATCTACGTGGCACTGTTCAGGTTTGAACTTGTAAGCACCGTGAGAAGTACCGATTGAGATAGCCAATGAGTCGCAACCTGTACGAGTAGCGAAGTCGATTACTTCTTCAGGGTTAGTATAAGTGTGGTGTTCTGCAGAAACTTCATCTTCTACACCGGCCAATACACCCAGCTCACCTTCAACTGTTACGTCGAACTGATGTGCATAGTCAACTACTTTCTTAGTCAAAGCTACGTTTTCTTCGTATGGCAGATGAGAACCGTCGATCATTACTGAAGAGAATCCCATGTCGATGCAAGACTTGCACAGTTCGAATGAATCTCCGTGGTCAAGGTGAAGCACGATTTCAGGATGTGCACAACCCAGTTCCTTTGCATATTCTACAGCACCTTCTGCCATGTAACGCAACAAAGTCTGGTTAGCATAGTTACGAGCACCTTTAGAAACCTGGAGAATTACCGGAGATTTTGTTTCTACAGCAGCCTTGATGATGGCCTGCAACTGTTCCATATTATTGAAATTGAAAGCAGGGATAGCATATCCACCTTTGATTGCTCTGGCAAACATATCTCTTGTGTTCACCAAGCCTAACTCTTTGTAATTAACCATTTTTGTAAGTTTTATAATTGTTAGTAATTAATTCCATCTGCAAAAGTAACAATATAAAAAGAATTAGCAATATCCTGAATCGGAGATTTTCTGTCTTTTCTTGAGGCAAATCAATTTTAACCGGAATATTTACCAAAAGATGCGGCAAGGATGCAAAGTAGATGTGACAAAAACCGCCCACCTATATTATAAAAGCCTTTGACTGACAGAATAATTTTTTCGGCTATTTCTTTTTAGTTTCAAAGAAATAGCGTATCTTTGCAACCCGAAATAGACCATTACACACTTTATCGGTGTTACCACATATTTATTTGTCAATAATAACAACAAAAAGTATATACTAAAATGAAAAAAGGCATTCATCCTGAAAACTACCGTCCGGTAGTATTTAAAGACATGTCAAACGGCGACATGTTCCTGTCTCGTTCAACTTGTGCTACTAAAGACACAATTGAATTCGAAGGAGAAACTTATCCGTTGGTTAAGCTGGAAATCTCTAGCTCATCTCACCCGTTCTACACTGGTAAGTCTAAACTGGTGGATACTGCAGGACGTGTGGACAAGTTCATGAGCCGTTATGCAAACCACAAGAAAAAATAATTGATTATTTTTCGGGAAAAATAAAGAAAAGCCTTTCCATCGCGACGATGGGAAGGCTTTTTTTGTAGACTTTCGTCGACCTCTGAAGACTTTTGACATCCCGCCAAAAACGCCTTTACGTTTCGGTCAAAACGCACTTGTGTTTTCCTTCAAACGCACTTGCGTTTCAAGTCAAACGCAAAGGCGTTTTTTTCACCCCTTTTTTCCATGTTTCAGGCCAAGTTTTTGCCCGTACGGGATTTTCTTAATAACTTGCGGTTGTTAATTTTCTTTATTCACACATACACTATGAAAAGTTTTTCTATCCGTAAATGGAAGGGCATTGCGGTAATGACCTGTACCATTTCATTACACGCATTCTCACTTTCCGCACAAAACCGGCTGGTGCTGCACTACGACCGGCCGGCGGAATATTTTGAAGAGGCTCTGGTCATCGGAAACGGTACGATGGGAGCCATTCTTTACGGAGGCACGGACAAGGATGTCCTCTCCCTGAACGACTTGACACTATGGACCGGCGAACCCGACCGGAAAGTCACTACTCCCGATGCCCACAAGGCAATTCCCGAAATACGGGCCTTGCTCGACAAGGAAGACTACCGCGGCGCCGACCTTGCCCAACGAAAGGTGCAGGGACATTACAGCGAAAACTACCAGCCCTTGGGGCAACTCTCCCTCACGTATCTGGACGAACCGGCACAGGTGACCGGCTACCAGCGGAGCCTGGACATCCGGCAAGCCCTCGCACGGACCAGCTACCAGCGGAACGGCAAAGCTTTCTCCTGCGACTATTTCGCCTCGGCTCCCGACTCCGTGATTGTGCTCCGCCTGCAGACAGAAAGCGAAAAAGGCATTCAGGCACTTCTCTCTTTCACCTCACTCCTGCCCCATGCCACCACGGCTTCCGGCAATGAAATCTCGGCCGAAGGCTACGCAGCCTACCATTCGTATCCGGTATATTTCGATGACGTGAAAAACAAGCACCTGTACGACCCGGAACGGGGTACGCATTTCCGCACGCTGATTCGGGTCATCGCCCCGGAAAGCCAGGTAAAGAGCTTCCCGTCGGGGGAACTGAAGATAGCGGGCGGAAAAGAGGCCCTGATTCTGGTAGCCAACGTGACCAGCTTCAACGGTTTCGACAAGGACCCGATGAAAGAAGGCCGTGACTACCGGAACCTGGTGGCACAGCGTATGGACCGGGCGGCACGGAAATCGTTCGAGACACTCGAAAAGGCGCATGTGGCCGACTACCAGTCGTTCTTCAACCGCGTAGAGCTGAACCTCGGAAGCACGGACAAAGCCATCGCCAACCTGCCCACCGACGTACAGCTCCTGCAATACACGGACCAGTCGCAGAAGAATCCGGAACTGGAAGCCTTGTATTTCCAGTATGGCCGCTACCTGCTCATCTCCAGCTCGCGCACACCGGGTGTGCCGGCCAACCTGCAGGGATTGTGGAACGAACGGCTCCTTCCGCCCTGGAGCTGCAACTATACCAGCAACATCAACCTGGAGGAGAACTACTGGGCTGCCGAGACAGCCAACCTGAGCGAGATGCACCGTCCGCTGATGGAATTCATTGCCAACCTGCAACATACGGGAGAAGCCACAGCCAAGGCGTATTACGGTGTACAGAAGGGATGGTGTCTGGGACAGAACACGGACATCTGGGCCATGACCTGCCCCGTGGGACTGAACGTGGGCGACCCGTCGTGGGCCTGCTGGACCATGGGAGGCGCCTGGCTGTCGACTCACATCTGGGAACGTTATGCCTTCACACAAGACAAGGCGTTCCTGCAACAATATTATCCGGTGCTGAAAGGGGCGGCTGAATTCTGCTTGAACTGGCTGATTGAGAAGGACGGCAAACTGCTCACCTCACCGGGCACTTCGCCGGAGAACAAGTTCGTGACACCTGACGGGTATGTCGGTGCCACATCCTACGGCTGTACGGCCGACCTGGCCATGACCCGCGAATGCCTGATTGATGCCGCCAAGGCTGCCGAAGTGCTCGGTACGGACAAGGACTTCCGGAAACAGATTGACAAGACCCTGGCCCGTCTGCTGCCCTACCGGGTAGGAAAGAACGGCAACCTGCAGGAATGGTTCCACGACTGGAGCGACGAAGACCCGCAACACCGTCACCAGTCGCACTTGTTCGGTCTGTATCCCGGTCGCCATCTGTCGGTAGAAAACATACCCGACCTGGCCAAGGCTTGTGCCCGTACATTGGAAATCAAGGGCGACAACACCACCGGTTGGAGCACCGGTTGGCGTGTCAATCTTTATGCCCGCCTGAAAGACGGCAAGAATGCCTACCACATCTACCGCCGTCTGTTGCGTTACGTCAGCCCGGACGGTTACAAAGGGAAAGATGCCCGCCGCGGAGGAGGAACTTATCCGAACCTGCTCGACGCCCACTCTCCGTTCCAGATTGACGGCAACTTCGGAGGTTGTGCCGGCGTGATTGAGATGCTGATGCAGTCGTCCGAAAACAGTATCACCCTGCTTCCGGCTCTTCCGGAAGAATGGAAAGACGGCAGCGTGAAAGGAATCTGTGCCCGTGGAGGTTTCGTGGTCGACATGGAATGGAAAGACGGCAAGGTGACTTCCCTGTACATCCAGGCCCGAAAAGGAGGCAAGACAAAAGTCTGCTTCAACGGAAAGGCCCGAACCGTCAACCTGAAAGCGAACAAAGGTATCCAGCTCTTGTAAGCTGAAAGTATCAATACGCAGAAAGCCGCACTGGAATGTCCAATGCGGCTTTCTTTTTATCTTTTGAGAATGATTTCTCTGACAGATATATCTTATCAAGCTTTTACACGACCTACGTATGAACCGTCACGAGTATCCACTTCGATAATTTCGTCCTGGTTGATGAACAACGGCACACGTACAGTAGCACCTGTTTCTACAGTAGCCGGTTTGGTAGCGTTGGTTGCCGTATCACCTTTCAGACCCGGTTCAGTGTAAGTCACCTTCAACTGTACTTTTACCGGCAGTTCAGCGAACAAAATAGTTTCAGTAGAAGCATCAGAAACCACTTCCACCACCATTTCTTCTTTCAGGAAATCCACACCTTCAATCAGGTCGTGAGCGATGGGCACCTGTTCGAAAGTTTCCTGGTTCATGAAGATATAGTCTTCACCTTCTTTATACAGATACTGGTAAGGACGGCGTTCTACACGTACATCTTCCAGTTTTTCACCGATGTTGAAACGACGTTCCAATACGTATCCGTCTACCACATCTTTCAGCTTTGTACGCATGAAAGTGTTTCCTTTACCCGGTTTTACATGCAGGAAGTCAATGCAGAAATACAATTTGCCATCCATACGGATAGCGGTTCCGATTTTAATGTCTTGAGCATTAATCATAACTTAAATCCTTTTATTATTATGTTATAGTTGATTTATTCTCTGAATACGGTTGCAAAATTAATCTAAATCACGAAAAAACGCAAAAAGATTTGTCTAAAAATGATTTAGCACTTTGATTATTAAAAAAAAGTCACTAATTTTGCAGCCCGAACGCATGGAATAATAACATAAATAGTATATACGAAAATGAAAAGAACATTCCAACCCTCTAACAGAAAGAGAAGAAACAAACACGGTTTCCGTGAAAGAATGGCTACCGCTAACGGTCGCCGAGTATTGGCAGCACGTCGCGCTAAAGGCCGCAAGAAATTAACTGTATCTGACGAATACAACGGAGTTAAAGCTTAATCAAGCGCTCTGTTTGACAGAAAAGCCGCAAAGTAATCCTTTTTTTTTTACTTTGCGGCTTTTTATTTTCTTTCCTGTCAGATTCCGGCAAGAAAACAACCGACAGTCTTCCAGGCTATACATTTGTACGTTCTCCTTCTTCTACCCTGTTTCCGCGAAAAACCATATCGCCCACACTCATCAGGCAAGAACCGCACATCGCCTCCAGAACGGTGAACCATCCACTGCTTCCGCTATCCTTTCCCCATCCACAAAATCTCATCAGGCATACGGTGTGACCACAAGGCATAAAAAAACGGACTCCACCACTTTTCCGCAGTGAAGCCCGACTTTTTATCTGATTCTCTTGAGGATTCCCAGACAGCTTATTTAATCAGGTCATGACCTGTCATTTCTGCCGGCTGAGCCATACCCAGAATGTGCAGGATAGAAGGAGCTACATCGGCCAATACACCGTTTTCTACCTTGGCATTCTTGTTTTCAGTTACGTACACAAACGGAACCGGGTTCAAAGAGTGAGCTGTGTTCGGTGTACCGTCAGCGTTCAAAGCATGGTCGGCATTTCCGTGGTCGGCAATGATAATCACTTCGTAACCGTTTGCCTTGGCAGCTTCTACTGTATCTTTCACACAGTTGTCGATGGCAACTACTGCTTTTTCGATGGCTTCGTAGATACCTGTGTGACCTACCATATCACCGTTGGCATAGTTTACTACGATGAAATCATATTTCTGTGTACCGATGGCTTCTACCAGTTTGTCTTTCACTTCGTAAGCACTCATTTCCGGTTTCAGGTCGTAAGTGGCTACTTTCGGAGACGGAACCAGAATACGGTCTTCATTGGTATATGGAGTTTCACGTCCACCGTTGAAGAAGAAGGTAACGTGTGCATATTTTTCTGTTTCGGCAATGTGCAACTGAGTCTTACCGTTGTTGGCCAGGTATTCGCCCAGTGTGTTCTGTACATTTTCCTTGTCGAAAAGAATGTGTACACCTTTGAAAGAAGCATCATACGGAGTCATACAGTAGTACTGCAATCCCGGGATGGTCTTCATGCCTTCTTCCGGCATATCCTGCTGAGTCAATACGATAGTCAGCTCTTTCGCACGGTCGTTACGGTAGTTGAAGAAAATCACTACATCGCCTTCCTTGATGGTACCGTCGAAGTTGGCATTGACAATCGGTTTGATGAATTCGTCGGTCACACCTTCGTCGTATGATTCCTGCATGGCCTGTACCATGTCAGTAGCCTTCTTACCGATACCGCTTACCAGCAAGTCGTATGCTTCTTTCACACGTGCCCAGCGTTTGTCACGGTCCATCGCATAGAAACGTCCTACGATAGAGGCAACCTTTCCGGCTGATTTCTCACAATGCGCAGTCAGCTGTTCGATGAATCCTTTACCGCTCTTCGGGTCAGTGTCACGACCGTCCATGAAGCAGTGGATGAATGTATTTTCCAGTCCGTATTCTTTAGCAATGTCACACAATTTGAACAAGTGATCCAAAGAGGAGTGAACGCCTCCGTTAGAAGTCAGCCCCATGAAGTGCATGTTCTTGCCATGCTCTTTTGCGTATGAGAAAGCAGACACGATTTCTTTGTTCTTCAGGATACTGTTGTCGGCACAAGCACGGTTAATCTTCACCAAGTCCTGATATACGATACGTCCGGCACCGATGTTCAGGTGGCCTACTTCAGAGTTACCCATCTGTCCGTCGGGAAGACCTACATTTTCACCACTGGCCTGCAGCTGTGAGTGAGGATAGGTAGCCAGCAGACTGTCCCAGTAAGGAGTCGGAGTATTGAAGATTACATCATCTTTCTGATGGTCGCCACATCCCCAACCATCCAAAATCATTAAAAGCGCTTTCTTTGCCATAATCTATTTTGTTTAAAAGTTAGAATTTCATTCTATGTTTTCCGACAGCAAAAATACAAAATATCCAGCTTGAAAGATTACTTTTCCTGATAATAATCAATAAAAAACGGCTGCTTGAAACAAACAGCCGCAAAACAAATCGGGCATGCAAAACTGCATGCCCGAAAAAGGATATCGAATAATGATTATTCAGCACGTAAAGTGAAACGCTTGAATTCTGTAATAGCCAATTCAGGATCAGCTTCCTTCAATACATCAGCTACAGTCTTCTTCGGTTCCATGATGCTTTCCTGGTTCAACAGACAAACTTCTTTCAAGAATTTGCCCAGACGACCTTTCGCAATGTTCTCAATCATAGCCTGCGGCAGGTTGGCAGCCTTTTCAGCAGCTACAGTTTCTTTGATTTCCTTAGCCTTAGCTACGTCTTCAGCAGAAATCCAGCCCTTTGCCATGTTGCTTTCCATGTGCTCTTCGCTGTCTACGTGAGCCGGGTTGATACCAGCTTTCTTCAAAGCAGCTTCTACAGCCTTCTGAATCTGTTCAGCTTTAGTCTTTTCAATAGCCACGTTGATTTCTTCCTGTTTTACAGCTTCAGGTACACCGGCTTCATCGATAGCAATCGGGTTCATAGCTGCAATCTGCATACAGATTTCGTGAGCGATTTTTTCGTCACAAACCTTGTTGAAAGCTACGATAGTGCAAAGCTGGTTCTTGTTCATGTGGTTGTAAACAGCTGTACAAGCGCCAGATACAAAGTTATAGCCATCCAATTCAGTTTTTTCACCTGTGATACCGCTGCGTTCTACGATTGCGTCAGCAATTGTACCGCTACCCATCGGCAGAGCTTTTACTTCATCCAAAGTCTTGCATTTGTTAGCGATAGCCGCATCCAGGATAGCCTGAGTCAGCGCTACGAAATCAGCATTCTTAGCCACGAAGTCAGTTTCACACTTCAAAGCAATCATTGCCGCATAGTTGCCAGTTGATTTAGCCAGCACGCAACCTTCTGAAGTTTCACGGTCAGAACGTTTTGCAGCTACAGCCTGTCCTTTTTTACGGATAATTTCTACTGCTTTGTCGAAATCGCCTTCAGCTTCTGTCAAAGCATTTTTACAGTCCATCATACCAGCTCCCGTCATTTTACGAAGCTTGGTGATATCAGCCATACTTACAGCCATAATAATATCTTTATTTTGAGTTAATAATATGCATAAAAACAAAGTTGAGAATTGAGAATTGAGAATCGAGAATACAGTCTTCCCAATTTTCAATTTTCAATTCTCAACTTACTTTATATTAAGCTTCTTCTTCGTCCTTGTTCATGAAGGCAGCTGCTTTAGAAGCGTTGATGGCTTCTTCTTCAGCCTTGTCCATGCGAGCCTTAGTAGATTTTTTCTTTGCAGCTTTCGGTGCGTTTTCACCAGCAGCTTCCATATCTACTTTTTCAGCTTTTCTTTCTTCCAGACCTTCTGCCATTGCAGCGCAGCAAGCATCCAAGATAACTTCTACAGACTTAGTAGCGTCATCGTTTGCCGGAATAACGAAATCAACGTTTGTCGGATCAGAGTTTGTATCTACAATAGCAAATACAGGAATACCCAGTCGGTTAGCTTCGCGAACTGCGATATTTTCTTTCATTACGTCGACTACGAACAATGCAGACGGCAGACGAGTCAAATCAGCGATAGAACCGAGGTTCTTTTCCAATTTAGCGCGCTGACGAGAAATCTGCAGGATTTCTCTCTTTGACAAGTTAGAATAAGTACCATCGTTAGTCAGTTTATCGATAGTAGCCATTTTCTTCACAGCCTTACGGATTGTCGGGAAGTTTGTCAACATACCACCCGGCCAACGTTCGATAACGTACGGCATGTTTACAGAAGCAGCTTTCTCAGCTACTACCTGTTTAGCTTGTTTCTTAGTAGCAACGAACAGGACTTTCTTTCCTGATTTTGCGATTTGTTTCAAAGCTTCAGCAGCTTCATCAACTTTGGCAACAGTTTTGTTCAAATCAATGATATGAATACCGTTGCGTTCCATGAAAATATAAGGAGCCATTGCAGGGTTCCACTTTCTTTTAAGGTGTCCGAAGTGGCAACCAGCCTCCAATAATGTATCAAAATTTACTCTTGACATTGTTTTTAATTTTAATCGTTTACTTTCTTTTTTGTTTATTGAACCAACTGTCCGGTAGTCTTTCCGACAAATGCTTGCAGGAAGAATCCTGGCAGTTTAGATACTAAACGCTTCTTTAGGTGTCGAGGTATCAGTTGACGAGGCAACAAGGAAATAATCCATAAGAGAGTATCCTTGCCAACTTGTCCCTTATCCAACTTGTCCCCTCGTTAACGTTTACTGAACTGGAATCTACGACGTGCTTTCGGACGTCCCGGTTTCTTACGTTCAACAGAACGAGAATCGCGAGTCATGAAGCCTTCTGCACGAAGAGCTTTCTTGTCTTCGGGGTTGATTTTAACCAGTGCACGAGCGATAGCCAGACGCAAAGCCTGAGACTGGCCAGTGAAACCGCCACCACACAAGTTTACTTTGATATCATATTTTTCAGCCACTTCCAATTTGTTCAACGGCTGTTTAACTACATACTGCAGAATAGTTGATGGAAAGTACTGTGCAAGGTCTCTCTTGTTAATAGTAATCTTTCCTGTACCTTCGCTTACGAAAACGCGAGCAACTGCGCTTTTACGTCTGCCTAATGCATTTACTACTTCCATTCTTTATTATTTAAGTGAATTAATATCGATTACTTTCGGAGTCTGAGCTTCGTGTTTGTGTTCACTTCCTTCGTAAACATACAAGTTGCCCAGCAACTTAGCTCCCAGACGATTCTTAGGAAGCATACCTTTAACTACTCTCTTCATCAATTTCTCAGCGCCATTCGGTTTTGCCATCAGACGAGCCGGAGTAATTTCACGCTGACCACCAGGATAACCTGTATAGCTCAGGTAAATCTTGTCAGTCATTTTCTTACCTGTAAATTTCACTTTGTCTGCGTTGATGATGATTACGTTATCACCGCAGTCTACATGAGGGGTGAAGTTAGGTTTGTACTTACCTCTCAACAACTTTGCAACTTTTGCACCGAGACGGCCTACAACCTGGTCGGTAGCATCCACAACAACCCATTCTTTCGTTGCTGTTTCCTTGTTTGCAGAAATGGTCTTGTAACTTAAAGTATCCACTCTTAAATCTTTTTTAAAATGTTAACTACTAAAAAACAAATTCCTCCCGCCCTACTCTTCCCGGACAAAGAAGAATAAAGCACTCAGAATTAAAAATTTATCACTAGTTGATAATAATCGGCTTGCAAAGGTACGGCTTTTCTTTTAACCGACAAAGATTTTAAGTTTTTTTTTCGCGGGATAAACGGTTGATTATGAATAGCGACTCTACGCCCAAAAACAAGGAAGGCGGCATCAGGACCTCGCCCCGGAACCGCCTTCCTTCATTATTCTTCATTTTCGGTTTTCCTCATCGCAGTTCATCACCCGGGTAAACCGGTGACATCTCCACTCTTTTCCAGATTTCATGACACCACGAATCAATTTCGTTTCCATTGGCGTCATTTTTCAGGAAATATTTCACATACATCAACGTTCCGTTTTCCTTCAGCTCAAAATGCATTTCATTCTTTCCTCCGTTTAACTGTGGAAGATGTACGTTTTTCTCCACATATTCCGTATAGAGACCTTCATTATTGATTTCATAAGTTCCATACCCCAAAATGACCGCCCCTGTCTGCATCATCAACAGATTCGTAAAGCGTCCGTCATTGGAAAGGATTTTCAACGAATTACTTGTTTTAAGTTCACCGGGGATATCCGGAGAGTTAGAACGATAAAAGCACATCTGCCAAACCCCTTGCAAATTAATCGGAGTCTTCTCCTGCACGTCCTGAGCCATCGAATTGCCGACAGCCAAAAGCATCAGAAATGCCATCAGAAAGAAATAACGTATTTTCATAACTTAAAGTATTAGAATTGCCCGTTAGGTTATTCACAAAATTATAAAATAATTTGAAAATCACGCATTTTATACACCTTTTTCTACCCTAAAACATAAAAAAAAGTCATTCCGACGGGAATGACTTTTTTCTTCTTGCACGTATATTATCTTCTTTTAGAATTCGGCATTACGCGGAGTACGCGGGAACGGAATCACGTCACGGATGTTCGACATACCAGTCACAAACAACAGCAGACGCTCAAAACCCAGTCCGAAACCAGAATGAGGACATGAACCATACTTACGCGTATCCAGATACCACCACATGTCTTTCATCGGAATATGCAACTCCTGAATGCGAGTCAGCAGCTTGTCATAATCTGCCTCACGCTCTGAGCCACCGATAATTTCGCCAATTTTCGGGAACAATACATCCATCGCACGCACGGTCTTGCCGTCTTCGTTCTGCTTCATATAGAAAGCCTTGATTTCCTTCGGATAATCCGTCAAAATAACCGGACGTTTGAAATGTTCTTCCACCAGGAAACGTTCATGTTCTGAGGCCAAGTCCACACCCCAGTAAACCGGGAATTCAAACTTGTGTCCGTTGGCTACCGCCTCTTCCAGAATCTTGATACCTTCCGTATAAGGCAGACGTACGAAAGACTCTTTCAAAACTCCTTGCAGACGTTCAATCAAGCCCTTATCAAACATGTCATTCAGGAACTTCACATCGTCGTAACAGTTGTCCAAAGCCCACTGCACGCAATATTTGATGAATTCCTCTGCCAAATCCATGTTATCGTTGATATCATTGAAAGCCACTTCCGGTTCAATCATCCAGAACTCAGCCAAGTGACGCGGCGTATTGGAGTTTTCCGCACGGAAGGTCGGTCCGAAAGTATAAATAGCTCCCAAGGCAGTAGCTGCCAGCTCACCTTCCAGCTGCCCGGAAACCGTCAGGCTGGTCTGTCTTCCAAAGAAATCATTGTCATAAATGATAGACCCGTTTTCATCCTTCTTCAGGTCATAGAGGTTCATGGTCGTTACCTGGAACATCTGTCCTGCCCCTTCGCAGTCGGAAGCGGTAATCAACGGAGTATGGAAATAGAAGAAACCTCTTTCATGGAAGAACTTATGAATGGCAATTGCCATGTTATGACGGATACGGAATACGGCACCAAACGTATTCGTACGTGGACGCAAATGAGCGATTTCACGCAAAAACTCCATGGAGTGTCCTTTCTTCTGCAACGGATAAGTATTGTCGCAAGTACCCAGTACCTCAATTTCACGTGCCTGGATTTCGGCAGCCTGACCGGCACCGACTGACTTCACCAGTTCTCCGTTCACGCTCAGACATGCACCGGTTGTAATCAGTTTCAGCAATTCCTCGTCGAAATTAGCCAGGTCGACCACAATCTGCACATTATTTATAGTAGAACCATCATTCAATGCAATAAAGTTTACTTGCTTGCTACCACGGCGAGTACGCACCCAACCTTTCACATTGACCATCGCGCCAAAATCTTCACGCTTCAGCAGGTCAACAATTTTTGTTCTACGAATTGTTTCCATTTTGATTCTCTGTTTTATCAATTAACCTAAAAAACACAGAGATATTTGGTGTCCGCCTATCCCTGTGTTCCATTTATTTCTCATTATTCAAAAGACCCCATGCGCAACATGGCCACTTCCTGTTCCGTCAAGTAGCGCCAGTCACCCCGGCGAAGTCCTTTCTTGGTCAGTCCGGCGAAATACACACGGTCCAGTTTCACTACCCGGTATCCCAGCGATTCGAAAATACGACGCACGATACGGTTCTTTCCGGAGTGGATTTCAATGCCTACCTGCGACTTGTCCGTGTCCGATGCATAACTGATGGCATCGGCATGGATTTCACCGTCGTCGAGTGTGATACCCTGTACAATCTGATCCAAATCCGCCTTAGTCACGTTCTTGTCGCAATATACATGGTAGATTTTCTTCTTCAGGAACTTCGGATGCGTCAGTTTGGAAGCCAAATCCCCATCATTCGTCAACAGAAGTACACCTGTAGTATTGCGGTCCAGACGTCCCACCGGATAAATGCGTTCCTTGCAGGCACCTTTCACGAAATCCATCACCGTCTTGCGTTCCTGAGGATCGTCGGAAGTCGTCACACAATCTTTCGGTTTGTTGAGCAACACATAGACCTTGCGTTCAATGTTCACCGGCTGGTCGTGGAATTTCACTTCATCCGAACGTTTCACCTTCGTACCCAGTTCCGTCACGATTTCACCGTTCACTGAAACCACTCCGGCAGTGATGAATTCATCCGCTTCACGGCGAGAGCAGATTCCCGCATTGGCCAGGAACTTGTTCAAACGAATCGGTTCATCCGGGTCGGTCAGCACATCCTTGTACTCAATCTGCTTCTTCATGCTGTATTTCGCATTCGGATTGTAGTCGGCCGTACGCGGACGGTACCCTCCTTGCGGACGTCCATAACCACCTTGCTGTCCACCGTTATTGAAACGCGGACGATAGGAACGCTGTTCACCACCCTGCTGTCCGCCATTGTTGAAGCGCGGACGATACGGGCGCTGCTCACCCCCCTCATTGTTGTTATTATACGGACGGTTGCCGTAAGAACGCTGGGGACGTCCTCCATTGTTGTTATTGAAACGCGGGTTGTAAGAAGAGCGCTGTTCGCCTCCTTCATTGTTATACGGACGGTTGCCATAAGGACGCTGCGGACGATTGCCGTAGCCACCTCTCTGCGGACGGTCCTCCCCGTTGTTGTTATTGAAACGAGGATTATAGGAAGAGCGATAACCCTCTCCCCCCTCTCTATTGTTGTTATACGGACGGCGACCGTAGCTGTTGCTTTTCTCGCCTCTACCGTACTTATTATACCCTTCTCTGTTATAAGACTTGTAACCATCGCGGCCAGACTGGCTGTTTTCGCCTTCCTGTCTGAATTCTTTTTCTGCCATAATTTTTCTGTTTAATGCTAATTAATACTCTGACACCCTCTCGGGCGATATTTATTGTTTTAAGTTATACTCCAGTATAGTTGTGCGGAGTAATCGCACGCAATTCTTTTTTGATGTCTTCACTCACGTTCAGTGTCTCGATAAAGTCCTTGATGGATGCTTCCGTAATAGCCTGGTTCGTACGAGTCAAAGCCTTCAGGGCTTCATACGGATGCGGATAAGCTTCGCGACGCAGAATCGTCTGAATAGCTTCAGCCACTACGCTCCAGCAGTTATCCAGGTCTTCATAAATCTTATGCTCGTTCAGCAGCAATTTGCCGAGGCCCTTCAAGGAACTCTGGATGGCAATGATAGTATGTCCGAACGGTACACCGATGTTACGCAATACCGTAGAGTCGGTCAAGTCACGCTGCAGACGAGATATCGGCAGCTTGGAAGACAGATGTGCAAAAATGGCGTTGGCCATTCCCAGATTACCTTCCGCATTTTCAAAGTCAATCGGGTTCACCTTATGCGGCATGGCACTGGAGCCCACTTCGCCCGCTTTGATTTTCTGCTTGAAGTACTCCATGGAGATATATTGCCAGAAGTCGCGGTTCATGTCAATCATGATGGTATTGATCCGCTTCATGGCATCAAAGATAGCTCCCAGTCCGTCATAGTTAGAAATCTGTGTGGTATATTCTTCCCGTTCCAGCCCCAGTTTTTCCGATACAAACTTGTTGCCGAATGCCTTCCAGTCATACTCCGGATAAGCCACGTGATGGGCGTTGTAGTTGCCGGTAGCCCCACCGAACTTCGCGGTCAGCGGACAAGCTTTCAATACGGCCAGCTGACGGTTCAGACGATACACAAAGACCATGATTTCTTTTCCCAGACGAGTCGGGGAAGCCGGCTGTCCGTGTGTTTTTGCCAGCATCGGAATGTCCTTCCATTCTTCCGCATACGTTGTCAGCTGGTCAATCAGCTTCTGAATCTGCGGATAATAAACTTCTTCCAGCGCATCTTTAATCGACAAGGGGACAGAAGTATTGTTGATATCCTGGGAAGTCAGTCCGAAATGGATGAATTCCTTGTAAGGTTCCAGTCCGCCCAGTTTATCAAACTGCTCCTTGATGAAATACTCTACAGCCTTCACATCGTGGTTGGTCACACTTTCGATTTCCTTGATACGTGCCGCATCAGCTTCCGAAAAGTTGCGGTAAATATCACGGAGAGACTCAAAACGAGCCGCGTCGAATGAACTCAACTGCGGCAACGGCAGCTCACACAAGGTAATGAAATATTCAATTTCCACCCGCACACGATATTTCATGAGTGCATATTCAGAAAAATAAGCAGCCAAAGCTCCCGCTTTGCTTCTGTACCGCCCGTCAATCGGCGATACAGCTGTGAGTAAATCAAGCTCCATCATTGTCGTAAATTATTTTTGGTATCTAATTTCTACACTTTCCTTTGAATTCGCGAAATTAATGCTTTTTCCTGAGTTATCAGGAGATACCGCTTAAACTTTAGTATTTATTTTATAATTAGGTCATTCACTCAATAATTTTATGGCATCCACATACTGCGCGATGCCCACCGCCACACTCTTGGCCGCCTTCATGGCCATCACCACAGTCTGCGGCCGATGGACCACATCACCTCCAGCAAAGACTCCCTTGCGACTGGTCATGCCAAACGGACGTTCCTTCACCAGTACATAGCCGTTATCGTCGGTGTCAATGCCTTCGGTCGTAGATACAATCCGGCTGGCCGGACGAGAACCTACCGCCAGGCAGATGCGGTCAAAGGCATATTCCTTGACACCCTCCGGGGTGTTGGCCCGCAAGCCGACAACCTTTCCTTCCGCATCGCCCATAAATTCTGTAGTAGAGGTCTGCCACAGGAATTTCACTCCCTCCTGCAAGGCCGCCTGATACTCTGCCTGGATGGCCGGCATGTCGGCTTCCGTGCGACGGTACACAATGGTCACACTAGCAGCTCCCATACGTACAGCCGTACGGGCTGCATCCATGGCTACGTTGCCGCATCCCATCACGGCCACATGCTCACCTTCAATGACCGGCACCTTGTCACGTCCCACTGTACCTTCGTTGTAGATATTAGCCATGTGCAACAGGTACGTGGCTTGAATGACACCACGCAGTCCGGCCCCCGGAATATCCAGTGACTTCGGCAACGCCGTACCCGAACCGATAAAAATGGCATCATAGCCTTGTGCAAAAATGTCATCGATGTTCAATTGTTTCCCCACCACACAATTCAGTATAAAAGTAACTCCCAGCGCTTCAATCTTCTGGATTTCCTGACGTACCACCTGTTTGGGCAAGCGGTATTCCGGAATACCGTACATCAAGACTCCGCCGGCTTCCGCCTGACTTTCAAAAATGGTTACATTGAAACCCTGGCGGGCCAAGTCGCCCGCCACAGTCAGTCCGGCAGGGCCCGAACCGATGACGGCCACCTTTCCACGGGTTTTCTGCGGCAGTTTCTCACGAATCAAATTCATCTCCGTATCAAAATCAGCGATGAAGCGTTCCAGCTTTCCGATTTCAATACCTTTCCCTTTCGGATAGAGCACACAATGTCCCTGACACTGTTTTTCATGCGGACAGACACGGCCGCAGATAGCGGGCAGATTGCTTTTTTCATTGATAATCGCCATGGCGTTTCCCATGTTTCCCTTCGACAGTTCATGGATGAATTCCGGAATGTCATTCTCAATCGGGCATCCCTTCTTGCAGGAAGGATGCTTGCAATTCAGGCAACGCTTGGCTTCCGCAATGGCCTCTTTTAATGTATAACTTTCGTTTATTTCCTTAAATGTCGGTTTTGAATCGTTCATTCTTTCATCTGTTATCCGATGCAAACTTTCCTTGCATACCTAATTTCACATTGGGCGGCAAAGTTCGTAAAAAAATGTCATAAAGACATGGAATAAAGGGATTTTTCTTCCATCAGACAAAAAAATATCCCGCAGACTTGCTGTCCGCGGGATATCCCTCCTGAATTACCTTAAGTTCTATACGAACTGAAAATCAATATGTAAAATCTGCTTTCTTTACATATACTTTGTAATCCTTTATCAAACCTGGCGCACCGGCCTCCGCGCGAGGCAGCATACGGAAACCTGTCACCTGATATTCTTTTCCTAAATCTATGACAATCTGATGCGGATAAGCGGTATTGTCCACCGTCTGCCAGAAGGTACTTTCCTGTAAATCGAACACCTTGTCGGCTGTACGGTTACCACTGCGGGTTTCTTCACTGTCGGCATAGACAATCTTCCAGCTTTCGCGGGAAACCGGTTTTCCGTCTGCACCCAACACATCCATCTCTGCCACAGCGGCAATGTTGGTACCGTCGTAGTTGGAAACACCTTCCAGACAGAAGTAACGTCCGGCTACCGGCTGTGCAAAGCGTACTTCCTGCCAGCCGTTGCCTGCCTTGAACGTACCTGTCATCACCGGCTTCTCAGCTTTCAGGTTCAGGTTCTGACCGTCTTTACGATGGGTTTCCGGAGCCTTTTCACGCAACATGTCCAATATCGGTTTTTCCACGCCGACCACTTTGGCTTCGGCCGGGCCCTTCAAATCGAGCACAATGATTTCATTCTCGCCTTCCTTCAGCCAACACCCCGGCATGTACAGGGTCTGCTGTGGACCGATTTCCCAGAAACGTCCCATGGCATGTCCGTTTACCCAGACCATTCCTTTCCCCCAGGTCTGCATGTCCAGGAAAGTATCACCGGTCTTGTCCAGATGGAAAGTGGCTTTATAATAGGCAGGACCCTCCACCGGTTTACCTGCCTGATAGTTTTTCTGACTCACAAATTCATAGAACGGAGGTAAGTTATACACGGTCCAGCCCTTCAGTTCCTGTGCCTGGTCGCCATTGACCACCTCTACCTTCTTTGAGATTCCTTTCCGGTCGTGGATAGATTTGTCAAAATTCACACGTCCCATGGCTTCTACCAGAATGTCCAGCTGGGTACCTTTCTTCAAGGTTTCCTTTAACGGCAAGGTAAATTCACCGTGACGACGGTCCAGACGTCCCAACAGTTTACCGTTGGCAAACACCTGTGCCCAGTCGTGTACTTCGTCGATGTGCAGGGTACCTTTCACATCTTCTTTCAAAGTCGTGCGATACAGAATCGTTCCCCAGCCCTGGTCGAACATTTCCATCGGCTGGATATCTTCCGACTGCTTAGGCTGCGGCAGATTGTTGAACAACGGAGCCACCTTCCAGTCTGTAATGGCCGGCACGGAAATCACCGGATACTGTGCCGGAGGTTCAGGCAGGGTTTCTCCTTCCGGAAGATATTGCTTCAACAAGTCGCGCAACTGGAAATATTTCGGAGTAGTCCATCCGGCCTCACTGATAGGCGCATCATAATCGTATGAACTGCACATGGCCGAATAAGCCGGATTGTTGGCACCGCCCCACCAGCCGAAGGTCGTACCTCCGTGGGTCATATACAAGCTGAACGAAATGTTCCGGTCCAGCATGTCCTTGATACCGCTCACCATGGTAGCCGCATCACGGGTCTCATGCTTCCGTCCCCAGTGGTCAAACCAGCCGCTCCAGAACTCGCTGCACATCATCGGTGTTTCCGGACGCAACGATTTCAGCTTCTTGAACTGCTCGTCAATATTGGCACCCGTACCGAAGTTGACCGTCCATAACAAATCATCCAGCGCATTGTTGGTGAAGTTGGAACTCCAGTCACACTGGAAGAGTGGCACGTCGGTGAAGCCCGCCTTCTTCACGATGTCGCGGATGGCCGATACGTAAGGCTTGTTGATGCCATACGAACCGTATTCATTTTCCACCTGTACCATGATGATGTTTCCCCCATGGGAAAGCTGCAAGTCGGCCAGCTGTTTGCCTACCTCGTTCATAAAGATACCTACCCGTTCCATGTAGTAAGGGTCGAGTGTACGCAGCTGCACATCTTTTTTCTTCAGCAACCACCAAGGCAGTCCGCCCATTTCCCATTCTGCACAAACGTACGGTCCCGGACGTACAATGACATACATTCCGTGTTTTTGTGCCAGACGGCAGAACTTGGCAATGTCCTTATTTCCTGAAAAATCAAACTCTCCCGGATGCTGTTCATGCAAGTTCCAAAAGACATATAGACAAAGCGTATTCATGCCCAATGCCTTGCACGAAAGGATACGCTGTTCCCAGTAAGGTTCCGGAATACGCGGATAATGCACCTCGGCAGCCTTTACCACAAAAGGCTTCCCGTTCAACAGAAATGTTCCCTTCCCCACCTCAAAAGTTTCCTTTACGGTAGTTTCTTCTCCTGCCGGCGCAGCCGCCGAAGCAGAAAGCATTCCCCAAGAGAACAATAAAGAAAGGCCTACGCCCCATAATGTGTGTTTGTATTTCATGATATACTTCATTAATGTTTGAGGCAAATATAGACCTTTCCTTCTATTTTAATCTATCAAAAATCTGTCAAAAACGAGATAAGAATCAATCAGTTCCTTTCTTTTTCCGAATGAATGCGGATTACGCTCAAAGAATAGGCAGGCATCTCATATTGAGACAAATCCGCCACCGGGATCTCCTTCTTCACAGGACGGGCCTGCCGGTCGGTCGGACTTCCGGAAAGTACGTGCAGGGTAGCCTGTCCTTCCTGCAATGTCAACCCATTCAACTGAGTCTTGACTGGAACCGGCAGCAGGTTGACCAGCTTCACAATCACATCGCCCGTCTTGCTGTCGCGTACCACCGACGTACCGATCCGGCGCTGTACATCCTGACGGGAGTTGTCTATCCGCCGGTCGGCCGGCAAATACATGTCACCGGCATTCTGCCCGTAAAGCTGCTGGACGTAATAACCCACGGTCGGTTTCACTTCCTTGTTGTTGAAATAAATCAAGTCGGGATTCCACTGGGTATGTCCTTCCTTGGCCAGCAACGGCGCATACGAAGTCATGGATACCACATCGCCGTTCCGTTCGACGGACGTCAGGTACAAGGCCTCAGCCAAGGCCGTTTCAATGTTGTTCGGACGACCGGGCAAGTGAGCAGCATACTCTCCCAGGTATACTTTGGGTTTGGAACGGTCGTAACGGTCGTAATAGTCCTGATTATTGATAAACCAACCCGGTGTATTATAATAGTGTTCGTCTACCATCGGCACCTGCAGGCGGGTAGCAAATTTCCATCCCGCTTCGTAGTCTGAACCTTCATAGAAAGGACCTACCGTACCGATGACAGTGATTTCCGGATAGTTTTCTTGGATGGCCTTGAAAATCATCTCAAAGCGTTCTTCAAAAATCGGAGTAATCAAATCTTCGTTGCCGATGCCGATGTATTTCAGGTTGAACGGTTTCGGATGTCCGGCTTCGGCCCGCATCCTGGCCCATTTGTTGGTCTTCGGGTCGCCGTTGGCATATTCAATCAAGTCCAGGATGTCCTGCACGTAGGCATCCATTTCCTCCATGGGGATACCTCCCTGCTGTCCGCCGCTCAAAGGCTTGCCCGGGATACAGGCTGAATTCTGGCATGGCACTCCAGCGGCCAGGACTGGCAACGGTTCTGCCCCTATATCTTCGCAGAACTGGAAATATTCGAAATATCCCAGCCCCAGCGTCTGATGATAACCCCACAGGTTCCGCATCGGCTTGCGGGCTTCCAGCGGACCGACGGAATTTTTCCAACGGTAAATATTGTCAATTCCGTTTCCATGGGCCACACAACCGCCCGGGAAACGCATAAAACGAGGATGCAAGTCGGCCAAAGTCTGGGCCAAATCGGCTCTCAACCCGTTCTTGCGTCCTTTGAAGGTCTTTTGCGGGAAGAGTGAAATCATGTCCAAATGCAGTTCTCCCGTCAGTTCCGGCTCCAGTGAAAGGACCGCTGCCTCCACATCGGCCTGTGCCGTCAGCACCGCAGTCTGCTTCTTCCAGTCGCCCGCCTTCACCTTTACGGAAGACTGTGCCACTTCCTTGCCTTGGGCATCCAGCAAACGCACCACTATCTTTCCACCCTTGCTGCCCTCCGGTATAGAGGCAAAGAGAGAGAAATCATATTTCTCACCTTTTTTCAGCGTAATCCCGTCGAAGCCGGTATTGCGGAGAGACATTCCCGGTTTGGCCTGCCACACCACATAATGCGGATTATTGGCATGCAAGGGATGCTCCGTGCCCACCTGTACAGCCGACGACTGCCCGTTCTCCCATATACTCCAGGCATAACCACTGTCAAATCCTTGAGGGGCCCCATCTTTCGAAGAATATTCAAAATCACGGTTCTGAACCAGTTCGGCATAGAGCCCGCCATCGGCTCCGTAGTTGATGTCTTCAAAGAAAATCCCCATCAGTTTGTCACTGATAGGCTTGGCTTCTTCCGCACGGACCTTCAGCTGCAAGGATACAGGAGCCAACCCTGCAAAGCGTTGGCCATCCTGTTCCGTCCGTTCATTGTGCAATTGGTCTCTATAGGCCCGGTAGTCGACAAACTTCAACAGTCGGTCCACTTCCTCCCAGGCCACTTTCTGCATATATCCTTGTTCTACTACACCGTCCACAACCGCTTTCTTGCGGGTTTCACTACCCCGGATTCCAGTTCCTTCTCCCGGCGTCTGCAGGTAATACGTCTGCGGATTCCATTTCATCAAGTCTGGCGAAGTGGCCTGTCCCCACTCCTTTCCGCTTTCGTTCAACTGCCAGACACAATGCCATACGCCTTTTGCATCCCGCGTCAGATGAGGATTCAGCATGCGCTTCTCGGCCCCCCAGGTCCCGTAATCGCATTTCACATAGCCATACCCGTTGCCGATACTGAACCAACGGTCGGCATCCGGACTCCACGCCAGTTTCAACCCGCTGCGTCCCGCATCCTTTACAGTGGCATACGAGAACAAGTAGACCGAATCCGGTTCGTTCATCACTTCCTGCACGTGTGCCGATACAGGAAGACTGGTAAGGCAGACGCACAAAGCTGCCAAGTGTGTCAGGTGTTTCATAGAGTAAAAGATTTAATGAGAATAATTATTTGGATACTTTCACACGCTGGATGGTACCGTCGGCGTTGAACTCCATCCGGTCGATGCATACCTCGCGGTGTACGCCCGGACCTTTATCCTTGTCCAAGTAATTCTTGTTGATGCGGTGATAGACGATATACCATTCATCGGTTCCCGGTTTACGTACCACTGAATTATGTGCGGTCCCATAGATTTCCTGTGACGGGTCCTGTATCAGCACCACCGGGTCTTTGGCCACCTTAACCGGTCCCAGCGGAGAATCCGACGTACCGTAAGCCACATGATAGTTGGCTGAACCCGTATCATCTACCGACCACATGAAGTAGTAAGTACCCTGACGATAGAACACATAGGGAGCTTCACGGTACGCATAATCTTTCAGTGTCCCTCCCTTCGGAGTCAGCACTTTCAGGGTTTCCTTCTTGATGGATACCATGTCGTCGTTCAGTTCCGCACCGGCCATGTATCCGTTGCCCCAGTACAGATAAGACTTACCTGATACCGGATCAGTGAACACATCCACATCAATTTGCTGTCCATGTCCTACCGGAGAATCCGTCACAATGGGTTTGCCCATATCCTTGAAAGGACCTACCGGAGAATCGGCTACGGCCACGCCGATTTTCTTACCGGAATCGTCGTTCGGGTTACCGCTGTAATAGAAGAAATATTTGTATTTCCCGTCAATCAGTTTTTCCTCAATGGCCGGCGCCCAGGCATTTCCGTTGGCCCATGGTACCTGCGGTGAACGCAAGTCCAACATCACCCCTTCATACTGCCAGTCCTTCAGGTCGGCAGAAGAGAATACGGTGAAATACCATCCTCCCCATCCGGGCTGTCCGTCGGTGGTAGAATAGATGTAATAACGCTGCGTCTGATGAGAATACAGCACTTCGGGGTCGGCATGGAATCCCGGCAATGCAGGATTCACCGGCAATTCGCCCAGCTCGGCAGGCTTACCCCACTTGTCCGTGATGCGTTTCAGTTCGGCACGGGTAATCGGAATGATGGTACCGTGACGCGGATGGAAGTTCATCTTTACCGCATGGTCTATCACCTTGAAATGCTTCAGGTCGGTGGTTTCCGTAAACTGGTAAGCACCTTTCATATACACATCATACATCAGAATGTATTTGTCCTGTCCAATCAACTTGAACGTACCGGCACCTTCCACGGCTTCCTTGGTCTGCTGCTTGTAGTCCGGTTGTTCTTCCCACTTGCCGGAAGTCAACGCCCGGGTAGTTGCTACCTTGATGCCGTTGCCATGGCCTTCGGTCTTATAGAAGAGATGATATACCCCGTCTTTGAATACGATGTCCCCGTCGATGCAAGAGTTCTTGTCTTCCGGAATGAAAAGCGGTTTCGGTTCTCCTTCCAAGTCCGTGAAATCGTCATTGGCATACGCATAATAGATGACGTCCGGTCCTCCGGCATACTGCATGGAGAAATAGACCATGTATTTTCCTGCCTCTTTGTCGAAAATAGTCTGAGGTGCCCACACCCGTTTCAGTTTTTCCTGTCCCGGATAACGTTTCTGTATGTTCACCACCGAATGCGACCAGTTGACCAGGTCTGTCGATTTCAACAGCACCATCGCCCGGTTGGAATCCCATCCGTTATCGGAAACCATGTCGGTCACCACCATGTAAAACGTCTGGCCGTCTTCCCCTCTCAGAATGTGAGGGTCACGCACACCCCCCGTAGAACTGATTATCTTCGAATCAATCACCGGTTTGTTGTGATTCAAGGCATAGTAGGTATATCCATCCATACTTACCCCATAACATACCGCCTCTTCACTGATGTGGTTTCCCGTGAAATAAGTGAACAAATACGCGACATAATCTTTTTCATCCACCAGGGCGGCAGACAACGATTCCGAGATGAACGGAAGCAAAAACAATAAAGACAGGATTCTGTTTCTCATATACTTTACATGTTAACGTTTGGTGCAAAGATAGGAAATTGGTGTATTACATACAACAATTATTCATGCAAAAAAGAGAAGAAAATCATGCATTTCCCTCTCTTGTCTTTCTCTTATATTTAAAACGACAAATTTCGGTCTTTGCATATTCTTGCTTATATTTGCGACCAACAAACGGAAATAAAAACGAACCTAATTATGTGGATGAATTTACTTTTATTACTCGGCGGATTAGCCCTGATTCTGGTGGGAGCCAACGGGCTGACGGACGGAGCAGCTTCCGTTGCCAAACGCTTCCGCATCTCCGACCTGGTCATCGGACTGACCATCGTAGCCTTCGGCACTTCCGCTCCCGAACTGGTCATCAGTGTACTGTCCGCCTTGCAGGGAAGTGCGGAAATGGCCATCGGCAACGTAGTGGGAAGCAACATCTTCAATGTACTGATGATTATCGGATGTACCGCCTTGGTCCTTCCTATCCAGGTGGGACAAGGCACCCTGAGCAAGGAAATTCCGCTGGTCATCCTCTCGGCCCTGGTACTGACCTGCTTTGCCAACGACTGTCTGCTGGACGGAGGAAGCCAGAACATCATCAGCCGGATAGACGGTCTGGTGTTGCTGGGATTTTTCCTGATTTTCATGCGCTACACTTTCGCCATTGCCCGCAACGGGAATGAAGAGGACGACGAAGTACAGAAAGTGAAGGAACTGCCGGCCTGGAAGTCGGCGGTATATATTCTGGGAGGACTGGCCGGACTGATTTTCGGCGGACAGTTTTTCGTGGACGGAGCCAGTGGCATTGCCCGCTCCTTGGGGGTCAGCGATTCCATCATCGGCCTGACACTGGTGGCCGGAGGCACCTCCCTGCCCGAACTGGCGACTTCCGTCACGGCAGCCTTGAAAAAGAATCCGGGTATTGCCATCGGAAACGTGATTGGCAGCAACCTGTTCAATGTGTTCTTCGTGCTGGGATGCAGCGCCACCCTCTCCCCTCTCCCCATGGGTAATATCAACAACATCGACATGGCGGTCCTGGTAGGCTCTTCCATCCTTTTCTGGCTGGTGGGCTGGTTCTTCAAAAAACGGACCATCACCCGCATAGAAGGAGCCTTGCTGGTGATATGCTATGTAGCCTACACCGCTTTTCTTATTTCACAACAATAACCCTTACACAACCTACTTGAATCATGAAAAAAATCATTTACCTTTTGGGGCTCAGTCTGCTGGCCGCCTGTGGCTCAGGCCCCCAGAAAAACAGGGAAAATTCCGTGGAAGCCGTATCCCCCGACTCCATACGGATAGTACATGGCCAACTGCTGATGGGACACGAAGCCCAGAGTTTCACAATCGACGGAGATACCACGGCCTACTGGGTCAGTGACCCTTCGGGCACACTGGAAATCCGGTACAAGGCGGATCTTTCTCCAGAAGCTCCTCCGTATGCAGCCATACCGGCCCAACTGAAAGTACGTCTAAAGGGGCGTGCCACCGAAGGCTTTGCCGCTGAATACGACGGCGTGATGGAAGTGGTGGAAATACTCAGCGTAGGAGAATAAACGCACAGGATGGCTTCTGTGAAGAAATACTTCTTGCACGGCAAGCCATCCTGTTCCATCAAAGAAAATCCCGGAGAATTCCGGTCATTCTATTCCAAAAAACGCTCTGCACGCCCCGGTGACAGCAGCTCCCACAAAGAAGCGACCACCCATCCGGGCGCAAAGATATCATTGTAATACCCTTTGCCATTCTTTCCATAATCCCAGTTGGTATGCTGCACCACTTCGGGATAGAATCCTTTCTTGGCGATTCCACACAAATGGCCCTCGTAGGGCAACAGCTGCCGCATCGACGTACTGATGACATTCGAAAATGCAGTGAAACGAGGCTCATTGAATTCTTTCGCCAGCCAATGCAGCACATCGGCAAAGTCGAAAACGAACACATCAATGTGATTGTTTTCCACCGACACATTTCCCCAACCGCGTGTTTTCAGTCCCAAGTCGCCCAACATCTGTCCTTTGGCAAACGGTACGTCCCAGGTATAATACCACGACAAAGCAAAATAAGCCGCCTTTCTTGCCAGTTCGGCATAATGCGCCTGTTCCTTTCCTTTGGTCACCAAGGCCAGATAGTAAGCTGCCGTAGAAGCATACAAGGAAGCCTCCTTGTCCTCACAGTTCGCATCCAATGTCGAAGAAAAATAATCCGCCTTGGAAATCAGTTCCTTTTCCAAGTAGCCGACAGAGCGCTTCGCTGCTTCCAGATAACGTTTATCCTTAAAATACTTATACCCCATCACCAATGGAAGGGTAGCAGACGGAGTGCTTCCTCCGGAAGCATCCACAAGAGAGAAATCATCCTTGAACTTGCGCGGGAAACTGCCGTCGGAGTGCTGCAGACGCAAAAAGGCATCGAGCATGGTCTTCAGACGTGTTTCCCATTCCGGATGTTTCCGTCCCTGACGTTTTTCGTAATCCAGATAATACAACACCGCATACACGCCTTCCGACTGACGACGGATGCTATGGATGCTTTCCACAAAATTACGCTTGAAATGTACTACCTCGTTGAAAAATCCAGCCGCAGAAAATCCATGCTCCAGATAAGAATCAAAAATCTGGTTGGCATTGGCCACCAAATCCGGACGCTGCTTTTCTTCCCCATATTCCAAGGCATTAAACGCATTCAATAAGGTACGGCCCACAAAACCCACTTCGGCCACATCCAGCTTGTCGCACGTAGCCGTCTGCAATTCCACCCCGGAATAGTATTTCGTGACAGCATCGTCCACATAACTCTCCACAAAGAAATTACTCAACACCTCTTTCACAAAGTCGGTCGTATAAGGTGTTTCCACCGGAGCCGGCTTATACAAATCATAGCTGTATTCCCAAGCCTGCTTCACACAATCCGAGAAATCCGTTGCCTCCGTTTCGTGAATTTCCCAAGTCAGCGTCAAAGTCTCTCCTTTCTTCAGAAACTGATAGGCCTCGACCGAGGGAGCCAGCGTCAGCTTACGGATATAGGTTTTAGGAGCCTCCTTATAAGGATAACCGAAAGCCAGTGTTGCCGTACCCCCTACATTCTCAAATCCCGTATAACCGATGGAAGTTCTCCCTGAAAGAATCACCTCTCCCTCCTTGTGTGTAGTCAGGGCTTCCTCTCCAAAGGCTGACAGGCGAGTCACAGAGAGAGATTTCTTATTTTTCTCATCAAAAATCGTCGTCATCGGGGTACTCAAACGGTCTTCACGCACCACCCAGCTGTCTGAAGTATGGAAGGAAGGGGCCTCTTTGGGCGACCGCAAGTTCCGCCGGTACCAGAAGCCCGGCATGTAGAACAGACAGTCTTCATGGCGTGCATCCGACTTGAGCTGTTCGCCAAAATTAAAATAGACATCCTCCAGGGCCACAATCCATACGTGCACCTGCTTCGTCTGTCCCTCTCCCGTCACATTCTGATACAAGAGGACGGGCAACTTATGATGGCTTGACAACTGATAATCAAACTCACTCTCCGACAACGCATTTAACGTCAGCGGATACTGCACAGCCTTATTCCCCGGCACTTTCAAGGCTATGGAAGCCGATACATTCGACGGGCCATACTCAAAGGCATGTACCCCCAATACTCCCATCCCCAAAGCCATTACTGATAATAATCTTCTTAGGTTCATTGCATTATTCTTTAGTCTTAAAAAATGGTTTTTCCGCAGAAATAGAAGGACTCTGCCCGTCTACCACAGGCCATCCGTCCTTCCAGGAGACCTTATCGAGCATCAGGACCCGTCCGTCGGGATGCTTCACGCTCACCGCATGATACAGAATCCAGTCGTTCCCGGCCTCATCGGTCACGATTTCCGAATTGTGTCCGGTTCCCACAAACTGCGCATTCTTATGAATGAGCACCTCGTGATGATTGTCCAGCATGCCTTCTCCCTTTCTGTTCTCATAAGGGCCCAGCAAGTTTGCAGACCGTCCCACCACCGTCGTATAGGTGCTCTTCAATCCTTCACAGCAGCTTCCAACCGAAGCGAAAAGATAGTAATACCCGTCGCGTTTGTGAATATAAGTTCCCTCGTAAGCGGTTCCTGCCACCTGCTTCGGGGCTGCCCCCTCCTTCACCGCCAATCCGTCTTCGCGCAGTTCCACCGCATAAATACCGCTGAAACTTCCAAAGAACAAATATTTCTGTCCGCCTTCCTCCATGTAAAACGGATCGATGCAGTTTTGCACCTTCATGCCATTGCTCCGAAACATCATGCCGCAGTCCTTGAACGGTCCCTCCGGACGGTCGGCTACCGCACAACCAATGCCGCAAGTCCACTCTCCTCCCCAGACAGACATCGAGTAATACAACACATATTGATTGCCTATCTTGTTGATGTCGGGCGCCCAAAGCCCTCCGTCCGGTTCAAAATCAGGACGCGTGGCATCAGTAAACGCAGTCCCCACGAATTCCCAGTTCACCAAATCCCGGGAACGGTGAATCGGTAGATTACGGATATCCTCCGTGGCATAAAGATAGAAATAACCGTCATCCCCTTTGATAATGGAAGGGTCGGGCAGACTGTAATCAATCACCGGATTGGAATACTTGTCAGCCGCATACAGGCTGGATGAAAGAACGAGCCCCAAGAATAAACACTTGATTTTCATTTGTATCTCAAATTTAAAGTATATACGTGTACTTTTTGATTCCACACAAAGGTAAGCTCCTTCCTCCAAAAACTATCCCACGATACAGCCAGTTCATAGCACAATTCAATCAAAATGCCCGAATTCCTGCCCTACCACCTTATTTTTCACTCAGGAACTCTTTGGGCAGCATACCAAACTGCTTCTGGAAACATTTGGCAAAATAAGAAGGAGTATTAAAGCCAACCATGTAGCACACCTCGTTAATCTTACAGTTGCCTTCCTTCAAAAGCCGGGCCGCTTTCTTCAAACGCTCAATGCGGATGTAATCATTCGGCGTGACATTCAGGATGCCTTTTATCTTGCGGTTCAGACTGGAACGGCTCATGCAAAGCTGGTCGGCCATGTCCAGCAAACTGAATTCCGGATTCTGCATATTGGCCTGCACCACCTCATTCATTTTTTTCAGGAATTCCTCGTCGGCTTTGGTGATGGCCATGCTGTTTGTCTGTACAAAAGGCGCATGCATGAAAGCTGCCTGCAGCTGTTCGCGATTCTTCAGCAAGTTCTGAATACAGGCCCGGAGAAATTCCATGGAAAAAGGTTTGTCCACGTAGGCATCCGCTCCCATCTGCATGCCTTCAATCTTCGATTGCAGGGTAGTCTTGGCCGTCAAGAGTACCACCGGAATGTGACTGTAATCCAAATCGGACTTGATGACATTGCACAATTCCATTCCATCCATCTCCGGCATCATCACATCCGAAAGTACCAGATTCACGATGGCCTCCTTCAGTACCTTCAAAGCCTCCACCCCGTTGGCAGCCGTCAGCACTTTATAGGTATCCGAGAGCTGCTTCTGCAAAAACCTGCGCATCTCGGCATTGTCTTCCACCACCAGTAAAGTATAGCAGAAAGTGTCGGGTTGTGCAGGCGGTCGCATTTCTTCCGATGCAGGTACAGGCATCTTTTCCTCTTCCCCTTCCGCCTCAGGCAGACTCAAGGCCTGCGCATGCCGTAAAGGAAGCTGAAGCACGAACCGGTTGCAGTCCAGCTCCTTATCCATCCACAATTTTCCACCATGCAATTCGGCCAGGGAACGGGCCAGTGCCAGCCCGATTCCCGTGCCTTGCACCTGTGCATTGCCCTCCCGATATTGCTTGAAGGGCTTAAAAATCTCTTCCCGCTCATTCAGGGGAACCACCGGGCCATCATTTTCCACCGACAACCGTAACCAGTCCTGGCCTTCCTCCACCTGCAGTTTCACCTGAATATAAGTGGCACCGTATTTGATGGCATTGGTAAACAGGTTGCTGACAATCTTCGTAAACCCTTCTTTATCGACCGAAGCATGCAGGTCTGCCGACATGTCAAGAAGAAACTTCAGGTTCTTCCCGCGCGCCAAGGGTGTAAAGCGTTTATACATCTTCTGCAACAAGCCCGACAGGTCATAATCCATGAAGTTCAGCTTGAAACCATTTGTCTCCGTCTTGCGGAAATCAAGCAACTGGTTGACCAAATCCAGCAGACGGTTGGTGTTCAGGTCCATAATCTCCAAATCATCCTTCACACTTTCATCCAGGTGTGAGGAAGACAACACATTTTCCAAAGGGCTTTTTATCAGGGTCAAGGGAGTACGTATCTCATGAGCCACATTGGTGAAGAAATCAATCTTTGCCGTATACAGCTCACGCTCTTTCTCATACTTCAAGATTTCCATCGCCCGCACATGCTTGCGCTGGTTCCGCCGGTAAAAATAATAGACAGTCAGCAGCACCCACCCGACGAGCAATACCCCGTAAATGACATAGGCCACCCACGACAGATAGAAAGGAGGATGTACCTGTATCTTCAAGATACGCTCCTGAGGATTCCACACACCGTCGCTGTTGGCACCTTTCACCCGCAGGGTATAAGTGCCATAAGGCAAATTCGAGTAACTTATTTTTGAGTTTCCCCCTTCCAAGGTGTACCATTCCTTGTCGAAGCCCTCCAACTTATACCTCACCACGTTCGACAAGGGAGCCTGATAACTCAATACCGATGCCCTCAACGAAAACGAATTCTGCCCGGCATTCAGGTCAATCACGTCCGAATACGTAATGCTCTTGGCAAGAGGAGACGACTTTTCACCTACCGGCAGACGCTTGTTCCACAAGAAAAAGTCGGTCAGCACCACCGGAGAGACCTGTTTGTTTTCTCCAAATTCGGACGGATGAAAGACGATAAACCCGTCTACGCTTCCCATGTAGATGGCACCGTCGCGGCCCTTCAATCCAGACTGGTAATTAAACTGGTTGCTCAGCAGCCCGTTGGCCGTTGTATAGACATGCTTGCTACCCGTTTCGGGCTGGAAAGCCACCAACCCCTTGTTTGTGCTCAGCCACAACTTTCCGTCGTTGTCTTCCACCATCCTATACACGATGTTGCTGGGGAAACCTTGCGACATGTCATAACGGACAAAGTTGTCCGTCTCCGGACAGAAACGGCAAAAGCCGGCCCCCTGCGTCATGAACCACAGCCGCTTATGGCTGTCCTCAAAGATACTGATGACCTTGTTATAAGGCAAGGAAGCGGTATCTCCCGGCACCCATTGATACTGTTTCCAGTGCTTGCGGGGCAAATCATAGCAAAAAACCCCGTCGGAATAGGTGGCCATCCATAATCTGCCCTGACTGTCTTCCAGAATGTCGTACACAAACACGTTCTCCAGCTCCTCAATCCGCAGGAAATCATCGGTCGCACGGTTATAGCGGAGCAGGCCAGAGGTCGTTCCAATCCAGATATCCCCTGTACTGGCCTTGCATATCGAGAAGACATTGTCGGAGTTCAACGTAGTGGGAGCACTTCCCCTGCTGTAATGCGTCAGCGACTTTGTACGCAAATCTATACGGTTCAGTCCGTTGGCAAAGGTTCCCACCCATAAGGTGTTCCCATCCAGGCACAAGCCATGTATGTTATGTCCCAGTTCCGGATGAGAAAAAGGAACAATCTCCCCCTTGGAAGGATTGAAATGAAACAAGCCCTTGTCTTCCGTACCTATCCACAAAGTGCCATCATCCCCCGCACAAAACTCCCGTACCCGTCGTCCCATGTGGCGCAGGTTCTCCCGCGGATAGTATTTCTCAAAATACGTGTACGGATACGGATAGTAATTCACTCCGCCAAAATAAGAGCCTACCCACATGCCTCCTTCACGGTCTTTACACACGCTGTAAATGGCATTGTCGGAAAGTGCATACCGCTCATCCGTCTCCGGCACGGTCAGATGTACATATTTATCGGTGGTCACCTCGTAGATAAACAATCCCTGTTCCGTACCGACCCACAAGTCCGTATCCGACCGGAAACAAATGCTGCGCACATATTCGTCCAGCAGTTTCCGGACCTTACGAGTCGTCAGGTTTATCTCCATCAACCCCTTGGAAGAACCTACATACAGATTATTATGCAGTCCCTTCGTGCAGGAATTGATGACCATCCCTTTGAAATCTTCTTTTCCATCTGCATCCCGGAATGCCTGAAAAGAGACATAATCTTCCGAATAGTACAGGTTGTCTTCATAACGGCCCACCCACAGCTTGCCGCCTTCAAACCAGAAATGCGTCACGTTGGCGGTTCCCGGCTCCCCACAGGCAATGCATCTCTTCAGGTGCTTTTTCTGTTTCTCGTAGCAGAACAATCCCTGATTGTCGGACGAAATCCAGACATTTCCGTGCGCATCGAGGGTAATCCAGGTGACTGAACGGGTAATATTTTCATCCCCCGATGCCGTCACCTCGTCCAAGCGCAGGAACGTTTCCCGCACCGGCTGGTAAATATAGACTCCGGCATCGGTACCGACCCATATACATCCCTCGCGGTCCTCGCACAATGCCGTAATAAAATTATTGCCCAATGAAGAGTTCTCCTTCTGGAACACCCGGAACTCTTGTCCGTCGTACAGGTTCAACCCGTCTTTCGTTCCCAGCCACATGAAGCCGCGGCGGTCTTGCAAGATGGCATTCACGGTACTCTGTGAAAGCCCGTCGTTGATGCCTAATGTCCGGAAATAATAGGAGGAAGGAGCCGGGAACGCCCCTTCCAATCCACAAAAGAACAATAATGCGGTCAATATACCATATAAAACAGCTTGTTTCCTCCTCATAATGACAAAGGTACTATATTTTTATTTACCGCCTCTATTTTTCACGCAACGCCCCGCAGAGCTTACGGTTGACGGCATTGACCCGCTTTTCGTCCACTTTGATGACTTTACGGTCGTAGGTCATCAGTCCGTTTACCTCTACCTCCACATCCGTGGTCTGGGTGTACACGGCAGCCGAGAAGCCTCTCGGAATCAGGTTGTACAGTTGTTCCGCGTATTTCACATATTCGTCGGTCACTTCCTTGGAAGAATTGAACTGGATATAGCCCCAGTTGCGGTCGGGTTCCCAGATATGGCCCGGCACTACCCAGCCAATACCTCCATACTCTCCCAGCACCGTAGCCCGCTGCGCATCATACAAGTACAGCTCCGGAGCCGGATAATTGTGCAAATCCAGCATGTCACCGCAGGTGTAGTGGTTTCCTCCGCTGGCCGGATTGACCAGGCGGGTCGGGTCGTATTGCTTCGTCCATTCCACAATCTCCGGCGTCTTGAACTGCCCCCAAGCTTCATTGAAAGGAATCCAGGTAGCGATACACGGATAGGAGTACAAGGCATCCATGATTTCTTTCCACTCTTTCCGGTAGCAGGCTTCCGATTCGGCACTCCGCTTCATTTCCGTGCCTTCAAAATATTTCCGGTTCTGCCATTCTGGATTACGGTCGCCGCTGGGCATGTCCTGCCATACGATGATTCCCATCTGGTCGCAGTAGGTGTACCAGCGGGCAGGCTCTACCTTGATGTGCTTACGAATCATATTGAAACCGAAATCTTTTGTCTTCTGGATGTCATAGCGCAAAGCCTCATCCGAAGGAGCGGTATACAGTCCGTCCGGCCACCAGCCCTGGTCCAGCGGACCGAACTGGAACAACGGTCGGTTGTTCAGTTCCAGCCGCACAATCCCGTTCGCATCACGCCGGGAAGAATATTTCCGCATGGCGGCATAGCTGGCTACCTCATCTTTCACCTTTCCACCCTGTTTCAAGGACACCTTCAACGTATAAAGGAAAGGACTGTCCGGCGACCACAGCTTGACCTTCTCGGGCATTTCAATCTGTACACACTCGCCACTGAGGCTCTTTCCCTGTGCCACCAGTTCCTGTCCGTCAAAAACCTTCACCTCTACCTGGCCTTTTGCCGAGGCTTCATTCACCGCCGCCTGCACAAAGAGCAGCGAACGGTCGATATCCGGTGTGATACGCAGGTCTTGAATATAAGATTCACTGACAGGTTCCAGCCAGACCGTCTGCCAGATTCCGGTGACAGGAGTGTACCAGATTCCTTCGGGACGGGACACTTGCTTTCCCCGCGGCTGATAGCCTTGGTCGGTCGGGTCCCATACTCTCACCATGACCGTATTCTTTCCTCCCTGCAAGGCTTCCGTGATGTCGAAAGAAAAAGGAGTAAAACCTCCGGTGTGACTCCCCACTTTTACTCCGTTCACCCATACATCCGTTTTCCAGTCGACCGCACCAAAGTGCAGGAGCACCTTTTTGCCTTTCCACGAAGAAGGAATGTCGAACGAACGGCGATAAATCAATTCCTTTTCCGCACCGACCGTCTTGCCCACTCCCGACAAGGCAGACTCTGCGGCAAAAGGCACCAGAATTTGCCCGTCGAATGTAGCAGGCACATGTTTGCCTCTCTCTACAATGGCATAATCCCACAGTCCATTCAGGTTTTTCCAGTCTTCCCGTTCCATAATGGGACGCGGATATTCCGGCCACACATTCTCGGGCGTCACCTGTTCGGCCCATTGCGTACGGATTTTTCCATCCACCATTTTCCATTGTGCATGCAGCTGCACTGCAAACGCTCCCCAAAGGGCGAGCAATAACCATACATTTTTCATCGATATTATTTTTAAGATGTACAAAAATAGGATATTACCACCGATTCAAATAGAACAATCCTTCCAAAAAATAGGAAATATGTAGCAAAACGCTCCAGATGAGAAAACCTCCCGACACCTATCCGCTTCCGTCCCGAAGTTTTTTATGTTTCCCTTGTGGAAAACGTACGTTTCTCATGGGGGAAACCTACGTTTCACATAAGGAAAACCTACGTTTCCGCCTCGGAAAACCTAAAACAAGGAAAGAGGTTCTCAGCTCATCCCCCTTGCATTCTCATCTCCCTGATACAAGGTTGCCCGGGGAAACCTTACAGCCTCCTGCTAAAGAGTCCGGACTACCCCACAAAAAAAGGTGAAAGGACCTCACGGACCTTTCACCCCACTTAACTTTAAAAGAGATTTTCTATATTTTATTTTTTATAAATGTGCTTTCCTTCTTTTGTCACCTGCGAAGGGTTACCGGCATACACCAAGTTGCCACTGCCATAGGATTGTGCCGTAAGTTTTTGGGAGGCCCGGCAAGACAAATCGCCGGAACCATGGACGGCTGCATCCACTTCCTCGGCCTTCAGGCTGCCGGCATCCAAATCACCGGAAGCGTTGTCACGAAGCACGGCCTTCAGGCAACGGCCCGATACCAACATGTCGCCACTGCCGTTGACCGTACCTTCCAAGGTTTCCTGGCACTGCAGATTGGAGAGAATGAAATCGCCGGACGCATTGACCGCCAAAGCAGCATCGCGGCACACCGCTTTATTGATTTTCATATCGCCGCTGGCATTGATGCGAGCCTGCAACTTCCTGCAGTTGACTTCCTGCACTTCCACGTCTCCACTGGCATTGATATCGGCCTCGAAACTGCCGCACTGCACCGTGGGACATTCAATGTCACCGCTGGCATTCGTCTGGAAACGGATGCTTCCTTCCGTACGTAGTCCTTTGGGAATGGCGATGTCGCCGGAAGCCATCGTCGTAAAGCGACTGACAGACGGCGCATATACATCTACCCGGCAACGGTTCTCTCCCTGGATACTGGTTCCATCCTGATAATACACGCTCAGCGCACCTTTCGATTCCTTCAGCACCACGTAGGGCATCACATTGTCGGATGCATAAATTTCCGCATACGGCTGGCCGGAAGTCTGGTGATACACCACATCGATGGAAGAGAGCGTAGACACTTCCTGTATATTCCCGATGGTACGACGTTCCGTCTGATAGTTTTTACTCGGTTGAACGGTATGGGCAGTTCCCATACAGCTGAAACATGCCATGACATAGGCCAATGTAAGTATATTCATTCCAAATTTCATAAGTCTTTACCTCCAATTATTTTTTACTTCATATTATCATTCTGTTCTTAAATTCTCCATGGGATTGGCCCGGGCAGCTTTCCACACCAGTCCGAAGGCCACCAGCCAGACAATCACGCAGACAAGCAGCATACATCCGGCAAACAGGTACCAGGTGAGGTCGATTTTCACTGCAAACAGTTGCAAGAGCTGTTCGCCGACTTTCCAGGCACACAAGGCCCCAATCACTACAGCCGGAAGGGCAATCTTCAGCAAATCGAGCAGGAAGATTTTCTGCACGTCGGCCATCGAAGCCCCGTGGATGATGCGGATGGCGATTTCCGCCCGGCGGCGTGACACTTCGTCGCGCACATAGGCCACCAGTCCTGTCAGGGCAATAATCAGAATACACAAGCCTGCAAAGAGTACGCTGTTGCGTACGTGCAACACGGCATTGTACAGGTTTCCTATCTCCAGCGACAGGCTGTACACCTTCAGCTGCTGGGAAGCAACCGCCCGGTCGACCACCTGCTGCACTTGCTTCATGGCCTCGGGCGACATCCGGTTCAACGCTACATATAAATAACCCGAAGGTCTATTTCGATAGAACATCACCGTAGGACGCTCGTCATGCTCTTCCAAAACCTGAGAGCCCAAATGGATTTCTTCGTACACCCCGCAAACAATGGCTACCGTTCCACGTTCGGTATGTTCGGTAATATATACCGACTTCCCAATGGGAGAGCCTGTCCATCCGGCCAGTGTTTTCATGCGTTCCACGAACTGACGGCTCACCATCACCTGCTGCGACAAGGAATCTGTCAGCGTAGGGGTAAACAAATTTCCTTCGATGACCGGAATCTGGAAAGCCTTGTGATAATCGGGACCCACATAATACAGGTCGGCAATGTTCATGTATTCTTCTCCTGTTTCCGGATTGTACACATTGTTTCCACTGCAACGCTCCGACAGGAGCTGGTAGCCCCAGGTAACTGCCTTTACCTCCGGCAGTTTCTTCAGTTCCTGCACACAGCGTTCCCGCTCCACCATCTTGCTGCCCGACAGGTCGGCATACAAGGTGTTCCGGTATTCAAATCCGGGATTGAAATTCATCAAGGTGTTATACTCCAAGCCGATGACCGTCAGCAGGCAGACAAAGAATGTGGTCAACGCGAACTGCAAGCACAGCAGTCCCAGTTTCCACCTCCGCTTGTTTTCCGTGTAGCGGCGATAAGCGTAGGTCACCGGTATACGGGTATAGAGATACCCCGGCATCACTCCGCAAAGCAGAATCACTCCGGCCGTCACTGCCAGACAAACCCATACGGTAGACAAGGGGAAAAGCGACTCCAGACTGTGTCCGACCTGTTCTTGCAGGAAATCCTGCAAGCCGAAAATAATCAATACGGCCAGAGCCAGACTGATCAGTCCGTGCAGCAACGACTCGGAAAGAATCATCCGGTAAATGTCGCCGCTCCCGGCCCCGTAGCAACGGTAAGTGGCAATGGCCTTGGCACGGCTCACCATGGACGAAACCACCAGCAGAATATAGTTCAGTACAGCCACCAGCAACATGATAATCGCAAAACTCAGAAACACGATGTTCATGATGCGGTTGTAATCGGACGAGGTGAATATTTCGGCTACGGGGCGAAGAGAAAATTCAAGATTCGTCCCCGACTGAGACAGTTCTTCCGTCACATGATTCGCTTCCAGCATGCGGTCCATACCTTCCTTCAAGTCATCCGGAGTGCTCCCTTTCCGCAAGCGGACATAGGTCTTGTAGCGGTCATTTCCCAGCCAGTTGTTCGTTCCATCGTAAGCCACCTGCCCGATGGTCGGCAGGGCAATGAGCACATCCATCTGTGGCAGATGGGTATTCTCGGGAAAAGCCTCAAACACCCCGACCACGGTCACATGGAACTCGGGATATTGTTTCCACGACAATGTTTTCCCGATAATCTGTTCGCCTGCCACCTCCAGCAGTTTGGAAGAGATATACGCATTGTTGGCCTTTTCCAACCCCGTATAAGGCTCCTCGCCCATCAGCAGTTTCCGCGGGAAGACCCGGAAGAAGGTACTGTCGCAGAAATAAGCCTGTCCATCCAGTTCTTTATGGTCTTCCGTCGTCAGCGTCATCGACCCAATCCCCGTGAAACGGGTGGCCACTTCCACCGCCGGGCAATAGCGCTGTAACCCCGGTCCGATGGCACCGGGAGTCTGCGCGTGCTCCCTCCAGTCGGTTCCTTTCTGTTTGTAGCGTTCTTCCACCCGGTAGGTTTCTTTCAACCCCGGCAGGAAGTTATCGTACGACCGTTCGAAAATGACCTCCGCCAGCATGACCAGGCCGATGGCCAGCCCCACACTCAGGCAGACAATCTTGACCACATTGGCCTCTCCTTTTCGAAACAGTCCTTTCAATGCACGTTTCATAAGGCACCGTTTTTACATTTCCGCAATAGAAGCCACAATCTGGCCATCGAACAGGTTGATGACACGTCCGGCAAAACCTGCGTCACGCTGGCTGTGTGTCACCATCACAATGGTGGTTCCTTCCTTATTCAGTTCGGTCAGCAGTTCCATCACTTCCTGTCCGTTCTTGGAGTCCAGGTTACCGGTCGGCTCGTCGGCCAGGATAATCTTCGGTCCGGAAACCACGGCACGGGCAATGGCCACACGCTGTTGCTGACCACCGGAGAGCTGTTGCGGATAGTGCTTTGCACGGTGGCTGATGTTCATCCGCTGCATGATTTCATTCACCCGGCGTTTCCGTTCTTCAGAAGGCACCTTCAGGTACGTCAGCGGAAGTTCGATGTTCTCAAACACGTTCAACTCGTCAATCAGGTTGAAGCTCTGGAACACGAAACCGATGTTTCCCTTGCGCACGTTGGTACGGTCTTTTTCTTTCAGACTGCCCACTTCCTTTCCGTCGAGGAAATAGCTTCCCGAAGTCGGATTGTCCAGCAGCCCCATAATATTCAATAAAGTAGACTTTCCGCATCCGGAAGGTCCCATGATAGCTACAAACTCTTTGTCTCTTACCTCCAAACTTACTTTATTCAGTGCCAGTGTCTCTACTTCCGTGGTACGGAACGTTTTTGTCAGGTTTTCAATCTTAATCATAATTTTATCGTTTTATAGGATTCATATTTTCATTTTGGAGTTTTATTTTCCACTAAATCCTATACAAAGTCCGTGCCAATCTTTTAAACAGCTGATTATCAACAAAGAATGAAATGCCTAAAAAAAGCGGGTGTCTAAAAATTAGACACCCGCTGTATGATTTTTTGACAATTTCCGAGTAGAGGCCTATGCCTTGACACATTTGATGACCACGTGCCGGTCGCCTTCCAAAGTGGTGGCAAACAGATACACATCGCCTCCTTCCTTCAATTTCCATTTTTTCCGGAGTTCCGCCACCGACGCCGGGAAATTACGCACCGTCAGGTTGGCCTTGTCCACTCCTTGCAGCAACTGTTTCAGTTCTTTCTTCCCAAACCCCGACACTTCCAGCACCCGGAAACGACGTCCCGGAAAGTCGACCAACGCCTCCGACGTATACAAATGACTGTTCACATGCAGTTTCTGGAGACCGAAACGCGCTCCCAACAAGCGGTAAGGTCCTGCTTTCAACAAGGCTGCCCCCGGTTCATAAAGGTAATTCCCCACTTCTTCCGCCAGCGGACAACGGGCTTCTTTCTCCTGTGCATAAGTGAAGACAAACGGTTCCGTCAAAAAGTTATTAACAGCCTGTTCACAACTTATCCACACCTCTCCTGAGGCTTCTGAAGCCGATTTTTCCGGTTTTTGGAGTACTACGAGCAACTCTTTGCACTCGTTATTCACAGCCACTACGTGAATCTGACGGATGTATTTCAACTCCCGCAGCGAAGAAAAAATGTCGAGCATGGGCGAAAGTTTCACCACCACCGTGCGTCCTTTCTCTACCAACAACGGTTCCAGTTTCTGCACATCCGGTTCACAGTCGGCAATGGCCACAGTTTTTCCTCCCTGACTGTTGCGACGGGCCGGGTCCAGAAACAGGCAGTCCACCGGTTCCATCTGTCGCAGATAATCCACTCCATCCGCCTCATGCACCGTGACCTGCGGCAAACCGAGCAACGGGAAATTATGGCGGGCCAGTTCACAAAGCACTTCCTGCCGCTCCACATAGTCCACTCTTTGGAAGTTTCGTGCCAGGAAAGAACAGTCTACCCCCAGTCCGCCCGTCAAATCGGCCATCGTATCGCCTTTCAGCCACGAAGCCTTGTAGCGAGCCGTGATTTCCGAAGAACACTGTTCCATAGACAGGTGGGCCGGATACCGGATACCCTCGGTCTGCGCCCAAAGGGGCACTTTCTTCTCGGCAATCTGCCAGCCGGCAATCTGCACCACAGCCGCCGCCATATCTACCTGCGGATATTTACGGGCCTGCAAGGCCAAGGTACGCACATCCTCTGTACGATGTGCACGGATAAACTGTAGCGTTTCGGGTGAAAGTTCGGCCATTCTTCTGTATCTTAATAAGAGTCTATACAAGCTGTCGTTTTTCCTGTCGTTCAGATAAAGGCATAAAAAAAGGAGTTCCGCTGAACTCCAACCTTTGTTAACCTTAAATCTAATACTATGAAAAACACGATGCAAAGGTACGGACTTTCTGGAATTATGCAAGTATTGTGCACGTTTACGCATGTTTTATAACATAGATTAAGAAGTTCCCCGTCTGCTTTAAAAGGCATTAAGAAAAAGTCCTCCTCCCTCATGCATTTTCTCTCCACACCTTTCACGCCCCTCACCCGTACCCTTTCTGTGGCAAGTGTCTGTTTTCATGTTAAAAAGACATAGGTTTCACCGATTACTCCCCCGTATTCCAACAAAATGTTATATCTTTGTCCCAATTATAGACTTTGACGTAACATGATAACCCTGAAAGAATTCTTTTCATTCAAACAGAACCGTTTTTTCTGGCTGAACCTGATAGCCATGATTGTGGTTGTTATCGGTGCATGCTGGGGCACACTGCTCTGGCTCGACCACTATACACACCACGGAGAAGCCTACGTGGTGCCCAATGTCAAAAACAAGTCGCTGGGGGAAGCCCAGCTGGCGCTGCATAACCAAAAGCTGGAAGGACTGGTAGTAGACTCCAGCTATGTGAAAGGACTGCCCGACGGTATGGTACTGGACCAGAATCCGGCAGAAGGGGCACGCGTAAAAGAAGGGCGTACCATCTACCTGACCGTTACCACTTCGAAGGTGCCGCTGGTGAAGCTGCCCGATTTGGTTGACAACAGTTCCCTGCGACAGGCAGAGGCCAAACTGAAAGCCATGGGATTCCGTTTGACGGAACCGGAATATGTTTCAGGGGAACAAGACTGGATTTACGGCATCAAATATCGTGGCAGAAGTCTGATGAGCGGGGACAAGGTTCCCCACGAGGCCATGCTGACCTTATGCGTGGGCAACACGGCTATCCGCGATTCGCTGGCCATGGATTCTACCCAAATAATGATAAGTGAAGGAGTACCTGAAAACAGCGAAGCTGAAGTGGATGACTCCTGGTTCTAACCTCCTAAAGTAAAGATGGCAGAAGATTTGATTGATTACGAGCTGGACGGCGAAACGCCAGACGATATTGAACCGATTGGAGGAGAACCGGAACTGTACGAACATTTCCGTACAGTGGTAGACAAGGGACAGGCTCCTGTCCGCATCGACAAATACTTATTCGAACGCATCGTCAATGCGTCGCGCAACCGTATCCAGACGGCGGCCGACAATGGCTTTGTCATGGCCAACGGAAAACCGGTGAAGAGCAGCTACAAGGTAAAGCCGCTGGATGTGCTGACCGTGATGATGGACCGTCCGCGTTACGAGAACGACATCATCCCGGAGGATATTCCTTTGGACATCGTGTATGAGGATGACGACCTGATGGTCATCAACAAACCGGCGGGACTGGTAGTACATCCGGGCTGCGGAAATTATCACGGAACGTTGGTCAATGCCATCGCCTGGCATCTGCGCGACGTGCCGACCTATAATCCGAACGACCCGCAAGTGGGACTGGTGCACCGCATCGACAAGGATACGTCGGGCTTGCTCGTGGTGGCCAAGACACCGGACGCAAAAACCAACCTGGGATTACAGTTCTACCACAAGACCACCAAGCGTGAATACAATGCTTTGGTGTGGGGCATCGTGGAACAGGATGAAGGCACCATCGTGGGCAACATCGGACGAAACCCGCGCGACCGGATGCAGATGGCCGTCATGGCCGACCCGACTCAGGGGAAACATGCTGTCACTCACTATCAGGTGCTGGAACGGCTGGGCTACGTCACGCTGGTGAAATGTGTGCTTGAGACCGGACGCACCCACCAGATTCGCGTACACATGAAATACATCGGCCACACCTTGTTCAATGACGAACGCTACGGCGGCCATGAAATCTTGAAAGGAACTCATTTCAGCAAATACAAACAATTTGTAAACAACTGTTTCGAAATCTGTCCCCGTCAGGCCTTGCATGCCAAGACACTGGGGTTTGTACATCCCCGCACGGGAGAGGAAATGTTTTTCACTTCCGAACTGCCCGAAGACATGACCTGTCTGCTGGAACGATGGAGAACGTATATCAGTAACAGAGAATAATTATGAAACGTACAATTGCGATTGTAGCAGGAGGAGACTCTTCCGAACACGAAGTCTCCATGAAAAGTGCAGAGGGTATCTACTCTTTTATCGACCAGGAAAAATATACCCTTTATATTGTGGAACTGACCAAAGCACACTGGGAAGCCATCCTTTCCGACGGAAGCCGCGCCAAAGTGGACAAGAACGACTTCAGCTTTATGGACCACGAAAAGAAAATCATCCCCGACTTTGCCTATATCACCATCCACGGAACTCCGGGAGAAAACGGTATCCTGCAGGGGTATTTCGAACTGATCGGCATCCCTTACTCTACCTGCGACGTACTGGTATCGGCCATGACTTTCAGCAAGTTCACCCTAAACCAGTATCTGAAAGGTTTCGGCGTACGGGTAGCTGAGTCCATGCTGGTGAACAAACGCCATGGCATCAGCGACGAGGAAGTCATCAGCAAAATCGGACTGCCTTGCTTCATCAAACCCAACGCCAGCGGTTCCAGTTTCGGCGTAACCAAGGTGAAAACCAAGGAACAAATCCAACCGGCCTTGCAAGAAGCCTTCAAGGAATCGGACGACGTGATGATTGAGGCCTTTATGGACGGTATCGAACTGGCCAACGGATGCTACAAGACGAAAAAGGACTCCGTAGTCTTCCCGATTACCGAAGTGGTCAGCAAGAACGAATTCTTTGACTACAACGCCAAATACAAAGGAGAAGTGACGGAAATCACACCGGCACGCCTCAGCCCGGAACTGACCAGCCGTGTACAGCAGCTCACTTCCGCCATCTACGACATTCTGGGCTGCAAGGGCATCGTCCGCGTGGATTACATCATCACGGAAGGCGAGAAAATCAACATGCTCGAAATCAATACCACTCCGGGAATGACGGCTACCAGCTTCATTCCGCAACAGGTACGTGCCGCCGGACTGGATATAAAAGATGTAATGACCAACATTATTGAAGACCATTTCAATTAATTTTGTATCTTTGAAGAGAACAAGCCATTCTATATCATGAACATACCTGCTGAATTCGACGACATTCGTCCGTACACCCCCGAAGAGCTTCCGCAAATCTGTGAGGAACTGCTGGCCGATAAGGACTTTCAGACTGTCATTCAGTCTGTCATGCCGGGTATCCCCATGGAGATGCTTGCAGCACAGCTACGTCACTGCAAGACCAACCTGGACGTCCAGAAAACGTTCTTTCACAAGCTGCTCCACGACATCATGCAACAACATAGTGACGGCTTCGACCTGGATACCTCTTCCCTTCCCGACAAACAAAAGAGTTATACGTTTATCTCCAACCACCGGGATATCGTACTCGACCCGGGATTTCTATCCGTCGGCCTGCTGGACAATGGTTTTCCCAATACCGTGGAAATCGCCATCGGCGACAACCTGCTGATTTACCCTTGGATAAAGAAGCTGGTCCGGGTGAACAAGGCCTTCATCGTGCAGCGTGCCCTGAGCATGCGACAGATGCTGGAATCGTCGGCCCGCATGTCACGCTATATCCATTTTGCCGTGACTCAGAAAAAGGAAAACGTGTGGATTGCCCAGCGTGAAGGAAGGGCCAAGGACTCCAACGACCGTACCCAGGAAAGTGTGTTGAAAATGCTGGCCATGGGAGGAGAAGGCGACATCGTAGACCGGCTGAAGGAACTGAATCTCGTGCCTGTGGCCCTGTCGTACGAGTATGACCCGTGTGACTTCCTGAAGGCAAAGGAGATGCAGCAAAAACGGGATTCGGAAAACTTCAAGAAAAGCCAGGCAGACGACCTGACCAACATGCAGACAGGTATTTTCGGCTACAAGGGACGCGTGCATTTCCAGACGGCTCCGTGTCTGAACGAGGAACTGGAAACGCTGAGGGGACTGCCTAAGACGGAAATCTTCAACCGTCTGGCCACACTGATTGACCGTCACATCCATCGCAGCTACCGGATATATCCGGGAAACTACGTGGCCTGTGATTTGCTGAACGGCACCGATACCTCCGCCGGCAAATATACACCGGAAGAGAAGCAACGTTTCGAAGCCTACCTGCAACAGAAACTGAGCCTGATTCAGCTGCCCAACAAAGACGAAGATTTCCTCCGTCGGTGTATCCTGCAAATGTATGCCAACCCGGCTATCAACTACCTGAAAGCCATCGAAGCATGAAACGGGTTCCCCTTCTTTTAAGCACATTCTTCTGCCTGCTCTTTCTGGGAGCATGCAAGGAGGATGAGTACGTCTACCCCAACGTGATAAGCACTTTTATCGATGTAACGACCGATGCGAGCGGAACCCTTCAGGACCTTATCACCGACAAGGGAGAGACGTTGCAGATTCTCAACCGGGAAGGGCTGGACGGACTGACACCCGATTCGACTTACCGGACAGTATCCATCTATGAGCCCAAGGAAACAGACACACAAGGAAATGCAACAGCCCTGCTGTATTCCTGCCAGCTGATTATTGCCGTGAAGCCGGTGACAGCCAACAAACTGCCAGACGGCATCGCCAAAACCGATCCGCTGAACGTTCAGAGCGTATGGAGATCCGGGAACTACCTCAACCTGATTCTGCTGCCTATGGCCAAAGAAAAAAGCCATATCTTCCATTTCATTGAAGACGGAATCACCGACAATGAGGACGGCAGCCGGACACTTCACCTGACACTCTATCACAACCAGAACGGTGATTATGAGGCGTTCACCCGCAAGAGCTATCTTTCCATACCCTTATGGGCTTACGAAGGACGGCTTGCACAAGGCGACCAGGTGATTCTCCGCATCAACACGTACGAAAAAGGCTTTGTAAGCTACGAATTTACTTACTAATACTCTACTTTATGATTAAGACGATTTATTTCATGTTCTTTATATGCATGTTTGCCGTAGCCATGGTGGCATGCAAAGGAAAGTCAAACGACGATTTCAAGAATCTGTCCGCCGACGAGTTTGAACGCTTCATCAGCGACGACCAAGTGCAGCTGGTAGACGTACGGACCGTGGCTGAATACAGTGAAGGTCACATTCCGGGCAGCATCAATATCAACGTGCTGGATGAGAAATTCTCGGCCAATGCCGATGAACTGCTGAACCCGGAACAGCCGGTAGCCGTCTATTGCAAGAGTGGCCGCCGCAGCCGGAATGCCGCCAAGCTGCTGGTCAAGAAAGGTTTCAAGGTGTACAATCTTGACAAGGGTTTCGAAAGCTGGAAAGAACTGGGAAAAGATATCGAGCAATAAGACAGACCCCAAGCAATTCACACCGATAAAACAGATAAGATAAAAGAATGCCGTGACCGACAAGAGGGAATATCCCTCCGCCCGTCACGGCATTTATTTTAGTGCTGATTATTACAAACTCTGGAGCATACGCTTCAACACTACCGTAGCCGAAATCTCCCGGTTGGCAGCTTCCGGAATGACCAGTGAAGTCGGAGCTTCAATCACGTCATCTGATACAATCATATTACGGCGTACCGGAAGACAGTGCATGAAGAATGCATTGTTGGTCCACGACATGTGCTCCGTATCTACCGTCCAGCTCATATCCTTACTCAGAATCTTTCCGTAATCTTCCGGACAAGTTACCCCCGGACAAGCCCAGTTCTTCGCATAGATGAATTCCGCTCCTTCAAAAGCCTTCTTCTGGTCGTATTCCACTTTCGCACCACGCACGAACTTCGGGTCGAGTTCATAACCGTGCGGATGGGTAATTACGAAATCCACGTCGGCCTCGTTCATAAAGTCCGCAAAAGAGTTCGGAACGGCCTGTGGAAGAGCCCGCGGATGTGGTGCCCATGTCAGGACTACCTTCGGACGTTCGGTCCGCTTGTACTCCTCAATCGTTATCAAATCGGCAAAAGCCTGCAAGGGATGTCCCGTAGCCGCTTCCATGGAAAATACCGGCTTGCCGGAATACTGGATAAACTGGTTCAGAATCTTCTCGGTATAGTCGTCCTCCCGACTTTCGAAACGGGCAAACGAACGTACGCCGATAATATCGCAATAAGAAGCCATTACCGGAATAGCCTCCAGCAGATGCTCACTCTTGTCGCCATCCATCACCACGCCACGCTCGGTTTCCAGCTTCCAGGCACCCTGATTCACATCCAATACAATGACATCCATTCCCAGGTTGCGGGCTGCCTTCTGCGTGCTCAGTCGCGTACGCAAACTATTATTAAAGAATATCAGCAGACAAGTTTTATGCTTGCCCAACGCTTCGTATTTATAACGGTCTTTCTTAATCTCGAACGCTTCATCCAAGGCGGTCTTCAAGTCGCCCAAATCGAATACATTGGTATAAGTCTTCATACGTAAAAGTGTATATAAATTTATTTTTCCTCGCAAATATACTATAAAAATACAATATCACCTCTCTTTTATTCATTTTTTTCGAATCTGCCCATCGCCTTCCACAATCCATTTATAGGTAGTCATCTCCCGTAATCCCATCGGGCCACGGGCATGCAGTTTCTGGGTACTGATTCCGATTTCGGCCCCCAAACCAAACTGAGCTCCATCGGTAAAGGAAGTTGGCGCATTGACATACACACAGGCTGCATCCACTGCCCGCGTAAAGAAGTCGGCCGCTTCTTTATCTTCCGTTACGATACATTCACTGTGTCCGGAGCCGTATGCATAAATATGCGATACAGCTTCCGCAATATCCTCCACCGTCTTGATGGCCATCTTGTAATCCAGGAACTCCGTTCCGTAACTCTCCGGTGTGGCAGGACGAAGCAGTTCCACCGGATACCGTCCCGACAAAGCCTCATAAGCCGGCTCATCGGCATACAGTATCACCCGGCTTTCCTGCAACGGTGCGCACAGGTCCGGCAAATCACCCAGCCGTGCCCGATGTACAAGCAGACAGTCGAGGGCATTGCAGACACTTACCCGGCGCGTCTTGGCATTGTGGACAATAGCCGCCCCCTTATCCAGGTCGCCCGCCTTGTCAAAATACGTATGACAGATGCCAGCCCCCGTTTCAATGACCGGCACGGTAGCTTCCTCACGCACATACCGAATCAGGTTACTGCTTCCACGGGGGATAATCAAGTCCACCCATCCTTCGGCATGCAACAATGCCGCCGTAGCCTCCCGGCTCGAAGGAAGCAGCTCCACCACGTGCGGGTCTGCCCCGAACTCCTCCAGCACTTCCTGGATGAGCTGCACGATAGCCCGGTTGGAAGCATCCGCATCACTCCCTCCTTTCAGGATAGCAGCGTTCCCAGTTTTCAGGCACAGCGCAAACACATCGAAACTCACATTCGGACGGGCTTCATAAATCACCCCGATTATGCCGAAAGGCACACTCACCTTTTTCAGCCGCAGCCCGCTCGGCACCGTATAACTCTCCAGGACACGCCCCAGCGGGGAAGGAAGTGCAGCCACCTGACGCATGTCGGCCGCAATCCCCGACAACCGTTCCTTCGTCAGCTTCAGACGGTCATACTTCGGATTGGAAACTTCCATCCGCAGCAAGTCCTCCCGATTGGCCTCCAGGAGGCTGTCTGTTTGCTCCTCTATCTTGTCGGCCACCGCACACAAAAGTGCATTCACCGTTTCCACATCCCACATTGCCAGTTTACGGGATGCAGCCCGAACGGATTGAAATATTTCATTCAGATTCATTTTCGCCATTTTCAGATTACAGTTTATCGCAAAAATACAATTTCAGGCAGATATTCAAAACAATCAGAAGGAAATAATCGTCACTGCCAAAGAAATATATGCCCGAAAGCATGTTTATTTCCGAAAGTTTGTTATCTTTGACATAGAATATATGAGAGAAACGAACTTCTAATTATTAACCCTTAAAACAAAAGACTATGGAAGCAAAAGATTACGATTCATTGATTGAAGTTTTCAGAGGAGACCTCTGGGAAGCTGAATTGATAAAGGGCTTGTTGAGATCAGCCGGTGTGGATGCCATGCTAAAAGATGAAACACCACTGTCTGCCATGACTTCTTCCTATGGAGGAGGTTCCGTATGTGTACTGGTTAATAAGGAAGAAGAAGTTTACGCACGAAAGGTAGTAACAGAACGAAAAGCATGAAACAGTTATTCTTTATCCTGATTGCATTCTTTACCGTAGCCGTTCCGGCAGTCGCACAACAGTTGAAAACCACCCGATGGGATTCGTATGGAGTATCCTTCAAGGCTCCGTCCGACCTCACCGTGGAAGATGATTCTTCCGAAGGCTATCTGGCCGGGAACGACACCTACTACCTCACCATTCAGCTGCTGGAAGGAGAAGGCATGAAAAAAGAAGAATTGGGACAAGAACTGAAAGCCATCGCCACAGACGATGAAGTGACCTCACAAAGCGAAGTGCAACCTTTTGAGCTGCCACAGTTTCACGGCGTGCAGCTCAAAGGGAATTGCGAAGAAGAAAAATGCGTCTATTGCTACCTGCTGGCCAAAGACGGAAGCTGCGGCTTCTATATTTCCATTGTATACCGCCAGGAAAATGACAAAATTCCAGAGACCATCCTGAAAAGTTTCAGCATGGAAGAATGAACTTTCAGAGAACTGCAATTTTGTGAAATAAATTAAAAAGGTAGCGTTTCCCAAAAGTTTATTTCGTATTTTAGAGCGATTTTTAAACAAAGAGCTGTTGATTTTTTGTGCCCTAAAGGCTCAAAATAGCACAACATATGCATAGCCAAACGGGGAATTAAGTAGACTCAAACCAGTTTTGAACGATTTTTACTTGACTTTTGCCTAAATTATACCCCTGACTTACATAAATAAGTCCTTATTTTTGCCACAGATTCACAAAAGACCGACAGTTACAAGAAAGCCTTGAATATGAAATTGACAAAACGCTTATACACTTTATCACTTACAACCGCTCTATTTGTAACCGGTTTTTTGTTACCCGGTTTTTCCACCTCCTGCACTGCACAGACAGAAACAGCCTCGTCCCCTACTTACAGCTGCATTGAAGTTCCCAAAAGCATTAATTTCTGCGGCATCGACATCGACCTGACGCGCTATGACCGGCGCGAACGTATGGACCGGGAACTGATGGCGTTCACTTACATGCACAGCACTTCGCTGCAAATCATCAAGCGGGCCAACCGCTATTTCCCTATCATTGAACCCATCCTGAAGGAACAAGGGGTTCCCGACGACTTCAAATACCTGATGGTCATCGAAAGCAACGTCAATCCGCTGGCCCGTTCGGGAGCCGGAGCCGCCGGACTGTGGCAGTTCATGAGCGGCACCGCCCGCGATTTCGACCTGGAAGTGAACCACCACGTGGACGAACGCTACAACGTGGAAAAATCCACCGTGGCTGCCTGCAAATACCTGAAACAGGCTTACCGCAAGTTTGGCAACTGGGAAACTGTGGCCGCTTCCTACAACGCCGGACAGGGAAGAATCAGCCAGCAACAAGACAGACAATATACTGACAATGCCCTCGACCTTTACCTGGTGGAGGAAACCTCGCGCTATGTGTACCGCATCCTGGCCGCCAAGATGCTGCTGACCGACCCGAAACAATTCGGTTTCTACCTGCGTTCCAGCGATTTATATCCTCCTATTCCTTATCGGACCGTCAAAGTGACCGAAGACATTGACGACCTGGCCCGCTTTGCCAAGGGACAAGGCATCAACTTCAGCCTGCTGAAAAGCATGAACCCCTGGCTACGGGGAACTTCCCTCCCCAACCACAGCGGAAAGGAATACCTCATTCGAATTCCCGATAAAGAAGAAATGTATTACAACCCAAGAGTAATCCTCCCGCACAATCCGGCGTGGGTGGTGGAATAAGAAAATCATTATCATTTTAAATATAATAATTATCCATGAAAAAACAACTCGTGTTAGGAATCTTAGGTGCTTGTGTGCTCTCGGCCAGCGCACAGACGTTCAAAGAATGGCAGGACCCCGAAGTCAATGCCATCAACCGGGCACCGATGCACGCAAACTTCTTTGCGTATGAAAATGCAGAAATGGCCGCCAAGGCAGTCAAGGAAGACTCCAAGAACTTCATGAGCCTGAACGGCACCTGGAAGTTCTTCTGGGTACGGAACGCCGATGCCCGCCCCACGGACTTCTGGAAGGTTGGCTTCAACGACAAAGGCTGGGACAACCTGCAGGTGCCAGGCGTATGGGAAACGCAGGGATATGGCGATCCTATTTATGTGAATACCGGATACCCCTGGCGAGGCCGTTTTGAGAACAATCCTCCCCACGTGCCGACCGAACAAAATCATGTAGGCTCTTACCGTCGGGAGATTATGGTGCCGGCCGACTGGAGCGGCAAAGACATCATCGCCCACTTCGGGGCTGTCAGCTCCAACATGTACCTGTGGGTGAACGGCAAGTTTGCGGGCTACAGCGAAGACAGCAAGCTGGAAGCCGAATTCAACCTGACCCCGTACCTGAAACCGGGACAGAAGAACCTGATTGCCTTCCAGGTGTTCCGCTGGTGTGACGGTACATATCTGGAAGACCAGGACTTCTTCCGCTATACCGGCGTGGCACGCGACTGCTACCTCTATACCCGCAACAAGAAACGCATCGATGACATCCGCGTCACTCCCGACCTGGACAGCGAATACAAGAACGGCTCACTGGCCATCACCCTGAACCTGAAAGGAAACGGCAATGTCAGCCTGGAACTGCTGGATGCAAAGAACCAGACCGTGGCTTCTACCGAGGTGAAAGGTTCCGGCAAGGTAGCCGCCACCCTGCAAGTGGAAAACCCGCAGAAATGGAGTGCGGAAACACCTTACCTGTACACCTTGCGTGCAACCCTGAAAGACGGCAGCAAGACCAGTGAGGTGGTACCGGTGAAAGTCGGTTTCCGTAAAATTGAACTCAAGAACGCACAGATTCTGGTCAACGGCCAGCCGGTACTCTTCAAAGGAGCCGACCGCCACGAAATGGACCCCGACGGCGGATACGTGGTTTCACGGGCCCGTATGATTCAGGATATCCAGATTATGAAGCAGCTCAACATCAACGCGGTGAGAACCTGCCACTATCCGGACGACAATTTCTGGTATGACCTCTGCGACAAATACGGTATTTATGTCGTAGCCGAAGCCAACATCGAATCCCACGGAATGGGTTACGGCGAAGAGACACTGGCCAAAGAACCCAGCTACAAGAAAGCCCATCTGGAGCGCAACCAGCGTAACGTGCAGCGTGGCTTCAACCATCCGAGCATCATCTTCTGGTCACTGGGTAACGAAGCCGGCTACGGTCCGAACTTCGAAGCCGCTTACGACTGGGTCAAGGCTGAAGACCCGAGCCGTGCCGTACAGTACGAACAGGCCCGCATCGACGGAAAGACGGATATCTACTGTCCGATGTATGCCGACTACAAGTGGTGCGAAGAATACAGCAAGAACGACAAATACCAGAAACCGCTGATTCAGTGTGAATATGCACATGCCATGGGTAACTCCGAAGGCGGCTTCAAGGAATACTGGGATCTGGTCCGCAAGTATCCGAAATACCAGGGAGGATTCATCTGGGACTTCGTCGACCAGTCTATCCGCTGGACCGGCAAGAACGGTAAGATGATTTATGCCTATGCCGGCGACTTCAACCGTATGGACGATTCCGGCGACAAGAACTTCTGCGACAACGGCCTCATCAGCCCCGACCGCAAACCGAACCCGCACGCCTACGAAGTACAGTACTTCTACCAGAACATCTGGACTACGCCGGGCGACCTGTCAAAGGGAGAAATCAAGGTGTACAACGAGAATTTCTTCCGCGACCTGTCGGCCTACGCACTGGAATGGGAAGTGCTGAAAGATGGAAAAGCCATCCGTAGCGGACGTGTGGACAACCTGAACGTGGCTCCGCAGCAGACTGCTGCCGTGAAACTTGACTTGGGCAAGATCTGCCAGTGCGGCGAATGGCTGCTCAATGTGAAATACATCCAGAAGAACCGCGAAGGCTTGCTCCCGGCAGGCTCCGTGGTGGCCAAAGACCAGCTGGTACTCAATCCGTACAAAGCTCCGGCCATGGACCTGAAGAACGTAACAGCTACCAACCAGCAGGTGGTTGAACCGCAAATCAACCCGAACTATCCGGACTACATCGCCGTGGAAGGCGACGGATTCTACATGGAATTCAGCAAACGCAACGGATATCTGGACAAATATGATGTAAATGGAGTAAGCATGCTCAAAGAAGGGGAAGCCCTGACACCGAACTTCTGGCGTGCCCCAACCGACAACGACTTCGGTGCCGGCCTGCAAAACAAGTATGCGGCTTGGAAGAACCCGGGCATCAAGCTCACCGACTTCAACTACAAGGTAGAAAACGGACTGGCAGTGGTAAATTCCACTTACGACCTCACAGAGGTATCGGCCAAACTGTATCTCACCTACCAGATTAACAACGAAGGTGCCGTGAAGGTAACTCAGAAAATGGTGGCCGACAAGAACGCCAAGGTATCGCCGATGTTCCGCTTCGGTATGCAGATGGTCATGCCGAAATCCTTTGAAAAGATTTCCTACTATGGCCGCGGCCCGATAGAAAACTACATCGACCGTAACCACTGCACCGACCTGGGCATCTACAACCAGAACGTAAGCGACCAGTTCTATCCGTACATCCGTCCGCAGGAAACCGGTACCAAGACCGATATCCGCTGGTGGAGACAGTTGAACATGGCTGGCAACGGACTGATGTTCGTGGCTGAAGCACCGTTCTCCGCTTCTGCCCTCCACTACACCATCGCTTCTTTGGACGACGGCACGGAAAAGAAACAGAGCCACTCCTTCGAAGTAGAAGAAGCCGACCTGACCAACCTGCTGATTGACAAGGCACAGATGGGTCTGGGTTGTGTCAACAGCTGGGGTGCCCTGCCGGAAGCCCAATACATGCTGCCTTACGGAGACTATGAATTTACTTTCACCATGACTCCGGTGAAAGGCTACATTGCGTGTGAATAAGACGAACTGATTTTTCCTTATAAAAGAATCCTATTATCATTTCTGAATGGTGATAGGATTCTTTTTTTATGAACCTCTCAACAAATAAAAGTTAAAGTCGTACACAACGCATATATTTTGACAAAAAACTGTAATTTTGTGGATAACCTAAAAAATACGCCATGAAAAAACTTCTTGCAACCCTTTGTTTCCTTGTGGCCGTTGCCTATGGCAAAGCACAGGATACCGGTTCAGCCACTTATGAACCTGAATTTATAGGAGAAACTAACCTGTTGTGTATTTCCGGAACAGACACCCTCGCCCTCCCTCTGGAAAAGAAAAGCGGAAAAATCAAATCCAAGGCTGCCGCATCCCTGTATCTGACAGGCATAGGTTCCGTCAAGACCCGTATCCATGTAGAAGGAAAAACTTCCACCTGCATCGCCAAACCCGACTGTGAGTACAGACTCATCGTCAAAAGCTCCAACAATGACCAAGACCCGAATTCTTTCATCCAGCTGGTCAGATTTGAAATCAAGAAAAACGAAAGACGCTGCGAAATCGGACAGGTCAACACCTTCAGAGGAAGTTCCGCCGGTACAGAACAACTGGTGGACTACAAAGCCAAGCGCTATGGAGAAAGTTCCTATCTGCTGTCTTTCGAGCCGACTCCGGGAGAGTACGGTGTCTTCATGTCCAACCCGGATTCCAGAGATGAAAAAAGAATCATCGTCTATTGCTTCACTGTGGAATAAGCGGTTTTACTGAAATACATTCTTTTTTACGCCACAGGAGCTATGTCATTCCCCTGACATAACTCCTGTGGCGTTTTTTCATCTGCCTGCACGAAAAACCACAAATGTCCTAGAAATCATGTGAAAACCCCTCACCGGTTTCTACGTTCCCCAACCCGGAAACATACGTTTCCGCACCGGGAGCCGTATGTTTCCGGACTGGCAAACGTACGGTTCGGCCCTGCGAAACGTAAAAAGCCCCCCAAAAATCCTTACAAATTCCCCATACAATACACCAAACACCCCAAAATCAAGCTCTCCATAAATTAAGCTTAACGGAAGAATTTCCCTAATAAGCTATATTTCAGAATCTTAAAAGAATCCATTTCTAAATACAAACTAGAGAAAGGCCATCAGCTTCAGCTGTCCCACCTTTTTAATTATCCTACCCTAAACCTAATTAATCGCCATATATACTTATTTTTTCACCATGTAAGCTCAAAACATACAGGAAACGACCTTCTGCCATTGTTAAGGATTCTGTAATATTTTATATTTGCAGATGAAAACAGCAGCATAAAAAGCCATTCCAAGGCTAGGCCGTTTGATTTGAAAGATATTGATATATGAAGAATTTTGTGAACTCTTTTTGCAACAACCGTCTATTCATTTTATGTAGTTTATTATTATGCACACTGGTCTCATGTGCACCTGAACAAAAGGCAAATCAGACACAACACCATACCATAGATACTTTTCTTATCCATCGTTATGACTCCCTTTATACTTATCCAGGACTCATGAGACAGCGCTTTCGTACGGCTCAGGCAAGACTGACGGACAGCGCATCGTATTACAAGCTGGAATTATTCTCAGGCTATTGCCTTTTTTTGCAAGGACAGACAGACAGCGCATTATGGATGAACCAGCGAGTGGAAAATTACTGCCTGACACACCCCCAACATAAAGAGCTAGAAGCCCAATGCTGGAACCACCGCTTCGCCATACTTCAGGCACTGGCACAACGAGACTCAGCCATCGCCTGCCTTCACCATGCATATCATGCCCTGATGCAAACAGATAACCGCTCGGAATTAGAAAACATCTGTATCAACCTGGCAGACCAATACCGCCAGAAAGGTGAACTGGCCAATGCTTCCCGCTATTATAGACGTGCTTTATGGTTGGCCGATTCTCTGAATTCAGAACGCATCCGGTTCAGCATCTACACTGGACTGGCACAAGTGTATGCCGATCTTCATAACTTTCGCCAAGCCCATCACTATTTCGACATGGCAGAACGTAATCCGGAACCTCGACTGAATTATGAAAACTATATCTACTTCAACGCCAAAGGAAACTGCTATTACTTTGAAGAGAAATATCCTGAAGCCTTGAATTGCTTCCAACAAGCCTATAAAGTGTGCCGCAAGTTTAACCAACCGTCGTATGATGCCCTCATCGAAGCCAATATCGGCGAAGTGTACACATTGATGAACCGTAACGATTCAGCCCACTTTTATCTAGACAAATCATACACTTACTTTACAAATGATTCGACTACCAGTGAAGAAGTTATGTTTTACCTTCATAGCCTGCAAGCAGCATTAGCCTTGAATGAAAACCAACTGGACCGCGTAAACTATTATTTATCCCAGCCATACGACTCCTTAAAAATAGGACCGCTCTACATGTATTTGCACAACAAGCGTTTCATGGAATATTACGCCCGAAAAGGTGATTTCACCAATGCTTACCGCTATCGCGTAGCCATGAATGAATATGATGACTCCATACGCAATCTACGTCATATCAATAACATTACAGAAATCGACTACCGTTACCGCCAAGATACCACTCTATTAAAACGAGACGTAATGATAGCCCACAACCGCGAACAGCTTTCCGCCCAACACAACACACTCATACTTGTGTTGTCATTATTGGTCATCTCCATCTTAGGTGCAGCACTTATTATTGTACACATTAACCGTAAAAATGAGCGCAAATATGACCAACAGTTGGCACTCGTTTCCCATTTACGTATGGAAAACGTAAAAAACCGCATATCCCCACACTACGTATTCAATGTGCTTAACACTATCATGCCCATGTTCAAACAATATCCCGACTTGTCGCATTTACTGCAACTTTTCATCCAAGTATTACGGGGCAATTTAATTGTATCCGACCAAATTGCTGTATCATTGGAAGATGAAATAAACCTCGTAAAGAACTATGCTACCTTACGCCAGGAAACCACCCCCAATACTCCTCCCACCCAATGGGAAATCAATCCTGACGTACCCATGCAAATGCTTATCCCTTCCATGAGCATACAAATACCGGTAGAAAATGCCCTCAAATATGCTTTCGGCAGTGAACCTCCAGCCGATGCCTACCTTCAAGTGCGGATTGACACAACAAGAGACGGAATACGAGTTCATATCTACGACAATGGTTGTGGATACGACCCCGGGCATGGCGATCATTCAGAACGAGGTACAGGCAATGGATTAAAAATGCTATTCCGTACCATAGAACTACTCAATGGGAAAAACACGGAACCCATCAAATTCAATATTGAAAACCTTTCCGCGCAAGGAAAAAGAGGAACGCTAGTCAGCCTTTACGTTCCATTCAACTATCAATTCAAACTTTAAACAAATGACTACAAACATTACTACTATTGTCATTGACGATGAACCAAATTCCATCCGTCATCTGGTAGACGACTTGACCGCCTATCCAGAAATAACCATCTTGGACACCCAAACATCTTCACAAAAAGCAAAAAAAAGCATTATACAATACCAACCCGATTTGCTTTTCCTCGATATCGAACTTTCCATGACGAACGGAATCGATCTATTGCAGGAAATAAAACCTTATATACACCATAACATGCACGTCGTATTCTATACTGCATTTGACAAATATATGATTGATGCCCTCCGTGCCTCTGCCTTTGATTACCTGTTAAAACCCTACCAAACAGAGGAACTGCACCAGATTATAGAACGCGTGAAACTTGAAAAAAGCAATGACCCGGTTAATTTTGAACAAGCCATACACCAACTTCTTAGCAAAGACCACAAGTTCGCCGTACAAACTGTCAACAATCTTTTGCTGCTTCGTGACTCTGAAATACTATATTTTCAGTATTCCAATGAAACCCGATGCTGGAACATGACATTAACCAACATGAAGCAACACCGCTTACGCCTCAGCACCAAAGCCCGCGATATCTTAAACTTACATTCATCTTTTATTCGTATCAACACCGACTGTATCCTTAACATTGATTATCTGTCTTCTATTGAAAACAGTACATTACGATGTAATTTGTACGCTCCTTTCAATAATTTGGAACTGACAGCCAGCCGACGTCATTACAGCAAAATTAAAGAAGCCCTGAAACTGTTGTAAAAAAACTACCACCTAAACAGTATTCTCAACCGATTGAATCTCAAAAAAGTACATTCAATCGGTTTCTTTATTTTTCACTATTTCACATTTATTTTCTGTTTTCTACTTTTGCGAGACGAAGCCTGAGATTAAAAGCCTATTTTCTTTTTACCATGAATAAAGCCTTTATCTCCCCTTTGCGGAAATGAGTATCCTGAGAGTTCCACGATATAAACAAATAAGAACCCTAATGGAAAAATTAAATATGCGCTAATTCAATTCTTCCAACAAGCTAAATATATTAAATAATGAAATGTAAAGGTAAGAAAAAAACTAGCATGATTCCAACGATATGTTGCGCTTCTATGCTTATGTGTGGAATGACTGTATATGGACAGAAATCTTCTTCCATAAATCCAATAAAAACATCAGTCCTTCCTAATGTAGGTTGGCGGGATATCCAGTCAGACAAAGAAACCTCCTTTGATATGAATAATCCTAGCTGGCCCAAAGTCACTGCCAATCTGAACCAAAAAGATTTAATTTCCGTTTTACCAAAAAGCTACTGTGTGATTTCTGGTTTTGGAAGAAAACCCAATCGAGGAATGATGACATTCCTACTTGAAGTAAAACTGCAAAAAGGAAATGATATAGCATTCGATGCAGAACAGAACATCGTATTGGAAATTGAAGGAAAAACCTATAAAGCCCTACCATCAAAAGCTTTAACCTTAACAAAAGGTAGAGTTCTGAAAGGAGAAATAAACATTCCACTCAGAAAATCATTAAAAAAGAACCGCACAGCTACTCTTTATGTCACAATAGGGAATGACAAACATCGTTTCGAATTAGGTGGACGTGCCTACGGAGATACCCAAGAATTAGCATTGGTTCCCTATAATCCTTTATGGATGGATGTCAAGAGAAAAGAAGAACCCCAAAAAGAAATAGAAACTGTTGAAAAAGCTGTCAAGAAAGCAGAAGATGTAACAAATGAAATCAAAGGAGACCTAAAAGAGCTTTTAGCAACCATGATTTCAGAATTACGTGCACAGAAGAAATTAACAGAAAACACACAAGTAGATGTCAATGCAGAAGTAATGCCTGAAGTAAAGAAAGATGGACAGGTAGAGTATAATATGAAGGTTCGTTATGATGTGCAGGTCCTCTCTGAACATTTAAAGAAACTGAGAATCGATGAAGGCACAGAAGACTGGCCATCAGGGAAATATCGGCTGAAGGATTCCCAAGCAGCCCTTCAAACAGCAGGTATTATTAAGAGTACAATTGAATCCAAACTGGAACAATATATCGCACCTGGAACAGAAGTAACAGTAAAGATTATTGGAAGTACAGACGCTAGCCCATTCCGTAACGCAGTTGCCTATGACGGGACATTTGGAGAGATTAAAGATGCTGAGTATTTTGTAAACGGTTCATTCGGCTATGTATCAGTCAATACCAAAGACGGTATCAGCAGCAATGAACAATTAGCCTATCTACGTACACTAGATATCAAGAATTTTATGCAAAAACATATTGGTGCATTTCGTGTAGCAAATGTACATTATGAGCATTTCGCAGAAGTAGCAGACAAAGTAGGAGCTGAATATCGCCGTGTAGCTGTAGAAGTAACCATCCATAATGCATTCCAAAAAGACTATCCGGAAATCGCATCATATAAAGAAAATGTATATGAACGAACATCAGAGGTAGATACAAACATTCCTGAAACAACAGCTAAATCAAACGCAGTAGCTGTAGTAATCGGTAATACCGATTATCAGGTAGCAACAGGAAAGCAAGGAAGCACGAAAGTTGGTCCTGTAAAATATGCAGTGAATGACGCGACTACCATGCGAGATTATTTGGTTAAAACCCTCGGATTAGACGAGAAAAATATTCTATTTAAAACAAATGCTGATAAAAAAGATTTTGATGATATTTTCGGAACAGACAATCAAGAAGGTGAATTGGCTAAATTAGTTGCATCCACAGGAAGTAAAGAAGTATATTTCTATTATTCCGGACATGGATATCCTTTCATGGGAGAACCCTATTTATTGGGAGTTCGTTCCAATCCGAAAAGTTGTAAAGAACAAGCCACCTCATTACAAAGCATCTACCGTATATTGAGTGCACTACCAGTAGATAAAGTAAATGTCATTACAGATGCTTGTTTCTCTGGACAAGAAATCTCCATGGAAGCATCTGCCACAGAATTCGTACGCCGTCCCAAACCTGATAAATTGGCTAAATTTGTGATACTTTCAGCGTCAGGTGAAGACCAATATGCCAATTGGTACAAGGAAAAGAAACACGGTTTGTTCTCTTACGTCTTATTCAAAGCAATGCAAGATAAAGCAAAATCAGACTTAAATGGTGATGGAGTGCTTTCTTTCGATGAGCTATATAAATATTTATCTGATAATCAAAGTTCTGGCGTACCTTATCTGGTAAAAGAGCTGGAAGGTAATCAGGTTCGTCAAGATCCTGTCATTCAGGTCAGTGCACGTAAAAATGATGTATTTGTAAAATATTAAGTTCAATAAAAATAAGTTTGAAAACAATGAAGAAAATATATATAAAAATCGTATGTATATTGTGTATGATATGGGCTTTTTCTTTGAATGCCAATGCACAATGGCGTTTTGGAATTGAAGGAGGAGGAGGGGTACACACTGCCTATCATTACGACTATAATGGATTTAACACAGGCAAGGACAATACGGGACGCACCATGTATCAGGCTAATTTTGTGGCCGACTATTTATTACCTCGCCATTGGACTCCCAATTGGCTTACTCTTTCATTACGAACTGGAATAGGTTTTATGCAGATTGAAGACAATAGTAAGTTTAACCCCAATAACTATACATTTATAAGCGATGAAAACCGTACAGAAGCTTGGGAAAGAGGTGTGGATTTGCTTTTTGAAATAGAGGCAAAATACCTAATTTCAAATAAAGCCCGTATCTACCTCAATGGTGGCGTAACACCTATCTTTGCTTTCAATGGAACAGATGAGCATTATGACAATAATCTCTATACAGAATTTATTTATAAAACGGGAAATATCGGATACCAGTTTGGCATAGGCTTTGAAATCGGGAACTTCCGCATAGGATATAAGAATTTTAATATGACAAAAACCATCACGGAAGGAGAAAGGGGAAACAGGTTGAAATCAGCCCACTGCCTTTCGATTGGATTTTGGTTCAATGGAAATCGTTTCTTGAAAAAACAGTCTAGTTTAAATGCCTTCTAACCAATATATATGCGGCAACTAACTAATAAAATAATACTTTGGGTAGCGTGTGTAACAGTGTGGAGCAGTTACACACAAGCCCAAGTATTTCAAGGTACTCCTCCATCCGACTGGGTAGTAGTAGAAGGCACCACTTCTATTAAAGTTCCCGACGGAGAAGATTTCAAGCAATCAGATTTAATCAATATGGCCCAACAGGAAGCCATTGAGAAAAAATTCGGTACCTCTATCACATACGGAAACTTTATGAAAAGTTATGAAGGCGAGTTAGATAATTATGAACATTATCTGGATTTAACCTCCCAGTTTCCACAAGGTATCTGGAAGGCAAATCTGGCAGAACCCAGTTTAACTTCCCATGAAACAGAAATTCTTCGAATGAATCGTTGGGGACGTTTAAAAAAGAAAGTTTCCGCAACGGAATGGACCTGCCGAGTTAAAGGATATGCGCAACCTCTTAATCAGATACTACCTCAATTTGAGTTTCAGATACTGAATGGACATAAACAAATCATTGCAGAACAAAAAATTCAAGACTCTGAAACTCATCTGACGGTGGGGAATGATTCGGTCTTCCATCAAGGAGATATATTCATTACCCGCTTTCGGAGTACAAAATCTGGGCACCTTGTCTTATTTATGGATAATGGAGAGAATGCTTTTCGAATGTTGCCTTATGCTGCTTTTGACAAAGACGACGACGTAAAAATTGAGGCAAACCAATGGCATTCATTTTTTGATCTTTCAGCCGTTCCCGATAAAGACCGACAAACAGTTGACGAATTGGAACTGATGACCGACCAAGAATACGATGCCATACGTATTTATTACCTTTTCTCGGAAACTCCTTTTACAAAGGATTTCTTTTTCAGCATGGTAACAGACACAGGAAATGAAATTCCCAAAGGATATAGCCAACTTCCATCAATAACTTCTGCTCAGTTCGCAAAATGGCTTCAACAAAATAAAGTAAGAAAAACAGATTTGCAAATAAGCGTAGTTGATTTAATAATAGATAATTTAAACAAACCTGAATATGAAAAATAAATTGATCTATTTAGCGTTTATGTTTCTAATATCGCTACACTATGCCTTTGCTACAGATGATAACAATAATGCATTTGTTTGTACACAAAGTGCAACCGCACCAAACGCAGCGATAGCCAGAAAAAAAGCCCTACTACATGCCCGCAATTTTTTGGCAACAATGGTTAACGGAAAAGTTAAAAATGTTTCGGAAAGCTATATAAGCAATAACTCACTCACAGGAGAAAGTATTGATGAATTCATAACCGAAACTAAAACTACAGCATCTGTCTTACTAAGTAACGTAGAAGTGTCGAACGAATCAGTTATTAAAGAAAAGAAAAACAAATATACTGTATATGTGACATTGAAACTTGACAAAAATAAAGTACTTAATTCTTTATGTAAGAATATCCTGGAAAACAAATCACTCAGCAAGAATTTTGACGAGAAAAAGTTTACTGAAGAATGGAATAAAAACGAATAAAAAATAACTTAATATGAAACAATCAATTTTTAAAATAGCTTTTACTGTATTATCTGTAATATTATTTTATGGATGTTCAACTGAACCATACGACTGGAGTCAGGAAAAACCGACTGAAATCGAAATGATAGAAGTTAGCTTTCCCTCTATAAAAAATGAATCAATACAAGTTGGAAGTTATATTAAAACAATAGGAAAAGAACTTGAAAAAATAGAATTTATTCTACAAAAATACAATGGAACAGAATGGGTAGAAATTGAAAAGAAACAAGGTATAAAAAGTGATAAAGAAGAAGACTATTATGTATGTGATTTTAACAACTTAACAGGCTTCACTAATTACATAGTATTAGTAAATGTTTATTCTAGTTTTTCTACAAAACCCATATATTCAAATGAATTTAATATAAAAACAGCACTTGACGAATATCTTTTATCAACTGGAGACGCATTAGATATTACTGACAAAACCGTAACCTTAGTGACAGAATTTAGCTCTGAAAAGATTAAGCCGGGAAGAGAAGAAATAGGAATTGTATATAGTAAAAATGAAAATGAAGTCAAGAACAATAAAAGTACGTTTATACCTTATACTAACAATAATGACTATCTCTATCTTACAAGTTTATCAGGGCTAACACCAGCCACAACTTATTACTATTGTTCTTGTATGATAATAGATGGTCAAAGAATTTTTTCCGACAACATAAGAAGTTTTACTCTTAATGAAATAGAAATAACACAAGGAGAAGTCATTGATTTAGGCCTTGATGTAAAATGGGCCAGCTGTAATCTAGAAAGTAGTACGCCTGAGAGAGAGGGGAGATATTATGGATGGGGAAATCCTCTAGATAATTCAAATTCTAAGAAAGCATTTAAAGTCATTAGCGGAACTGGATATGATGCAGCCTTTTATTCATTAGGGAACGGATATCGTATTCCTACAGAAGATGAATGGAATAAACTTCTCCAAGAATGCACATGGGAATGGATTATCTACAAAGGAATAAATGGCTACAAAGTAACAGGTAAAAATGGCAATTCTATTTTCCTTCCAGCTATTGGTTATGATGGGAGTACTAATGGTTATTATTATGTAGGTACCCAACATAGTTATGCATATAGCTATACAGCTCAACGTATAACTCTTTCAGAAACCAAACACATTTTTGAGAATAACATGTCACAGGCTATGTTTTCTATACGTCCAGTAAAAGATGAAAGAGTTTATTGTGAAACTAGTCGAGAAGTTCAAAATATCACAACTAATTCAGCACATGTTACAGGGCTTATTAAATCATCTGTAGACATAACTGAACGCGGAATTTGGTATGGAGAAAAGGAATATCCACATCCAGAAGAAGGTATGATGCAAAAAATGGAGGGAGAAGAAGAAACAATTGCTGTCACCCTATCCGGTTTATCTTCTCAAACAGTGTATTATTATGCCACTTACGCAAAGGTTGGAGAATTTACTTATTTTAGTAATGTAGCAAAATTTAGAACAGAACAGGAGAAATAAAATATCTATGAAAAATATTTCTAAAAAATATTGTGAATATGCATGGAAAAAAGTACAAATAAAGAAATCTATCTCGATATTACGATAAAGAATATATACACATCTGAAAAGGAATCAACACAACATAGTATGATGTAGCCCACCTTAGATAGGAAGGAAACTAGAAATCTCAACAGACTTGAAAAGTTATGATTATAGTTACCTATAAGTACATAGACATCTTATTATGCAGACTCCTAAAAATAAAAATAATATGAAACACTTGATTACATTTCTGCTAGCATTGTTATTAATGGTACCAGCAGCTGAGGGACAAGCTCAGAACAAGGCACTGGAAAAAGCGTTGAAAAAAGAGTTCAAAGCCAAACAAAAAGAATTCAAAAAAGGTGGATGGAAAATCTACGGTACATCACGCAGTGAGGACGTTATTTTGCTAAAGCATTTTGACAAACTTTCCAACATGGGAGAAGATGCGGTGGAAGTTGTAGGAGTAGCCTCCAATTTTAAATCAAAAAATGTTGGTGTACAAATGGCATACAACAATGCTGTCGTAACGTATGCACAACGTGCAGGCAGCCAAGTAAAAGGACGTGTGGTATCCGACATCTCAGGAGATGGGACCAATGCGGAAAGCGAATTTGAACATTTTTATGCAGCCTACGAACGTGAAGTAGAAAAAGAAATCAAAGGAGAACTTGAGCCCAGTTTTTCTGTCATACGTGACAACGGAAATGGTACATTCGAAATGCAAAGTTATTTTATTGCAAGCGAAAGCGCCGCTACTAAAGCTCGTATCCGCGCTTACGAAAATGCAATGAAAGAATCGGCCGCAGCACAGAAATATGCAGGAAAAATCAGTGAATTTATAAAAGAAGGAGTAAACGGGGAATAATCCTAACAGGTTATAAATTTAATTTATGCGTCGGGAAGTATTGAAACGTTTTTCTTAGAACAATCATACATCTCGACGCTTTTTTAATATCACAAAAATGAAGCAGAAAATATATATAGGGATATTTATCATGTTATGTTTTATAGGAGAACTCTTTGCACAAACCCCCAATAACTCATTTCAGGAATTTCGCGAAGGTGTATTAGGACGTTATTCAGCCCATCGCACCCACGTTCTCAACGACTATGCTAAATACTTGAAAGGAGTATGGCAGGAATATCAAAGTTTTCGTGGTATCACCTCGGATTCTTGTCCCAAGCCTAACAGACAACCCCAGTTCTCCCCTAAAGCACAACCATCCGTTCCAATACAATTGAATCCTGTCTCCTTTCAAATACCCAATCCAGACAAACAACCTACGCCTCCTATATCTCAACCAAGAAAACCCAAACATGATGATTCTCAAAAATATTTCGAGTTATCCTTCTATGGAATTCCCATTCAATTACCAGAACCCGACAAACCTTTTTCACTTACTTCCTATACACCAGAAGCAATCAGTGATTACTGGGATAAACTTCTAAAAGAAAACGACTACAAATATTTAATTTCTGAACTGAAATACATAGCTGACCAGCTTGTCTTAAATGACTGGCTGAGAACTGAGCTGATTCGCTGTTATATAGATCAATGGTTAGCCTCTTACACTCCGAATATACGCATAATTTTTCGTCATTTTATACTCACATACATGGGATATGACATCAGATTAGGACTTACAAAAGAAAAACAACTCGTGCTAATGATACCTTTTGAACAAACTGTATATGCACGAACATATCTTCAATTAGGAGGAAATAAATATTATATATTTTACGATTCAAAAGCAGAAGAAAAAAAACTTCCTTCCATCTCTACTTGTAATCTTCCACAACGATTTTCTACCAGGAAAAGCATAGATTTGTCATTTCAGACTCCTCTTGCTCTTCCCAATATTCAACCCATCGAATTCCAATTGACAGACGGCAATTTATCTGTTAACGGAACAATATCAAAAGCCTTAATCAGCATGTTAACACATTATCCTCAAATGCCAATACCTACTTATGCAACGTCCACCCTATTAAATGATGTACGGCAACAAATCGTAAAACAACTAAAGACACAATTAACAGGATTTGAAAAGTTGGAAGCATTAAATGCATTACTCCATTTCGTTCAATATGCCTTCCGCTATGCAACCGACAAACAGCAATTCGGTTATGAAAAGCCTTTTTTTCTTGAAGAGATTTTATATTATCCAGCATGTGATTGTGAAGACCGTTCCATATTCTTTGCGTATTTAGTGAGAAATGTATTGAACATTGACTGCCACTTGATAAACTTCCCAGGACATGAATGTACAGCCGTTGAACTTTCATATCCTATAAAAGGGGTCAGTTATTCATATAAAGGAAAAAAATATTATATTTCAGATCCAACCTTTATTGGAGCTGCGGTAGGAATGTGTATGCCGGACTATCTGCAAATACAACCTGTAATTGAACTCTGGTAGGACTGGCAACAATTACTAGCATAATGTACATAAATGCAGATTACATAGTCTTTACATGCACTTAAGAGAAGTAATTTGGGGATATATACCTCAAAACAAAATGGTCCATGAACGGATTCTCTCCTCCATGAACCATTTTCTTCATTTATACACCCTCAGCGGTCAGCTGATTTATCAGTTCTTTTCTTCCATCGACTTGGCGATACCCATTTCCAGTCCTCTCAGTTCGGCCAGTCCTCTCAGGCGGCCCAGGCAAGAGTAACCCGGATTGGTTTTCTTCTTCAAGTCGTCAATCATCTGATGGCCGTGGTCCGGACGCATCGGGATTGAGACCTTGCGGCGCTGCTGCATGAGCAGGAAGTTCTTCATCACGTGATACATGTCCACATCACCCTCCAGGTGGTTGGCTTCGAAGAAGTTGCCTTCGGCATCACGCTGTGTGCTGCGCAAGTGTACGAAATTGATGCGGTCGCCCCAGCGCTCCATCATGCCGGCCAGGTCGTTCTTGGCACTGACGCCCAGCGAACCCGTGCAAAGACACAAACCATTGGACTCGTTCGGCACGGCTTCCACCAGCTTGCGGAAATCCTCTTCCGTACTCATGATACGCGGCAAGCCCAGAATCGTCTGTGGCGGGTCGTCCGGATGGATGACCAGTTTCACCCCTACCTCATCGGCTACCGGACAAATCTGTTTCAAGAAGAAAATCAGGTTGGCACGCAGCTTTTCGGCATCGATGTCCTTGTAACGGTCCAGTTCATGCTGGAACTGTTCCAGTGTGAAACTCTCTTCCGAACCCGGCAGTCCGGCAATCATGTTGCGGGTCAGGCGGTGGATTTCTTCTTCATCCATCTGCTCATAGCGTGCCTTGGCCTTAGCTTTTTCTTCCTCGGTATAATCCTTCTCTGCTCCCGGACGTTTCAGGATAAAGAGGTCGAAAGCCACGAAGGCCGCCCGTTCAAAGCGCAAAGCCTTGGAACCGTCGGGCATGGTATAAGCCAAGTCCGTACGGGTCCAGTCGAGCACCGGCATGAAGTTGTAAGTCACAATATAGATGCCGCATTTGGCCAGATTACGCAGGCTTTCCTTGTAGTTCTCGATATATTTCATGAAATCGCCGGTCTGCGTCTTGATATGTTCGTGTACCGGCACACTTTCTACCACACTCCACTTCAAGCCGACTTCCTCAATCATCTGCTTGCGTTTCATGATTTCCTCTACCGTCCACACTTCACCGTTCGGAATGTGATGCAAGGCATTGACGATACCTGTGGCACCGGCCTGCTTGATGTCCCACAAAGACACCGGGTCGTTCGGACCATACCAGCGCCAGGTTTGTTCACATAAATACATAACGTTTCTTTTTTTAAGGTTCGTACTCGATTAAATAGAGAAAGCATCAAAGCCACCGTCGATGACGGCTACCGTACCCGTCACGAAACTGGATGCATCGCTGATAAGGTAGTGGATGGTACCATACAGGTCTTCCGGTTCACCGAAACGTCCGAACGGAGTGTGAGCCAGAATCGTTCTGGAACGGTCGGTCAGTGAACCGTCCGGATTCGTCAGCAACGTACGGTTCTGTTCGGTCAGGAAGAAGCCCGGAGCAATGGCGTTCACGCGCAAGCCGTCGCCGAACTTGATGGCCAGTTCGCCAGCCATGTATTTCGTGAAGTTGGCAATGGCAGCCTTGGCAGCCCCGTAACCTACCACACGGGTCAGCGGGCGAAGGGCAGACTCAGAACAGAAGTTCACGATAGCTCCTTTTTTCTGTTTCACCATGACATCGGCAAAAACCATGGTCGGCAATACCGTACCGAAGAGGTTCAGGTCGACCACCTTCTTGAACGCATCAATCTGCAAGTCGAAGAAAGTCTTGTCTGGGGCGATAGTGGCACCAGCCATGTTTCCACCCGCTGCGTTCAGCAACACGTCAATGCGGCCATACTTTTCCAGAATGTCTTTCTTGTTCTGTTCCAGCACTTCCTTCTGCATCACATCGGTGTACCAGAAAGTAGCCTCGTGACCCTGTGCCACAATTTCTGCGACCAATGCTTTTCCCGCTTCTTCACTACGGTCGAGGATGACCATTTTTGCACCTTGTGCAGCCAAATACTTGGAAATACCTTTTCCCAACACACCGGCTCCCCCGGTCATGACGACTACCTTGCCGTCTACATTAAATAATTCGTTTGCCATAATAATTAGATTAGCAATAAATTCGATACTTTATTATAAAACCGATAATTCTCTTTCAACAAAATGTCTATCGGCAACAGGTTCACCACGGGCGGGCGTTCATCGAAAAGGAGCAGCCGGCTCAGCGCCTTCACCCCGTTGTAGCCCTGCAACTCCGGACGCTGGGCAATCAGCGCCTGCACATAACCTTCGTTCAGCAGCCTCACGTTCGGGTCAATCAAATCATATCCCACCAGCCGGATGTCTTTCCGGCCCTGTTTTTCCAGGTATTCACCGAGAATGTAGCAGGAAGAATTGAAAGTCACCGCTCCACGGATGTCCGGATAATGCCGGAAAGCCTCGTCGAGCACCTGCCTGTTGTGTGCCTCATCCCCTATCCATAAATCCACCTCCCGCAGCGGCATGGAGCAACATTGCTGCGCCAGGTAGCGCCGGAAACCGAGATAGCGTTTCTCTCCCTGTGTGGAAAGTCCGCCTTTCCCGTGCTGAATCCGGGCCACCAGGATATCGCCCTGAAAGGCCATGGAAGCCAACAGCATCCGGGCTCCGATTTCACCGCCAGCCACGGAATCCGTACCGTAATATGCCAGCCGATGCTGTTCCTCGATGTCCGAATCCACATACACATACGGGACTTCACGCGCATCGAGCAAAGCCGACAGACGGATGACCGCCTCCTTGAACAGGGTTCCCACCACCACGCCGTCCACCGCCTCCGGCAGGCTCAGCAAACGGGAGGCCGTCTCCTCGAAACTGCTTTCGCTGTATTGGTCGAAAGTCAGTACCGTGACCTTCACCCCATAACTCTCCAGCTCTTCCTCCGCCCGGCGGATACCATATTCCATGGCGCTCCAATAGTCGCCCGCCCGGAAGTCCGGAATCAAGGCTACCAGGTGGCAAGGCTTCTTGACAGCCAGCGAACGGGCAATCAGATTAGGCTTGTAGCCCACCTGTTCCATGATTTTCTTCACCCGACGGATATTCTCTTCCGAAACACGTCCCCGGTTGTGAATCACACGGTCGACTGTACCCACCGACACATTGGCCAGACGGGCAATGTCGGTCAGCCGCATGTTTTTGTTCTTCTGCATAGATAGGTTCTCAAAAAAATGTGTGTGCGAGCACGCATTTCCACTAAAAGAAAACGCGTTACCGCGCACACTTTTTATAAATACATTTTGATTTCCTTGCAAAGAAGACATTTATTCATGAAAAACACAAACAGATTCAACCTTTTAACAGATTTTTCAGCCGCAATTTTACACTTTTTCGTTCCTTTGTCGTGTTTACACAAATACAGACGTATGAACCCTGAAAACTACTACCAAGAACGACTGGCCTCGGCAGAAGGTCAACTACGCAAAGTCAAACAACAAATCGCACGCGTCAGCACCCTCCGCGTGGGGCTGTTCGTAGCCGGACTGGCCGGAATCTATTGTTTTTTCCACCAGCCCGCATTGCTGACAACCAGTATCTGCCTCACCTTCCTCCCTTTTTTCATCTTCGTGAAACTTCACAGCCGACTCTTCCACCGGAAAAAATGGCTGGAAACCGAGGCATGTGTCCAGAAAGAAGAATTACAGGCGCTCTCCGGCGACTACAGCAGCTTCGACGACGGAAAAGCCTATATCAACCCGTCACATCCTTATACCTTCGACCTCGACGTGTTCGGACGCCACTCCCTGTTTCAGGCCATGAACCGCACCTGTACCATTTTCGGGAAAGACTGTCTGGCTTACTGGCTGCAACACCACCTTTGTGAGCCTTCCGCCATCCGCGTACGCCAGCAAATGGTACAGGATATGAGTCGCCGTCCCCTGTTCCGGGAACAGTTCCGGGTAACGGGACTCGTACATCAGGGTACGCCGTCCGATGGAGAGAAATTACGCGCTTGGAGTCAGAGCCCGTCGCAATACCTGCATGCCGGATGGGTAAAAGCCCTTACGTGGGGAGTCCCCCTTATCAACGGACTGCTCCTAATTACTTCGCTGGCCGGATGGGCCTCCTTCACCTGGCTGGGACTCTCGTTCGGCCTTTTTCTGATTCTCAGTTTCGGCATTGTCAAACGGGCTACCTACGTGCAGGAAACCTACGGCAAACAACTGAAAAGCCTGAACGGATATGCACAACTCATTGCGCTGGCCAAGAAGGAACAGTGGGAAGCCCCCGCCCTGAAACAGCTGATGAACCGGTTGGATATGGACGGCAAATCACCCGTTGACGCCTTGCAACAGCTCTCCAGGGAACTCGACCGGCTGGACTTGCGCAACAACCAGTTTCTGTACATCCTGCTGGAGGGAAGTCTTTTCTTCCAGCTACAAGAGATTGTCCGCATCGAACGATGGAAAGCCCGCTACGGACAGCACATCACCGGCTGGCTGGAAACCATCGGAGAATTGGATGCCCTCTGCTCGCTGGGCACCTTTGCCTATAATCACCCCACTTACACCTATCCCGAACTGGCCGAGAAACCGTTCTGTTTCCTGGCAACCCGGATGGGACATCCGCTCATGCCGCCTGCCCAATGTGTGAAAAACGACGCCACTCTCCCGTCGCGCCCCTTCTTCCTCATCATCACCGGTGCCAACATGGCCGGAAAAAGTACCTACCTGCGTACCATCGGGGTAAACTACCTGCTGGCCTGTATCGGCGCTCCCGTGTGTTGCGACAAGCTGGTGCTCTATCCCCATCAGCTGATTACCAGCCTCCGCACATCCGACTCACTGTCCGACAACGAGTCGTATTTCTTCGCCGAGCTGAAACGGCTGAAACGCATCATCGACCTGCTGAACCAAGGCCAACAGCTCTTCATCATTCTGGACGAGATTCTGAAAGGCACCAATTCGCTGGACAAACAGAAAGGCTCCTTCGAGCTGATTCGCCAGTTCATGCGCCTGAAAGCCAACGGCATCATCGCCACCCACGACCTCCTGCTGGGCAGCCTCATCGAACAGTTCCCCGACGAAATCCGGAATTACTGCTTCGAAGCCGACATCAAGGACAACGAGCTGACCTTCTCTTACCAACTGCGGGAAGGAGTGGCACAAAACATGAATGCCTGTTTCCTGATGCGGAAAATGGGCATAACCCTGCCGGAATAAGGCAAAAAGAAAACGGCCTTCCAAAAGTATATGGCATACTTTTTAGAAGGCCGCTCTTATCAAGAAAAGTGTATTAATCTTCTACTACCTGGAAATCTTCTTTTCCGACTCCACAAACCGGGCAAACCCAGTCTTCTGGAAGATCTTCAAAAGCCGTACCCGGAGCAATACCTCCGTCTGGATCACCCACTTCTGGATCGTAAACCCAATCACATACTGTGCAAATGTACTTTTTCATAATCAGTCAATTCTTAATTAGTTAGTATTTGTTCTTAGTTTAAAATGATAACAAATATAGAAAGAATTTGTTTACTTTGCTTCATTCAATAACATTTTTTTTAATTCTTCCATCCCTTCGGAAGCTCCCTTGCGGATGACGTGTACCGGACGCCCGGAAACGATACGTACTTCTTTCGGGTCAATCAGATAGACCGGCACCCCGTCGCGCACGTAATTCAGCAGGCCTGCCGCCGGATAGACGTTCAGGGAGGTCCCGATAATGACAAAGATATCGGCCTTCTCCACATACTCCACGGCTGTCTCAATCATGGGCACCGCCTCACCGAACCAGACGATGAACGGACGCAGCTGGGAACCGTCGCCTGCCTTGTCGCCCATCTTCACTTCATATTCATCCGGACGGAGTTCCTTGATATAACGCGGGTCATTGGGATTGTAACTGGAAGTCACCTTGGTCAGCTCACCGTGCAGGTGAATCACCTCATGGCTTCCGGCACGCTCATGCAGGTTGTCCACATTCTGTGTGATGATGGTGACATGGAAATTCTTCTCCAGTTCCGCCAATAACTCATGACCGCGGTTCGGTTTCACCTCCAGCAACTGCTTGCGGCGGTCGTTGTAGAAATTGATGACCAGTTCCGGATTGGCCGCATACCCTTCGGGAGTGGCTACCTGTTCCACCGGATACTGGTCCCACAATCCTCCTGCATCGCGGAACGTGCTGATACCGCTTTCCGCACTCATGCCGGCCCCTGTCAATACAACCAGATTTTTCATATTCTTCTCCTCCTTATTTTAGATACATGATTTAGAAACGTGTTCACCCGCCAAAAATAAGAAAATTTATCAATCAAAATTCCTCATATTCACAGAAAAAAGATACCTTTGCTCCCCGTTAATTCACATTTTAATACAAGATTTATTTATGGATAAATTTAGTTACGCCATTGGTCTGGGGATTGGCCAAAACCTGTTCAGCATGGGCGCACGCTCCATCGATGTAAATGACTTCGCACAGGCTATCAAAGACGTATTGGAAGGAAATCAGACTGCTATTTCTCATACAGAAGCACGTGAAATCGTGAACAAGTTCTTCATGGAACTGGAAGAGAAAACCAACGCAGAAAACATAGCAAAAGGGAAAGCATTCCTGGAAGAGAACAAGAAAAACCCGCACGTAGTAACCCTGCCTAGCGGATTGCAGTATGAAGTAATCAAGGAGGGCAACGGCAAGAAGCCGAAAGCTACCGACCGCGTACGCTGCCACTACGAAGGTACGCTGATTGACGGAACGCTGTTCGACAGTTCCATCAAGCGTGGCGAACCGGCTGTATTCGGTGTAAACCAGGTCATCAAAGGTTGGGTAGAGGCACTGCAGCTGATGTCGGAAGGTGCCAAGTGGAAACTCTACATCCCGTCGGAACTGGCATACGGCGCACAAGGAGCCGGCGAAATGATTCCGCCCCACAGCACCCTGATTTTTGAAGTAGAATTAATTGAAGTATTATAAATAACGAAGCAAATGAAAAAAGGTACATTTTTTATGATGCTTGCCGCTGCAGCCAGCCTGGCATCATGTACAGCACAAGGCCCGAAAGCCAACCTGAAAAGCGACGTAGACTCTTTGTCTTATATGATGGGTGTAACCAACACTCAGGGTTTAATGGAATATGTACAAGGCCGTCTGGGCGTTGATTCAGCATACGTAGCCGACTTCATCAAAGGTCTGGAACAGGGCTGCAAGGAAACAGATGCCAAACAGAAAGCCTATCTGGCAGGTATGCAGATTGGCCAGCAAATCAGCGGTGACATGTTCGACTACAACAACCGTCAGATTTTCGGACAGGACTCTACCCAGTCACTGAGCAAGGAAAACTTCCTGGCTGGATTCATCGCTACCGTAAAGAAACAGGGCTTTGTTTCAGTAGACTCTGCAGCTGTGTATGTACGCTCAAAAGCTGAATTAATCAAATCAAAAGCTTTGGAAGCCAAATATGCGGACTACAAGAAGCAGAACGAAGAATTCCTGGCTAAGAACAAAACAAAAGAAGGTGTTCAGACTACAGCCAGCGGATTGCAATATAAAATCATCACCAAAGGTACAGGTGCCATTCCGGCCGATACTTCACGCGTGAAAGTGAACTACAAAGGTACCATGATTGACGGTACAGAATTCGACAGTTCTAAAGAACCCATCACATTGGCTGTCAGCCGTGTGATTCCGGGATGGACAGAAGCCCTGAAGATGATGCCGGTAGGCTCTAAATGGGAATTGTACATTCCGCAGGAACTGGGATACGGTGCACAGGAAGCCGGCAAGATCAAACCGTTCTCTACTTTGATTTTCGAAGTAGAACTGGTAGACATCGAGAAATAATACACTTCCACCGTTATAACATTGCTTCGGGAATCCCTCGCTTGCCCTGAAAAAGGAACAAGCGGGGGATTCTCATTTTCTTTCCTCCATATACATATTCACACAAGAAAGGCCATCCTCACCCGGAGAACGGCCTTTCTGTATGGAAAAAGATTCATCATTTTAAATCTTTCCGTATGCCTTGAAGTAAGATACCTGACAAACTCCAGTATCGTTATTGGTTTCTGTGATAACCAGTTTGACATAACGGGCTACTACCGGTTCAGTCAATGAGATGACCTCTTCGGCCGGAACCAACGGACTGTTTCCTGTCACGATAGTGCCATCAGGAGCTTCCCACGGCAAAGCGAACGTAAATCCACCCACTTGAGTGAACTTCTCATTGTCCGTGCTGACCCACAATTGCAAAGTCTTTACCGAAGGATAATTATTTTCCCCGTATGCACGACGGCCGATAGCAAAGCTTATGCATTCCAGTTCTTCCTGCATATCGATGACCAATGTGTGAGGAAGCGGTGCATTTCCTCCGGAATAAGCACTGTGCCAGAACTGAGTACGGTCATCGGTGAACAGGCTAGGATAACCTCCTCCGTCACCAGCCTCAACATCAGAGCCTGTAGCTGTCCATTTGGTCCAGTCGTATTGCAATGTGGTCTGACCTTCATACTTCTGCAACACCGTGAAAGAAGTGGTACGATAACCGCATCTTACCTGAACGGTGGCAGTACGATAATTGGAAGGATCCGGATTGGCCTGAGTGGCTTTCACGGTAATCTCTTTACCGGAAGCAGACACCGTACACCAATCCACTCCGTCTTCCATGGTAAAAATCATTTCAGAAGGAATATCCGTATCAGCCGTTATTGTCGTGGTAGCACCTTCGGCTGCATCGAGTACAGCCCGTTCAATGATAATGTAACCCACATAAGGTTGTTCTTGTTCCTTACAGCCACAGAACAATGCCAGTAAGAGAAGTGACAAAAAATATGATATTTTTTTCATTTTACAGTTTCTGTTATATATAAATAAATATGATTTCCAAATGCCGCCTGCCTCTCTGCGGGAAAGGCAGGCAAGCCCTATTCTCAGTCTACCAGTTCATTCAATTAGGGGTTCTGTCCTAAATCGTAAGGATAGGCATCATACTGAGCCTGCGGGATAAACTCGCATACAGAAGGAGAGTTGTAAGGAATCTCCAAGTAACGGTCACCCTGTCGCAAGGTGTGTCCACCTGGATATTTGCGGTCGAGCGTATGACGCCAGCGGAACACGTCGAACCGACGGAGACCTTCCCATGCAAATTCCAGCATACGTTCTTCTTCAATGATTTTATGTATATCCTTCGGCTGGCCGTTTTCAGCAGTCTGGATATTTGTCAATGTCCATTCAGGAATACCGGCTCTCCGACGAATTACGTTCACGTCGTCGAGAGTGGTCTGTGTAGAACCACCTTTCTCCAGATTAGCCTCTGCACGAATCAGGTACATTTCAGCCAGACGAGAGATAATGGGCGACCACAAATGGTAATACTGTTCCTGATAAGAACATTTATTAATGGCATATACCAAGAACATGGCCTCCTTTTGGTGAAGCGTTCTGGCATCGTATACACGCGGTTCGATACGGCCTATATATTTTGTACCGTCCTGAGCCTGCACATAATAGCGGGTTCCCAGGTTATAAGGTTCCGACTGGATGGTCGCACTCCGGAAATTGGCCGCATCGTCCGCACCCATGGCATACGTTCCATCGTTCTGTTTGGTAACAGAAATCTGACGGTATTCATAATTAGCATTGGCACCTGCCTGCTTGGCAGCATACACAAAGGTCCAATCCTGATAGTTCCGTTCGGGGTTGCCGGTAATGGGATATTTGGACGTATCCGTTCCATCCTCTACATAACGTTTGGTAATGAAACCGCTACGCAAGTCCTTGGGATAACCCTGGTTGTCCAAATACAACTCCAGCAAATTCAGGTAAGGAGCAGAAGCATATACTTCTTCCCAACCGCTGTTATCCACCTGAATGTACAGACCTCCCATTCTTCCATATCCACCGTCGTCTTTCAGTTTTGTACGACGTACGGCAAAAATGGTTTCAGAGTTGTCCTCAGGAACAAACTGAGAGTAGATTTTATAGTCGTCGCCCTGCAACAGCTGGAAACGACCTGAATTAATAACCTCATTAGCCATATCCCAAGCACCGTCCCAATTTTCCATGTACAGATACACGCGAGCCAACAACGCCTGAGCAGCTTCCTTGGTAGCATAGCAACTGTTTTTCGGAGACATACCAGACGGCAGTGTCATATAAGTAATGGCTTCCTGCAAATCTTTTACAACCTGATCGTAGATTTCAGCCACCGTAGAACGAGATTTAGGCAAGTCATCAGGATCGCTGGTCAGCTTCAACGGCAGACCGGGGTTCTGTGTAGGATTATTGGAATAAGGCTGAGCAAATTCATTCACCAGCAGAAAATACGACAAGGCACGGAGGTAATAGTTCTCACCTACAATGACCTTTTCCTCGTCGGTGATGTTCGCACCCAGTTCGGCTCCCATCTCAATCACCTTATTGCAATTACCGATGGTACGATAGCCCAACTCCCAGGCATATTCCGTAACTGAACTATTAATATTACGGCTATAGTCATAAATATCAAACTTCGCATCGGTCGAAGTACCTCCCCATGAAAGGTCGTCAGCACCGTAAGCCCAGAAAAAATATCCATAATCAATCAGTCCGCCATCGTATTTCAACATGCTGTAACTGCCTTGCGACAATTCCACAATGTTACGGGCTGTCACGTCCTCACCCGTCACCCCGTCGTACATATTCACGTCCAAGCTACAGCCTGCCAAGGCAAACGCAGCCGACAAGGCACCTAATGTATATTTCAGTTTCATAGTTTTATCTTATTATTTATCATTACTTAGAAGTTAACATTCAATCCTATGGTGAAACGTCTTACAGTAGGATAGCCGAAACTGCCGGCACTACCGTTGTAAGAAGAGGACAACAGAATTTCAGGATCCTGACCAGAGAACTTAGTAATCGTAAACAGGTTTTCTCCGCTCAAACTGATATTGGCTCCCGAAATCTTCAACGAATGCAACCATTTCTTGGGAAGACTGTACGATAGTGTCAAAGTCTTCAGTTTAAAATAGTCGCCATTTTCCAGGTAACGGGTAGAAGTGTTCGAAGCACCATTGTTACCACCGGCTTTCAACTGCGGATGTGTAGCGATATCACCTGGTTTTTCCCAACGGGTCCATCCGTCAGCCAATCTCATAGCTGGCTGAGAAGGACGTTCTGCATCACGGTCAAGTGCACCGGCACGCATACCGTTGTAAATCTTGGCACCGGCACTGAAAGTGAAGTTCGCGTTCAGTGACAAACCTTTCCAGCTGAGATTGGTGCTCAAACCACCGTTTATCTTCGGCGTAGGAGAAGCATCGAGCAGTACGTTGGTAGCTTCATTGTAGTTACCGGTTACGGTCTTGATACCGGTCTCAGGATCTACCTTGAACCAAAGCGGTGTACCTGTCATGGTATCTACTCCGGCCCATTCTTTCATATACCAGTTCATATAAGGATAACCTACTGCAACTGCCTGCATCGTCAAGTCATCGCCATCGGGCAGGTAAGTCACCTCATTGCGGTTATAACCCATGTTAAAACTGATATCCCAGTACCAGTCTTTAGTTCTAATCAGTTCAGGAGTAATGGTCAGTTCCACACCGGAGTTTTCCATCTTACCGTTGTTGGCTGTCTGACGGTTGAAACCCGTTACAGCAGACAAGTGACGCAGGTAAATCAAGTTCTTCACTTTCTTCAGATAATAATCAAAAGTAATGTTCACACGGTCGAACAGGCGGATATCGATACCGGCATCGAAGTTAGCAGTTTCCTCCCAAGACAAGTCGGGGTTACCCTGATAGTTGGACAAGAAAGCGATTTCGTTGGCATACTGAGAAGTATAGCCGAAGATTGTAGCCCACTCGTAAGCACCACCCGGCTGGTTACCACTGATACCGTAAGACACACGTGGCTTCAATTCGTTAATCCATTCTACCCCGCTGAGGAAGTTTTCCTTGTGCATATTCCATCCGGCACCGACTGACCAGAAGGTAGCCCAACGCTTGTCACTACCAAATTTAGAAGAACCGTCTCGACGAATCATACCCTGAATCAAGTATTTGCTATCGAATGAATAATTGACATTCAGATAAATAGCCGCATTCTTCGATTCCGTCTTCGTACCACTGGCAGTAGGATCATCCGCACCTGCATTGATGATTTCGGCTCCCTGGAAAATCTTGTAAGCTGTAGCCGCAAGATCCCAGTAACGATATTCATCGTAATCATAACCCAAATAAGCATTGATTTCGTGTTTTTCACCGAAAGTCTTCAGGAAACGAAGCAACTGGCTGGTATAGATAGAACGGGTATTTGACTGTCCGTCATAGTAAGAACCATTGGTTCCCGCACCCGAACGGCTGTTAGGATCCACGTAGGAATTAGAATAATTATTACTGAAACCAACACGGTTGTTAGATTCAAAAGTCAGTCCGTCGATAATCTTGAAATCAAGACCAAGGCCCAAGTCTAGACCGTTGCTACGGGTCTTTCCCCAGTTCAAGGCTCTATCATACAAGAAGTTGGAACCTCCATCGGAATACCAGTAGTCATCCGGGTTGGCAGTTGGAGCATCTGCAGCTGTCGGTACCCCCTGCGTACCATCCTTTATGTTTCCATGTGAATCCCAAGGAGTATCCCACGGCGTATAGCTGGTATGTACCAAAGAGTATTCCTGGTTGTTAGTTTCCTTGTAGCTGGCAGAAATCTTTGATTTCAAAGTCAAGCGGTCATTCACCACATAATCAGTGTTCGAACGGATGGTGAAACGGTCGTAATCGAATCCTTTGATGGTACCTTCTTCAGAATAATAATCGGCCGACAGATATGCCTTGATTTTTTCATTACCGTAACGGTAGCCAAGGTTGTAATTCTGTGTCAATGCATTCTGAGTGGCCAAATCCCACCAGTCAAAGTTCCGGTCACGCAGATAAGGCTGCAACCAACCCTGTGCATCCAGTGTTCCGGCATTTTCGTATGCCGTACGCACATAGTCGTAATACTCCGCACCCGACATCATCTCCAGATTACCTTTCTGCAACTGAGAGACACCGAACTTAACCGACAAATCAAATTGTGAAGGCCCTGTAGTAGCACGTTTGGTAGTCACCTGAATGACACCGTTCGCACCACGAGAACCATAAAGAGCTGTAGCCGAACCGTCTTTCAGGATAGAGATGGATTCGATATCATTCGGGTTCAGGTCGGCAGAAGAGGCTCCCACAACCCCATCAATTACCCACAAGGGCTCTACATTACCACGGATAGAACCAATACCACGCACACGGATACTCACTCCGTCGCCCGGACGACCAGAAGTAGGAACCACTACCGCACCGGCGATTTTACCCTGCAGCATATTGGCCACACTCGGTGTAGTGATATCTTTCAATTTATCCGCTTTAATAGAAGAAATAGAACCAGTGATGGAGCTTTTACGTTGCATACCATAACCCACTACTACTACTTCATCAAGTGCCTCCGAGTCTTCACTCAGCTTAATAGTCTGGTTATGGGCCGTCGCCGTCACTTCAATAGACTTGTAACCCACAAAAGAAATGACCAGTTTGGCACCTACCGTACCTTCAAACTCATACTCTCCATCGAAGTTAGTAATCGTACCGATGGCCGTACCTTTGATCAATACATTCGCCCCGATAATCGGTTCACCTGTCTTTGCATCTAATACAGTACCCCTAAGTTTGGTTGTTTGTTGAACAACCGAAGCCATTGATTCCGGTACAGTGGATGTAGCAAATGTTGGAAGAGATGCGCAATAAAAAACACTTGCTAACACCATCAGCCGGCTAACATTGTTTGTTTTTCTCATTTTCATAATATTAAAATTGAGATTAGTAGAATATACTTATATTTAATCCTCGCAAATTTATAGAAAAAAATCAAATACTTCCATAATAACTATAAAATATTTTAGTATTTAACTATTCAATTTCATTTTAAGTTCATCTTATGAATAAAATAAATGAAAAAGTTTATTATATTTCATTGTTTATATACTCCTACATCAAGCATAAAAGCCATTCTGCGATAACAAAAATCATTTCTGCTCCTCACACTATGCCAATAAACTATCCTACTAGAATTTACAATAAAAGAAGAAAACATTTACCTTTGTCATTAATTATTCCAAACACTTAATTCATAAACTATGAGAAGAAAACTAGGATGTCTGCTGCTGGCCACGGCCCTCTGCCTGCCTGTATGTGCCCAGCAAGTGTATAACATGGCCCGGTTCGGCATTACTCCCGGGAAGAAAAGCAACATGTCGGCCCGCATGGAAAGAGCGCTGGCCAAAATCAGGAAAGAAGCCAAGAAAGGCGAGACACTGATATTACGCTTCCAAAGTGGAACGTATCACTTCTATCCGGAAGAAGCGGCAGAACGCACATATTATATTTCTAACCACGACCAAACCAATCCCAAGAAGGTAGGGCTGGCACTGGAAGACCTGCAATCCGTCACACTGGAAGGAAACGGAGCAAAATTTATCTTCCACGGACAGATGATTCCGCTTTCCTTGCTGCGCAGTACAAACTGTACGCTGAGGGACTTCAGCATCGACTTTGAAAACCCACACATTGCCCAAGTACAGATTGTGAAAAATGAAGGCGACAAAGGCATCACTTTCCGCCCCGCTTCATGGGTGAAATACCGCCTGACCAAAGACTCCATCTTTGAGACCTACGGCGACGGATGGACCTTGCGTCCGATGTCGGGTATCGCCTTTGAAGCGAAAAGCCACCACATTGTATATAATACCAGCGACATAGGCTGCCCCACCAAAGGCTGCGTCGAGGCTGGTGAGGGACTGGTGTATGCGCCCCGATGGAAGGACAAGCGACTTCCCGAAGGTACGGTGGTAGCCATGCGTTCCTGGGACCGTCCCACTCCAGGCATCTTCTTGTCGCACAACACGCACACCACCCTGAAAAATATCCAGGTGCACTACGCACAGGGCATGGGACTGCTGGCACAGCTTTGCGACAGCATTTACATGGACAGCTTCAGTGTCTGCCTGAAAGGAGAGAATGACCCACGCTATTTTACGACACAGGCCGACGCCACTCATTTCTCGCAATGCAAAGGTGAAATCGTATCGGTGAACGGAGTATATGAAGGGATGATGGACGATGCCATCAACGTGCACGGCACCTACCTGAAAGTAACAAAACGGATAGACGACCACACGCTTCTGGCACGCTACATGCACGAACAGGCCTGGGGATTCGACTGGGGGTTTGCCGGCGACGAGGTACAGTTCATCCGCTCACAAACCATGGAACTGCTGGACGGGACCAACCATATCGAAAGCATCACGGCCCAGGACCAGCCGACTGCTCATGGCGCCAAGGAGTTCCGTATCCGTTTCCAGCAACCGCTGCCCGAGGAACTGAACAACCAGGAAGCCTTCGGCATTGAGAACCTGACCTGGACGCCCGAAGTGTATTTTGCCCACAACACCATCCGGAACAACCGTGCCAGAGGTTCTCTTTTCAGCACGCCCCGAAAGACCGTGGTAGAACACAACCTGTTTGACCACACCTCCGGAACCGCTATCCTGCTGTGCGGCGATTGCAACGGCTGGTATGAGACAGGAGCTTGCCGCGAAGTAATTATCCGTCACAACCGGTTTGTAAATGCCCTGACCAACATGTTCCAGTTTACCAATGCCGTGATTTCCATTTATCCGGAAATTCCCGATTTGGAGCATCAGGTGAAGTATTTCCACGGAGGAAAACCGGGAGCCATCCAGATTACGGACAACGCATTTGAGACCTTCGACCTGCCCATTCTCTATGCCAAGTCGGTAGACGGACTGGTCTTCAAACGCAACCGTATCCACACCAATACCGACTACAAGCCCTTCCACTGGAACCAGAACCGCTTCCTGCTGGAGAAAGTGAACCGGGTGGAAATTGCCGAATAACCCCCTAAAAAGCCTCATCCCCGCCACCGACGTATACCGTCTGTAGCGGGGATGAGATTCTTATATATCCGGGCTTCTTTCTCAAGCCTTCTTTTCCTTCACGTCCCGATGGGCCTCTACCACATTCACCACATAGTCACCCAGTTTCTCACACTCGGCAATGATATCCATGTAGTGTACTCCCATCTGGTAATCGTATTTCTTTTCGTTGACATCAATCACGTTCTGGTTCTTCAGCTGGTTCCGGTAGTTGTTGATTTCCGTCTCAATGTTGAACGACTTGTTCACATCCACCTGCTGATGGGTATCTCTCACCAAATCAAGCATCTGTGTCAAGGCATTGTCCGTCAGCTGGAACATCTGCGCGATGTGCTCATACTGTGCTTTCGTGAAATCTTCGTTCCCCCGGCGCTTCCGGTTAATCGTGCGGGCCAAGTTGTAACAGCTGTCACCGATGCTTTCTATCTCTGTCACCTCACGGAGCATCCCCCGGATTTGCAGTTTACTTTCCGAACTCAACCGGCCTTCGGACACTTGTGTCAGGTAGTTTGCAATCTCCAGTTCCATGTTGTCACTGATGTTTTCGTATTTCTCCACCCGGCTGAACAGCTTGTTGAAATCATTCTCATTCTCGGTATGAAGCAAGTCGCGTACCATGCGGAACATGCGCTGGATACGTTCGGCAAACAAGTTGATTTCTTTCCGGGCCTGCAAGATGGACAATTCTGCCGTAGAAAGCATACCGCCGGTGATGAACTGCAGGCGATATTCTTCCTCCTGTTCCTTCTGCGGGATAATCTTGCACACTGTCTTTTCGATAAAGTGTACGAACCATATCAGAATCAACACGTTGCACACATTGAAACAAGTATGGAAAGCCGAGAGTTTAAAGGAAACAGCCACTCCGTCCGCCTCACTCACATTCATGAAATCGGAAATAATCCAGTCTACCATTGCCAGGAAAGGCTTGAATAGAATCAATACCCAGATAACCCCAAACACGTTGAACATCAAGTGCGCCATGGCCGCCCGCCTCGCCTGCGTATTGGCCGTCAGGGCCGCCAGGTTGGCCGTAATCGTGGTTCCGATGTTTTCACCCAGCACCAAGGCCGCTCCCAGCTCAAAACTAATCCAGCCGTTGGCACACATAATCAACGTAATCGCCATCGTAGCCGCCGAAGCCTGCACAATCATGGTCAATATCGTACCGATGAAGACAAACAACAGCACGGAAAGGAATCCCATATCCGTATAGTTCTGCACAAAGGCCAGCATGTCCGGATTCTGACTCAAGTCGGGTGCATTGGTCTTCAGCAAGTTCAAGCCCATGAACAAGAAAGCGAAACCGAAGATAAATTCCCCGATAGATTTGCGGGTACTTTTCTGCGAAAAAAGTAAAGGAATACCGATGGCCAGAAGCGGCAGGGAGAAAGCGGAAATGTCTACCTTAAAGCCGAGAGCCGAAATAATCCACGCTGTCACGGTGGTTCCGATATTGGCTCCCATAATCACCCCGATAGACTGAGAGAGTGTCAACAAACCGGCGTTTACGAAACTGACCACCATCACGGTAGTGGCAGACGACGACTGAATCAAGGCAGTAATCAGCATTCCGGTCAGAACTCCAGTGACACGGTTCGTAGTCATTGCGGTTAAAATACTGCGAAGTCGGTCGCCCGCAAACTTCTGAAGTCCCTCACTCATGATTTTCATTCCATAAAGGAAGAGCGCCAACGAGCCGAGAAGCGCTAAAAAATCATAAAAAGAATATTCCATTTGTAATTAGTTAAATAGGAAAGAGGCTTTTAATTGTTTAATGAGTAAATTAACTGCCTATTCACAAGGTTAGTAACACATATTACATTTATGCTACAAATATATTGCAAAAATAATAATTTAACAAAAGATTTCCCCGAGGGATGTTCACTTTTGGATATTTATAACGGTTTTAATCTGTCCATGCCTTACGGTCCGGTCAGTGCCAAAGTCAATAATAAGGTTGAAAGTCTCGACTTCCGGGTGTACTACAACAAAGACGTGGAATTTCTGGACATCACCAGTCCGTCGGGCATGCGGACCTACGTCCGTTCGCTGTTCTTCATCCTGGTCAAAGCAGTGGAAGAACTTTATCCTCAGGGAAGTATTTCCTTGGAACACCCCATTTCGAAAGGCTATTTCTGCAAGCTCCACATCGACCGCACCATCGGACTGGACGACGTGCAGCGCATCAAGCAGAAAATGCAGGAAATCATTGCGGCCGACATTCCCTACGTACGTACGGAAAGTCACACCGACGAAGTGGTACGCCTGTTCGAAGAACGGGGTATGGGAGACAAGGCCCGCCTGCTCGACACCTACGGACAGCTCTACTCTTACTACTACCGTCTAGGGGATACCGTGGATTGTTACTACAGCAGCCTGGTCCCCAGCACCGGATACATCCGCCTGTTCGACATCGTGAAATACTACGACGGGCTGCTGCTGCGGATTCCCAACCGTGCCAACCCGACCAAGCTGGAAGAGGTGGTGAAACAGGAAAAGATGCTGGAAGTCTTTCAGGAATATCACCGCTGGAACCAGATTCTGGGCATCAGTACGGTGGGCGACCTGAATGTGGCCTGCAACGAAGGACATGCCACCGACCTAATCAACGTATCGGAAGCCTTGCAGGAAAAGAAAATCGCACAGATAGCCGATGAAATCACCCATTGCAACCAAGACGGCAAACGGGTGAAGCTGGTACTGATATCCGGCCCTTCCTCTTCCGGGAAGACCACCTTCAGCAAGCGGTTGAGCATCCAGCTCATGACCAACGGCCTCAAGCCCTACCCCATCTCTTTGGACGATTATTTCGTGAACCGTGAAGATACTCCGCTGGACGAGAACGGAAAGCACGACTTTGAATCCCTCTATGCCGTAGACCTGCCTTTCTTTGAGAAACAGCTCACCGCCTTGCTCCACGAAGAGGAGGTGGAATTGCCCCGTTACAACTTCACCACCGGCAAACGGGAGATGAGCGGCAAGAAGCTCCGGATAGACGAACATACCATTCTGGTGATTGAAGGTATTCATGCCTTGAACCCGGCCCTGACCTCGCACATTCCGGCAGAGAATAAATACAAAATCTACGTGTCGGCCCTGACCACCATCCTGCTCGACAACCACAACTACATCCCGACCACCGACAACCGGTTGCTGCGGCGCATCATCCGCGACTACAAGTACCGTAACTACTCGGCAGAAGAGACCATCGCCCGCTGGCCAAGTGTAAGAGCCGGAGAAGAGAAATGGATATTCCCCTATCAGGAAAATGCCGACGCCATGTTCAACTCGGCCCTGCTTTTCGAACTAGCCGTACTGAAAGACTATGTGGAACCTGTCTTACGGAAGGTGCCTAACCGCTGTCCGGAGTACTCCGAAGCCTACCGACTGCTGCGGTTCCTGAACTATTTCGTATCGGTGCAGGATAAGGAACTTCCGCCCACTTCCCTGTTGAGAGAGTTCCTGGGAGGCAGCAGCTTCCAGTATTAAAAAATTTTCCTTTTGCTGTGTTGTTCATTTAAATTATTATTTTTGCACGCAGTTCATTAGATTTAAATAGAAAAATGGTACAAGGTTCACGTCAAGTACAAACACAAGCGCAACAACAGGTACAGACCCTGTCTCCGCAACAGATACTGGCTGTCAAGCTGTTGGAACTCCCTACGCTGGAGTTGGAAGAACGGATTCACGCAGAGTTGCTGGACAATCCGGCACTGGAAGAAGGGAAAGAAACGCCCGACACTTCCGATGACCTCAACGAGGATTACAACACCACCGACGAGGACGGAGAACCGAATACCGACACGGGAGAGGACATCTCGCTGGGGGATTACCGCACGGAAGACGATATCCCTGACTATAAACTGCAGGAAAACAACCGCTCGAAAGAAGACCAGGCAGAAGACATTCCGTTTTCGGATAACGTGTCTTTCTACGAAACGCTGAAAGAGCAGCTCGACATGCAGCACCTCACGCCGGAAGAGAAACAGCTGGGAGAATACCTCATCGGCTCGCTCGATGACGATGGTCTGCTCCGCAAATCGACCGACACCTTGATCGACGAACTGGCTATCTACCAGGGCATCTACACCACTGCCGAGCAACTGGAGCACGTGCTTTCCATCATCCAAGACTTCGACCCCGCCGGCATCGGCGCCAGAAGCCTGCAGGAATGTCTGCTCATCCAGATTCGCCGGAAAGAAGACTCCCCCCTGAAACAGATTGAGCTGGACATCATCGGAAAATGCTGTGACGACTTCACACGCAAGAACAAGGAGAAAATCATTCAGAAACTGAATATTACTGAAGAACAATATAATGCGGCTACGGCCGAACTGACCAAGCTGAACCCGCGTCCGGGTAGCTCCATGGGAGAAGCCATCGGGAAAAACCTGCAACAGATTATACCCGACTTCCTGGTGGAGACGGAAGACGACGGCACCATCCACCTGAGCCTCAACAACCGGAACGTGCCGGAACTGCGGCTGAGCCGGGAATTTACGGAACTGCTCGACGAGCATACCCGCAACAAGCAGAACCAGAGCAAGGAATCGAAAGATGCCCTGATGTTCCTCAAGCAGAAAGTAGACGCCGCACAGGGATTCATCAACGCGGTAAAACAACGCCAGCAGACCTTACTGAGCACCATGCAAGCCATCATCGACCTGCAACGTCCGTTCTTTGAGGAAGGCGACGAATCCTTACTCCGCCCGATGATTCTGAAAGATGTGGCCGAACGTACCAAACTGGACATCTCCACCATTTCACGTGTGAGCAACAGCAAGTACGTGCAGACCAACTACGGCATCTATCCGCTGAAATTCTTCTTCAGCGACGGCTATACCACCGAGAACGGGGAAGAGCTTTCCGTCCGCGAAATCAAGCGCATCCTGAAAGAATGTGTGGATAGCGAAAACAAGGAAAAGCCCTACACCGACGATGAACTGGCCGACATGCTGAAAGAAAAAGGCTACCCCATCGCCCGGCGTACCGTAGCCAAGTACCGTCAGCAACTGAACATTCCCGTAGCACGATTAAGAAGATAACTGATTTATATGGAAGAAACCAGCATCCCTGATGAACTGACTTACCATGACCCGGTTCCCCGCGACCCGGAAAGACCGAAGGGTGCCCTGTTCACCACAGCCCGCATCATTTCGATGGTCTTTACTCCGTTCATGGTACCCTTTGTGGCATTCTGCCTGCTCTTTTTCTTTACGTATCTGAGCATCATGCCCTTCCAATACAAGCTCACCATACTGGGACTTGTGTATTGCTTTACCATCCTGATGCCGATGCTCGGCATCTACCTGTTCCAGAAAATCAACGGATGGACCCTCCGCGAACTGGGACACCGGGAAAAACGCTTCATCCCCTATGGCATGACCATCCTGAGCTACATGGCCTGCCTGATTACCATGTACCATATCCACCTGCCCCGCTACATGAGCGGCATCATCGTGGCCACCCTGATTTGCATGGTCATCTGCACCGTCATCAACACCCGGGTCAAAATCAGCACCCACATGGCCAGCGGAGGACTGATGGTAGGCGGCCTGCTGTCCTACAGCTTCATCTTCCAGTTCAATCCTGTGGAATGGCTCTGCGTGTTCATCCTGCTGTCCGGCATGCTCGGTTCGGCACGGATTATCGTCAAACAACATACTTTAAAAGAAGTGGGCGGCGGGTTTTTGGTCGGTTTATTTTGTGGTATCATCGGAATTTTGTTTATTTGAAGACTGATTATCTTAAACTTTAAATTTATTCAATATGGAATTCCCAACTAACATCAAGTACACCAACGAACACGAATGGATTCGATTGGAAGGCGACACTGCCTACGTAGGTATCACAGACTATGCACAGCAGCAGCTGGGCGACATCGTATTCATCGACGTGACCACCGAAGGTGAGACTTTAGACAAAGGTGAAGTGTTCGGTACGGTCGAAGTGGTAAAGACTGTTTCCGATTTGTTCCTCCCCATCGGAGGCGAGATTCTGGAAGTCAACCCACAGCTGGAAGAACACCCGGAACTGGTGAACCAGGACCCCTACGGCGAAGGCTGGATTATCAAACTGAAACCGACGGATGCCGGCGAAATGGACGAACTGCTGGATGCCGCAGCCTACAAAGAGATTATTAACGAATAACTAAAATAAAAACAACGAATGAAACCAATTGTAAGTATCATTATGGGCAGTACTTCCGACCTTCCCGTCATGGAAAAGGCCGCCAAACTGCTCGATGAAATGCAAGTCCCGTTTGAAATGAACGCCCTGTCGGCTCACCGCACTCCGGCTGAAGTGGAGAAATTTGCGAAAGAAGCTGCCGGACGCGGCCTCAAAGTCATCATTGCAGCTGCCGGAATGGCTGCCGCACTGCCGGGAGTCATTGCAGCCAACACCACCCTTCCGGTCATCGGAGTTCCCGTAAAAGGTTCTGTACTCGACGGTGTAGACGCACTCTACTCCATCATCCAGATGCCTCCCGGAATCCCCGTGGCTACAGTCGCCATCAACGGTGCCATGAATGCGGCTATCCTGGCCGTACAGATGCTGGCCCTGAGCGATGCGGAACTGGCCCAGAAGTTTGCAGCTTACAAGGAAGGTTTGAAAAACAAAATCGTAAAAGCCAACGAAGAGCTGAAAGAAGTCAAATACGCTTATAAGACCAACTAACTGAATGAATTACTTCAACTATTCTCGCCGACAGGCGAACGAGGTATATGTGGGCGCCACTCCTATGGGTGGCGCTTATCCTATCCGTATACAGAGTATGACGAACACCGTCACCATGGATACCGAGGCATGCGTGGAGCAGGCCAAGCGTATCATCGAGGCGGGAGGTGAATACGTGCGGCTCACCACACAAGGTGTGCGTGAGGTGGAAAACCTGAAGAACATCAACGCCGCCCTGCGTGCCCAGGGATACCAGACCCCGCTGATTGCCGACGTGCATTTCAACCCGAAAGTGGCTGAAGTAGCGGCCCTGTATGCCGAAAAGGTACGCATCAATCCGGGTAACTATGTAGATGCTGCCCGCACCTTCAAGCAACTGGAATATACGGACGAAGAGTATGCAAAAGAAATCCAGAAGATACGCGACCGCTTCATTCCCTTCCTGAACATCTGCAAGGAGAACCACACGGCCATCCGTATCGGTGTGAACCACGGTTCGTTGTCCGACCGCATCATGTCGCGCTACGGGGACACCCCGGAAGGCATGGTAGAATCGTGCATGGAGTTCCTGCGCATCTGCGTGGAACAGAATTTCACGAACGTGGTCATCTCCATCAAGGCCTCGAACACGGTCATCATGGTACGTACCGTCCGCCTGCTGGTGGAACAAATGGAAAAAGAGGGCATGGCCTTCCCGCTCCACCTGGGAGTGACGGAAGCCGGTGACGGAGAAGACGGACGCATCAAATCGGCCCTGGGCATCGGTGCCCTACTGTGCGACGGACTGGGCGACACCATCCGCGTATCCCTGAGCGAAGCCCCCGAAGCCGAAATTCCGGTGGCCCGCAAGCTGGTGGATTACGTGCTGAAACGCGAAGGACACCCTTACATTCCGGCCACCGAAGCTCCGGAGTTCAACTACACGCATCCCAGCCGCAGACAAACCGTAGCCGTAGGTAACATCGGAGGCGACCAGCTTCCCGTGGTCATCTCCGCCCGTCTGAACAACGACCTGGAAGTGAGCGAACAGTTCAAACCCGACTACCTATACTGCGGACAGCGCTTGCCGGAAAACCGGAGAGCCGACATCGGCTACATCGTGGATGCCTGTGCCTGGGACGGCAGCGAACATACCTATCCGGCTTTCAACTACCAGCAGCTCATCGAACTGCATCACCATCCGGCCAAGATGAAATTCCTCTTCACTTCCTACCTCGGACTGAACGAAGAGGTGATGGCGTGTCTGCGCCTGCATCCGGAAGTAGTTATCGTGGCCCAAAGCAACCATTACAACCGTCTCGGTGAGTTCCGTGCATTGGCCCATCAGCTGATGAACCAAGGGCTGAAAAACCCGCTGGTATTCTTCCAACTTTATCAGGAAAGTGAAACGGAAGACCTGCAAATCAAGTCGGCCGCCGACATGGGTGCCCTGATTATCGACGGGCTGTGCGATGGTATCCTGCTCTACAACCACGGCAACCAAATCAGCAACCTGAAAGTAGATGAAACCGCCTTCGGTATCCTGCAGGCAGGACGTATCCGTACTTCCAAGACCGAATATATCTCCTGTCCGGGCTGCGGACGTACCCTGTACGACTTGGAATCGACCATCGCCCGTATCAAGGCAGCCACTTCCCATCTCAAGGGACTGAAAATCGGTATCATGGGCTGTATCGTCAACGGCCCGGGTGAAATGGCCGATGCCGACTATGGCTATGTAGGTGCCGGAAGAGGTAAAATCAGCCTGTACAAAAAGAAGGAATGCATTGAAAAGAACATTCCGGAAGAACAGGCCGTGGAAAAACTGATTGAACTGATTAAGGCAAACGGAGATTATAGAGACTGATTCTCCCCGGTCTACAAATAACAACCGTCTGCATGCATCGTGAAGATTTCCTTCAAGGCATGCAGACGGTTTTGTTTTAGACATTCTGAATCAGACTCCTTTTATTGCGCCTGTACGATATCTGCCGGATACAAAATCCTGGCAGCTTCTTTGTTTTGTGGCTCGTTCTTTAAGAACAGAACAATATGTACGCTTTGTCTTTTTTTTATAAAAGGCAAATACTTTATCTTTGCTTCAAGAGAATTTACAAGCCTGAGTGCATCTTCCTTGTTAGTCCATTTACATTCTCCTATGAGGATATGCTTTTTGTCCATTGATTCAGCTACCACATCAAGCTCTATCATCTCACCTTTTTTGTCCTCGCCAGTAAAGATTTTGCCCCACCATCGTGAAGCCATATTGTATGCTATACCATCCACAATGTTGCCACTTACATATTGCCGGCAAAGATGTTCCCAACAATGACCCACATACCCCGAGAACTGTGCCTTTATAAGGTTTAATACAGCCTCCGTACGTCCCAATTCAAGAATAGATTTATAGGGCGCAACAAATCTATAATTAAACCCCAGTAAACTGTCGTTGATAAGGTATATTCCTTTTTTACTTTTCTTTTCCTCTTCACCGAAGGGTACTTCCCGGCGTATATACCCTAATTCTCTCAGTTTGCCTAAGGGCTCGGTTATCTGAGTAGCTTCTTTCCCCACCCGTCCAGCTATTTCCGAAAGACGGTTAGCGCCATTACCTATAATGGAAAGCAAGGTAGACGCCTGCACAGTATCACGCATATCATCCCTTAACAAACGTATCGGTTCGTCTGCCAAAAATCCTTTGTTGTCCAACAACAATTTTTCTATTGCCGTTTCATTGTCCTTGTAGTCGGCTCTCAATTCCCAATACCGGGGGATTCCTCCCCATACCGCATACTCTTCCACTGCTTGTTGCGCATCACAGCCAAGTGCCTCCCCAATATACCGTACCGGTATGGGGGCAAGACGTATGATTTCATCAGCCAGTCCGTATAGCGGTTCCTTCCGGTCGAGTATGTATCCTTGCATCAGTTGCTGTGAAGAACCGCAAATGATGAGATTAAATTTCAGACATTTTTCATTCAGCAACTTTTGTATGACAGACGGCAGAGAGGGGCAGCTCTTGACAAGATACGGAAATTCATCCAGACAGATGGTACTCTTCTCCATAACCTGACGGTTTAACGCCCGAAAAAGTGTTTCCCAGTCCGGATATGTCACTTTATCAAAGTCTTCTATACCTCCCAATGCAGCTGTCTTTGCAAACAGCATACGCTGATTTGCCTCGTTCGTCTGATCACTTAAAAAATAAACATCTTTCCGCTCCCAGTCCATGACTTCTTTGATAAGTTTAGACTTACCTATCCTTCTACGTCCATAAATGACGATGAACTGTGGCTTTTCTCTTTGTAAAGCATTTCCAACTCTTTCAAGATAATCTTTTCTGTCAATAAAACTCGCGAATTCCATACCTTCTTAAATATATCTTTCACAAAGATAATCTTTTTAATATATATATCAAGAAAAGCAAATCTATTTTAGATTAAAAATAACAGATTCGAAATATCCACTTCAACGGTTTCATTATTTCTTTCTATCTTCAATTGCCGCCATCTGAAATGAAATTATCACTACATTATTTGAGGTTAATGCTTCACTCCGTCCAGATACATAATACCTGACAAACCTAAAAAGGGAAGAGCCGACATAGTCCATGTGGCCCTTCCCTTTGAAAAAATATCCTACTTACTCTTCAGGCATCATTACCAGAACCCTATAGTTATTCTGCTTCATTACTTCATTCACATAACTGGAGATTTCTTTCGGGGTGATGGACTGGATGACCTGTTCCGCCTTCACACAGACTTCAGAAGGCAGAAGCTCGTTGCCGGCCATCATGGAGCACCAGTAGCTGTTGGTTTGTTCGTCTGAAGTTATTTGCTTCACCATAAACTCCTTCACCTTGTCAAGTTCTTCCACGGGCGTTTCCTTTGCCAGTTTCTCAAACTCGCTGCGGATGATTTCAAGCGCACGGTCTTTCTTTTCAGGCTTCACCTGGAATATGGTCTGATAGACAACAGACACTTCAGACAACCGGTCCTGAGAGCCCTGCGTATATATACTGTAAACAGCTCCCTCTTTCTCACGGACTTCACTCAAAAGACGGGCAGAGATAATCTGTGCCGACATGGAAGCCATCAGCCTGTTCTTGAACGAGTAAGGCATCTTTCCGCTAATGATAACCGCCGCACTACCCTGAGGCACTTCCATCTTCAGGGAAAATTCCTTTTCCTCGTTGCCCGACTTGATTTCAACCGCAGGGTTATGCTTCAATTCCTGTTTCTTTCCCTTCACCGACGGCAAGGTGGCGATGTACTGCTCAACCAGTGCCTTTAATTCCGCTTCATCAAAGTTTCCACTGAATACGAAGGTAAACTCGGCTGCATTGGCAAGCTGCTCACGGATGATGGAAAGGATATCCTCACGGTTTGCCTTCTCAATGTCACTCACACCGAACACCTGCTTGTTGGGCGAAGAATAAAGGAATTCCTGCACCTTCTTCTGGAATACGAAGTTCGGATTCTGTTCCTGATTCTGAATAACTCCTTTATAAAGATTCTGCATGGCGACAAATTCATCCGGTGTTACTGTAAGTCCGGTGAAGGTCATGTATATCATCTCCATATAAGTCTTCAGGTCCTTTGGCGTAGTGTTTCCTGACAGACTGCGTACATAGTCATCCAACGTAATTTTCAGAGAAAGCTGTTTTCCGGCAAGTAGTTTTGAAAGATCGGAATTAGTAAAATTTCCCAATCCATGCTGTTCCAATACAGCAGGCATAAACATCAAGTCCGCAGCCTTGTCGTTTCCATAAACCGAAGTACCGCCTTTTGCCACGGCCATCATATTGATTTCATCCGCCTTGAAGTCGGTCTTCTTCAATATCACCTTGGCACCGTTTGAAAGAATCCATTCCTTGGCCCCGAAATCAGAAAGCATGTTTTCCTTCACCACCTTTCCGGCTGCCGGCAACTCGCTTACCAGAGGTTCATCCTTCACATTGTCCACGTAAGGAGCAATGTTTTCGGCTTCCACCTGAGAAAGCAATGCGAGAATATCTTCATCCTTGGGACAGGCCTCACCTTCGCGTGCAGGCATCATACCGAGAACCACCAGATTCTTGTCCGAAACAATCTGCGAGAACACCTGATTGACAGCTTCCACAGGAATCTGGTTCACAATCATGCTCATCATCTGATATTCCGTCTCGATACCCGGTATCGGCTTCTTATCGATGAAATTACGCACATACGATTCTGCCAGTGTCTTGTTCTCCTGCTGGTTCCGGTTATTGTATGCCTTTTCAAGCTGAGACAGGTATTCCGTGCGGCAACGCGCATATTCAGTGGCGGTAAATCCTCCCCTCTTGGCACGGAGAGCCTCACGATAGACAGCCTTCAGTCCTTCGTCGAAACTGTTACCTTTTGGAAGCATAGCAAATTGGAAAGCCTGTTTCGTCTTTGCCATAATAAACTCACCGTAAAATGCAGAAGCCGCCGCAAACGGAGCATCAGCTTTCTGTCCCAGTTCGTTCAGTCTTATCTGAAGCATCATCTGGGCCATATCGAGCAGATAAGCGGTTGTGATATCCGCCATTGTGCCCTTCAATGAATCGGGCAAGGCATCATACTTGAACATGATCTGAGCCACATATTTATCCTGCTCCTTATCCGAGCCGAAAGCTACAATCGGCTTTTCATTGTCGGCCACAGGGTAGTAAACCCTCTCTGCCGGATTGACAGGCTTCTCAATCTTTGAGAACAGTTCCTTGATCTTGCCTTCTATGCGGTCCACATCAATGTCACCCACCACGACTATTCCCTGAAGGTCCGGGCGGTACCACTTTTCATAATAGTCGCGCAAAGCCTGATGCGGAAAATGGTCCACCACTTCCATGGTTCCTATAGGAAGACGGTGTCCGTATCTGCTGTCCGGATAAAGCTCCGGAAGCAGTTTCTCCAAGATTCTCATATTTGGAGGCAGCTGGCTTCTCCATTCCTCATGGATAACAGCCCTTTCCTCGTCAATGTCCTTGCCATTCAGCAACAGGCCGTCAGCCCAGTCGGACAGAATCATCAGACAGGAGTCCTGCACCCCGATACGTTCCGTAGGTACACTGGAGATACGATATACAGTTTCATCAATACTGGTATAGGCATTCAGGTTATAACCGAACTTCACACCTACAGACTCCAGCCACTTGACCATAGAGTTTCCCGGAAAGTTCTTGGTCCCGTTGAAACACATGTGTTCAAGAAAATGCGCCAATCCGCGCTGGTCGTCCTCTTCCAGGATACTACCCACCTTCTGGGCGATATAGAAGTCCACCTGGTTCTTCGGATATTCATTGTGACGGATATAGTATGTAAGTCCGTTATCCAGTTTACCGATTCTCACTTCCTTATCTACCGGTACCGGAGGCATCTGCTGTGCCCTTACAACTGCCGGCAAGCAGGCAAATCCTGCAATGGCTACAAAAGCCAGTCTCATTATTCTTCTCATAATTGATATTTTAATGTTATTTCGTTATTTCGTTATTTCTTATGCGGCAAAGGTAGGCGCAAAGTGCAAGAGTTTATGTTATCGCTACGTTATCTTTAGGTTAATACAACCTTCAAAAAAATATTCAATCTCCTTTCCATAATGTTACATCTGAATATATCCATTCACTGTTCCAAACAATCCATTACCCCACCTAAATCTCTCTGTTGTGCAATAACCACTCTGACAATAGGCCAAATAATAGATAACTATATAAGATTCGTTCCGCCCATTCACTCCTCAAAAGATAATTCACTTACATTTTCTTTCTGTTTCCATATAATATCAATTTCTAATGTTACCTTTGTAAAGGTAAAAGTTAAACTTTCTACGCCAAGTAACTTCTCGTTATCACAATGCTTTCTGTTAATTATGCAACGTATTTATATTAGAATTATAACCATCATAAGTATATTTCTTGCATTAACACTCCAAGGAATATGGCTTAGAAACTCCTTCTATCTATATAAAAACCAATTAGAAAAATCCATCAATAATTTGTTTGCAAAAGCAACATTAGAAGAAGCGACATCGCATTTTTCAGAACTCCCCAAAGGAACAAAATTTCTCGGTGCTCCAAGAACCAAGAAAACAGGAACATACCCAGAGGTAACTTATTTATTAGAAAGCTTAGGAACATATGGCATTACTAATAATATTAATCGTCTGGATTCTATTTTTAAAGAAATGCTTTTTGAGCATAAAATAAAAACTGATTTGTATATCGAAAAAATAAAAAACGGAAATATTGTAGAAACAACACGTCAAGGGAATATTAAACGATTTGGCATTATTAGGACACAACCAATACCGATAAAGCTAGATAATTCATCAAACGTACAAGCCATTATCACAATTCCGTATTACAATATTTTTAGACAAATGTTGATACTCATTATTGCAACAGCAATCATGATGATTTTTATAATAGGATGCATAGTATATCAAATAAAGATCATATCAAAGCTAAACAAAATCTCCCAAATCCGTGAAGACTTCTCATACGCCATGGTGCATGACATGAAAACACCTCTAAGCACTATTATGATGATACAGGATATGCTGGAAAGCGGAAGGCTTGATAACAGACCGGAGATAAAGAACAAATATATGAGTATAGCAAAAAGCGAAACAGACCACTTGTTTGCTCTCACCAACAAGATACTTACAATTTCCAAACTGGAGAACCATAAACTGGAGATGAACAAAACAGAAATCGAGCTTACACCGATAATAGAGAAACTGACTGAAAAATTCAAGGCCAAAGCACAGAAACTTGTAAACTTTATCATCAGCTTGCAGGCCAAAACTGCTTATGCCGACAACGATTACGTGAGTGAAGTATTAAGCAATCTGATTGACAATGCCATCAAATACTCCAAGGAGAGTGTGGAAATACACATCACCACTGAAGAAAGCGAACGCTACACCATCCTGAAAGTGCGTGACAATGGGCTGGGCATATCCGAAGCCGACCAGAAAGTCATTTTCCAAAAATACGAACGCGCAGCAGCGGCAAAGCGCAGCCGCCGAAACGGAGCTTCAGGCTTCGGACTGGGCCTGAACTTTGTTGACCAGGTGATAAAAGCGCATGAGGGAAGAATATTCGTCAACAGCACAGAAGGAGAGTTCACGGAATTTACCATCTATCTGCCGCTTGAAACTCCAAATGACAGACACAATCGGTAAAACACAAAAATATTTAAGTGTAATTGCTGCTTTCCAGATAAGCCGTGTGTCAATGTAACGAGAACGATTGACACACGGCTTACCTTATTCTGAATTCATCAGACTTACTCTAATTTTAACAACAAATGCTCTATCGAACCTTTCTAATATGTTTAAGTAAAAAAATCACTATCAATGAGATAAATGAACCTGCTGAAATCCAAGCGATAGCAGCTAACGCTTTTTCCGGGTTAAAGAAATACCATAGGAAGGAATATAAAACAGCAAAAATTGTTGAAATCAACCATCCCCTGTAAATATTTCGTTTTTCAAAAATCATTCCTAGTAATAAAATAACAGGAACGAAAACAATATAACTTATATTAGATATATTGATATTCTTTAATAGGATTCCAATAACTATCAACATAAAAATTGATGCAATTATTTTCCAGGTTTTAGTCTTATCCATTGTATAACTTATATTTTTAGGTATATTGATAGAACATGCGAAACTTTTATAAGAGAGAAGTTGAAGGATTTTATTTGGAAAACTTCTCAGTATCCTTCAATATATAACCGGAATTTCTTTCATCCCACTGATAAGTATTCTTATTTGTAACCTCACCCTCTGCATTATAAATAAAGTTTATCTTATACAGACGCTTAAGATATTTACCTTCACTTACCGAATAGGCCTCAATATTTGTCACTTTCTTATCATCTGAGGATACATTATAAACGACCTTTGGTGTTGACAAAGACACTGATGCTACTGCTGAAACGATTAATTCTGCTATCATAATAATTTAATTTTCAAATTATACTTGATTTGTTATTTCTTATGCTGCAAAGGTAGGCGCAAAGCACAAGAGTTTATGTTATCGCTACGTTATCTTTAGGTTAAATACTATAGTGTCTATTTACTCCGTGAAAACAATGCTGTCCAATAATTATATGTCAATTTTCAAATATCTCTATATTTGCAATAAGCAAATACAATATATATGAAATACAAGAATATTAGCGTCTTCGTTTTTATCGGAGCATTTGCAATAATAATACTTCAAATATTATGGCTGTATAATACATACGTAGCTCTGGAAAATAATTTATATAAAGAGAGTAATTCCATACTGATAAAAGCGATAAGAAGAGAAATATCAATTAGATTTAAAGAAGCACCTAAGGGTACTGAGATTGTGGGTGTAAGTATTCCAGCAGATGCTAAAAAAAATGATTTGGCACCTGAAATAGTCAGTCTCAACGAAGGCTTGTCTAATATAGGCTTAAAGATGTCTTTATCAAAAATAGACTCTATAGCATCTGATATGTTTAATGACATTGATTTGCCATGTTCGATTTCCGTACATAAAATAAGAATTTCCGATAATAAAATATTATCTTCAAGCAATCCCAATCCAAGTGCTTTACCATGGAGGGAAATAAAATCTGAGATCATAAATATTACAGCAGACTCATCACAAGGTGTTCAACTTGTAATCCTAAATCCATACAAGTTTCTTTTCGAGAAAATAAATTTACTTATTATAATCACCATCATTGTACTAAGCTTTATAATAGCGTGTATTATTTTCCAAATAAAAATCATCTCAAGGCTGCAAGTTATTTTACAAATCCGCGAAGACTTCTCATACGCTATGATACACGATATGAAAACACCTCTAAGCACAATTATGATGGTGCAGGATATGTTGAAAAGCGGAAGACTGGAAGGCAAACCGGAGATAAAGAACAAATACATGAACATAGCGGAAAGCGAAGCAGAACATCTGTTTGCTCTCACCAACAAGATACTGACCATTTCAAAACTGGAGAACCATAAACTGGAGATGAACAAAACAGAAGTTGAGCTTACTCCAATAATAGAGAAACTGACAGAAAAATTCAAGGCCAAAGCACAGAAACCCGTAAACTTTATCATTAGCCTGCAGGCCAAAACAGCTTATGCCGACAAAGATTATCTGGGTGAAGCATTAAGCAATCTGATTGACAATGCCATCAAATACTCAAAGGAGAGTGTGGAAATACACATCACCACTGAAGAAAGCGAACGCTACACCATACTGAAAGTACGTGACAATGGTCTGGGCATATCAGAAGCCGACCAGAAAATCATTTTCCAGAAGTATGAACGCGCAGCGGCGGCAAAGTGCAGCCGCCGAAACGGAGCTTCAGGCTTCGGACTGGGCCTGAACTTTGTTGACCAGGTAATAAAAGCGCATGAGGGAAGAATATTCGTCAACAGCACAGAAGGAGAGTTCACGGAATTTACCATCTATCTGCCGCTTGAAACTCCAAATAACAAGCATATCCGATAAAACACAAGGCTGCTTATTATTATGGCAATAATATCATATACATCGAAGGTGCCATGTATATGAAAAAGACCGAGAAACTCGTATGCAATATAGACTACTGCAGCCCCAATTGTGTATTGCTTTATCGAATATCTGTTATCAATGCCATAGACGCATAATACCGCAGCCGGTACGCAAACGATACTGCCTATCACATCTGCCAGATGATAATCATTGATATGGTTCTCATATACATACGGACGATATGTGTGCGACAGTACCAGTCCGATAGCGACAATCAGAATGCCTGAAATTATAAACTTCAGTTTCAAATCATTCATTTTCATTAAGATTCTTAGATACAAGTTTTATTAATACAAAAACAGAAGGAAGTAATAATATCGTACATATAATAGAACCTTTATATCCAAATAATCCACCATTTATTAAATTGTAAGAAGGGTATTCTAATGTTATAAGTGATTGATAAAATGCTCCACCACTGACATTGAAACCAAAAATAGAACCTTGTAGCCAATTTCATGCACAATGTGAAATTACAGCCGTCCAAAGACTTCCGGTCAATAAAAAATACAGCCATCAAAAAAAACACCTAAAAAAGGATTAACAGCTGAACAGATACTCATATCAGGATTTGCTAGATGTAAAGCAGAAAATATGAGAGAGGTTATACTTAAACTTATCTAGATATTCAAACCAGACCGATATAAACGTGTCAACAAATAACCTCTTATAAGAATTTCTTCATAAAAAGCACCAAAAATGAACATTATCAGACTTAAAAATAAATCTTTCCAATGTAATTGAACTGCTGATATATTTGCTGAACCACTCAATATACAAATATTATCAGTCCGAGAGTGAATACTATAACAGTCCACAATATAATAATCTTAGAAAATTTTCTTAACTTATTAAAAGAACACAGGCCTAGTTCGCTTAAAGGACGTCTGTCTATGATACAATGCAAAAACAAGACAACGAAAGACACCATTGAACTAGACAGTATAGCAGACAACAAATAATATTGGTCGTTTTCATAACCAGTTGAGCCCAATAAAGACAAAGTGCATTCCTCTGCTATCAAGGCTCCAAAAAAGAAACCCAAAATTAAAAGCAGCAAATCACCCCAAAGAGGTATTCTATTTTTCTTTTCAATATAACACATAAACATAACCTTTTTATCCTCCATTATTTATTCAACCAAAGACAAGTTAGATACTTATCCTTTTCCGCATGATAACAAATATCTTCCTTTCCCCATTACGCTCTATCTCCAAAGCAAGGCTCTTTGCTTGTCGGATATATGATTCTAATCTGCCGCTTGAAACGGACATTATGTCGAATTCGATTGCTCCTTTATCAATAGCAATAACCTTATCACCTAACATTAACCCTGCTTTTTCTGCCGGCCCATTTATTTCCAATGCCGTAACACAAATAGTATTGTTGCGGACATTAAGGCGTAAACCGAGTGAAGGCAGCCCGTCTTTAATAGGCTGAAGTGCCCCATCAGTACGTTTTTTGATATATAGATCTCCATTAGCAAGTATGAAATTGATCTTTCCGGCAAAGATGTTGCCAGCAACATTTCTGTCAATCGATGGTATGTAACTTAACGTACAGTCTGGTATGGCTATCCCATTACAAAACATGGTAATGTCATGAAACTCTGCAATGGTATCGGTTAGCCCCTCTCTGCGATAGTTGGTATACATTCTCGGTGTTTGGCGTTTTCGTAGCTTCTCATAAACGGTCTTGTCTATTATGATGTCATAATTCGAACCCAAATCAAACATCACGTTCAAAGTATCGGTCTGTTCACTATACAGCTGTAAATCATTTACGCCTTCTTTTGCAAGAGTAAACTCTTTACTCTCATGTTGCAACAACTGTTCATTGTCTGGTGCAAACATGACTATTTCATTGCTATCCAAGTCAAATTTCCAACCTATGTTTTCCATGATGGCCCGTCCTAATACCGGTCTGTAAAGCGCATTATACATACCGTTATCTTTCGGGACTGACGTGAAAATAACTCCTTCCAATTTTCCATTTCCAAGAGTGATATCATTCACTTTATATAGTTTTGAGAAATAGACTTGTTTGTAGAAGTTAAACGTTGGCATAGGCTTTCGCTTCCAGTATTCCGCTTCATATCGGTCAAGAACTTCTTGCTTGGCAAGCGAAGTAGATGCTTGTGTATCAAATAAGAGTGTATCAGTATATTGATCGTTTACTGTAGCAACGACTCCAAAACAACCGTTCGGATCACGGATTATCGGGAAGGTCTGGTGTAAATCTACACTTATATTTTCAACAGCTTTGCTTTGTTCTACATTGAAGTTTCTAATCCAAAAGATTATGTAAACAAGATATATAAGCACACAAATAAATAGGATTGACAGTATGCGGAATATATAACGAAAGTATTTTTTTATCATATAATTAGAATTTGTTTTTTGCTCAATTATTCTCTCACTTTCAGATAGAGATCTTTATTCGGCTTGCCATGCTCATCAAGAGAATAATGTAATACAAAATTGCAATGGTGCATAAATTCGGCTCCGATATAGTTGGCATTCACAATGCGGCTGTTCACAACCTCGCAAGAATCAATCCGTGTTCCGGCAATCGTAACAGGGATCTTGAAAATAGAAAGTGTATCAGTTAATTCTTCTCCGTGCTTCGTGATTTCTTCTTTATAGTGAAAATGCGTTTTAAGCCGATCTGCAAGAGCGTTATTTATTTCTAATACTCCAGCATAACCCATATCGAGTGTAAAGCATACTTTATCATTTATTCCTTCAATATAAATCGGAATGGAATCTTCACGAAGACCTTGAGGATAATAAATCATACCTATAGTTTCCTTTGCCAACAGGTCTTTATTATTGGAATGAAAAAGTGTCATCATTCCAGTTTCTGTATCAAATTTCCATGTGCCGATAGCCAACATTTCAGTTCCGAAAATGCCTTCATCTATTACGTTGTATATTATATTATCCTTACTGATGCTGTTAAACATTGGTTCTTGTATGCATGCATCACCAAAAGAAATAGAAGTAAATGTATACAACTCAGGCGAATCTTTTTTCTGATAAGCATTGGTACTTTTAATAGGCAGATTTCCCCAGTATTCGCCACTATACGCATGTATGGAATCTTCTCGCATAAGACTCGTTGCTTGCGTGTCGATGCGGAGAGGTACTTTATATTTGCCGTTAATGACACAATCAATCAAAAACCACCCCTCTTCACTGTATTGAATTGGATATTGATAGCAAGCATTTTCCGGTAGAGTTGAACGGTAAGCAAGTGTATGTGAACTATAACGGACGAACGGATAAGCAAACCAAGCAATTATTGCACTGATTAATACTATTAATATCGCCGTGATAATCAAATTACGTTTTGTCTTTTTCTTCATTGCTTTATTTTTTTATATAAATTCATTGAAAAGAATTATCTTTAAGTTGAGTAAACAGGGTAATTTGTCAATATATATTTTACAACAAATTTGCTATATTCACTATAATAATGTTGCTACATAAAATCTATATTACAGATAAGTTCTGCAAGATAAATGACTTATGCTGCAAAGGTATGCGCTAGGAACAAGAGTCTATGTTATCTTTAGGTTAAGAGATTCATTTTTCTCTATACTCCAATATATCTCCAGGCTGGCAGTCAAGTTCCTTACAGATAGCCTCCAAAGTAGAGAAGCGAATAGTTTTGGACTTTCCAGTTTTAAGTATGGAAAGGTTTGCCGGAGTAAGGTCTATACGTTCTGCCAGTTCACCAAGCGAAATCTTACATTTCGCCATCATTACATCCAAGTTTACTATTATAGGCATATATGTCAGTTTTTAATCTATCAAATGTCAATTCCTGTTCTTCTTTCATACGTATCCCTATCTCAAAAATATAGGCTATAAGCACAAACATCATACCTAATATTATAAACAGTACACATACTTCAGTAGGCATTTCAAGAGGACTTAAATGAGATATAACACTTATCAGTACTCCAGATAATGTAGTTGAAATTCCTATAGCATTCAGGATACGTTTATTTACCCTGCTGAAAATGTTTCCTTTTCTTACATTATATACCATAACGTATGAAAGAACACCAATAAACATTATGGCATAGCTTTCTATACCCACTACGATGGCATGCCATATAAATGTGCCGCTATCATCTTTTCCCATCTCATAACAAAGTTCCAGTATATTAGGAAATCCGTACATAGCTGCGGCTATTATTGTTATCATAGAAATAACCTCGCAATACCTTACTAGTTTTTTATCAGGCTTAATCTTATTCATAATTCTATTTATATTAAATAGTCAAATTTGATTACTTCTTTTTTGTATAAACAACCAGGAAAATGGACAATGTACTAATAAGAACTCCGACGAGTATTCCAAAGGCTATTCCTATTTTAATGTTTCCAACATTTGCTCCGATTGCTGCACCGAGCATAAGGCCTAAGGCTAAAATCGGTCCACTGATCAAATAGTATTTATATTTATTGTTCATACTTTTTAGTTTTTCCAGTTATTATTATGCAACAAAGGTATGCGCATAGAACAAGAGTTTATGTTATCGCTACGTTATCTTTAGGTTAATGTTTCCTGTTAAGAATATCCTGCTCAATCTTATCTATTGATGCATGAATATATCTTTTCCGAATGGTATGATCATCCAGAAAATCAATCTCATCACACAGTTCATGTAACGTATTGATAAGATGCGATGAAATTATGACAGTCTTTCCTTTGTCCTTCAGTTCGCGTATGATTCTTTTAAGTTGGATACATCCGTAAAGATCTACCCCGTTGAAAGGTTCGTCAAGGATGTACAGGTCATTGTCTTGAAGGAGCAGGGACATAAGCGCAAGTTTCTTCTTCATCCCGGTAGAATAGTCCGAAGCGAATCTGTCCAGTGGCAGTTGAAAGACTTCATTCAATGAATCTATGACTTTAGTATCCATCTTCTTCCCTTTGGCTTTGATACAGAATTCAAGATATTCTTTTCCGGTAATAAGGGAATAGAAGAAGTTTTCAGCCGACATATAACCAACAGTCATTGGTGATGACTTCCTTATCTCACCGTCGTAATCGGTCACTCCCATAATGCAATTGAAGAGTGTAGTTTTCCCGGCTCCGTTTTCTCCCACTAGTCCGTAGATCCTCCCGGATTTGTAAGAGACGGAAAGGTTGTCAAGCACTCTCGTCTTACCGTATGCCTTGCTCAAATCTTTTATATATATCAGTTCCATATATGTTTATATTTTTTCTTTACAGAAAGTGTAAGGCCTATATTCAAAGCCAAATAAGGAATCAATACGACTGGGGTTATAATCGAAACTAAAAATAACGGCAACGGGAAAAGCAGCCAGTAAATTCCCATTACTGTTTGTGTCTCAAAGGAGAATCTTGCCATGCCCATATTCCACTGGTATAGCAATGTCGAAGAAAACAATACAAGACAGAAAAGTATAGCTTCTGTATCTTGTCTCAGTACATGCATAAGTACAATGAGCGGGAACATGGTTATAAAGATATTCCTCAGCCCTGATTTGACCAGTATCAGCTGATACATGCCGAAACTGTTATAGACAGAGAGTTCATGCTTCGGTGGCGTCACCATATATGCAGTTCCATGAATAGCTCCCCACAGTATCAGGCATACTTTACAGAGGTTGATATTACCATGCAGTACTCCCATGAAAGACAGAAAGAGCAATACCGCATACAGTGGTACTTGTTTCCGGAACATCCTTCTATACAGCAAATCCCCACTGTATAATAAAGGCACAGGCAGAACTATAGAATGAAACCTGACAGGGTGAATCCACGGCATAACTAACGCAATCAGTATGATAACCGGTAAAGAAATGTAATTTGCAGCAATTATCCCCGAAATAATAAACGGTAAACCGAGCAATAAATATTCTGCCGTAAACAATCCTTTGATTCCTTGCACCTGTAAAGACAGAAACTCCTTGTCTTTTCTGCTGTTATGATACAGCCAGAGCATAAGCAGATAACACACCGGCAATACCCATACGCTCGTTACTTTCGCAAAAGCATAAAACAGGATGGCAGCGATACCGATAAGAAACAGACACCGGAACAATCCGATGCCTGCAAGTATACGCACAATCTGTTTTAAGCGTAGATTCATATAGAGTAATAAACTCTCTGTCATAATCTCCTTGGTTATTCTTCATCTGATTTATAACTGCACAAAGTTTGTCCGCTGTAACGGCGCAGTCTCCATACAAGACTGGTTTCATCAAAGAAGAACATGATTGACAAAAGACCAAAGTAACATATAGAAATATCCCCTATAATAAAGCCCAACAACAAAGGGATATATCCACATACCCAATGCGCAAGAATATTAGCTATACGGAAATGAATTATTCTCATATCTCCTTTATAAAAAAAACGTATGGTATGATTTCGCTTATTATGTATTACTGCAAATTTACTATATGACCGAGGATTGATTATAATATAAACGACGGCCTGAATTAACCAGTTTAATAAAATACCACAAAGTACACTGGAGAATATTACATACCGGCCTTTACTGAAATAATTCTCTGATGTGACATTCAGACTGTCAATTCCATAAATGACAGAAAACAGCCACATCATCACTAGCAGGATAATAACGAAGGCCACAATGGTTTTTACATTTATCCGTTTAGGCTCCGTGATGTCTATCATCACTTCCTCACCTTCAGGCCCTCTTCCGTATGAAATCAATGCCTTCCGCTGAACTGATTCTTTATTAATTTGTTTATCTGATGTTTTCATCTTGATTATTTTTAATGTAGTTTTATCGTAAAACCATACTTAATATTGAAATAAGAATAGACAATATAAACAGTGTATATTTCAGTTTCTTATTTTTTATCATACAAGCTATTGCTATTTACGATTCTTTTTATACCCATATCCTACTTTTTTTAATGATGATCTTAACTAAAATCTGTATTGAACTTTCCACTTCTCCACTGGAGGAAAATCTCCATTTATATTAAATGCTTTTCAAGCCTTCCTTTGTTTTACTGTTGCAAAGGTAACCAAGCATCGGCAAACATTAAGTTATCCTTATGTTATCTTTACGTTAATACTTCAGTGTTTCGATTTATGTTCATAACCCAATTATTATATTTGCATTGAAAAACCATTAAAAAGTCATATAATATCATATATGGAGACTTCAAAACGTAAGAAAAACATATTATTCATTACCATACTGTCTGTCGTAGGACTTATCGGGGCTATGGCTTTGCAGATGATATGGATATACAATTCGTATGAACTGATAAGAAACGACATTCTGAATGAAGGTTATGCTACCATTGAAAAAGCCTTGGAGGAAGAGGGAAATATGAGATTCGGGCAAACTCCCAAAGGTACAAGAATTAAGAGTGGTCCAACAAACGACACAATTCCCCCTATGACATATTTTTATGAACGGCTTTCAGACATGGGATATCCGATGTCGTTACACAACCTTGATTCCATTACTGCTGAATTATTAATACAAAACGGATTAGGAAACCACTATTATATTGACATTATAAATCTAAGAACTGGAGAAAAGATAAACGGTATTGGTACTCAAAAAGAACCGTCCTTTATGGCTGTCAAACCCAAATACTTTCCTATCCGATCAGATTATACCCAGGTTGTCCAGCTCATCATAACCAATCCCAATAAGACTTTCTTAGAGCGTATGGGCCTGATGCTTGCCGGCACATTCATCATCATGCTGATTGTAATCGTATGCATCAGCTATCAGGTAAGATTCATTTCACGCTTCGAGAAGATTTTCCAGATTCGCGAAGACTTCTCATACGCCATGATACACGACATGAAAACACCGCTCACGTCCATCATCATGGCGCTGAATTTCCTCAGAAGCGGAAAGCTTGACAACAGGCTGGAAATGAAGAACAAATATTTCGACATTGCCGAGAACGAGGCAGACCACCTGCTTACCCTTACAAATAAAGTGCTGACCATATCCAAACTGGAGAACCATAAACTGGAGATGAACAAGACAGAAGTTGAGCTTACTCCTATAATAGAGAAACTGACCGAAAAATTCAAGGCGAAATCGCAAAAGACGGTGAATTTCATTACAGATATAAAAGCCGAAACTGCCTATGCCGATGCTGAATATCTGGAAGAGGTACTAAGCAACCTCATAGACAATTCCATAAAATATTCGGGTGAGAGCGTAGAGATAAGAATAAGCACAGCGCGGGATGACAGATATACCGTTCTTAAAGTTCATGACAATGGTTTTGGGATATCCGATAAAGATATTCATCTTATTTTCCGAAAGTATGAACGTGCATCAGCCGTTAAGCGTAACCGCCGGAATGGTGCTTCCGGTTTCGGCCTCGGACTGAATTTCGTTGATCAGGTGGTTGAAGCACATCACGGAAAAATATTTGTCTCCAGCATAGAAGGTGAGTTCACGGAATTCACAATCTATCTGCCGCTGGCTGAAGATAAGAACCCGATGCAAAATGGCTGACAAAGCGTTTCACAAGTAAAGACTGACGATATACACAAAATCTGTTTCTGAGATGCCGTATATTCCACATATTTCCATACATTTGTTTCATAATTGCAAAAACAATGATAAAACTGTTATTGGTAGAAGACGACAAGAATCTGTCATACATCGTACAGTCCGGCCTCCAGGACATCATCGGGGGATATGAGGTGATTACCGCTTGTAATGGGGAAGAGGGATTGGAAGCCTGGAAGGCACATCGCCCCGACATCATCATCTCCGACATTGATATGCCGGTGATGGATGGCTTTGAAATGGTGCGGCGCATACGGGCAACCGACGTGGATACCCCCATTCTTTTTGCTTCCGCACTTACCTCTCCCAAGGATGTCAGGAAAGGATATGATATCGGCGTCAACAATTACGTGAAGAAACCGTTCATCCCCGATGAACTGGATGCACATCTGCACGCCATCCTGAAAATGAAGGAAGGAAGCAAGACCCGCAACGAAGAAGGATTGTGCAAGTTCGGCCATTATACGCTGGACGCCGAACATGCCACACTCTATAATCACGAATCGGGCGATAAAACGGATCTTACCGTAAGAGAAGCTCAGATTTTACAGTTGCTCGCACAAAATAAAGGTGATGTGGTAACAAGAGAGACCATTTTGGGCCGTTTCTGGAATACTGACAAGGATTATTTTGCCTCACGCAGCCTCGATGTGTTCATCACCAAATTAAGAAAGCTGTTTGCGGAAGACCCTCATATAGAGATTGTCACCAAAAGAGGTACAGGGCTTATACTTATGGTCAATAACTGAGTTTATATCCTTTTCAGAGATTACCGTTCACTGGGAAATTGGCTAACTCTACTTATAAACTGAAAGAGATAAAATTGTCTTGTAACCATAAAAAAAGGACTACCCTATAGGGCAGTCCCTTATCAGTTCCTTTTATAGTGCAGTATGAAAGCCTATAGCTGACAAGTGCACTTTATCTGGGACAAAGATAAAAAGAATTTCTTTTGCCACCAAAAATTAACTTATAAATCATTTGGCCTGAATCCAGAGTTGTTATATATGATATCCTTCACAGTTGGATATGTAACACGATTAAATGCCTTTAACAACTCCGATTTCATCTCTGTAACTCTATTTTGTGATATTCTGCCCAAGAAGTAACAAAATACCTTATAGGCACCAACCAATATGTTCTTTTGATTACCTAAATACCCCAGAGGTCCATTGCTGATTGCTTCGGGAAGTGTCATGTCAAAAAGAACTTTTCCATGAGCACAATAATTCCTGAGTCTACGCACTGTATTGATATAATTTGAAAACTGAGATGGAGACTGCATTCCATAAGCAACTGAAATACCATGTTTCAAACCACCATCCAGCAGATTATCATATATGGAAATGACAACACCAAAACTCATATATTCAATAGCTTTCCATGCAGGAGCATATTTTCTTTTATGCGTTTTTAAATCCTGTTTTATCACAGGCTCGCTATTCACATCTTTAATGGACTTCTGAAAAAGGTCACTATCAATAAAGTCCTGCTTTAATACCTTTGGATTGATGTACCAGAATGAATCGTCCTTGTACTTATTCGAAATCATATAAATTAAAGTAGTCCTGAAATTTATTTCAATTCTACTTATATAACGCAAGAAAAGGTTTCTCAAATCAAAATCAAAGTAATAAAGCTTTATGACATAATCAAAATTTGTTCCCTCTTTGAATGTATGATCTCTTTGTTCCTTTCGTGGATATGTTTTCTCAAAGGGAAACCAATAAAAACCTAACCGATAATAACCGATGTCAGAAAGATTCTCAATGGCTTTCCCTTCATCGTCAATACTCATACCTCTTTCCCTTAAAGTCTCAATCTGTTCTTGTATAGTTGTGGCTGTTTTCGAACTTTCCATACGTCATATATTTTCTACAAAAATACAACAAATCTTCTTTGATAAACTAATGTGAGTTTTTTTTAAAATTTAGTATGGAACAAACTGTACATGAGACAAATAAAAACGCCGAAGCGTTTCAACTCAAACGCCTTTACGTTTTCTCCAAAACGCAAGGACGTTTCAATCAAAACGCAAGGACGTTTTACTCCAAATGCACTTGCGTTTGAAACAAAACGTCCTTGCGTTTTCCGGGCCTTTCCTGAAGGCCCTCCAGAAGCCCTTCTGAGGCCTTATTTCTTCGGTTCTTCCTTCTTGGCCGGTTCGTCTGTCTTTATCGGTGCCGAAAGAATTTCCCGGTAACGGACGGGATTCTGCAATACTTCGATGGCTTTCTCCAGGTCGGCATCGTCTTTCAGCCGTTCCATCACGGCTCCACGCTGGTAGAAATAGCGGGTCACGATTTCCTGTGAAAGATATTCCTTAATCGGTTTGGCGAAATAGTCCAGGTCGCGGTCCAGGTTGTGGTTGAGTTTCTTCTCCAAGGCCTTGAATTCTTCGGATGCTTCGGTCATGTAGCCCTCGAACTCGGCCACTTCCTTCAGGCTCTTCAACAGCTTCTCGCTCTGACGGTCATAAGTAAAATTACGCGACTTCACCAGTTTCTTGAACGCCTCATAGTCGGCATCGGTCAACTTGAAATCGTCTACCGAAGCCAGTGTGGGATGATCCCAGCAATATTGGGTGGCGTAATCGAAAATCAGGTCGTCGTTCATCAAATAGAATACGATGTTCGGAATCTTATCGCCCTTCACTTCGATGTCGGGACGGATACCTCCCCCGTCGCGTACCTCACGTCCGGCGGCAGTGTGGAATACGGTGGTCAGACTGTCGGGCGTACGGGCTACGGAACCGTCGGCGTTCTTCTTGGCATAGTCGATGGCTTGGATGCAACGTCCGCTGGGAATATAATATTTGGAGGTAGTCACTTTCAGCGTACCGTTGTAGGGCAACGGACGGATGGTCTGTACCAGTCCTTTTCCGAAGGTGCGCGTACCGATAATCACCGCACGGTCCAAATCCTGCAACGAACCGCTCACGATTTCAGAAGCCGAAGCCGTGGAACCGTTCACCAGAATAGCCAGCGGAATCTGGGTGTCGACCGGCTCGTTCTGGGTCTTGTAGGAACCCTGTGCCTGACGCAGCTTGCCTTTGGTCACCACAATCTCCTGTCCTTTCGGCACGTAAAGATTGACGATGTCTACCGCTTCCGACAAGGAACCTCCTCCGTTGTCGCGCAGGTCGATAATCAGCGACTTGGCGCCTTTCTGTTTCAGTTCGATGAAGGCTTTCTTGAAGTCCTTGGCTGAATTTTCGGTAAAGCTGGACAGGGCCAGATAGCCGATGCTGTCTTTCACCATGCCGTAATAGGGCACGGGATTGGTACGGATGTTCTTACGGGTGAGCTTGAACTCCATCACCGTGCTGTCGTTCTTCAACGGGCGCAGCACTTTCAGCACGAACGAGGTGCCCGGCTCTCCACGCAGGGCTTCGCTCACTTTCGAAGAAAACTCCTGGGGCTTCATGTTGCCGCGCACCATCTCCTTTCCTCCCACCGAGAGGATGATGTCGCCCGCCTTCACGCCAGCCTCAGCTGCCGGCATGCCCTCGGTAGGCTCTACCACCGCGATGCGGTCTTTGGCTTCATAGTAGCGGATGGCCGCTCCGATGCCCCCGTATTTTCCGGTCGTCATCTCCTTGAGGCTGCTCACCTCTTCTTCAGGATAGTATTCCGTATAGGGGTCGGTCAGCGAAAGCATGCCTTCCACCCCGGTCTGAATCATTTTTTCGGCATTCACGGTATCGACATAGAACATGTCCAGTTCCTTGAAAATGGAGTTGAAGATGTCCAGATTTTTCGATATCTGAAAATTGCGGTCGTCTTCCTTGAAACTGGTCATCCCCATGCCCAGCATCACAATGAAGGCTCCGGCCAGCATTTTTCTTGCATTCATACGTCGTTTGTTTTCAATTTATTTCTTCCTGCAAATAAACACATTATTCCGGTCAGACTTGCAGAAGTGCGTCAATATTTAACTTAATTTCGTCCCATTTCTTTCCGGGCAGGGTGGTGCCTACCTCCTGAATCACGGCCGTGGCCAGGATGGTGCTGATCTGCACGCATTTTTCCAGCGAATAGCCGCAGGTCAGGCCGTACATGAAACCGGCGGCATAGAAATCGCCGGCACCGGTGGTATCTACCACGCCCTCAATCGGACACGACAGCAGCTGGATGACTTCGGTGCCTTTCTTCACGAGGGAGCCTTCTTTTCCGGTCTTCACCACGGCAATGCTGCACTTGGAGGCGATTTCTTCCAAGGCCTCATGGGGTTCCTTGCCCGTATAGGCCCGCGCCTCGCTCTCGTTGGCAAACACGATGTCTACGTATTTCACAATCAGATGGTCGAAGAAGTCGCGCTCGGCTTCCACCACATTGTAGCTGGCCATGTCGAGACATACCTGAAGACCTTCTTCCTTGGCCAGCTGCATGGCCCGCAGCATCAAGTCGTGGTCTTGCAGCAGATAGCCTTCGATATAGAGATAATCATAACCGGTAAACATATCGCGCGACAAGTCGTCGGCATGCAGGGTGGCAGCTGCCCCCAGACAGGTGCCGAACGTGCGTTCCCCGTCGGGCGAGATGAACGTGGAGGCAATGCCGGAAGGCAGGTCGCAGGTTTTCAGCGCGGTTTTCACTCCCCGCTGCCGGAGGGTGTCGTCGAAGAACTGCCCGGTCTCGTCCTTTCCGATTTTCCCGATAAATCCGGGAGTGGCTCCCAAAGCGGCCAAGGCACTTACCGTGTTGCTGGCCGAACCGCCCGTGGCCCGGTGTATCTTCATGCCGGCGGTGGATTTACGTATCTCGGCCAGCGTATCTTCCTGTATCAGCTGCATGCTTCCTTTGGGCAGATGGAGCTTCTCCAATAAAGAATCGTCATCAATTCTCACCAAAACATCTACCAACGCATTGCCCATTCCTAATATTTTATCCATTTTGCTTTATTTTTTTTGCAAAGATATTGCATAATTCAAAATATCCTACTACCTTTGCAGCGCAATTAAGGAAAAACCTTCTTCAGTAGCTCAGTCGGTTAGAGCATCTGACTGTTAATCAGAGGGTCGTTGGTTCAAGTCCAACCTGAAGAGCTCCTTTTTTGAAAAAACATGTTTGAACCTTCTTCAGTAGCTCAGTCGGTTAGAGCATCTGACTGTTAATCAGAGGGTCGTTGGTTCAAGTCCAACCTGAAGAGCTCCTTTTTAGGAAAACATGTTTAAACTTTCTTCAGTAGCTCAGTCGGTTAGAGCATCTGACTGTTAATCAGAGGGTCGTTGGTTCAAGTCCAACCTGAAGAGCTTGAGAGTTCGTTTGCTAAAAACGAACTTTTTTTATACCCTAAAACGAAACGATATGGACGATTCTTACTCGCGAACGTATTATCATTATTTTAACCACTTCCTGAAGGAGTGTCGTGAGTAGATTGTACCTTACTCTGAAGATGCTCCTCCGGGCTTAAAACGAAGGAAAGGAGCAGAAACATGAGAAAGTATCTTTTTTGTGAAGCAGGTTTCGTAGAAAAAACGAACTGGCAGCCCAACTGCTGGATTAATGTGGAGTGTCCCGATGAGTCGGATTTCCGCTTCCTGCAAGATGAATTGAAAGTTCCCCGATCTTTCTTGAACGATATCGCCGATACGGACGAAAGGCCGCGTACGGATACGGAAGGCAACTGGCTGCTGACCATCTTGCGTATCCCCATGCAGACGCCCGATTCGAAGGTGCCGTATGTCACGGTGCCCATCGGCATCATCACGAACAATGAACTGGTGATTTCGGTGTGCTACTACTCTACGGAGATGCTGCCCGACTTCATTGAACATACGCAGCGCAAGGGCATCAACGTGCCCAACAAATACGAACTGATTCTGCGGCTGATTTACTCTTCGGCCGTGTGGTTCCTGAAATACCTGAAACAGATTAACAATGAGGTGAACTGTGCGGAAAAGGAACTGGAGCGGAGTATCCGTAACGAGGACTTGCTCCGGTTGATGAACCTGCAGAAGAGTCTGGTGTACTTCAACACGTCCATCCGTGGCAATGAGGTCATGATAGGCAAGCTGCAGAACATTTTCAATGAACAGGATTACCAGAACGCGGAACTGACCGACGACGTGCTCATCGAACTGAAACAGGCTCACAACCAGGTGAACATCTACAGTGACATCCTCACGGGTACGATGGATGCCTTCGCGTCTATTATCTCCAACAACGTGAACACCATCATGAAACGCATGACCAGTCTCTCCATCATCCTGATGGTGCCTACGCTGATTGCCAGTTTCTACGGTATGAACGTGGATATTCACATCGAAGGCTTGCCCCATGCGTTTGCCCTGATTGTCTGCTTCTCGATTCTCTTGTCGGCAGCCGCATTCGTCATTTTCCGGAAAATCAAATGGTTCTAAGCTAAGATGAAGTACGGAGTTTCTTCCAATACCCTGTTGCTGACGGCTGGCGTGGTGTGGCTGGTGGCGGGCCTCAACATTCTGCAAATTGGCCTCTCCTGCTGGATTACAGACACGCACTACTGGCTCCTGAAGGTCTGTGAGGCCAGTCTGGTGTTCCTGCTGTTCTTCTGCATGGTTTTCCACAAGCTCTACCGCAAGCATACGCAGCGTATCACTTCGGGAAAGCGGGAAAGGCATTGTCCCTTCTCTTTCTTCGATGTGAAGGGGTGGATTGTCATGGCGTTCATGATTGGGATGGGCATCACCATCCGCAAGGCACATTTGTTGCCGGAAAGTTTCATCGCCGTGTTCTATACCGGACTCTCTCTGGCACTCATTGCCACCGGAGGGCGTTTTATCCGGCTCTTCTGGAAAAGGAAACGAAACTGCTGACGCAGCATGACAAGCATAAAAAAAGCCGCCTCAAACGAGACGGCTTTTCTTTTTATATTCGGTTGAGTTATTCAACTTCGCTATAGTCCAACACGTTCTTCTTGTTCGCCAAGATGCGGTCGTATTCTTCTTTAGAACCTACCACAATCTTTTCAAACTCACGCTGACCGGTACCAGCCGGAATCAGGTGACCGCAGATCACGTTCTCCTTCATACCTTCCAGCTTGTCCACCTTACCGTTGATAGCAGCTTCGTTCAATACCTTCGTTGTTTCCTGGAAGGAAGCAGCCGACATGAAGCTTGAAGTCTGCAATGCGGCACGTGTGATACCCTGCAGAATCTGAGTAGAAGTAGCAGGCACTGCATCACGTACTTCCACCAGTTTCAGGTCACGACGCTTCAACATACTGTTTTCATCGCGGAGCTTGCGGGCTGTGACAATCTGTCCCGGTTGCAGGTTCTGAGAGTCACCGGCATCTACTACCACTTTCTTGCCCCAGATACGGTCGTTTTCTTCATTGAATTCAATGCGGTCAACTACCTGCTGTTCCAGGAAGCGGGTATCACCCGGCTCGTCAATCTGTACCTTACGCATCATCTGACGAACGATAATTTCGAAGTGTTTATCGTTGATCTTCACACCCTGCAGACGGTACACGTCCTGAATTTCATTTACGATATATTCCTGAACGGCTGTAGGACCTTTGATGGCCAGGATATCGGCAGGAGTGATGGCACCATCAGACAACGGAGTTCCGGCACGTACGTAGTCGTTTTCCTGAACCAGAATCTGCTTGGACAATGCAACCAAGTACTTGCGTACATCACCAGTCTTGGAAGTCACGATGATTTCACGGTTACCACGTTTAATCTTACCCATTGTTACCTCACCGTCGATTTCAGATACGACTGCAGGGTTAGACGGGTTACGGGCTTCGAACAGCTCGGTTACTCGCGGAAGACCACCGGTGATATCACCTGCCTTACCAACGGCACGCGGAATCTTCACCAGAATATCACCCGCTTTCACGGTCTGCTTGTCTTCAACCACTACGTGACCACCTACCGGCAAGTTATATGTACGGATAATTCCACCATTTTCATCCAAGATGTGCAATGAAGGAATCTTGTTCTTATCCTTAGACTCAGTGATGATGATTTCACGCAAACCGGTAGCTTCATCGGATTCTACCTTGTAAGTGACGTTCTCAATCACAGATTCAAAGTCAATCTTACCGGCAGCTTCCGTCACGATAACGGCGTTGAACGGGTCCCACTTCGCAATCAGCTTGCCCTTTTCTACGACTTCACCGTCTGAAGCATACAACTTAGAACCGTAAGGTACGTTGTGTGTAGACAATACGATACCGGTATTGACATCCACGAAACGAACTTCCGCCAAACGGCCTACGACAATCTTCACTGGTTCGCCTGTTTCTTCTACAGCATCTACTGTACGCAATTCTTCGAATTCCAGACGTGCATCGTTCTTCGCTACGATACTTGCATTGGCTGCCATGTTACCGGCGATACCTCCGGCGTGGAATGTACGCAGAGTCAGCTGAGTACCCGGTTCACCGATTGACTGTGCAGCGATTACGCCGACAGCCTCACCTTTCTGCACCATACGGCTGGTAGCCAAGTTACGTCCGTAACATTTCGCACATACACCCTTTTTAGACTCACAAGTCAATACGGAACGGATTTCTACGCTTTCAATCGGAGAGTTTTCGATTTCTTCAGCAATGTCCTCCGTGATTTCTTCACCGGCAGCCACAATCAGCTTACCAGTAGTCGGGTGGATGATATCGTGTACAGATACACGGCCCAAGATACGTTCGTACAACGTAGCGATTACTTCATCGTTGTTCTTCAACGCTGTACAAACCAGGCCACGCAATGTACCACAGTCTTCTTCATTGATGATGACGTCGTGAGAAACGTCTACCAAACGACGAGTCAGGTATCCGGCATCGGCTGTCTTCAACGCGGTATCGGCAAGACCCTTACGAGCACCGTGGGTTGAGATAAAGTACTCCAACACCGAAAGACCTTCCTTAAAGTTAGAAAGAATCGGGTTTTCAATAATCTGAGCACCTTCGGCACCGGCTTTCTGCGGCTTGGCCATCAAACCACGCATACCAGACAACTGACGAATCTGTTCCTTAGAACCACGGGCTCCGGAATCCAGCATCATGAATACAGAGTTGAATCCCTGGTCGTCGTTCTTAATTGTTTTATATAGAATGTCTGACAAGTCACTGTTTACGTGTGTCCAAGTATCAATTACCTGATTGTAACGTTCGTTATCGGTGATGAAACCCATGTTATAGTTCATCATGATTTGTTCGATTTCTTCGTTACCACGTTTTACCAGTTCCTCTTTCTCCTTCGGGATAATGATATCGCCCAAGTTGAATGACAGACCACCTTCGAATGCTTTCTTGTAACCCAAGTTCTTGATTCCATCCAGGAATTCACAAGCACGAGCCACACCCACAGCCTTGATTACGTTGCTGATGATGTCACGCAAAGACTTCTTGGAAATGATGGTATTCAAATAACCACATTCATCTGGAACCAGCTCGTTGACAATCACACGACCTACAGAGGTTTCCTTGATCATCTTCTTCACGATGTTGCCGTTCTCATCCAAGTCATTGGCAACAACACTGATGATGGCGTGGATATCTACCTTTCCTTCGTTGTAAGCAATCATCGCTTCTTCCGGTCCGTAGAAAATCAAACCTTCACCTTTGGCACCCTTACGCAGTTTGGTAATGTAATACAATCCCAGAACCATATCCTGTGCAGGCACGGTGATAGGTGCACCGTTGGCCGGGTTCAGAATATTGTGTGACTGCAACATCAACATCTGAGCTTCCAATACAGCCTCATTGCTCAACGGCAAGTGTACGGCCATCTGGTCACCATCGAAGTCGGCGTTGAATGCGGTACAAGCCAACGGGTGCAACTGGATAGCTTTTCCTTCGATCATCTTCGGCTGGAAAGCCTGAATACCCAGACGGTGCAATGTCGGCGCACGGTTCAGCAATACCGGATGACCTTTCATTACGTGTTCCAGAATATCCCAAATCACAGGTTCCTTGCGGTCTACAATCTTCTTTGCAGATTTCACGGTCTTCACGATACCACGTTCAATCAGCTTGCGGATGATGAACGGCTTGTACAATTCGGCAGCCATCAGTTTCGGAATACCGCATTCACCCATCTTCAGTTCCGGACCTACGACAATTACGGAACGGGCTGAATAGTCGACACGCTTACCCAACAGGTTCTGACGGAAACGTCCTTGCTTACCTTTCAAGCTGTCTGACAAAGATTTCAACGGACGGTTGGCATCTGTCTTCACTGCACTCGACTTACGAGAGTTGTCGAACAATGAATCGACAGCTTCCTGAAGCATACGTTTCTCATTACGCAAGATTACTTCCGGAGCCTTGATTTCAATCAGTCGTTTCAGACGATTGTTACGGATAATCACACGACGATACAAATCGTTCAAGTCGGAAGTGGCGAAACGTCCACCATCCAGTGGAACCAACGGACGAAGTTCGGGAGGGATAACCGGCACGATACGTACAATCATCCATTCCGGTTTGTTGCGGCCACGTGAAGCACGGAAAGATTCCACTACCTGCAAACGTTTCAAAGCCTCGTTCTTACGCTGCTGAGAAGAATCGCTGTTTGCTTTGTGACGCAATTCGTATGACAACGCATCCAAATCCAGTCCTACCAACAAGTCGTAGATAGCTTCTGCCCCCATCTTAGCGATGAACTTGTTCGGGTCGCTGTCTTCCAGATACTGGTTGTCCTTTGGAAGTGTATCCATGATGTCCAGATATTCTTCTTCAGACAACAAGTCGTATTTGCTTACTCCGTCTTCAGCCTTCACACCCGGCTGAATAACGACGTAGCGTTCGTAGTAAATAATTGCATCCAGTTTCTTGGTCGGCAAGCCCAACAGATAACCAATCTTATTCGGCAAAGAACGGAAATACCAGATGTGAGCCACCGGCACTACCAGCTGGATATGTCCGCTACGTTCACGGCGAACTTTCTTTTCCGTTACTTCCACACCGCATCGGTCGCAGACGATACCCTTGTAGCGAATACGCTTGTACTTACCACAATGGCACTCATAGTCCTTTACCGGACCGAAGATACGTTCACAGAACAGACCGTCACGTTCCGGTTTATAGGTACGGTAGTTGATGGTTTCCGGTTTCAACACCTCACCATAAGAATTTTCCAGAATCTCTTCGGGTGATGCCAGACCGATCGTAATCTTTGAGAAATTACTTTTTATCTTAGTATCTTTTCTAAAAGCCATACTTTCTATTTTATGATAATGAAGAATTTAATCAGGAAGAATGGGAGTCGATACCCCATTCTTCAGTTGAAAAAGTTATTCCAGCGTAATGCTCAAGCACAGACCTCTAAGTTCGTGCAACAATACGTTGAGAGATTCAGGAATACCCGGAGTAGGCATTGGTTCACCTTTCACAATTGCTTCGTATGCCTTAGAACGTCCAACCACGTCATCCGACTTGATTGTCAGAATTTCCTGAAGTACATGAGCCGCACCGAAGGCTTCGATGGCCCAAACCTCCATTTCTCCGAAACGCTGACCACCGAACTGAGCTTTACCACCAAGCGGCTGCTGCGTAATCAAAGAGTACGGACCGATTGAACGGGCGTGCATCTTGTCTTCAACCATGTGACCCAGTTTCAACATGTAAGTCACACCTACCGTAGCCGGCTGGTCGAACTGTTCACCTGTACCACCATCATACAAATAAGTCTTGCAATAACGTGGCAGTCCGGCTTTGTCTGTCCATTTATCCAAATCTTCCAAGGTAGCACCATCAAAGATAGGAGTAGCAAACTTCACGCCCAATTCTTTTCCGGCACGTCCCAATACAGCTTCGAAAATCTGACCGATGTTCATACGAGAAGGCACACCCAACGGATTCAATACGATATCTACCGGAGTACCGTCAGCCAAGAACGGCATGTCTTCCTGACGTACTACACGTGAAACGATACCCTTGTTACCGTGACGACCGGCCATCTTATCACCGACACCAATCTTACGTTTCTTGGCGATGTAAACCTTCGCCATCTGAATAATACCTGAAGGCAGTTCGTCACCGATAGTCAACGCGAACTTCTTACGCTTCAGTTCGGCATCCAACTCCTTGTATTTCTTCAAATAATTCATGATAAGGTCACGGATCATGTCGTTCTTGTGCGCATCTGCTGTCCATTTGCTCAACTGAATCACAGTGTAATCCAATGACTCCAGATCATATTTAGTAAACTTGGCTCCTTTGGCAATGACTTCTGTTCCCAGATAATCTTTCACACCCTGAGAAACCTTATCGGCAGTCAAAACCAACAATTTGTCAATCAGGATAGTCTTCAGAGCCGCAGCTTTTTCTTCAAATTCTTCATTCAGTTTCGGCAGGATTGCCTTGTCTGCATTCTTTTCGCTACGTGTCTTGATTACACGTGAATACAGTTTCTTGCCGATAACCACACCACGCAGTGACGGAGAAGCCTTCAGAGAAGCATCCTTCACGTCGCCAGCCTTGTCACCAAAGATGGCGCGCAACAGTTTCTCTTCCGGAGAAGGATCTGATTCACCCTTCGGAGTAATCTTACCAATCAAGATGTCACCCGGTTCGATACGAGCACCGACACGTACGATACCGTTTTCATCCAAATCTTTGGTAGCTTCTTCGCTGACATTCGGAATATCAGAAGTCAGCTCTTCCATACCACGTTTGGTTTCACGTACTTCCAAGATATATTCATCCACATGTACAGAAGTCAGGATATCCTCACGTACCACACGTTCGTTCAAAACGATGGCATCCTCGTAATTGTAACCCTTCCACGGCATGTAAGCAACCAACAAGTTCTTACCCAAAGCCAGTTCACCGTTCGCAGTAGAGTAACCTTCAGTCAGGATATCACCCTTCTTCACGCGCTGTCCCTTGTTACAGATCGGGCGCAAGTCGATGGTCATGCTCTGGTTGGTCTTACGGAATTTCGGAATACGATATTCTTTCAACGCCGGTTCGAAGCTTACGAATTCTTCATCTTCCGTACGGTCATACAGAATACGGATAGTCGTTGCATCTACGAAGTCAACCACACCGTCACCTTCTGCGGCAATCTGCGTACGTGAATCTTCACACAACTGTTTTTCAATACCTGTACCCACAATCGGAGCTTCTGTCTTCAACAAAGGAACCGCCTGGCGCATCATGTTAGAACCCATCAATGCACGGTTCGCGTCATCGTGTTCCAAGAACGGAATCAAAGAAGCGGCGATAGAAGCAATCTGCTGAGGAGCCACGTCCATCAGTTCTACCTGGTCAGGTGTAACCACCGGATAATCGGCATCACGGCGTGCCTTTACTTTATCGCGGATGAATGTACCGTCATCGTTCAACGGTGCATTACCCTGTGCAATAATCTTGTCTTCCTCTTCCTCTGCAGAAAGGTATTCGATACCTTCATTTGACAAATCTACCACTCCGTCCTTCACCTTACGGTAAGGAGTCACGATGAATCCCAGTTCGTTAATCTTTGCATAGACACACAAAGAAGAAATCAAACCGATGTTCGGACCTTCAGGAGTTTCAATCGGACACAGACGACCATAGTGAGTGTAGTGTACGTCTCGCACCTCGAAACCGGCACGGTCACGTGACAAACCACCAGGACCCAAGGCAGACAAACGACGTTTGTGTGTAATTTCAGCCAGCGGGTTGGTCTGGTCCATGAACTGTGACAAGGCATTGGTACCGAAGAATGAGTTGATGACAGACGAAATTGTCTTCGCATTGATCAAGTCAATCGGAGTGAACACTTCGTTGTCGCGTACATTCATACGTTCACGAATCGTACGAGACATACGAGCTAGACCGATAGCGAACTGATTTGACAACTGCTCACCCACCGTACGAACACGACGGTTGCTCAAGTGGTCAATATCATCCACGTCTGCCTTTGAGTTAATCAACTCGATGAGATATTTGATAATCTCGATAATATCTTGTTTTGTCAACACTCTGACATCCATCGGAGTATCCAGATTCAACTTCTTGTTGATCCGGTAACGACCCACATCACCCAAATCGTAACGTTTTTCAGAGAAGAACAGGTTGTTGATTACCTCACGCGCACTTGCATCATCTGCAGGGTCTGCATTACGCAACTGACGATAGATATACAACACCGCTTCTTTTTCCGAGTTACTCGGGTCTTTCTGCAAAGTGTTGAAAATAATTGAATAATCGGAAGCATTCGCCTCTTCATTGTGAACGAGGATATTCTGTACACCCGATTCAATGATCAAGTCGATGTGTTCAGGTTCAATGACCGTCTCACGGTCGATAACCACCTCGTTACGTTCAATAGAAACTACTTCACCAGTATCTTCATCCACAAAATCTTCCGTCCATGTCTTCAACACACGGGCAGCCAGCTTACGTCCGATGATTTTCTTCAGGTTCGTCTTGTTAACCTTTACATCCTCAGCCAAGTTGAAAATTTCAAGGATGTCCTTGTCATTTTCAAATCCTACAGCTCTCAACAACGTAGTTACCGGAAGCTTCTTCTTACGGTCGATGTACGCATACATCACATTGTTGATATCCGTAGCGAACTCAATCCAAGATCCTTTGAATGGGATAATTCGGGCAGAATACAATTTCGTTCCATTCGCATGGATGCTTTGTCCAAAGAATACACCCGGTGAACGATGAAGCTGAGATACTACAACACGCTCTGCACCGTTAATGACGAAAGTGCCTTTCGGAGTCATATAAGGGATAGGACCCAGATACACATCCTGAATCACTGTATCAAAATCTTCGTGATCGGGGTCGGTACAATAAAGCTTCAGTTTGGCTTTCAAGGGAACACTATAAGTCAATCCACGTTCCAGACAATCGTCGATGGTATAGTGAGGCGGATCGATATAGTAGTCAAGGAACTCGAGCACGAAGTTGTTGCGTGTATCTGCAATCGGGAAATTTTCCGCAAATACCTTATACAAACCGTCGTTCTTTCGCTTTTCGGGTGGGGTATCTAATTGTAAGAAGTCCTGAAATGACTTCAACTGTACTTCCAGAAAATCCGGATACTGCATCGGATTCTTGATAGAAGCAAAATTAATTCGTTGATTTTGAGTTTCTGAAGACATCTGTATGGAGTTTAAAATGTAAAACCTAGGATAATTACAGTCGGGGAACTCTCACAGTTCCGACAATTGAAACCTAGTGAACTTAATATAGACGCAAAAAGGTTAAGAATCCTCTTTACAGAGGACTCTTAACCGAACTACCTGATTTACAGGATAATCTTATTTAAGTTCAACTTCAGCTCCAGCTTCTTCCAAAGTTTTCTTCAAAGATTCAGCTTCGTCTTTAGCCAAACCTTCTTTTACTGTGCTAGGAGCACCGTCAACCAAGTCTTTTGCTTCTTTCAAGCCAAGACCACAAGCTTCTTTCACTGCCTTAACAACCTGCAGTTTAGCAGCACCTGCGCTCTTCAAAACTACATCGAATGAAGTTTTTTCTTCAGCAGCAGCTGCACCAGCAGCAGCAGGACCAGCAGCAACAGCTACAGCTGCAGCAGCAGGTTCAATACCATATTCTTCTTTAAGGATAGTTGCAAGTTCATTAACTTCTTTTACTGTCAAGTTAACTAATTGTTCTGCAAAAGCTTTCAAATCTGCCATTTTTGTATGAAATTTAATTGTTTGTACTATTTAAATATTAAAGTTGTTTTGGTTTCTTGACTCATGCGCAGCGTGCCATTATTCTGCACGTTCTGCCAAAGTCTGAAGAACACCGTGAATGGTGTTGCCACCTGATTGAAGAGCCGAGATAACGTTCTTTGCAGGAGACTGCAGCAAAGCCACAATGTCTGCAATGACTTCGTTCTTGCTCTTGATTGTTGCGAGAGCTTCCAACTGATCTGCACCCACATAGAATCCTTCTTCTGCATAAGCAGCTTTCAGGGTCGGAACGCTGTCCTTATATTCCTTCAACAGTTTTGCAGGCACATTAGCTGTTTCGCAAAACATTACTGAAGTAGTACCCTTCAAAGAATCGAACAAGGGTGAGTAGTCTACATCCAAGCTCATCAAAGCTTTGTGAAGCAAAGAATTCTTCACAACCATCAGTTTGATACCTGCTTTGAAACATTTCTTACGAAGGTCACTGGTAGCAGCTGCATCCATTGCAGTTGTGTCTACCAAGTAAAAATGTCCGTATTGCTTTACGGTATCAGCCAACTGACCAATAATTACGCCTTTATCTTCCTTTCTCATGATTCCTCCTTAATTATTAGATTTCGTCTACTGATTTCGGGTCAATCTTGATACCCTTACTCATAGTACTTGAAAGATAAATACTCTTAATATAAGTACCTTTAGCTGTGGTCGGTTTCAGTTTGATGATAGTAGCGATAAATTCTTTCGCATTTTCACGGATCTGGTCAGCAGTGAAAGACACCTTACCGATTGAAGTATGAACGATACCGCTCTTGTCAACCTTAAAGTCAATCTTACCTTGCTTAACTTCCTTAACAGCTTTAGCTACATCCATAGTTACAGTACCGCTTTTCGGGTTCGGCATCAATCCACGAGGACCGAGCACACGACCCAGCGCACCAATCTTACCCATGATAGACGGCATAGTGATGATCACATCAATATCAGTCCATCCACCTTTGATCTTTTCAATATATTCATCAAGACCAACATAGTCAGCACCAGCTTCTTTTGCAGCAGCTTCAGCATCCGGTGTACACAGAACAAGCACACGTACCTGTTTACCTGTACCATGAGGAAGAGATACCACACCTCTTACCATCTGGTTAGCCTTACGAGGGTCTACACCTAAACGTACGTCAATATCTAATGAAGCGTCAAACTTGGTGAAAGTGATTTCCTTTACCAGTTCAGAAGCTTCCTTCAGTGAGTATGCTTTCCCTGCTTCAATCTTTTCTGCAGCCAACTTTTGATTTTTTGTCAGTTTACCCATTATCAATTGAAGTTAATTAGTTATTACCCGGGAAGTCACCTTTTACAGCGATACCCATACTTCTAGCTGTTCCTGCTACCATTGACATAGCAGATTCGATAGTAAAGCAGTTCAAGTCAACCATCTTATCCTGAGCGATTGCACGAATCTGATCCCAAGTCAGTTCAGCCACTTTCTTGCGGTTCGGTTCTGCAGATCCACTCTTGATTTTGGCAGCCTCAAGCAACTGAATAGCTACAGGAGGAGTTTTGATTACGAAATCAAAAGACTTGTCTGTGTAGTAGGTAATGATTACAGGTAATACCTTACCTGCCTTGTCCTGGGTTCTGGCGTTGAATTGCTTGCAAAATTCCATGATATTAATACCCTTAGAACCCAAAGCAGGTCCAACGGGAGGTGATGGATTTGCAGCGCCTCCTTTAATCTGTAATTTGATTAGTCCAGCAACTTCTTTAGCCATTTTCTTTTGTAATTTTTATATAAGTATTTAACGAATGGAACAACAGCACGTAACAAAATGCATTATTCCTTTTCTACATCCGTAAAGCCTAATTCCAACGGAGTTTTCCGTCCGAATATTTTGACCATTACTTTCAGTTTGCGTTTTTCCGCATTCACTTCTTCAATGAGTCCACTGAATCCGCTGAACGGTCCCACGCTAACTTTCACTGTTTCTCCAACGGTGTAAGGGATATTCAAGTCCTCACCACCTTCTTGAAGTTCATCCACCGTACCCAGAATACGATTCACTTCCGACTGTCTCAGAGGGACTGGATGATCCATTCCTCCTAGAAAGCCGATTACGTTCGGGGTGTTTCTCAAATGATGAGCCACCTCACCGACCAAAGCAGCTTCCACCAGCACATAACCAGGAAGGTAAGTTCTCTCTTTTACAATTTTCTTACCATTGCGAACCTGATATGTCTTTTCGGTAGGAATCAACACCTGAGATACATAATCGCCAAGGTTACCATGCTTGATGTCTGCATCAAGATATTCTTTTACCTTGCTCTCTTTTCCACTTACGGCACGCAATACGTACCATTTTTTTTCAATCTCAGACATTCTTTTTACTGTTTATTAGTGCGGATAGATAACATCTTCCATGATGAACTGGAAGGCAGAATCCATTAGAAAAACGACGAGTGCAATGAGGAGGGAAGCAGTTAAAACAACCACTGCACTGCTAGAAAGTTCTGAACGAGTAGGCCATGATACTTTATGGACTAGTTCGTCATAAGATTCCTTACAATAATTCGTTATCTTCTTAAACATATTCCTTTAATTTTGGCACGGGAAGAGAGACTCGAACTCCCGACACTCGGTTTTGGAGACCGATGCTCTACCAACTGAGCTATTCCCGTAAAAATAGTTCCCGAATGACTCCGGGAACTATTAAATATTTATTCAGAGATTGTATTAGTCGAGAAGTTCAGTAATCTGACCAGCACCTACTGTACGACCACCTTCACGGATAGCGAAGCGCAGACCTACGTTCAATGCAACCGGGTAAATCAATTCTACAGTGATTGTTACGTTATCACCCGGCATTACCATATCTGTACCTTCCGGCAAAGAGATTTCACCTGTACAGTCCATAGTACGCAGATAGAACTGAGGACGATATTTGTTGTGGAACGGAGTGTGACGACCACCTTCTTCTTTCTTCAGGATATAAACCTCAGCTTTGAATTTAGAGTGAGCTTTAACCTGACCCGGGTGACACAGAATCATACCACGTTTGATTTCGTTCTTATCGATACCACGAAGCAGCAAACCTACGTTATCACCAGCTTCACCTTCGTCCAAAATCTTACGGAACATTTCAACACCAGTTACAACTGATTTCTTATCTTCACCAAGACCCAAGATTTCAACTTCGTCACCAACTTTTACGCGACCAGCTTCGATACGTCCTGTTGCTACAGTACCACGACCTGTGATTGAGAATACGTCTTCAACCGGCATCAAGAAAGGTTTATCAACATCACGCGGAGGCAGAGGAATCCAGTTATCAACTGCGTCCATCAGTTCGATAATCTTATCTTCCCATTCTTTTACACCGTTCAATGCACCCAGTGCAGAACCGCGGATGATAGGAGTATTGTCACCGTCGAAATCATAGAATGACAGCAATTCGCGCATTTCCATTTCAACCAATTCCAACATTTCTTCATCATCAACCATATCACACTTGTTCAAGAATACAACCAAGCGCGGTACGTTTACCTGACGAGCCAACAAGATGTGTTCACGAGTCTGAGGCATCGGACCATCAGTTGCAGCAACTACGATGATCGCACCATCCATCTGAGCAGCACCAGTAACCATGTTCTTTACATAGTCGGCGTGTCCCGGACAGTCAACGTGAGCATAGTGACGATTTGCAGTTTCATACTCTACGTGAGAAGTATTGATGGTAATACCACGTTCCTTTTCTTCCGGAGCGTTATCAATCTGATCGAAAGACTTGATTTCGTCAGCTTTAGTGAAACCTCTTTCTGCCAATACTTTAGTAATAGCAGCAGTCAAAGTTGTTTTACCGTGGTCAACGTGACCAATCGTACCAATGTTCACATGCGGTTTGGTGCGTTCAAATTTCTCTTTAGCCATAGCTTTACTTATTTATTTTGATTAATAATCAGCTTTACAATTTCACGAGCTGTTACCGGGACTTGAACCCGGGACCTCTTCCTTACCAAGGAAGTGCTCTACCGCTGAGCTATAACAGCAAAAGAAGAAAAGAGAGCGGAAGACGGGACTCAAACCCGCGACCCTCAGCTTGGAAGGCTAATGCTCTATCAACTGAGCTACTTCCGCAAATCAAGTGGGCAAAGATGGATTCGAACCACCGAAGGCGTAAGCCAGCAGATTTACAGTCTGCCCCATTTGGCCACTCTGGTATTTGCCCCACTCTCAAGTTAGATGGTTAACACCACCTCTTTTTCTTCGAGCCTCTTGTCGGATTCGAACCAACGACCCCGAGATTACAAATCACGTGCTCTGGCCAACTGAGCTAAAGAGGCGAGGTTTAAAAAGCTTTGCAGCCGCTTTATTTTCCACGACTTAGCGGCTGCAAAGTTAGCTATTATTTTTTAATCACAAAACTTTTACGCAACTTTTTTATTTCCCTTGAAGTTTTTCTTTGGCTTTCATCAGTTGCTTAGACAGTGCATCCATGCACACGTCTATTGATTCTTCGAATGTATCACTTACTTTTTCTGCGTAAAACTCTGAATTAAGCGCCAAAATACGCACACCGGCCTCTTTATTCATCGCCGTTTCAGGTTTCACTACTTTCAAAGACACCTCTACTTTCTTTATATTGTCACAAAACTTCTCGAGCTTCTCGGCCTTCTTCTGAATAAAAGCCTCTAATCTTTCAGATGCATCGAAATGAATGGATTGAATTCTTACTTCCATAAAAACCTCCTTTTCTTTACGCTCTAGGATGAGCTTGTTCATAAACTTGTTTTAACTCCTCAAAAGTGGTATGCGTATACACCTCCGTTGTAGTCAAGCTTTCATGCCCCAACAACTCCTTCACAGCTTCCAGCTCTGCATGATGATTCAGCATCGTAGTTGCGAAGGTATGCCGCAGCACATGCGGGCTTTTCTTCTTCAGTGTCACCACCCTCGACAGGTATCGCTTCACAATATAGTTTACAGACGACGGAGACAATGGTTCTCCTTGTTTTCGGATGAAAAATGCCTCACACCCCCCTGCATAAAAACGATTTCTTTCTGCCAGATAAGACTCCAGCACCTCTTTCAGCCTAATCCCAAAAGGAATCAGACGCTGTTTGTTTCTTTTCCCCGTCACCTTTATCACAGAGGAAGAAAAGTCCACATCCGCATCCTTTAAAGCAATCAATTCCGCCCGACGGATTCCTGTTGAATAAAACACCTCCAGCATCGTCCTGTCACGAATTCCTTCAAAGGTTTGTGCAAAGCCATCTTCTTCAAGTAACGAATCCATATCTTCATCCCTCAAGAAAACCGGCAATGGCTTCTTCTTCTTCGGACCTACCACTTTCGCAGCCGGGTCCACCGCTACCGCCTTTTGGCGCAACAGATAGCGATAAAATGACCGGAGCGAACTCAGCTTCCTGTTCACCGTTGTTTCTGCACAACTTTCTTCCATCAACGAGAATACCCATCCACGGATTAAATCTGCATCCACTTTTGTGAAATCAAGTTCCTCATCCACCCCTTTGAAATATGCTTCAAATTCGTCCAGATCTGTTCCGTAACTTATAATCGTTTTCTCCGAATAGTTCCTTTCGAAAAGAAGATACTTCAGAAAAGAATCTTTCCACATAGAGACATCGCTTTTATTCTCAGCAACGAATTTATGAAAAAGAATTCAATAATTCAAATGTTTCGTGAAATTATTAATCTTCGTTCTGATGCATTTTCTGAACGTAAATCGCACGTTCCATTTTAAGTCTCTTCAAAACAGACGGTTTGTCATACTGCTGTCTGCTTCTCAGTTCTTTTACAACACCTGTTTTTTCAAATTTTCTTTTGAATTTCTTCAGCGCTTTTTCAATGTTTTCGCCTTCTTTTACTGGTACTACAATCATGTTTTTAAAATTAAGTATGTTGTTATTAAATTATTCCGTAGTCAATTTGCGGCGCAAAATTACACATACTTTCTTTATTTACAAAACTTTCCAGTATATTTTATTCAAAAATCGAAGATTAAGAATACACTGAAGCGTCCCTTTCTGACAGATTTATTATTTTTGCCTGATAGGTTTATACTTTTTATTTAATTCATTTACACCATGAATCTTATAGCTGAAAGAATTAAATCCTTACGCCAGCAAATGGCTGCGGAAGGAATTTCCGCCTTTATCGTTCCCAGTACTGACCCTCATTCGGGCGAATATGTGCCGGCACATTGGGAAAGCCGGAAATGGATATCCGGCTTCACTGGTTCCGCCGGTACTGCAGTCATCACCCTCTCCGACGGTGGATTATGGACTGATTCCCGTTATTTTCTGCAAGCGGCCGACCAACTTCAAGGAAGCGGTCTTACCTTATTCAAAGACCGACTGCCGGAAACACCCTCCATTGCCGAATGGCTGGGAAGTGTATTGAAAACAGGCGACAAGGTCGGTATTGACGGATGGGTCAACAGTATTTCCGAAGCCATGCAGCTGAAAAAGGCTCTTCAATCATACGGGTTGGAACTGGTAACCGTGGACGACCCGTTCCATACGCTATGGAAAGACCGTCCTTCCCTGCCCCTCGACCCTCCTTTTATTCTTCCTCTGGAATACAGCGGCGAACCGTGCAAGCAGAAAATCGGCCGGATAAGAAAGGTTCTCCAAGAGGAAGGGGCAAAAGGTCTGTTGATTTCAGCCTTGGATGAAATTGCCTGGGTCTTGAACATGAGAGGCACGGACGTACATTGCAACCCGGTCTTCGTCGGCTACCTGTTGATTACAGCTGATGCTGCTACCCTCTATATTCATCCCGACAAGCTGACAGCAGAGACCCGCAGCTATCTGACTGAAAACCAGATACAGGCCAAAGGATATTCCCAGGTGGCCCAAGACTTGGAAGAATATAAGGAAGAAAATCTGCAACTGTCTGGTTCTACCAATTATGCACTATATCAGGCAGCCAGCCTCCACAGCAAAGTCCTGCTCCACGATTCTCCGGTTTTATATATGAAGGCCATCAAGAACGAGACTGAAATTGCCGGTTTCCATCAGGCCATGCTCCGCGACGGTGTAGCCATGGTGAATTTCCTTTGCTGGCTGGAAGAAGCGGTAAAGAGCGGAAAAGAAACTGAAATCACTATCGATCGGAAACTGTATGCTTTCCGCGCGGCTCAAAAGGATTTCAAGGGCATCAGCTTCGATACGATTGCCGGCTATCAGGCACACGGAGCCATCGTACATTATGAAGCGACAGAGGAAACAGCCGCCACGCTGCAGCCGGAAGGATTCTTGTTGCTCGACAGCGGAGCGCAATACTTGGACGGTACCACCGACATCACCCGCACCATCTCCCTAGGCCCCGTCACCGAAGACCAGAAAAAAGACTATACCTTGATTTTGAAAGGATTCATCCAGCTTTCCATGGCACACTTCCCGTATGGCACTTGCGGCACGCAACTGGATGTGCTGGCTCGTCAGTTCATTTGGAAGGCAGGTATGAACTACGGACACGGAACGGGTCATGGAGTAGGGCATTTCCTCAACGTACACGAAGGGCCTCATCAGTTCCGCATGAACCACATGCCGGCCCTGCTCCTGCCGGGGATGACGGTGACCAACGAACCGGGCGTGTACAAAGCCGGACGCTACGGGGTACGTACAGAAAACACCATGCTGATAGTCAAAGACCAGACTACTGAATTTGGAGAGTTCTACAAATTCGAACCGCTCACTCTGTGTCCGATTGACCTCAAGCCGCTCTTACCGGAATTACTCAGTCCGGAAGAAAAGGAATGGTTGAACAGCTATCACCAGCAAGTGTACACATCACTCTCTCCGTTCCTGTCTCAGGAACAAAAAGAATGGCTGGCAAAAGCCACGATGGCTGTCCGCTGACAGCCCCACATAAAAAAATCTCCCGACCGATTTTCCTTTCTAAGAAAACCAGCCGGGAGATTTTATTTTTTCATTCAAGACTTCTTCACTCAAGCAAACATCTGGCTCACACGCTGAATGCCTGCCACCAGGGCATCTACTTCTTCTTTAGTATTATACAAGCCGAAAGAAGCACGTACGGTACCTTCAATGCCTAATCTATGCATCAACGGTTCCGCACAGTGATGTCCGGTACGTACGGCAATCCCCAAACGGTCGAGCAGCGTACCCATATCAAAATGATGGATGTCACCCACCAGGAATGAAATGACACCACCTTTCTGCTCCGCTTCTCCAAAAATCCGCATGCCCGGGATTTCCTTCAAGCGTTTCATTGCATACTGGGTCAGTTCGTGCTCATAGGCTGCAATATGGTCCATGCCGATGGCCGACACGTAATCCAACGCTTTTGCCAATGCCGTAGAACCAATATAGTCTGGTGTACCTGCCTCAAACTTGAACGGAAGCTCATTAAAGGTCGTCTTTTCAAACGACACATTCTTGATCATCTCCCCTCCTCCCTGATAAGGAGGCAGTTTCTCCAGCCAGGCTTCCTTTCCATAAAGTACACCGATTCCCGTAGGGCCATACACCTTATGTCCGCTGAACACATAAAAATCGACATCCAGTGCCTGCACGTCCACTGTCATGTGAGGAATACTCTGTGCACCGTCCACCAGTACAGGAACCCCCTGTGAATGGGCAAAGTCAATGATTTCCTTCACCGGATTGATGGTACCCAGCACATTCGACACGTGCGCCACGGAAACCAGCTTCGTCTTTTCCGAGAAAAGTTTCTTGTACTCATCCAGCAACAGTTCACCGCGGTCGTTCATCGGAATTACTTTCAGCACAATCCCCTTCCGGACTGCCTGAAGCTGCCATGAAACAATATTGCTGTGATGCTCCATGACTGAAACAATCACCTCGTCGCCTTCTTTCATCTGGCTGTCCACAAAGGAAGAAGCCACCAGATTGATGCTCTCGGTCGTTCCACGCGTAAAGACAATCTCCGAGGTGCTGCGCGCATGGATGAACTTACGCACGGTCTCGCGCGAAGCCTCATGCAGGTTCGTGGCCTGCTGGGAAAGGAAATGTACCCCACGATGCACGTTGGCATTCACCGAATAATATTCGTCTGTAATGGATTCCACCACACAACGAGGTTTCTGGGTAGTGGCTCCGTTATCCAGATAAATCAGCGGCTTTCCATACACGGTCCGTGAAAGGATGGGGAAATCTTCCCTTATCTTGTTGACATCGTACTGCATAAATTCTCGCTTAAATATAATTATATTCGTCTGTCCCTTTATTTACAGATGGCACATCCCTGACATTTGTTCAGTTCACCACGGAAGCGTTTCTCTACCAACAGATGCAGGCGGTCTTTCAACGCATCCATACGGATATGGTCAATCACCTCGTTCACAAACGCAAACATCAGCAACAGGCGGGCTTCTTTCAGACTGATGCCTCGCTGCTGCATATAGAACAGGGCATTCTCATCCAGCTGGCCCACTGTAGCTCCATGCGAACATTTCACATCGTCGGCATAAATCTCCAACTGTGGCTGAGTATACATCCGTGCTTCACGGGTAGCACACAGGTTCCGGTTGGTCTGCTGGGAAGAAGTATGCTGCGCACCTTCACGAACCAGCACTTTTCCGGCAAATGCACCTACAGCCTGGTCATCAAGCACATATTTAAACAGCTCATTGCTGGTACAGTCGGACACCTTGTGGTCGATGAAAGTATTGTTATCCACCTGCTCATTCGCGTCGGCAATGGCCATTCCGCACAAGTTGATTTCCGCTCCTTTTCCGGCCAGCGTAACTTCCGTCGTATTGCGGGTGGTTCCGTTGTGCAGGGTCATTCCGTTCAACAGCACATTGCTTCCGGCCTCCTGATGTACATACAGGTTGCTGAAGCGCACCGTACTGTTATGGGTTTCTTCCAGCTCATACAGGTCGAACACCGAATTTTCTCCGGCAAAGACTTCCACCACTTGAGTAGAAAGGAAGTTCACATTGTCCATGGCATGGTCACATACCAACAGCTTGGCCTGTGCACCTTCTTCCAGAATAATCAGCACCCGACGGTTCACCATAAAGTCCACGTCCGCACGCAGGATGTTCACCAGCTGTATCGGACGTTCCACTACTACGTTTTTCGGCACATACATACACACGCCGTCCTGAGCAAACATGGTATTGAAGGCAGCCAGCGCATCTTTCGACGTGTCGGCCAGCTTTCCGTAATACTTTTTCACCAGTTCCGGATGCTGCTCGGCCATGTCTTTCAGACTACCGAAGTACACCCCCTCCGGCAACTGGGCAGAAGGATGCACATGTTTGTCAAACGCATCGTTCACCACGAAATAGAGCGACGTACTCATGTTGGGCACATCACACTTGAACACTTCATACGGATTGACCGGAATCTCCAGCCGGTTCAGGTTCAGTCCATAATTCGGAGCAAAATACTTGCCTACCTCCGTGTATTTATACTTTTCCTGCTTACGAGTGGGAAAGCCCAGCTGTTCAAAGTCGGCAAAAGCTTTGGCACGAGGCGCATTCAGCACCTCCGCACTCTGCCGACAAATCATCGCCTCGCATTGCGTGAAAAGGTCTATGTATTGCTGTTCTGCTTTCATGCTTATTCTCCCAGTTCTTTCTTAATCCAATCGTAACCTTTTTCTTCCAGTTCCAGTGCCAGTTCAGGACCTGCCGTTTTCACGATACGGCCTTTGTAAAGCACATGCACGATATCCGGCTTGATGTAGTCGAGCAGACGCTGATAGTGCGTAATCACGATGCAGCTGGTTTCCGGAGTTTTCAACTTGTTCACTCCTTCAGCCACAATGCGCAGAGCGTCGATGTCCAATCCGGAGTCCGTTTCATCCAGAATGCTCAGCTTCGGCTCCAGCATGGCCATCTGGAAAATCTCATTCCGCTTCTTCTCTCCACCTGAGAAACCTTCATTCACGGAACGGTTGGCCAGCTTGCTGTCCAGTTCTACAATTTCTCTTTTCTGACGCATCAGTTTCAGGAACTCGCTGGCAGTCAGTGCCGGAAGTCCCTTGTACTTTCGCTGCTCATTGACTGCCGCACGCATGAAGTTCACCATGCTGACACCCGGAATCTCCACCGGATACTGGAACGACAGGAACAATCCTTCGTGGCTGCGGTCGGCCGGAGTCAAGGCCAGCAAATCCTTGCCGTCGAAAGTCACCGAACCTTTTGTAACTTCGTAAGCCGGATGTCCCACCAGAACATTGCTCAACGTACTCTTTCCTGAACCGTTCGGTCCCATAATCGCATGAACTTCTCCCGACTTCACGGTCAGGTTAATTCCTTTCAATATCTCTTTGCCATTGATGCTGGCATGTAAATTCTTTATCTCTAACATAATACTTTAATTTTATATTTATCCCACACTGCCTTCCAACGATACAGACAGCAATTTCTGCGCCTCTACAGCAAACTCCATCGGCAATTTATTGAGCACTTCCTTTGCATAGCCGTTCACAATCAGCCCCACGGCATCCTCGGTAGAGATTCCTCGCTGGTTGCAATAGAAAATCTGGTCTTCCGAAATCTTCGAAGTAGTTGCCTCATGTTCCACTACTGCCGTCTCATTGTGAATATCCATATAAGGGAAAGTATGTGCCCCGCACTGACTACCCAGCAGCAAAGAATCACACTGACTGTAGTTTCTGGCGTTGTCCGCCTTTTCCGACACACGCACCAGTCCCCGGTAAGAATTCTGGCTCTTTCCGGCACTGATACCCTTGCTCACAATCGTAGAACGGGTATTCTTGCCCAAGTGAATCATCTTGGTACCCGTATCGGCCTGCTGATAGTTATTGGTCACGGCCACGGAATAGAACTCTGCCGTAGAATTATCCCCGCTTAAGATACAGCTCGGATATTTCCACGTAATGGCAGAACCCGTTTCCACCTGCGTCCAGGAAAGTTTGCTGTCTACCCCTTTGCAGTTGCCTCGCTTGGTCACAAAGTTATACACACCTCCCTTGCCTTCCGCATCTCCCGGATACCAGTTCTGCACCGTAGAATATTTCACTTCCGCACGGTCGAGCACCACAATCTCCACGATAGCGGCATGGAGCTGGTTTTCGTCACGCATCGGCGCCGTACAGCCTTCCAGATAGGACACGTAACTGTCGTCGTCGGCTACAATCAGGGTGCGTTCAAACTGCCCCGTATTGGCTGCATTGATACGGAAATAAGTAGACAGCTCCATCGGACAACGTACTCCTTTCGGGATGTACACAAACGACCCGTCACTGAACACCGCCGAATTCAATGCGGCAAAAAAGTTATCCCGATAGCCCACCACCGAGCCCAGATATTTCTTCACCAAATCCGGGTGTTCACGCACCGCTTCACTGATAGAGCAGAAAATAATGCCTTTTTCCATCAGCGTTTCCTTAAAAGTGGTCTTTACAGACACCGAGTCCATGACCGCATCCACGGCCATACCGCTCAGGGCCATCCGTTCCTCCAACGGAATACCCAGTTTGTCGAAAGTCTTCAACAGTTCCGGGTCCACTTCATCCAAGCTTTTGGGCCCGTCTTTCTTCTTCGTCGGGTCTGCATAATATGAAATGGCCTGATAATCTATCTCCGGAATATTCAAATGTGCCCATGTAGGCATTTCCAGCGTCTGCCAGTAGCGGAACGCCTTCAATCGGAACTCCAGCAGCCAGTCTGGCTCTCCCTTTTTGGAAGAAATCAGCCGCACGACCTCCTCATTCAGTCCCTTCTCTATGATATCTGTGTGTACGTCCGTAGTGAAGCCATATTTGTACTTCTCCTGCGTCAGTTCCTTCACATATTTGTTGGGTTCTAATTGCATATCAAATCTGATTATTATCTGTTTCTATAAATTTCTCTCTTAGGTTTTCTATCACCGGATAAAAGAAGCCCGAAAAATCCTTTATCGGATAATATAACAACGAACTCCTTTTAGTGGTTGAATGTATTAAGTTATCTTTAGAGTCTGCAAAATCGATAAAATGAATGACCAGGCTGACTATCAGGGCATATTTAAGCCCCCCAAGTACGGCTCCCAGCCAGCGGTTGACAAAACCCAGCCTTGCCCAATCCACTATCCTGGTCAATGCCGAAGCAAACAGAGACAACACCAGCGGCACCACCAACCCAATCAGCAGGAAGGCCAATATCTGCCCGAAAGTCACGGACGTTCCAACCTTCACTGCCAACTGTTCGCCCAAGCTGGCAAACAAGGCACGTGCCACCAGCAATCCGGCCACCAGCCCCACAATGGAAGCCAGCTGTTTGAAGAAGCCCTTCATGAAACCTGAAATAGCTCCCATTGCCAGTACCGCTACTATTATCCAGTCAAGTGTCTCCATCCCTACGCATAAATCAACAAACAAAGCGAAGAACTTGTGCCCATACCTGATGGGTGAATACAAGATTCTTCGCTTTGCTCTGAATGACAAATGTATTTATTTGCACCCAAACAATGGTCAGACGCTATGTCTTTACAATGTCTGCTTTACTTCCACTTCTTCGTATGTTTCAATCACGTCACCTACCTTCAGGTCATTGCAGTTCGTCAAGCTGATACCGCATTCAAAGTTGGTACCCACTTCCTTCACATCGTCCTTGAAACGTTTCAGGGCATTGATTGAACCCGTAAAGATGACGATACCGTCGCGAATCAAACGGGCTTTGTCGCTACGTTTCACCTTACCGGTCTTTACTACCGCACCAGCTACCATACCCACCTTACTGATATTGAACACTTCGCGTACTTCGATAGTAGCAGTCACCTGTTCTTTCAAGGTCGGAGCCAACATACCTTCCATGGCCGACTTCACTTCTTCAATCGCATCGTAAATAATAGAATACTTGCGGATATCCACACCTTCCTGTTCAGCCAGTTTCGCGGCATTTCCTGACGGACGAACCTGGAAGCCTACGATAATGGCATTGGAAGCGGCAGCCAATGACACATCCGATTCGGAAATCTGTCCCACGCCTTTGTGGATGACATTCACCTGAATCTGTTCAGTAGACAGTTTGATCAACGAATCGCTCAAGGCTTCTACAGAACCGTCCACGTCACCTTTCACAATGACATTCAGCTCGTGGAAATCACCCAGTGCCAGACGGCGGCCCACTTCGTCAAGAGTCAGCATCTTCTGGGTACGTAAGCCCTGTTCACGCTGCAACTGTTCACGCTTGTTCGCAATCTCACGGGCTTCCTGGTCTGTGTCAAACACATGGAATGTATCACCCGCAGCCGGCGCACCGTTCAATCCCAGAATCAGCACCGGTTCAGAAGGACCGGCTTCTTTCATGCGCTGGTTACGTTCGTTGAACATCGCCTTTACCTTACCGTATGAAGTTCCGGCCAGCACAATATCGCCTACATGCAAGGTCCCGTTGGAAACCAGCACAGTAGCCACATAGCCACGTCCCTTGTCCAAAGAAGATTCAATGATGGAACCTGTAGCCTTCCGGTTCGGATTAGCTTTCAAATCCAGCATTTCGGCTTCCAGCAACACTTTTTCCAGCAATTCGTGTACACCCGTACCCTTCTTTGCCGAGATATCCTGTGACTGGTACTTTCCACCCCATTCTTCCACCAGGAAGTTCATGGCAGCCAGTTCTTCCTTGATTCGGTCCGGATTGGCATTCGGCTTATCAATCTTATTGATGGCAAACACGATAGGCACACCTGCCGCCATGGCATGGTTGATGGCCTCTTTGGTCTGCGGCATCACGTTGTCATCGGCAGCTACGATAATGATTACCACGTCGGTCACCTTCGCACCACGGGCACGCATGGCCGTAAAGGCTTCGTGTCCCGGCGTATCCAAGAAAGTGATACGACGTCCGTCTTCCAGTTTCACGTTATAGGCACCGATATGCTGGGTAATACCACCGGCTTCACCGGCAATTACATTCGCCTTACGGATGTAGTCCAGCAAAGAAGTCTTACCGTGGTCTACATGTCCCATCACCGTCACAATCGGTGCACGCGGCTGCAAGTCTTCTTCGGCATCGGCCTCTTCTTCTACGGCCTGTGCCACTTCGGCGCTCACATATTCTGTCTTAAATCCAAATTCTTCGGCTACCAGGTTGATGGTTTCCGCATCCAGACGCTGGTTGATAGACACCATGATACCCACGCTCATACAAGTAGAGATAACTTGCGTAACAGGTACGTCCATCATATTGGCCAGCTCGTTGGCCGTCACGAATTCCGTCAGCTTCAATACCTTGCTTTCTTCCTGTTCCAGTTCTTCCTGTTCCAGCTGGCGGTTCTGGATATTCTCACGTTTTTCCTTACGGTACTTGGCAGCCTTGTTCTTTCCTTTGTTGGTCAGGCGGGCAAGCGTTTCCTTCACCTGTTTAGCTACATCCTCATCGCTGACCTCCTGTTTTACCACCGGTTTCTTGAAACGGTCCTTGTTATGCTTTCCGCCTTGTGACTGGTTCTGGTTCGACTTGCCACCCTTCTCATTGCGTGGAGCACCACCTACATTGGCCGAAGCATTGTTGATGTCTACACGTTCCTTGTTGATCCGGTTACGTTTTTTCTTTTTCGAAGCCTCATCGTTCAGGCCACCCTTGTCTGTTTTATCATCACTTTTCCGGATTTCCTTGATAATGGCATCTTTCATTTGCTTGCGCTGTTCCTGGCGCAACTTATCCTTTTCCTCTCTCTCTTTCTTCTTCTCCTCCTTCGATTTCTTCTTCGGGCGGGTTGACTGGTTCAATGCAGCCAAATCGATTTGGCCTACTACATTAATCTTTGATTTAAATTCTGTCGGGCGAATTTTAAAAACTTCGTCTTCTTTATTTTCCTGAACGGATTGTTGTTTTTTTTCTTCTTCCATCGGCGCTGATTTCAATTCTTCTGCCTTTATCTCCGGCTGTTTCGTTTCTTCTTTTTCTACTTGCTGAGGTTGCTGGGGGGTAGAAACTTCCACCGTTTCCACCTTTTCCACTTTCTCTACCTCAGGTTCTTTATTTTCAGGTTCTGGCTTAGCTGGCCCTTCCTGCGCGGCAGGAACTTCAGCAGGCTCAACCACAGCCGGTTTCTTTTTTCTCTTCAGGGTATCCAAGTCTATCTTTCCTACAGGCTTGAATTTAGGGCGCACATCATCCGGAACCACTGTCTCTATCACCTCCGTTTTTTTCAGTTCCGGGTGGATATCTTCGATAGAAACAGAAGCCTTGTTTCGGTCTTTATTTTGCCGCTCCTGAATAATTTTCTCCGACTCTATTTTCAAATCTTTGTCCTTGCTGAACTCTTTCACCAGCACAGCATACTGTTCCTCGGTAATTTTGGTATTTGGATTAGCCTCGACCGTATAGCCTTTTTTCTGCAAAAAGTCTACCACCGTGGTTATTCCGACATTCAAATCTCTTGTTACTTTATTCAATCTTATAGTCATAATTCATCACATTTTAATAGAGTTCAGGGGAAATATTATATCAGTCACAGATAAATAAGCAGACGAGAATGAAATTCATTCTCCTCTGTTTACCGCTTCAAAGCGTTATTCCTCAAACTCTGCTTTTAAAATTCTCAGGACATCGTCCACCGTATTTTCTTCCAGGTCTGCCTTTTCAATCAACATCTCACGCGGAGCATTCAATACCCCCTTCGCTGTATCGATGCCGATACCCTTGATGGCATTGATAACCCACTCATCGATTTCATCCTTGAACTCATCCAAGTAGATATCCTCGTCGGTACCTGCATCCTCGCCCAGTTCACGATATACGTCAATCGTGTATTCTGTCAGCATGCTGGCCAACTTGATGTTCAATCCGCCTTTACCAATGGCCAAAGACACTTCTTCCGGCTTCAGATAAACTTCAGCTCTCTTTTCATCCTCGTGCATAACGATGGAAGAAACTTTAGCCGGGCTCAAGGCACGCTGGATAAACAGCTGCGTATTGGATGTATAGTTAATGACATCGATATTTTCGTTACGCAGTTCACGGACGATACCATGAATACGGGAACCCTTCACACCTACACAAGCACCTACCGGATCAATCCGTTCGTCGTATGACTCTACGGCAATCTTGGCACGTTCACCCGGGATACGGGCAATTTTCTTGATGGTAATCAGCCCGTCGTTGATTTCAGGTACTTCCTGTTCGAACAAGCGCTGCAGGAACACCGGAGAAGTACGGCTCAAAATAATCTTCGGATTGTTGTTCTTGTTGTCCACACGGGCTACCACAGCACGGGCTGTTTCTCCCTTCCGATAAAAATCGCTCGGAATCTGTTCTGTCTTCGGCAACAGCAGTTCGTTACCTTCATCGTCCAGCAACAGGATTTCCTTCTTCCATATCTGATAAACTTCCGCACTGATGACGGTACCCACTTTATCAATATATTTGTTGTACAAGCTGTCTTTTTCCAGTTCCAGAATCTTCGAAGCCAGTGTCTGGCGAAGATTCAGAATCGCGCGGCGGCCGAATTTCTCAAAAATCACTTCATCGGTCACTTCCTCACCCACCTCGTATGATGCATCAATCTTACGTGCTTCCGACAGAGTAATCTGCAGGTTGGGATTCGTCAGTTCGTCATCTGCCACCACTTCACGGTTACGCCAGATTTCAAAGTCCCCCTTATCCGGATTTACAATCACATCATAGTTTTCATCTGTACCGAACATCTTCGCAATCACGCTGCGGAATGATTCTTCCAACACGCTCACCATGGTGGTGCGGTCAATATTCTTCAACTCCTTAAATTCCGAGAATGTGTCAATCAAGCTGACTGTTTCTTCTTTTTTGGCCATAATTATTTAAAGCTAATTAAGTATTTGGTGTATTTTATCTCATCATACGTAAAAGTTACATTCTGTTCCACCAGCTTCGGGCGTTTGGCTCCTTCCGGTTTTACCTTCACCTCTACCGTAAGGGTAAAGTTCTCTTCATTGGCATCCGTCAGCACGCCGGTCCATTTCTTGCCGGACTTGTCCATCACTTCGACCTCGCATCCCACATGGGCCAGATACTGCTGCAGGACCTTGAACGGCTGACCGATTCCCGCAGAACCGACCTCCAGTTCGTAATCTTCTTCTTCACGACTTAATTTTGACTCGATGTAACGACTCAATTCCACACAGTCGTCTATCCACACGCCCTCTGCGTGGTCGATTTCCACTACAATCTTGTCATCGGGGCTCACATTCACGTCGACCAGGAAATAGCTTTTGTCTGCCAGCCATTCCTCTACAATCCGAGCTACAACGTTTTTATCTATCATGTATTAACTATTAAGAACAAAAAAAGGAGCTTAATCGCCCCTCCACCTTTTTCATCCAATCACTTGCAAAGATATAAATAATCTCATGTCACACAAAATAATCACCGAATTATTTATACAGGGAGAGTAGTATGAAAAAGCGGCAAATGATAAAAATCATCTGCCGCTTTTCGTCGGAATGAGGCGACTCGAACGCCCGACCCCTACGTCCCGAACGTAGTGCGCTACCAACTGCGCTACATTCCGATTGCAACGTTTGTTTGTCGTTTGCGGTTGCAAAGGTAGATATAATTTTAATACCTGCAAAAGAAAAACGGTTTTTTTTCATAAAAAATTATTTTTTCTCTTTTTCGCCCCGATTATTTTGGAGATTCAAGTTTTTGACCTATCTTTGCACACGCAAAACCACGGTGCCATAGCTCAGTTGGTAGAGCAAAGGACTGAAAATCCTTGTGTCACTGGTTCGATTCCCGTTGGCACCACTTTTAACAATGAAAAATCATGAAAACCGCTGAATACAGTTATTCAGCGGTTTTTTTCTTTTACAAATAATAAAACTTATATTTGATACTATTTCCTTTTTCTCCGTATGTTTTTCCGAATCGTACCCGACACGCTCAATACCGGCAGATAGATAAAGATACCGATCACCGACATCACCAGTCCGCCGATGGTTCCGGCGGCCAGCGGGAACCAGAACGGTGTCTTCTCGCCTATCATGAACGGCACGAATCCGAGGATGGTCGACATCACCGTCAGGAAGATGGGAATGACCTTCACGTTCCAGGCCTTGGTATAGGCCCTCAGCGGTGACAGTCCCGGAAAATTCCTGCGGATGGCATTATACTCGTTCAGGATGTAGATGCTTGCGTTCACCGTAATGCCGCACAGCAGCACGAAGGAAGCGAAACCTCCCTGGTCGAAGTTCAGGCCGAACAGATAGAACGTGAGGAACACCCCGATATACGACACCGGAATCACGAAGATGATGGCCAGCGGCTGGCTCAGCGAGTTGAAGAGGATGGCCGAAATGAAGAAGATGATGGAAATGACAATCAGCAGCAGGAAATACTGGCTGTGGTCTTCCTTCCCCCAGCTCCAGTAGGCACTGTCACTCTCCACGGTATACCCCATCGGAAGGCGTTTCCGGAGGGTCTCGATGTCCTTCTCCAGCAGTTTCTTGCCCTGTTCCGACGACCCGATGTACTCATATTGCAGGCAGAGCCTGTACTGCTGGTTCTCCTTGGCCACCTGTTTCGGGGCCTGCCCCTTCGCCAGCACGGCCAGGTCGGAGAGCTTGTACTGCTTGCCCTTCACCAGGAACGGCACCGACATGAAAGCCCATACATCATAGTCCCGGCTCTGGGCGGACGACAGCCGCAGATACTCCACGCCGTTGTCGTAAAGGATGCTGCCCGCCAGCTGGTCGCGCATGAATACCGGACGCAGCACCGCAAACAGGTCGTAGGCCGTCAGGTTCTCCTCCGCCATCCTGCGCTTGTCAAACTCCAGATAGAACTCCGTATAGTCGTCCTTCCACCACGAGAACTCCGAGCTGACGGTCACCTCCTTGATGCGGCGGTGGGAAAGCAGCAGCTTCTTCATCTCCTCCGCCCAGCGGCCCAGCTCGTCGTAGTTGTAGCCGTACATCTTTACGCGGAAGCTGCCGGCACTCTCCCGCACGTCGTTGCTGAAGCCCTGGTCCTGCAGCCCGTACACGCTCCAGCTTCCACCGCCCAGGGTCAGCGACTTGCTCACCACGTCCGACTTCAGCACGTAGGGAAAGCCCGTATGGCCGTACTCCTTCCTGAAGAACACCTGGATGCTCGCCCGGCGCGCATTGTACACCGATGTCTGGAACTGGCGTATCTCCTTGAACCCGCTCAGGTAGGTCTCCATCTTCTTGATCAGCACGTTCATCTGCTCCAGCGTACTGCCGTTGGGAAGGGTGGCGTTGATATACAGCACCACCTCGCTCTCGTCACGGTTGAAGTAGCTGCCGTCGTACACCTTCTCGGCAAAAAGACGGAGAGAACCGCCCAGCACCTTGTCCACTACAGGCTTGATGTCTTCCCGGCAGGCCGTATTGTCGAAAATCTTATTATACCACTCCGCCCAGGCTCCTTTCTGCTCCGCGTCCTCTATCTTCTCCGGGAGCATGAATACCGGAAGTCCGAAACCGAGCACCAGCAGAAGGAAGGCGACCGCCCGATAGCGGCTCAGCAGCACGACCATCCCCCGGTAAAAGCGGGTGAAATGCACGGCCCCCCGCTTCACCCACAGCCGCGGATGCGCCGGCTTTCCCCTTTGCAGACCGGTTTTCTCTATCATCGGAGGCACGAAGAACAGGGCCACCAGCAGCGAGATGCCCAGGTTGACAATCACCACCGCCGCAAAGTCCTGCAGGTTCAGGCGTATCTTCTCGTCGAGGAAGAAGATGATGACCAGCGCCCCGATGGTGGTCAGCGTGGCCGCCAGCACCGACATGAACGCCTTCAGGTTGCGCCTTCTCAGGATATGGTCGGTCATGACGATGATGTTGTCTATCACCAGGTTCAGCGAGATGGTGATGCCCGCCAGCGAATAAAGCTGGATTTCCAGCCCCAGCGCATAATACAGGATGACGGCCACGGCAATGTTCACCGCCAGCCCGGCCACTATCAGGAAGAGATACCGCAGGTTGCGCGTAATCACCGCCACGAACAGCAGCAGGATCAGCACGGTGATTCCCGTACGGAAATAAATCGTGTCCAGCTCCTTCGAGATGTATTCCGTGGCATCATAGCCCGTATGGATTTCGTACCCGGCCGGCATCACGGCCTCCGCTTCGGCTATCACCTTCCTGACCTTCTCCGCCAGGGCCAGCTGGTTGGCCGTTTCCGAGGCGGTGACGGACAGATACACCGAGTTCAGCCCGTTGATGCGGTAGTACGATGTGGGCTCCTCCTCCGTGCGCGTCACCCTGACCAGCCGGTCCAGCGGCACCATGCTCCCGTCGGCCGCCTTCACCGCAATCTCCGAGGGGACAAACCCCTCCGGACTGCCTTCGGTGGTACGCACCAGCCGTATCCATTCCGTCCCGCGGGCCGTCTCCAGCTCACAAATCCCCAGAAACTCACGGCCGTACCTTTCCTCAATGGCGGTCAGGATATCCTGTACCCCCACCCCGATGCGCTCCAGCTGCACATTGTCGTACACGATGCGCCACTCCATGGGCGTGGCACCGCTCAGCTCCACCTTATACACCCCGTCCAATGCCGCAACCAGCGGCTTGATGTGCTCCTCGCCATACTTCTGTATCACGATGGGCGTGGCGGGAGCGTTCAGCGTGTAGGTCATGAAAGGACGCGAGGCGTTCCCGTCGCTCCGCTGCGTGGAGATGAGCGGATAGCTCACCCCTTCAGGAAGCTGCGTCCACAACTGCCGGATAAGGGTGGACACCTCAAAGCGGGTCACCCCGATATCCGCATGGCGGTCCAGCTCCATGTCGATGCGCCCGCCCCCGTTGTCGGAAGTGGAACTGATGCTACGGATGCCGTTCACCCGGGCCAGCATGCCCTCCAGACGGCTGGTGACCTCCGTCTCCACCACCCGGGCCGAATTGCCAGGCATGGAGAACGACACCGACAGCCCCGGCATGTCGCGCGAAGGCGAGAGCTTCACCGGCAGCAGAGGCGCCAGCGCCAGTCCCACCAGCGACAGGCACACGAACGTCACTATCAGGGTGAACGACGACCAGACCAGCGGCCGGCCTTCTGTTTTCTCTTTCCTGCTCATGGCCCCTTCATCTCAAACGGTTCTCAAAATCAAAACGGTCGGAAAGCGACATGCCCGTCTCAAAGTCGTGCAGCGTGAGCTTGCGGATCTTGTAGTAGTTCAGCCAGTAGTTCTGGAGCGCCTGTATGTAGTTCTTCCGCGCCTCCTGCTGGCGGTTCAGGGCCAGCGTCAGGCTGCTGATATCCGACTTGCCGATGATGAAACGCCTGCGCGTCTGGTCGTAGGCCAGCTCCGCCAGGTCGAGCGCCTCCGAGGCGCTGGCTATCAGGTCCTGCTGCACGTTGAAGTCACTCACCGTCATCATCACGTCCTCCTCCAGGCTGATTTCTTCCTGACGGGCGGCAATCTTCACCACATTCAGGTTGTTCCTGGCCATGTTGTACTTGCCCTTTCTCACGCCCCAGTCTACCAGCGGAATGGAAACAGTGAACGACACCAGGTCCTGCTGAAGCAGGTTCCGGTACGCCGCACTGAAGTTGTCGGCCACCTGGTTGAAGCCCACGCTGGCATTGAAGCTGGCATTGAAACGCGACTCCTTCCGCGTGCGGTCCACCTCACGCTCCGCCTCCAGCACGTTCTGGCGCTGTTCCAGGTACGTCGGATTGTTCTCCCGCGCCAGCACCATGGCCCGGCCGGCCGGCACGTCAACATACCGCGGACGCGACGGAAGCTCCAGCTCGATGTACGCGTTGCGGTCCAGGTTCAGGAAGGTGGCCAGGGCCGACATCGCACGCTTGCGGGCTATCTCCGCATTCTTCAGCGTGTTGCGCGCGTTCACCTTGTCCAGCTTCAGCGTCAGCAGGTCGGCCTGTGAGATGGCCGCAATCTTCTGGCGCTGCTCCCCGACGGCATACAGCGTATCGGTGGTGGCCACATTGTCCCGCGCCAGCTCATAATCGGCCTGCGCCATGGCAAGGGTAAAGAAGTAGCTTACCGCCTCTTCCGACACGCTTTCTGCATTGTAGAGATACTGCTTCTTCACCTTCTCGAACTTCAAAGGCTCTATCTTCCGGTCCCAGCGGAAGGCATTGAAGCCCAGCAGTTCCTGCTGGTAGCCTATACGGAAAGGGATGCTGGAAAACTGCGTCGACTTCGTGTCGCCGAAGTTCCGCATGTAGTCCAGCTGCGTGTCCACATAGAACGTACCGCCCAGCAGGTCGAAGTTCTGCGCCACGCTCAGCCCCGCGCTGGCGCTCAGCATCTGCTGCTCGCGGTACACGTCGACATTCTCCTGCGAGTCGTAACGCTGCGTGATGTAGCGGTAATACTGCGCCGGGGTCATGTTCAGCGTGAGGCTCGGCAGGCGAGCCGCCTTGTAGCTGCGGTACTCCCAGTAGCCCGACAGGTACATGTTCTGATAACGGAAAGCCGACAGCGAGCTGTCGTTGGCCATCGTGATGGTCTCCTTCAAATCCAGCCGCAGCACACGCTGGGCCTTCATTCCCGCCGCGCAGAGCAGCAGCAGGAACAGTATGCTAAATCTTCTTGACTTCATGTTTTCTATAGATAAACCAGTAAATAAGAGGGATTACAAAAAGGCTGATGACGAGGCCCACCATCATGGTGCCGATCATCGCCACCGAAAGCGGACGCTGCATCTCCGAGCCCAGGTCGGACGTGAAGAGCAGGGGCACCATGGCGAACACCGTGGTCAGCGTCGTCATGATGATGGCCCTCAGCCTCCGGTGACCTGCCGTATGGATGGCCTCCAGCAACGGCATGCCTTCCCTGCGCAGCTCGTTGATGGAGTCCAGCTTCAGGATGGAGTCGTTCACCACGATACCGCAGGAAACGATGATGCCGATGGCCGACATCAGGTTCATGGTATGCCCCGTGGCCCACAGCAGCACCAGTCCGAAGGCGATGTCCATCGGAATCTCCGCCAGCACGATCAGCGGCTGGAGGAAGCTCTCAAACTGGGCGCAGAGGATGAAATACATCAGCAGCACCGAGATGAACAGGATCACCGTCAGCTCTCCCATCATCTTCCTGTTCGAAAAGAAGCTTCCGCCGAACGACACCTCCCAGCGGCTGTCACCGTCGACCGCCCTGCGTATGCCGTCCATCACCTGCGGCACATCCTTCACCTCATAGAAATTCACCGGGATGTACTCCCCGTTGCGTCCGGCAGTGATCTCCTTCAGGTCCTCCCCGGGAACGATGCGCACCAGCTCGCGCAACGGGATATAGTTCCTTTCTCCCGAAGCCGCGTCCGTCCGGGTCTCCACCAGCGTCTCCGCCAGGATACGGTTCACGCTCATCTCCCTTCCGGCGATGCCGATGGGCAGATACTGCTGGTACGAACGCAGGGTAGAGACCTGGTTGTCCTTCAGGGCCGTACGGAGCACCCTCACCACCTCGTCATAGTCCACATTGTACAGGAGCAGGCGGCTGCGGTCCACCTCCAGGTCCAGCTGGCTGCGGAAAGGCGTGCCCTCGGGCGCACAGCCGGTCTCCCGGGCCATGGCATCCTCTATCGCCCGCACTTCCCCCGCCTCCGGAACCGATGCGCGGTCGGCCCTGCGGAGCTGCGCCACCAGATCGGGTTCCCCCGTGACGAAAAGCTTCTCGAAGATGGTCACCGGCGGCGAGAAAGTCACCACAGCCGAAGGGTAATCCTTCCGGACGGCCTTTTCCAGCAGTCCGGTCAGTACCGGAATCTGCTCCGGCTCAGCCGTCCGGAAATACAGTTCCGCCTCGGAAGTGGAAAGCTCGTTCTCCGTGCCCAGCAGATAATCCTGCATGCCCACGTAGGCCGTATGCTCCACCACCAGCGAATCGGCCAGGGCCAGCATGGCGTTCACCCTGCGGTTGTTCTCGTCCACATGGATGTTCTCGTTCCATTCAATGCCCACCACCACCTCGTTCTGGTCAATCTCCGGCATACGCTCCTTGTCAATCACCATGAACATCAGCACACACAGCGGCAGCGACACGATGGCAAGAAACATGGTAACAGTCTTATGTGCAAACACCCACTCAATACCCGCGTCATAGAACCGTGTCAGCCATTCGTTCTTCAGCAGGTTCTTGAAGTTGGCGGTAAACCAGTTGTGCTTCCTGATGCCCGTACGGTAGAACAGCACATACAGCACGGGCAGCAGCATGATGCCCGTGAAATACGACACCATCAGCCCCGACGTGATGGAAAACGCCTCGTCCATGAAGATGGCCCCGGCTATCCCGCTCATGAACACCAGCGGCACGAACACCGCGATGGTGGTGAGCGACGAGCTCAGCATCGGCGTGATCATCTCCGAGGTTCCCGCCACGGCCGCACGCTTCAGCGAATACCCCTTCTCACGGTACTGCGACACGTTCTCCGTCACGATGATGGCATTGTCAATCATCATGCCCACCGCCAGGATCAGTCCCGAAAGCGAGATCACGTTGAGCGAGACCCGGCAGAGGTAGAAAAAGAAGAACGTGATCACCACCGAGGCAATCATGGTGATGCCGATGACCAGCGGCGAACGCACGTCGCCGATGAAGAACACCGCCACGATGAAGATGAACAGGAAGCCCAGCGTGAAGTTCTGCTGCAGGTTCGATATGGTATAGTCCAGCAGCTCCGTCTGGTTCCGGCTGATGCTGAACTCAATGTCGGGATAGATGCGGGAGAAATAGTCCGTGGTCTCCTTCAGCTCACGGCGCAGGTTGTCCATGTTCTCCTCGCCCTGCTTGATGATGGCCAGCGTCACCGCCCGCTTCCCTCCTGCCAGCGAGCGCCCCGTCTCGTTGCGGGTAACCGTCTGCACGTCGCAGATGTCCCCCAGCCGCCTCACCTGTCCGTTGCGGTTGAACCAGATCTGCCGCACGTCCTCCGGCGTACGGAGGATGGAGGCGATGCGGATGTTGTATTCATAATACCCGTCGCGCACCAGCATGCTCCCCGGCTCCACGTTGTTCGACGAGAGGATGGCCTCCAGGTCGGCAATGCCCATGCCCAGGCTCTCCATCCTGCCCATATCCGGCACGATGCGCAGCATCTTCTGCGGCACCCCCGTCATGTCGGCCATGGCCACCTGCGGCAGCTGTTCGATGCGCCGCTTCACCACGTTCTCCGCCAGCGTGCACATCTCCAGAAAGGCGTCCCCGTCCGTTTCCCGGTAAGGCACATCCTTCCTCAGCGTCATGTTCAGGTAGAACACCGGGATGTCCGTCGCGCTCGCCTTGACGGCCTTCGGCCTTGCCGCATCCCTGGGCAGGCTGTTCATGGCCGCGTCAATCTTCTCGTTCACCTCGATGAAGGCCAGGTCGGTATCCGTGCCGAAATCGAACGACAGGCGGATGATGCCCGACCCGTCGCGCGTCTCGCTCCGCATCTCGCTGAGCCCCGACACCTGCATGAGCTGCCTTCTCAGTGGAGCCACCATGGTATTCTCCAGCTCGCGGGCCGACGAGTTCTCCCCGCTCACCTGCACGGTGATCTGCGGAATGTCTATGTCCGGAAGCAGCGATACGGGCAGCGAGAAGTAAGTCACCAGCCCCACGATGAAGCAGGCGGTGAAAGCCATGAGTACCGCTATCGGTCTTTTTATCAGAAATCTTACCATAGTACGGACATGTTTTAAGGTATCACTTTTACAGGAGCCTCATGCGCAAGGTTCACGTTTCCGGTCACGATGACCTGTGCCCCTTCCTCCATGCCGTCACCTGTCACGGTATATTCGGTCATGTTCTCCAGTCCGGTGGTCACATAGTTCCACACCGCCCTGCCGTCCTTCAGGGTAAACACCACCTGCTTGCCCGTGCGCAGCACCACCGCCGTCTTCGGCACCACAAGCTGGCCGGGAACGGAGCGTTTCACGCTCACACGCACGTTCATGCCGTCGAACAGTCTTGCACCGCCGTTCACCCTGGCCCTTACGCTCACCAGCCCGTTTTCGTCCACCAGCGGGTTGATTTCCGACACCGTACCGCTGCATGCCCCGGCTGTCCCGGCAAACGGGGCCACCTCCACCCGGTCTCCCCGCCTGACAAGCGGCAGCTCGCTCTCCAGCACCTTGAAGGCCACCTCCATGCCCCCGCTTCCTATCACGCGGCAGAAGGGCTTCGTCCCGTCCGGACGGTTGAAACCCCGCGTCTCCAGATTGGCCACCACCCCGTCGAACGGTGCGGTGATCACCGCCTGCTCCAGCTCGAACTTCGCCAGCTCGTATGCCGCACGGCTCTGGCCGTAGCCGCTCTTCACCTCGGCAAGCCGTACTATGTCTTTGGGGATTGACTGCATGCGGTCGGGCGCATACCCCTGCCCTATCAGCACGTCCTTCATCTCCAGTTCCGACTGGCGCAGGGCTATCTCCGCCTTCTCCAGGCTGTTCTTCAGGGTGAACAGGTCGAGTTCGGCTATCTTCTGACCCTTCTTCACCGCATCGCCGTTCTTCACATAGATGTGCGCCACAGGCTCCGATGTGAGGCGGAACGAAAGGTCGGCATACTGTGAGGCCGTCACCTTACCGTTGCTCACCAGCTCATGGTTGAACGTGGTCCTCTTCAGCGTCATGACCGTCACCTCGTTCGCCTGTGAGGGCAGAACCGTTTCCACTCCTTCCTTTTCCTTTCCGAAAGTGTCGTCTTTTTTCTCGCTGCAGCCGGCCCACATTCCGGCGGCAAGCAGCAGCACATATACGTAGTGTGTTCTCATATTAAATATATTTCCTCAATAAATATTTTTTTCCAATATGGCAAACTCAAGTGCCCTATATGAAATCAGAATTAAACCATTGTCTGTTATTCCTGTAGATAAATACCTGTTCTTCATTTCCTTTGGTCTTGTCACGCAACCATAGCAAAGCATTCTTCGGTGCAGAGAATGTGATGTCCTTGCCGGAGGCAGTCCTTGTTCCCAAAGATTTCCATCCGTTCACACCGTCATTGTAAAACAGTTCATATACATCCCCCTTCCATACATAATTATCATCGGTTCTCGGGATGTAATACACCTTCTCTATCCGTGACGGTCTGTCAAGTTCAAATACCAGTGGAGAAGAGACCGTACCGGTTTTACGATATAAGTGCGACAATATATTGCCATCTGTCACATTTTCAATATAAGGCAAATCTGTGACCGGACTGAGTTTTATTTCCCTTTCCATCTCAGAATCATCATACATTCTAAGTTCAGCAATCTGTGTCAGTCCAAAAGGCGGAACATACCTTACATATTTGACAGGAACATGACAGCTGCTTTCAAATATTCCGAATGTATAATCAATGGTATCTTTTATTTCGGCTATCAGCTTAGGATTGCCAAAGTCAACATTTACATCACCTTCTATACGTGCCCCGATCTGAGAGTATCCCCATGCTGCCACTCTTGGTATCAATGCCATTTTCCTGCTGAGCACCACCTTCTCTTGGTTTACTGTATCGGGCACAAACTCCTCCACATGCCCGTCTCTGCAAAGCATGAAAGGATATCCTGCGGGATGTACGTTGGAATCTAAAGTAACAGGCATATAGATTATAGATGGCTCGATATTCCTGAAACAGACCCTATTGCCACTTTTACGTATCCCTTCGCCTATAACCTTCCATCCACCGGTAGAAAAGACGGCCAGTCCTACCGGTGAATTCACATTAGCAGACAGCCCGACCACTGCCTCATTTTCGCCGAAATATCCGGACGTAACATCCTTCCAGTACTTCCCTTCCATACCTCCGGTATTCCAACCGGCTGCATTGCAGGTTTCCTCCCTCTCTTTCTGCATGGCAAAACAGTAGCGGAAAACCTTTCCTTTCTTCCGTCCGTCACTCTGGGTATTGTTGCGTAATGGGTCAATCCCATCATAGCCGAACTGGATATATTTTCCCGTGGTATCGCGTACCACATTCCATTCGTGCGAATAGCGGTAATCGGGAGAGTATGGCATAAAATCGGCGGCTACGGGTATGCCGCACGAACGCATGGCATACTGTATCAGGTCACTGTTTTCCCTGCAATAGCCTATTCTTGTATGAAAAAGATGGATTGCGTCATGGTGTGGAACATTCCAGTCCACGCAATACCTGCAGTCCTGTCTTGCCAGCTCATCATTTATGATCTTACATGCCTCAAGCACATCACTGCCTGTATACAGTGAATCCAGTAAACGGCCGTAATACGACCTGTACAGCGTGCGCCACTCCGTCAGTCTCTCATTGCCTATACGATAAGGAAGTATAAGCTCACAGAAATCTTCAAACGGCAGTGTGCGGTTCCACGGCCTTTCCTGCCATTCCCTGAATGACATCTCTATATTACGGATAAGATAGTCCGATGTAATCACCCTTGCATCATAAACCTTTTCAAGCGTGTGGTAGTCAAACCCGTGCCACATCCTGTCCGATTCTCTCAATGTGCCTGCCAGCTGCCTTTCCAGAAGAGCATGAAGGGTATCCAGCTGCCATCCGTCGTATGAATACCACCGTGGCATGTTCTCTATCAGGAAACATGCCGCACGGTATTTCATAGTGTCTCCTTTATAATGCTCAAGAACCTTTTCAAGTTCCACTCTGTTCTTTCCCGCAAACTCCAGGGCATATTCCAGCCTGTCCGGTCTACTTACGCATCCTGACATCAGAAACAGAACCACCGCACCTTGAATAACGATTAACCTTAATTTTATTGCTTTTACATTAATCATATAAAGACTTCATTAAACATTAATATAGCATCTATCTGTCATGCACAATACTTAATACCTGAACGATTTATTTTATCAATTTAATTCCGCCAACGGGTTATAAATCACTCTTATAGTGTAAATCCATAACCATAACAAAAAAACAGACATCATTAGTGTCCAATAAAAATGGACGAGTTAAAAATTTAATCAAATAGTCCTTCAAAAAGGGGACAATCGAGTTCTTTGACATCATTGAAATTAGTCTTATCGAACAGGTCACGTAAGTGGGTTTTGTCCGTTAGAGAGATACTTAGAATCTGCAAAACTTCGTAAGTTGAGCGTTTCAATTGCATATCGTGTTGAACTATAGCTACGAGACAGTAAGTAATGATCGCCACACTGATTTGAATGCGGACAGCGTTTTCTGTTGTACCCCAGAACCTCTTTATTTTAAGGTGTTGCTTTAGCCATTTGAAAAAGAGCTCGACCAACCACCTTTTCTTATAGAGATTGGCAATATCCAATGCAGAGACATGTGTTGCATTCGTTAGGAAAATAAACTCACGGTCATCCTCTTCATCGTAGTAACGAATGACTCGGGATATTTCTTCTCTGAGAGATATCCCCTCAGTTTCACTTCAGCATCGGTCAGTACATACTTAGGCATCCTGCGCTTCCATTTAACCGTTGTACATTTCAAGTTCGTCTTAGCTCTTACAACGAAAAAGGAACCTGTCAGGTGAATCCGATATAGTTCCTTAAAAGAGTCATAAGCCCTGTCGAATATATAATAAGCATTTGGTTCATAATGGATTGAGTACATCGCCGTAGAGTCATGTTTCGATGCTGCGGTTACAGTATAGAAGGCAGGAACTTGTGCTTCAATGTCATATAAGACATGAGCTTTGACACCTCCTTTCTTTCTTCGGAACTTCGCCCATGGAAATGTGGCTAGACACAACGGAATAGTTGTTGAATCAAAAGCATACTTATCTCCTGGAATTTCCAAGATATTGGTTGCTCGCTTTTCGCAAGCTTCCTTCATCATATAGAATGCGAAGTCTTCAAAGATTCTGTAGTCACGATTCTGGTTAGCATAAGCGAGGGTGGCTTTGGCTATTGGATTGCGTCCCAAGCCAAGATGATATTGCTTGGAACGATGCGCTTCAAAAGCTACAATTAGGTCGCGAAGGCTCTCACGATTGCTCAGTTGTCCGAACATCATAGCAAGTAACTGATTCCAGCAAGTGAATTGCTTCACATAGCGATTACCATCATACTTGCGAACGAAGTTGTTGAACTGTGTTCTGTTCAGAAAAGCGGTAAGTTGAGCGAATACGTATTTATCTTGGTTCATAAGCGGTCTTCAATTTGACCGCTAAGCTACAAATTCAAATCCGTTTCATTCAGAAATACCACTTAAAAGACTGTATTTCAATAATTTCAAAGACCGATTAGCCAACTTTTATTGGACAGTAGTGTTATTACTTATTAGATGAAAATAAACCTCTATTCTCTCAATTCTGATTTTATTATAATTAACTTTGCATCGGTAACACCTCCTTTGACTTCGTTGATTTTCAATTCTTCAATCGGATGGGTTTAACATGGAGTGGAACATGATATTCATTGTTTACATGCACGTAATTCATGTTTCCACTCCTTCCTTTCCGGAAGTATCATCTTTCTTCTCGCCGCCGGCCAATATTTCGGCAGCACATATCCGTAGTGTGTTCTCATAAATACTTCATTCAAATATGACTTATATTTTATTATTACAAATTATCTACTTTCTGACTCCTTCTAAAGAATAAATGTACCTAAATTATATCTATACCCAATTCTCCTTACCGCTAATGCCCCAAATGAGAAATGATGAAATTCTATGTAATCAGATATCCCGTTATTCAGTGTTATAGGCCTGATGGTAAAACCGCAGAATGATTAATATTATCTACTTTTCTATTCCTCTTGAAACTTAAGATTTTTTGAAACAGACACATTCTTCAAATCATATCTGATTATAGAATCAGAATCTGTTACTGCATACAGGAATCTTTGATCTTCATCTACCGTAAACATCCTTATGTTATCACCAAATGGATAATTATATAATAAATTCCCGTTCCAGTCATAAACCCTCAAAGAACAGTTTTCATTAAACCTTGAATCATTCTCCTTTAATACACTTAACCCACCTGCATAAAGACCAAATATATAATCATCCGTACATTTACCCATTTTATAGTATAGACAACGTGAATCAATGTCTTTTACTATACTTGAGTTTATAGATTTACCCTCCGGGATAATCTGTACAACATTTCCTGATTTTAAATCAGCTATGGAAACCATATCGAAAAATCTATAGAATAATGCAACCTTTGAGCGATCTGGTTTTAATGCCCTGTAAGATTCCTTCAAAAAAGAATTTATATAAGGAAAATCTTCATATTTCAACCGTTGGGTTATAATGTCCTTATCCGTATTATAAAACTCCCAAAAGAAATTGTTGTCTTTCTTAACTCCAGAGCGTAAAGGGTCTTTTGTCATCATCAGATTTAAAGAATCCAAAACATAGACACTATGTGAGGCTAAAAACAGTTCTTTCCCCAAACGGGTCTCAAATTTATATTGTTTATCATATACCGTCTGTCCTGATTCAAGAGAACGTTTTATGTCAAGAACACCCAGATAATTAGGGTAGGACTGTATTATAACTTTGGGATTTCCCGACTCTGTATACGATTGTGCTATCAATCCGAAAGTCATAACCTCATTTGGCCCGCTTCCCTTTTTAAGGAAACTTCCCAGATGTTTTAATGACAAAGTGCTATATGCCTGTATAATATTTTCATTATGATGTTGTAAAATCAGCAGGAATGTATCCACAACCTGAATATCTGTAGGATAAAGCAAATCTATAGGTAATTCCTTCTTTTCAAGTGAAATGACTGTACATGAATCTGTAATATATTTCTGAGCGATATTAGAAGATTTTTCTGTAACTCTATCACATGAAACAGTAAAAAAGGATATAAGCAGAACTAATAATATAATAGGCTTCATCTTTCTTTAAATGATAATGTTAAATAAAAATTTTAAAATAACTTGCGCACTTTGGATCTTACCGAATGCGCAAGTTGTAAATAGATCTTCTTTAAATCATTAAAACTGTTTTTAAAGTTATTAAATATTCTAATGAGAATAATTTAATATTCACGTATACATTCTAGACATTCACTAATTATTGACATACCAGCAGGTTTATGAGATTCTATAGCTCCACATTCTCCGATTCCACCCATTGTAGTTTCAGGACATGTAGCATAATAATCAATTCCATAATCGGTAGTAAAAACTAAATAACATTGTTTTTTTATCCACTCAGCACAATTAGATTCACTTTGTGCCAATGCTTCTACATTAGCCAAAGCCAAGTCTGACATTTCAGCATCCTGCTGTGAAGAATAAACACTATAACCAGCTACCAATGTAAATGCTGTTGCAAATAAAAATTTAAAAACAGACTTTTTCATAAAAATTTTTTATTATAGTTGTTTTTATTAATACATTAGAGGAAATAAACCTCAATTCTCTCAATTATGATTTTATAATTAACTTTGCATCGGTAACACCTCCTTTCTTCGATCGGATGGGTTTAACATGGAGTGGAACATGATGTTCATTGTTTGCAGACACGTAATTCATATTTCCACTCTTTTCCATATCCTACCCGATTTTATATTATTCTTTTATTTATTCTTCCACAATTTTTTATTTTCCAAAAGCTTCTCCACCTTCTGCCGCATTTCCCTTATAGCGGTAGAATTCACCTTAGGTTCAGCGTTAAGCACATACTCTGCCTCCCTGACAAGCTTTACCCTGTCAAAATACTCGGGTTCAGCATAAAGCTTAACCAGCAGATAGTGGGGATATACGCGCTCCGGCAATCTGCGGGTGGAACGTAGCAGATACATCTCCGCTTTCCCATACTCTCCGCTCTCCTGCGCACTGCGTCCCAGAATATTCAATATCATCGGATCTCCGCTCACCGTCATGGCTTTCAAAAGAACCTTTTCTGCTTTGCCGTAACTTCCGGTTTTGTATAATGCCCTTCCGTACTCAAAACAGAAATCTTTATGCCAGGACATTTTATCATAAAGCTTTCCATATTCTTCCACTGCCGCCCTAAATGCTCCGGAATGATACAGAACCCTGACAGGCATCCACTGGCGAACAGCCCGTGTGCGTGCGGAGTACATACCATACCTATTCACCGAAGCTGTTAATCCGGCCACAACAACCGATAGCAGGACTGCTACAGCATACCTTTTACGCCTTATCATAACCAGGCCCTCGCCACTGAGTACAATTACCGCCAATAGCCATACAGAAACAATAGCCGGGATATGCAGCGGATAGGAAAAGCATGCAAATACCATCAGCGATACAAGGCATCCGCCCATTCCCGCAAGAGATTTACGGCTCCCGGCTATCTTCAACAACACAAGTACTAAAGTTATAAACAATACGGATACCCACACACCATATTCAACTGCAATCTGCAGATATTCATTGAAGGCAAAATCGGGTGTTCCGGCCACCCATGCCTCCGACTCCGAATATTCACAATCAGTGAAGTATCTTTCCTGGGCATCACCGTAAATGGCGGAAAATGTCCTTCCATTTTCTTCACCCCAAGGATTGCCGGCAATGGCCTGGGAAGTTATCTTTCCTATCAGCAAACGGCCGTCTGCCGAATCACGTTTCATGAAATACGCACCGGAGGCAAACAGCGCACCGACAATAAGCACGCCTAATACGGCATATCTGTGTTCCGATACAAACGATTTTACTTTCACACGGTAAACCCTGAGAACCACATATCCGCACGAAATCAGGGAAGCAAACCATGCCGCACGGCTCATGCCCGCCGGAAGCACACAGCATATCAGCAACAGCACACACATCGATAGATAATACTGCACAACCGAAAGACGGTCTTTCTTCCCGTTCAATATTAATATCCGGTACAGGGCTACCGGAAGAACTGCCGCCAGATAGCCTGAATATGGACCCGGGTTATAGAATGTTCCCGTAAGGACAAAAAGCGAATGGTTTGACGGATATATACCTGCAATCTGACCAAGACCATGCAGAGCCTCCACTGCCCCGAATCCCATCAGCACCCATTGTACTGTCTCCGACACAATACGGACAGTCCGCTGTGGATTCACAATATATCCGGCAAGCCACAAAGGCAATACAACAGTCATCACGGCAGAAAGCCACATCCACTGCGTTCCCTGAAGGTCGGACGGTAAACTTCCGTCTGTCACCAGCACGGTTCCACCCGCAAGTCCTGCAAGCAGTAGACCTGCCAACCACGGTATGACCCTGCATAACCATTTCCTTAGTTCAACATTCATAATATGCATAGCTCGCTCAAAAAAGTTCCATATTCCTTTTTATTCAATCTTCTTCCATACCCTGTCCCAGCAAATATCGCCTGTATAGCTGTCCACAGATTTCCATACCCTTGAAGCCACCCCCACGATATACTCCTCCGGAAGCAGCCCCCAGTAACGGGAATCCTGTGAGTTCTCCCCACGGTCTCCCGCCACGAAATAATAGTTCTTACGGAACTGGTAAGAAGTTATCACACTGTCGTTCAGCAGTACTGTATCTCCCTTTATATACATCTTCTTTCCTTGTTCCCATTCAATGAGTTTGCGGTACAATACTCCACCCGTACGGTCCATCTTCACCACATCCCCCTCTCCGGGAACAAACAGAGGTCCGAACTCCTGTATATTCCAGTCCAGCAGGGAGTCGTATGGGAAACACCTGTACACGCCCTCCGGAAAATCCTCGGGACGCGTCAATCCTATGTGCTTCTGTGAGGCTACGTTCCCCAAGGGCATGTCTACACCTTTCACCTTGAACATCCCCTTCCTTATGGAGAGCGTATCTCCGGGCAATCCGATACAGCGCTTGATATAATACTTCATTATGTGCATCTCTATATGGCTCCAGTCGTTTGGATGCGGGAAATTGAAAACTACCACATCATTGCGCTTTATATTTCTGAATCCCGGTAAGCGGTAAATTTCTGTCTGTTCTAAATTGAGAGATTTGTTCAGGTTAAACAGACGTGCCCCAACGACAGGTTTCCACACAAGCACGAAATCCCCTTCTTTGAGTTCCGGCGACATAGAGTCACTTGGTATTCGGAACGATGAAAACACAAACACTTGTGCCAGAATCCACATTAAGAATAAACTTACACATACAAAAGCAATATTCATTATTATATCAAAATATCTCTTCATAATCTCACAACCATGATTCACTATTGAACATACCATTCATCACTATCACTACTGATGTATAATGCTTCTTAGCATTGGGACATTCAGCAATAGAGCTTTTCCTATGAGGAATCGTGCCATACACAGCTTCAGGCTGACACACTCGTAGTATCCCATACCCTTTTCTTATTTCTTAAGGTTAGTTTCTGTTATTTTAAGCGTTTTTTCTATCCACCATTCTTTTGTTGTCCAAGCAGATATATAAAATATCCAAAACACATAAACCCCCAAAATCATCTTATGTAAATATGCAGTATTGAATCATTCCGATTTCTCTTGATGTAGAAAACTATGTCTTAGGTTTTGTCCATAGCCAGTTTCATAATGAGAGAGGAGCAATCAAGATGCATACCTTTATGGATCTTAGGGGGGCATCTCGACATTTGAGAGATAGATCAATCAGCCGGACTTTTCTCTGATGAAACCATCAAGCTGACTGGGCCACTTACTTCTTAGAAGTATCCTGATTCTCTTAGACTTATTGTATATGAAGGCTTCAATACAAATACGGTTTACCGTTTTCTCGCCAACAACTTCAAGCTTGATGACTTGACCATTGCCGAATTGTAAAGGAAGATATGGCAAATTAAATTGTTCTTTAAATGGATGAGCAGCATCTGCACATAAAGACATTCTATGAAACCACCCAGAATGCGTGCACACACAGATATGGATAGCTATCTGTGACTATCTTCTGCTTATCATTACGAAGAAACACTATATGTTGAAGCCAAATCTTCATTTCATTTCAAAATAGGCGACATCAAGTATATATTTAATCAAACAGACCTCACAGCTAATACTCCGGAGGGTGATGGCCTTAGGCAGCTTAAGCTGTGGTAAAACTTCTCCGGAAGCAGTGAATTACTAAAGTTTATAAATAATAATCTTTGGATCATTCTCATAGGATATAGCATAAATCAGACCGTCTTTTTCTGAGATACAGAAGTTATACAGCTGGGATGATATCTTGTATTTGTTCAGCAGTTCTCCTTGTGTACTGAAAATATGAAATTCATTTCCATAGTTTGTCTTTCCATTTTTTTCTTCTCCTGAATAGAGACCTACTACTTTTTCCTTTGTAAATCCTGCAGCCAGATATCCGGTGGGACTAAGTTGTTTTAAATTACGTCCGTTTACAGCGTACTCGAATCCTGAAGCTTCATAACTCCATGCAGGGGTAAGTTGCTGATTGTGCAGGGTGAGAACGGATAAGGTTCCAGACATGAAGACAACACTGGCTACTGAGGTCTTGTCGCTTGACAAATATAGACGTCCGTAATTGGCTTTTGATAGGGACATGTAATCCGTGTCTTTGTTGTCACAAGTTAGATAGTTTCCAAAAGTGCTGAGACATTTCATATCCTTATCTAGTAAGGTATATTTTCTTTCGGTCCTTCCAGTAGCTATATATCCGTTCTGTATTTTGTATATTTCCAAAAAACGACTGTTTACAGGTAATTCTTTTTCGCACACTGGTGGGCATTGCCCTTTGTGATAATTTAAACTATCAATAGAGTAGACTACAAGTTTTCGCAGGAGATTATCAAATAATGCAATATACCAGTTTTGGTTTTCTCTAAAAATATCCATACTGGTTATTTGTAGGAACTCATTGGGCCCTTGTCCTTTTTTGGCAAATGAATACATTATGGAATCATGTTCTATGTCTATAACATCTATGTTAAAAGAATCAGCAAAAGATTTGTCTGTGAATAGTTGATTGCCTGCTATTTTTATTAATGAAGGTGAACCTACTTCTACTTGCAAGCTGTCTGTTGGGTATAAATATTTGGCACTTGAATATTTTTTTTTCTCTACGCATGATATGGTTAGAAATAAAACAAAAATGAAAAAAATAGGCTTCATAAATAATCAAAATATTGTTTTTATTCCCCTTTTTCCTCCTAAGAGAAAAAGGGGAATGTGGAATTTAATGTTTAATTATTTCTGTATTCAGGATAATCATTATGACTTGTTTCACAGATAGCATTTCGGTCAGCTGTACACCCTCTATTGCTTTCTCTAACAGCTAATGCTTCTACATTTTCCATGGCAATGTCTGACAGAGCGACCTCTTTCTGTGAATTATATACAGTATATCCTGCAATCAATGCAAATGCGGCTACAATGCCGGCTTTTATAGTTTTTGTTCTCATTGTTTTAACGTTTAGAATTAACATAATGATTGTTTGATTTCATGTCCAAACCTTTGATTTGTAAGTCTGTTTGATTATTAGTACCTTTGCATCGGTAACACCTCCTTTCTTCGATCGGATGGGTTTAACATGGAGTGGAATATGATATTCATTGTTTGTAGACAGGTAATTCATATCTCCACTCTTTTTTTATCTCTCACTTCCTAACAGTACCCCAAAAGTCCAAAGTAAAGGATTTCTCGGGGATATTGCCATATATCGTTATGGTTCGCCAGAAATCACCCGGTTCTTCTGCCTTGTATTCAACCGTCATCGCAGCTTTTCCTCCGGGTGGAATCTCATCCCAGTCGTATTCCGCAGTCATGCAGTCGCATGATGTTGTTGTTCCCTTTATTCTGAACACTTCATTTCCTGTGTTCTTCAGGATAATCTTCCTGCTTACAGTCATGTTTTCTCCTACCACACCATAGTGATATTCCGTAGAATCTGCCTGAATCGTGGTGACCGGCATTGAAACTGCTTCAATTCCCGCTATTTCCTTGAAGTAAAGGTCCTTTACAGGCAGATTGTGGATGGGGTTCCCTATTACCTTCACACGGTTTTCAGAGTCAACCAGAAATGTCTGGAACATTATTTCCCCGGGAAACCGGTTCAGTTTATAGAAACTGTCTTCCGTATCTATACATACAGGATGCGAAAAATTGTCGCGCCTCAAGATGTATCTCAATTCACGTACATTCTTTGTCTGGAAGAAGAATATAAATGGGACATTTCCGCCACTAAGTGAATCCACCTCATGCATGAACTCCTTCCATCTTGGTAGTTGAAGCTTGCAACTGATACATCCTACAGAGTCAACAAAAACCACTACCTTGTAGTCGGTCCTGGGAATCCTATAAGGAATCGTATCTGTTACGTAGCGCGTAAATACAGGATTTTCGGGGAAACGAATTTCCTTGCTATTCCATTCCTTAACCAAAACTTCAATATCATGTTTCTTATCATCTGTGCAAGAAAAAAGAAACAAAGAAGAAAATATGATAAAAATAAGATTTCTCATTTACAGTTTGAAATTATGATTTTAGTACGGTTAATAATCTAAACTCAAACCTTCTACTTTAAATTCAACTTTCATACCATGACAATCAATGTCACCTTCACCATAACAAAAATAATTAACCCCTTCATCATTAGCCAATGCTTCTACATTATTCAATAAAAGTTGGTCCATTTCTAATGACTTCAATTCATTACCTTGCTGCGAATCAAAACAGGCACATAATACTACTAAAATTAAAAATAATAATGCTTTCATAACTTTTCAGTTTTTTTTATTTTTGCGATAAAGTTAGGTAATAAATAATAAAAAAACGCTGAAAATTTTCTGAAGAAAATCACATTATTCTGTTTATCAGGCATTTAACTATATATAATTTCAGGAAGATTTCTAATTTGTTTCAGATTATTTTCAGAAAACAAGACTCAAATCATGAAATGGACTAAACCAAAACGTATCTTTGCATATATTATATACGCACTAATAACAATTATTGTAATCTGCGTAAATTTCAATACAAAAAAGATAAATATTACCGAAAGCGCTAAAAATGCTTTCGCAAATGCCATCAACAAGGAGAAGGATCTGTATATCTCACAGATTAACGTACAGTATCATCAAAAGAATTCTCCAAATGAAATAAGAGGTGAAGAAAAGAAAAACTGGAGTGATCAGGCCTATTTTATTGCAAAAGACTCAGAAAGAAATCATTTAGACAGTTTGTTCAGAGATGAAATGCATAAAATAAACAAATACACTAATACAGCCATTGGATATTCATACAACGGGAAAAAGTATAATTCACGCGATGAAAAGTTTATCAGTAAAGCTACACTTGTACAGGAATATAAATTTAGAAAAGACTATAACAACAAATCTGATATAATATTACAGGCTTATATATATACCCCAGCGTATGTACTTTTACTGAATAATATAAATACATATATTCTATTTGCTGTAATGCTCATTCCGATAACCTGCTACATAATCTATAATAATAGAAACAAAAAAGAAAATCTCTCAAAAGGGATAAATAATGAGGATGGAAACCTTATAAAACAAAGAAAATACCAATCAACTAAATGGATTGAGATTCATGAAGGATATTACTGGGACAATAATCACAATACTTTAAGATACAACAACACACAAGTTATTCTAAGCGGCTATAATATAAAAATTTTCCGTAAGTTTATTTCAAAGGAGGATTTCTTCTTATCACATGCTGACATATCCAAACTATATGAAAAAGTAGAAAGTGTAGAAACAAAAGATCGGGCTTATCACTTAATTAAATCACTAAAAGAATGTATCGCAATTTTGGACATCAATGTTGTATCCATTAGAGGAAAAGGTTACAAATTAGTCTTTAATTATGATTCATGCCAATAAAAGTCAGGATAACTCTATCCAACTCAGTAAATTTTCATACGAATTACAGAGCCTTATCTGATATTCTTAGAAATATCAGATAAGGCTCTTAATAAATGTTCTCCCTATGAATTGTAACAGTATACATCAAAAACTCTTATTGTAAGAAAGGCCGAAGAGAAGTTATTTATGTCTCTTTATCTTCATCTGCAATTTTATGGACATTTATATGAATACAAAGGAATATCTTTATCATTGCCTACAATATAGATATTACCTCTTATAAACTCAATACCAAAAGCTGAACATTCTGTTGACATTTTTTTCAGTGGATAGCCATCAAGGCCGAATACATAAATATTATTACCTCCGGCTGAAAGTTTCCTGCCTGATCGCAACGAATTGATACGGTCTTTGAATGGTGTACCATCAAAAATAGCATATATACATGAATCTGAAACCACCACATCATTAAAGCCTTTAATACCTTTTGGCATGGCTTCACTAGCTAAGACGGAAAACACTGGCTCACCTCCCGGACCATAATAGACCTTGTGCTCTCCGGTCTTTAGATTAAACAACTCGACAACCTCACCAAGTTGTGTTACAATTGCTAGCACACCATTCTTCGGATTATAATCCATAAAACTGCGCCATGCCTGAGATAGAGCTGGCTTATCGGAATCATCAACATCCTTTTCACTCGGTACATGGCCAACACTTTGAATGATTTTCCCATGTTGGTCAAGTACATGATAACGGTAATTGCCAGTATAATCTGTTACCAGAAATCCATCAGCAGTCTTGCAGAAGTCCAAAGTACGTATGAGTCTGTCATCCAAAGATATTTCTTCCGCGCGTTCCGCATTACAATTTGATATTCGCCAGCGTGTTATCTGACGACGGTTAGAGTCAAGAACCCAAACGGAGTCAGGAGAACAGATTCTAACGCGTTCGGCAGAAAGTATCTCTTCCGGTCCTTCTCCGCGCCTACCAAATGAAGTGACATATCTCCACTCCGGATAGGTGAATGCATGGAGAAAGCAACTGTCAGGATGCAGGTCGAGAACAACCGCAAGACTATCCATTATTTCCACCCGGTAAGGATAGCGCAAAAAAATATCGTCGCAATCTATCTCTTCTGCCACTACAAGCTTCCTATTCACTGGAAAGTCAGCATAACGCTGATACTTGTTTCCAACACTGAAACTACAATCATAAAATAAGACCGATAAAACAGCAAGAACAATATAAATAAATATGCTTTTCATAAATCCTGACATTTTTTGATATGACAAAGATAACTGTTTATTAAACCAGCCTACCTCGTCCTGCTTCAAAATCTCACCAGTTCTGCATAAAATTACAACATTAAGTCTACATAAGTCTACAGAGGTCTACATAAGTCTACAAAGCCCCGGCACATCTTCTTATATTCGCACTGGAAATTTTGATGTTTCCCACCAAGGAAACGTACGTTTTCCACAAGAGAAACGTATGTCTTCCGTGCGGGAACCATACGTTTCCGCCTGCGAAAACATAAAAAACAATTATACATATCATCAAAACCATGGAAGCACAATATGATTTTCTTCCCGTACCGGGAACAAAAAACGAAGACAAGAACCCGAAGCTTTATCCGAAACTCGTGACCAGAGGGGCTGTACCCTTCAGTGAAATCATCCGGCAGATAGCCCGTTCTTCCGGATTCAAGGAAGGCACGGTCATCGGGGTGATGGAGGAAGTGGAAAAATGGACGGCTTACTACATCGCCCGTGGGGAGTCCGTGGAAATAGGACACATGGCCTACGCCGTAGCCAACCTGAAAGCGGAAAAGGAAGTGACAGATGAAAACGGAATACACGCGCAGAACATCTGCTTCGACAAGGTGAGGTTCCGCACGGCCAAGAGTTTCAACCAGCGATGCCGCGGACAACAGCTCTCACGGGCCAAAGCCGAATGGAAGTTTCAGCAAAGTTCTGCACGCTACACGGAACAGGAACGACTGGACCTGGTCATGGAATACCTGACACAATACCCGTTCATCACACGTACAAAATACGGAGAACTGACCGGGCTACAGAAGTCGAAGGCCTGGAAAGACCTGAGCAAATGGGTAAAGGAAAAGAAACTGGACACCCAGGGAAGAGCACCCCACAAAATCTACGTGCTCCCCACCGGACAACTTATTTCGACAGCAGACGGCGGCTCAGGTAGCGCACCGGATACCACACCGACAGAAAACCTACCGCCAGCACGGTGACAAACACCAGCACCACGTCCTGCCAGTGCACGCTGACCGGATAGGCATCGACAATGAAACTGCCGGAAGCCCCCAGTGAAATCAACCCGAAGGTCTCTTGCAACCAGCAGAGCAATACGCCCAGCACGATACCTGCCACTGCACCAATGAACGATATCAGGCGCCCCTCGAAGAGAAAGATACGCACAATCTGCCGGTCGTTGGCTCCCAGATTGCGTAAGGTAGTCACATCGTCACGCTTGTCGATGATGAGCATGGACAGGGAACCGATGACATTGAAACAGGCAATCATCAGGATAAAGGTGAGAAAGAGATAGGAAATGAACTTCTCGATTTTCATGATGCGGAACGTATCGGCCTGCTGTTCGTAGCGGTCGAGCACGCGGAAACGTTCACCCAACTGTGTTCCCAGCTTACGCTTGAAGGCATCCACGTCGGTGCCCGGCTTCAGCTTCAGGTTGACGGCACTGACCTCGGTGGTGTACTGAAACAGCTTGCGGGCAAACTTCAGCGAGGTTAGGATGTAGGAACCGTCGTATTTCTCCTGATTGACGGCAAACACCAGTCCGGAAGAAAACAGGTTGCCCCCGGTGAAGGAGGCAGCCGGATTGGCCATGTTCACCTTGGCCCCACGCTTGGGGGCATACACCTCCAGCGGGTCGAGGAAACGGATACCGGTACCCAGATTGGCCAGCAACTGCACGCCGGGAATGGCATAGTCTGCCACCTCGTCGTGAAGCAGCAGGTCTCCTTTTCCAAAAAGGATGGTATCAATCGGAGTCAGCTCGGTGAAATTGTCTTCCACTCCCTTGACCACGGCCATGGCCTGCCGCCCCTGATACTGCACCAGGGCATTGTCTTCCAGCGACTCGCACACCAAGGCCACTTCGGGCATTTTCCGGATGGCCATAATGGACTTGTCCTGCCCGTCGAACACCTTTCCGGCAGCCGGCACCACCTTCAGCTCCGGGTCGAAAGCCGTAAACAGATTGGAAACCAGGTCCTGAAAACCGTTGAACACGGACAAGGTACACACCAAGGCCAGAGTGGCAAGCGCCACTCCGCATACCGAAATACCGGAAATCACATTGATGGCATTGTGTGACTTCTTGGAAAACAAATAGCGCCGGGCTATGTAAAAAGGGAAATTCACCGTTATACCTTATTTATATATTCAGATAGATAAATAAAAACCCACAGAAGCCCCGGGAACAAAGCCCTCCTCTTCTGTGAGTTCTTACTGGTCTTTTACATGTGGTTATTTCTTCAACAATTCGTCAATCTTCTCCGCGTAATCCAGCGAATCGTCCACAAAGAACTTCAGTTCCGGAATGATACGCAGCTGATGGCGCACCCGGTTGCCGAGTTCAAAGCGGATGGACTTCATGTTGGCATTGATGTTCTTCACGATTTCTTCACTTCTCTCCGAAGGGAAGACGCTCAGATATACACGCGCGTAACTCATATCGGGACTGATGCGGACAATGCTGACCGAAACCAGCACGCCCGGCATGGACTTGGTCTGCAAAAGGAAAATCTCGCTCAGTTCCTTCTGAATGAGGCGGGCAATCTTGTTTTGTCTGGTTGTTTCCATATTACTTCTTTATTTTTTACGTATGATAGTCAGACCGTCGCGCAAGGGCAGGATGACTTTCTCCACCCGTGGGTCGGCAGCCACCAGGTCGTTGAATTTCTTGATGCCGATGGTCTGCGTGTCGGTGTGGTGCGGTTCTTCGAGCACATGCCCGTCCCACAGGGTGTTGTCGGCAATGATGTAGCCGCCGGAATGCATCTTCTGCAGAATCATCTCGTAGTATTCCACATAGAAACGCTTGTTTCCGTCGACAAAGGCCAAGTCGAACACAACGTCCATATCGGGCACCATCTGCAAGGCATCTCCGATATAAAACCGGATTTTATCGGCATACGGAGAATTTTCCAGCCATGGACGGGTGAAGTCTTCCTGCTCGTCGTTGATCTCGAAAGTGTGGAGCATTGCTCCGTCTTCCAGACCTTCTGCCAGACAAAGCGCAGAATATCCGCTGTAAGTACCTATCTCAAGCACCTGCTTCGGACGTATCATCTGCACGAACATCTTCAGCATTCTTCCCTGCAAGTGGCCCGAAGCCATACGGGGACGCAGGAGTTTCACGTGCGTCGCCCGGTACAGCGCTTTCAGGTAGTCACTTTCTTCGTCGATATGCTGAAGAATGTATTCATCGAGCGCGTCTGTCTCTTTCATGATTACAAGTAACGGTTACGGTTGGGCAACACGTATTCTTCTTCGCTTTTCAGCACGTCGCCCACCTGATTGATTTCCAGGAAAGAAGTATGAGTTCCCTGTTTGCCACCGCTCAAGTAAGCCACCATTTCATTTTCGGCCAGCACACCGTCGTTAATCAGCTTGCGCAGGGCAGTGAAGTAGTATTCCTGTCCGTTGGCCTTTTCCGGCATATAGATTGCTTCCACACCGTATGACAGCGCCAGGTGACGCATGGTCTTTTCTTTGTAGCAGATGGCCAGCACCGGATATTTGCCGCGGAACGCAGCCAGGTTGCGGGCAGTCAGACCGCTGAAGCTGTCGGTAATGATGGCACGAATCGGCATCAGGTTCGTAGCACGTACCGCCTGCTTGGCCAGGAAGCTCGTCACATCGGTATTGGCCGGAGTCAAAGGAATAGGAATATCGTTTTCTTCCATCTTGTCCTTTTCTGCCTGAGCCGCAATCTTCGCCATGGTCTTCACGGCTTCTACCGGATACTTACCGTAAGCTGTTTCACCACTCAGCATCAGGGCATCGGTACGGTAGTAGATGGCATTGGCGATATCGGTTACCTCGGCACGGGTCGGACGCGGGTTGTTAATCATCGTGTGCAGCATCTGCGTAGCCACGATAACCGGCTTCTTGGCCAGGATACATTTCTTAATCAGGATACGCTGGATACCCGGGATACGTTCCTGCGGCACTTCGATACCCAGGTCGCCACGGGCTACCATCACACCGTCGGCCACTTCCAGGATTTCGTCGATGTTGTCCACACCTTCCTGGTTCTCAATCTTGGCGATAATCTTGATGTCGCTGTGGTGTGCATCCAGAATCTCACGGATGTCCAATACATCCTGACGGTTGCGCACGAAAGAGTGAGCGATGAAGTCGATGTCCTTTTCGATGGCATAAAGGATATTGTTGCGGTCTTTTTCTGTCAGAGAAGGCAGGTTGATGCGCACGCCCGGCACATTCACACTCTTGCGGCTTCCCAAAGTCGCGTCGTTGCAGACTTCACAGAAAAGCGTATCTTCGTTTTTGTCGATGACCTTCAGTTCCAGTTCGCCGTCGTCCATCAGCACGTCAGCGCCCACAGACAAATCGTGTACAAATCCCGGATAAGTCACCGAAATGCACTCATGAGTGGTTTCCTGTTCCGGATTGCCTACAATACGTACTTTTTCACCGGTCTTGAAATCAATCGGGCCTTCTGCACTGGCCGTAGTACGTACTTCCGGTCCCTTTGTATCCATCAGGATACCGATACGGTTGGAAACGGTACGCACATTATTAATCAACTTTTCGAAACCTTCACGGCTGGCATGTGCGGTGTTCATACGTACCACGTTCATACCTGCATTAAAAAGGTCTCTGATAAAATCTACTTCGCAGCGCAAGTCCGAGATGGACGCAACGATCTTTGTTTGTTTAAGCATCATAATAAATATACTATAATTTGTTGTTGTCTACTAAAAAGGATTCTACGGCCAGACGATAGGAATCCAGGCCGAATCCGCAGATAACGCCTACACAGGCACAGGAAATCATGGATTTATGACGAAACTCTTCCCGTTTGTGCACATTCGAGATGTGAACCTCCACGACTGGAGTGGTCACGGCACGGATGGCATCCTGCAAAGCGATGGAAGTATGGGTGTAGGCACCTGCATTCAGCACTATACCGTCGTATGAAAAGCCTACTTCATGAATTTTGTTGATCAGTTCCCCTTCTACATTCGACTGGTAATACGCAAACTCAATCGACGGATACCGTTCTTTCAATTTTTCCAAATAACTTTCAAAAGATTCGGCTCCATAAATGGAAGGTTCCCGTTTGCCTAACAGATTAATGTTCGGGCCATTGATTATTTGTATTTTCATCTGTTTACTTCTGCTGAACTTTTAATACTTTTGTAGAAGAATTTGGCGCAAAGATACGAAAAAGAAATGAAAAAGGCCGATAAAAAAAACATAATAATAAAGTATAAGCAATACTTGAAGCTGGAAAAGTCGCTCTCTGCCAACACCGTAGAAGCTTACCTCACGGATTTGGACAAACTGCTGGCCTTTCTGGAGCTGGAAGGCATCGACTTCACCGACGTGACACTGGAAAACCTGGAAACCTTTTCGGCCGGACTTCGCGACATCGGCATCCACCCCCGCTCGCAAGCCCGAATCCTGTCGGGCATCCGCTCTTTTTTCCGTTTTCTGGTGCTCGACGATTACATCGCACAAGACCCTTCCGAGTTATTGGAATCACCACAGATTGGCAAGCATCTGCCCGACGTGCTGAGCGTGGAAGAAATTGACAGCCTGATCGGGGCTATCGACCGCAGCTCACGCGAAGGACAGCGCAACCGGGCCATTTTGGAAACGCTCTACAGCTGCGGACTGCGTGTATCGGAACTGTGCAACCTCAGGCTTTCGGACCTGTACTTGAAAGAAAAGTTTATCCGGGTGGAAGGAAAGGGAAGCAAGCAACGGCTGGTACCGATTTCCCCACGGGCCATCCACGAACTGCAGCTCTATTTTGCCGACCGGAACCAAGGACTGATCAAACCGGGATACGAGGACTTTGTGTTCATCAGCCGGTTCGGGAAGAACATCTCGCGCATCATGGTGTTTCATATCATCAAGGAACTGGCCGCACAAACCGGCCTGAAAAAGGCCATCAGCCCCCACACTTTCCGACATTCGTTTGCCACCCATCTGCTGGAGGGAGGAGCCAACCTGCGGGCCATACAATGCATGCTCGGACATGAGAGCATCGGCACCACGGAAATCTACACCCACCTTGACCGTAGCCGCCTGCGGCAGGAAATCCTGGAACATCACCCGCGTAATTTACACAAAAATGAATAAAATCCCCATTTTTTAAGCTTTTTTCCCAATGATTCCTCAAAAAAAAGCGGACAATGATTAACACATAATAGAGTTTTTCTTATCTTTGCCCCCAAATATGAATAGAATTATTCATTTATACAAACTAAATATTTAACATCATGATTAAGAAGTTGTATTTGCCGTTAGTGGCATTGTTAGTCCTTGCTTTCTCTTCATGTAGCAAGATGGGCGAATTGTCTCCTGACTACTTCACAACCAACCCTGAAGTGTTGGAAGCTATTGGTGGTAAGGTGCCTGTAACCATTACAGGTAAATTCCCGGAAAAATACTTCAAGAAAAACGCAACCGTTGAAGTTACCCCGGTTTTGAGATGGGAAGGCGGCGAAGCTAAAGGCCAGCCGGCTACATTCCAGGGCGAAAAAGTACAAGGTAACGACCAGACTATCTCTTACAAGACTGGTGGTACTTATACTATGAAAGCCGTTTTCGACTATGTTCCTGAAATGGCTAAGTCTGAACTTTACCTGGATTTCAAAATTAAGAAAGGTAAAAAAGAATACACTATTCCTTCTGTAAAGATTGCCGACGGTGTAATCGCTACTTCAGAACTTCCGACTGTAAACTCAGCTAACGCTGCTTACGCTCCGGATGCATTCCAGCGTATCATCAAACAGGCTAAGGAAGCTCAAATCATGTTCTTGATTCAGCAAGCTAACCTGCGTGCCAGCGAACTGAAGTCAGACAGCTTGAAAGCATTCCACAAACAGGTGGTTGCTGTAGCCGGTGACACTAAGAACTACAAACTGAACAACATCGAAATTTCTGCTTACGCTTCACCTGATGGTGGTGTAGAACTGAACACTACACTGGCTGAAAACCGTCAGAACAATACTGAAAAGTATATGAACCAGCAGCTGAAGAAAGGTAAAATTGAAACTGAAGTAGATGCTAAATACACAGCTCAGGACTGGGACGGATTCCAGGAATTGGTTTCTAAATCAAACATCCAGGATAAAGACCTGATCTTGCGTGTGCTTTCTATGTACAGCGATCCTGAACAGCGCGAAACTGAAATCAAGAACATTTCTTCAGTTTACAAAACTTTGGCTGACGAAATCCTGCCGCAGTTGCGTCGTGCTCGCTTGACTGCCAACTACGATGTAATCGGACGTAGCGACGAAGAAATCAACGCTGCATTCGATACTGACGCAAAAGTATTGAGCAACGATGAATTGCTGTATGCTGCTACTCTGACTAACGATAACGCACGTAAGGAAGCTATCTACAAGAAAACTGTAGAACTGTATCCGAACGACTATCGTGCTTACAACAACCTGGGTATGATGGCTTATGCTAACGGCGACTTGGCTGCTGCTGAAAACTACTTCAAACAGGCTGCCAGCAAGAACGCTAACGCTGCTGAAGTGAACACCAACCTTGGTTTGATTGCACTGACTAAGGGTAACGTAGCTGACGCTGAAACTTACTTGAGCAAATCAACAGGTGCAAACACTGCAAACGAAGCTCTGGGTAACTTGTACATCAAACAAGGCCAGTATGACCGTGCCGTACAGGCATTCGGTGACACGAAGACAAACTCAGCTGCTTTGGCTCAGATCCTGGCTAAGGATTACAACAAAGCTAAATCTACTCTGTCTGCAGTGAAGAATCCGGACGCTTACACTAACTACCTGATGGCAATTGTAGGCGCTAGAACCAACAACGCTGACTTGGTTAAGAGCAGCATGGACAAAGTAAAACAGCAGGATGCTACTTTGGCTGCTAAAGCTCAGAACGACCGTGAATTTGCAAAATATGCAAACGAAATAAAGTAATCCGATAAATTACTGATTAAAACCGGAGTCACCCCGCGTGATTCCGGTTTTTTTATGCCTTCCCCGGAAAGAATGCGACGAACGTGCAAGATTATAAAATGAAAATTGTATTTTCGCAAAAATAAAATTCAGTTTATGAAAAAGTTATACCTGCTTCTCTTTTCCGCGTACCTCCTGTTCTGCTTGGACTCCTGCCAACAAAGCAAGGAATTTGAACTGAAAGGCGAACTAAACGGTTTTACCTCCGACATGATACTGGTCGTATTCGACGATCCAGAAGCCCGACTGGACACCATCTATCCAAGAGATGGCAAGTTCACTTATACGTTTACCCCCGATACGCTGAACCTGTTCCGTCTGGTCAATGATTCAGGAAAATCTATTCCCGTATTTGCCGACAAAGGATGGGAAGTTTCCATAAAGGGCAGCTTTGCCCGTCCGGAAATCAAAGGGAACGGTCCCAACGATGAATATCAGGAGTTCCGGCAGGCGATTCAGACACTCACCAACCCTACACAAATCAGACAACAGGCGGAAACATTTATTCAAAGCCATCCGCAATCCTACGCTTCTGCCTATATCTTGTGGCAGTATTTCAGCCAGACTGAAAATCCGGACCTGACTCTTCTGGCAAAACTCTCAGAGCCGCTCACCGGGAAAATAAAGGATTGCCGGATATTAAGTGAAGTGCTGCAAAAGATACCCGACAAAGAGAAAAGCAATCCGACCTACCTGAACTATATCTCCATAAAGAAAAGAGACGGTGAATACCTGTCATGGAGCGGCAGCAATCAGAAACAATATTCACTCCTCAACTTTTGGGCGAGCTGGAATCCGGAAAGCCTGAACCGTAAAGATTCTTTGTACGCTTTATGTCAAACCACGCTGAAAAAAAACCTCAGGGTTGTCAATTTCTCCTTGGATTACCAGAAAACGGAATGGCTGGACCATACGGAAAAAGACAGCGAACAATGGATTGAAGTCTGCGACTACAAAGGATGGGATAATCCGATTATCAAACAGCTACAAGTGCATGACCTTCCTTTCAACGTCCTGATAGACCGGAACCGGAAAATCCTAGGATGCAACCTCTATGGAAATGAGCTCAGGGATAAACTGGAAGCCTTGGCGGCGGAAGATAAGAAAACAAAATAAAACATCCTTTAAAAACCGACCTTAAATGCTAGTCAAACTCTTCGGCGCCGCAGTGCAAGGCATCGACGCCACCATTGTCACCATTGAAGTGAACTGCTCACGCGGCATAAAGTTTTATCTGGTGGGACTCCCCGATTCAGCCGTAAAGGAAAGCCATGAACGGATTGTCTCGGCCCTGCAAGTAAACGGATACAAATTCCCGACCCGCCAGATTGTGGTCAATATGGCACCGGCAGACATCCGGAAAGAAGGAGCCTCTTACGACCTGCCCTTGGCCATCGGAATCCTGGCGGCCAACGAAACCATAGCGACTGAACACCTGGCAGATTATCTGATTATTGGAGAACTGAGTCTGGACGGAAGCCTGCAACCGATTAAAGGTGCTCTTCCCATCGCTATCGCCGCACGCCAGCAAGGATTCAAAGGCCTCATTCTCCCGCAACAGAACGCATCGGAAGCAGCTGTGGTAAACAATCTGGACGTGTACGGTGCAGAAAAAATTACGGAAGTCATCGATTTTCTGAACGGCGGCCATACACTACAACCCACAGTCGTCCACACACGCGAAGAGTTTTATAAGCATCAATCCACATTCCCCTTCGACTTTGCAGAAGTGAAAGGACAGGAAAACGTGAAACGGGCTCTCGAGGTAGCCGCTGCCGGAGGCCACAACGTACTGCTCATCGGCGCCCCTGGCAGTGGAAAATCCATGATGGCCAAACGCCTGCCCAGCATCCTTCCGCCCCTTTCACTGGGAGAAAGTCTGGAAACCACCAAAATCCATTCGGTGGCCGGGAAACTGAAGAAAGGCTCCTCCCTCATTGCCACCCGCCCGTTCCGCAGTCCGCACCACACTATCTCGCAGGTAGCCATGGTAGGCGGAGGCGCCACGCCTCAGCCTGGTGAAATCAGCTTGGCCCACAACGGAGTGTTATTCCTCGATGAACTTCCCGAATTCAGCCGAAGTGTGCTGGAAGTGCTCCGTCAGCCACTCGAAGACCATCGAATCACCATCTCCCGGGCGAAATACGCCCTGGAATATCCTGCCAATTTCCAGCTGATAGCCTCTATGAATCCTTGTCCCTGCGGCTATTACAACCATCCGACACGCCCCTGTGTGTGCAGTCCGGGACAGGTGCAACGCTACTTAAACAAGATTTCAGGCCCCCTGCTCGACCGTATTGACATACAGGTAGAGATTGTCCCCGTCCCTTTCGAGGAAATAGCCAGAAACACGCCGGGAGAAAGCAGTGCCGCCATCCGCGAACGGGTAATCCGTGCCCGGCAGATACAGGCCCAACGCTTTGCCGACCAGCCCGGTATCTACAGCAACGCCCAGATGACACCGGGACTCCTGCACCGTTACGCCCAGCCTGACACTGCCGGTTTGGAACTCTTACGAAATGCCATGCACCGACTGAACCTGTCTGCCCGGGCCTACGACCGCATTCTGAAAGTATCGCGTACCATCGCCGACCTGGAAGGCTGTGCCACTATCCGCCCGGAACACTTGGCCGAAGCCATCAGCTATCGTAACCTGGACCGTGAGAACTGGGCTGGATAAACCTCCGCCAACTGCTGCCCCTCGCCCATATCCCCCAATAAGAGAAAGGACAACGGTACTACCCGAATCCTTATCAGTAGCTTCCCTATCGAGGGGGGGGACTCCTTCGTACCTCAAAATACAAATCACGGTTTCCCGTGTTTTTTCCTCTTGTCAAACCCGCTATATTTGGTGAACATACAAATCATAGCGAATGGAATCCACCCACATCCAACGATACAAAACAGCTTTGGAGCATTTAAGAAAACTGTCCGACCTGAGACTTAGAAAGCCTCTGCTCATTCACACCGTTACAGGCAACCTGCGTGTGTTACGTCCGAACGACATTGGCTACTTCCGGTATAATTCTACCCAAAAAAGTTGGGAAGTGGCACTGAGGGACGGCTCTTTCGTACGCCTCAGAGGAAATTTGCGCGCCGAAAACTTATGCAGTTACAGTGAGACCTTTGTCCAGATTCACCAATCTTATGTGATAAACTTACACTATCTACAAATAATTCAAGACCGGCACTGCCTGCTGGCTGCCCCTTTTCATTCCGTAGAAGAGCTGCAAGTCTCCCTAAAGCACAAGAAAAAGCTGCTATCGCGGTTCCACTCATTTTAATTAAAACCCTACAGCTCCCTTTTCTCCACCCCAAACAAACCTCTCCCACTTTGTCTATTTTTTATTGGCAATTTGTATATTCCCACAAAAAACCTTACTTTAGGGACATCACCAATACACAGCCCCATGAAAAAGACATTTCTTCTATTCCTGATTCTGCTAGGAATCACCACGTATCCGTATGCACAATCTGAAACCGCTACCATTGACAGTCTGAAACGGGAAATACAATCGGCCGAAAAGCAGGCACCCTCACGAGAGAAACTCACCGAACTATACCAGTCTCTGGGAGCCGAATACGAGACCCTGAACCACGATTCATCCTACCGATACCTACAGAAAGGGCTTGCCCTCTACCCCCAGCCTGCTTTCGAGGAGGAAGGTTACCTGCAACTGGTCAACTCCCTGGCCAACTACTGGTTCATGGAAGGAAAAATGGAGCAGGCCAAAGAAACGTTCAAGACAGTAGCCACGCACGCCCGCAAACTCAAGAAAAGAGCATACGACCTGGAAGGTGTCGTGGAATCTTCCATCGGTGTCTGCTACCGCAAACTGGGGATGTTCGATTCTGCCGTATATCACTACAACCGTGCCATTGACCTCTGCAAGAAAGCCGGAAAGCCAGAAGACGTGTCGTCCACATACTACAACATTGGTGTGCTCTATCACCTCCACAAGCGATATGAAGAGGCGTTGACCCAAGGGCTCCTGTCGGCTGAATATGCCCGGAAGGCCCACGACGTGCTGATGGAACTCTATGCCAACAGCCTCGTCGGAGGCAGCTACAGCAGACTGGGAAAATACGCCGAAGCCTGCCAGATTCTCAAGGCCAACATCCGCAAGGCTTTGGAAATTCAGCAGCCCCTGCTGGCCATGGGCTCCCTCTGCCCCTTACTCAGCACCTATCAGTTATGGGACAAAAAGGATTCCGTCCGGACCGTTTTACGGAAAGGAGAGGAACTCATCCGAAAGATTCCCCGGAACAGCCCGACCGCCCTTGAATTCTACAGCATACAAGCCAGCCTCTACCAATGGATAGGGGAATATCAGAAAAGTCTCCAGATACTGACCGGCAACCCGCTGATTCAGACGCAGGTGCCCTATGACAAGTTCCACACCCTCCTGGCCCGAAACTACGAAGGGCTGGGTAACTACCAGAAAGCCTACCAGTACCTACAGGACGTATGTGTGTATCAGGATTCCATCTTCAATGGAAAAATCAAGGACGAACTGTCGGAACTGAACGAAAAACTCCGGGTCAGCGACAAAGAACTGAAAATAGCCCGGCTGGAAAAGGAACAGGCACAGGAAAAGGAAATCCGTCTGCGAAACACCGCTTCTTTCAGCAGCGTCATTCTCCTGTTGCTGGTGACCATCTCCATTCTCCTCTACAAACGGAGGTTGCAGAAAAAAGAAACGGAACTGATTGCCGCCCGGCAATACATCGAGGGACTGGAGAACGAGCGCAAACGGCTGGCCAAGGACTTGCACGACGGGGTGTGCAACGACCTGCTGGGAGCCATCCTGCAAATACAGCAACAAACCTCCCCCGAAACGTTGAAAGCATCCACCCTCCACACCCTGGAAGAAATACGGAGCGGCGTACGGGCCATTTCCCACGAACTGATGCCTCCCAACTTCCAGTTCACCAACCTGAACGAAATGCTGGCCGACTACTTCTCCAAGATGCAGGAGGTTTCAGGAGTCATCATACACTACGTACCGGGAAAACAAACGGAATGGACACAAGTCCCAGAACACATCGGATACGAAATCTACCGCATCATGCAAGAGGCAATCGGCAACATCCTGAAACATGCCCATGCAAGCCTCATTCACATAGCACTGGATGAGCATGACGGCGAGCTGACCATCGACGTACAGCACGACGGACAATGGAGCCCACAGACAGAATCTCCCAAAGGAATCGGCCTGCGCACCATTCACGACCGGCTGAAAACAATCGGAGGGGACTATGAACTGATGACCAGAGAAGAAAAAATAAGCATGCACATCCGTGTGCACCTTCCAAGGAAAAATCACGGTTTTCAGTGAGATTCTTTTCAATGAATATTTTTTTCTTTGCAGTATAAAAAAATGCCCCGCATGACAAGCTCAAAAGCAAACATACTATTGGTCGACGACCATACCCTGATACTGCAAGGCATCCGACACGTCATCTCGCAAATGCCCGAAATAGACAAAGTGTATGCCGCTTCTTCAGGCACGGAAGCCTTGCTCCTGATCAACACACAACCTTTCGACCTGTATGTACTCGATGTGGAACTACCCGATACCAACGGATTCGAACTGATAGAACAAATACGGCAGAAATATCCGGAAGCCCGTATCCTGATCAATACCATGCACGAAGAGATATGGATACTGAAAAGGCTTACCAGAACACCCATCAGCGGAGCCATACTTAAATCGGCCGACATCCACGAGCTGACACTGGCCATCCAAACCATCCTGAAAGGAGGGCAATACCTCTGCAGACGGTTCCGGACAATTCTGAACCGCCTGCAAGCAGAAGAACTGCTCAAGGAACAGCTCACACTGAGAGAAATGGAAGTGCTGCAGGCCATCGCCAGAGGATACAGCACCAGAGAAATCGCCGACCTTCTCCATGTGTCAGGCAACACCATCGAATCACACCGGAAAAGCCTCATGAGCAAACTGGAAGCTAAAAATGCTGTCGACCTCGTGCTGAAAGCCATCCATCTGGGCATCATCCCTTTAGACCATAAATGATTTCTCATAAAAAAACAGGAGTTTATGAGGACACCTGTCCATTTTTCGTTATATTTGGGGCGTAAAGAAATCTTTGTATCACCTTATAATAAACGAACTATGAGTCTGGAAAGAACATTAGTCATCCTGAAACCCAGTGCTGTACAGCGTGGGCTCATCGGAGAAATCACCCATCGGTTTGAACGGAAAGGCCTGCGGCTAGCCGGCATGAAAATGATGCAGCTCACGGAAGACCTGCTCAACGAACATTACGCCCATCTGGCTGGAAAACCTTTCTTCCCCCGCGTGAAAGCGTCCATGATGGCAAGTCCCGTCATCGTATGCTGCTATGAAGGGGTCGATGCCATCCAAGTGGTGCGTTCCATGACTGGAGCCACCAACGGACGGGTAGCCGTTCCGGGCACCATACGCGGAGATTACTGCGTCAGCTCGCAGGAAAATATCGTCCACACCTCCGATTCGCCTAAAACAGCCGCCGAAGAAATTGCCCGTTTCTTCAAACCCGATGAACTGTTTGAATACGAAAGAGCCATCGTTGACTTTATCTATTATCCGGAAGAATACAAGCTCACCTGAGAAACGAGGCGCAATAAAAAACGTGACAGCACCGCTGCCACGTTTTTTATCTGATGAATTAATTTTCTGGTCTATTTGCTCAATGCACGGGAACGCTCTCCCAGATAGCCTCCATGATGACGCTTGCTGTACTCCTCGATGGTAAAGCCTGTCTTGCGCATTGTTTCCACCACCAGAATATCTCCTATCACCGTCATGACAGTGGTCGAAGTGGTAGGCGTCATTCCCAACAGGCACACCTCGTCGGGATGCCCAGTAGCCAGACAAATGTCGGCTGCCTCCGCCAACGGGCTGTCCGGGTTTCCCGTAATGACGATTTTCTTCAGCGTAGGGTCCAGGCGTGCCGCCAGGTCGGTAAGCTCCACAATCTCGCGGGTCTTCCCCGAATTGGAAATCAGCAGCAGCAAGTCATTCTTCTGCAAAATTCCCAAGTCGCCATGCTGTGCCTCACTCGGATGCAGGAACACAGCCGGTATCCCCGTAGAACAAAAGGTCGTAGCGATGTTCATGGCTATCTGCCCTGCCTTTCCCATTCCACTTGTCACCAGCTTTCCTCCTTTCTCATGCACCTGTTCCACAATCAGCTGCACCGCCTTCTCGTATCCGTCGGTCACAGGGATATTCAATACAGCCTGAGCCTCACGCTGTAACAATTCTTTAATTGATGAATTCATATAGAGTATGATTAAATGATAATTTTATTCCAACAACCGAGTCAGCTCATCGAATGTGTTTGCCACCTCGAAATAATTCTTCAAAGGACGATGGGCAAAATGCTGTTCCTCCAGCCGCTTCATAAAGCCTGAGATGTCGTTCCAGAAACCATCGATATTATAAAAGATTACCCGCTTGTCATGATACCCGATACTGCACGACGCCATTACATGGAAGACCTCATCCAACGTACCTATTCCACCGGGCAAGGCCACCATAATCTCCGCTTCCTGCACCATGATGTCTTTCCGGTCGCTCAAATTCACTGAATGGAACGTCACATCGAGCAAGTCGCTTACTCTCCCGTTCTCTTCCAGCTTGGTAGGCACCACTCCCATAATCATGGCCCCGTTTTCCTTCGCACTTTTCGCCAGGACCTCCATCAGTCCCGTATTGGAACCTCCGTAAATCAGCCATTTACGGTGCTGTCCCAGCCATGTTCCCAGTTCCTCTGCCTTCTCTATAAACACGGGAGCAATGGCATCCGACGCTGAACAAAAGACTGCAATTTTATTCATATATTAGTTTTAAATATCCTTTGGTGCAAATATCTGTATTTTTTAAGGAAAGGCAATAAGTATTTATTGTAAATTTGCGGCAAAAATAAAAATTAGACCACAGATATATGGCATATTCAACTTTCACCCTTCCCAGCGGATTGCGGATTATCCACACCACAAGCCCTACCAATGTGGCTTATTGTGGTTTTGCTGTAGATACCGGCACCCGTGACGAACTTCCGCAAGAGCAAGGAATGGCCCATTTCGTGGAGCACCTCATTTTCAAAGGAACTCATAAACGGAAGGCTTGGCACATCCTGAACCGCATGGAAAATGTGGGAGGCGACCTGAACGCATATACCAACAAGGAGGAAACCGTCATCTACAGCGCCTTTCTGAAAGAACATTTCGACCGGGCAGCAGAACTGCTGGCCGACATCGTGTTTCACAGCCTGTTTCCTTCAAATGAAATAGAAAAAGAGGTAGAAGTCATCATTGACGAGATACAAAGCTACGAGGACAGTCCTGCCGAACTCATCTTCGACGATTTCGAGGAACTGATTTTCCCTGACCATCCGCTTGGACGGAACATCCTTGGCAATCCGGAACTGCTGCGGAAGTTCACCAGCGAGGACGCACAGCATTTTGTGCACAGACACTACCAGCCGCAAAACATGGTATTCTTTGTGCAAGGCAATATCCCCTTTTCTAAAGTCATTCGCACCTTGGAAAAGGTGACAGCTGAAATCCTTCCCTGGCATGGAGAAAAACAAGTGCGCACACAGCCTGCCGCCTACCAGCCACGTCAACTGACGCTCCATAAGGACACCCATCAGGCTCACGTCATGATAGGAGGAAGAGGCTACCATGCTTACGACGAACGCCGGACAGGGCTCTACCTGCTCAACAACATCCTGGGAGGACCCGGCATGAACAGCCGCCTCAACGTTTCCTTGCGTGAGAAAAAAGGTCTGGTCTACAATGTGGAATCAAACCTCACCTCCTATACGGATACCGGCACGTTTTGCATCTACTTTGGTTGCGACCCGCACGACACAGCACATTGCATTTCGTTGGTGCACAAGGAACTCAAGAAAATCCGCGACAAAGCGCTGACAAGCTTGCAGCTCCATGCAGCCAAAAAGCAAATTATCGGACAGATAGGAGTGGCCGGCGACAACTTTGAGAACAATGCCCTCAACATGGGAAAATGCTTCCTCCACTACCAGACCTACGAGGAAAAAGAGGAGGTATTTAAACGGATTGAGAGCCTTACCACCTCCCAACTGCTCGATATAGCCAACGAAGTACTGGCTGAAAGCTATCTTTCCACATTAATCTATCAGTAAATTAAAGACCGGATAGTATATATTTTTGACCACTTAATCACTGGATACAGACAAATATTCCCAAATTCAATATTTTGTCTTTCCATAAAATTTTAAAACTTCTTACTTTCGGGGAAAAATAGGAACTATGAAAAAGAATGAAGTAATTAAAGACAGACTTGCAGAATGGATTGAACAAAAGGGTTATTTAAATGCCCGGGTTACCATCATCCAGTTAAGCAAAATCATTGGAATCAACAGAACTTATCTGTCCAATCACATCAACACCACTTATGGATTAAACTTTAATTTATGGCTTAATCATTTACGTATAGAAGAGGCCAAGTTACTCATCAAGCAATCTCCCAAGCGCAACTTGTCGGAAATAGCCCAACAGGTAGGCTTTACTGACCTGGCGCATTTCAGCAAGCAATTCAAGCTTCTCGTAGGAGTATCTCCTTCTGTATGGAGAAAAGAAGTGGAATAAATTTATAGAATGACAAGCTACTGAGCCATAGTGAGGAACTATTTTTTGACTGAATAGTTACGAAAATCTATCTAATAACTATTCATTCTGTCCTCATAGTAAAGATTGACAGAAAAGCAGGAAAAAAAGAGTTGTCAATTTATTAAATTTACCTTTGCGAAAAGAAAAATAGAGCCTTTGTCTATTTTCTGATAAGTTTAGGTGAAGAAAAAGACAATTCGACAAAGGCTTCATTGATTTCGCTATTACAAACGAAAAACAACAAGTCATGGAAAAAATCTTTTTTACTATGGAAACATTCTCCGGCATCAGCAGCTTGCTACTGGCCCTCTTTCTCCACTTCGCTGAAGTACCGAAAGGAGAAATGAGCACACGCAGCAAACACAGTCGGGTTTATATAGAAGTGGCCTACATACTGGTAGGCCTTACCTCATTGGGCATCGCATTCTCTACAGAAAGCTATCATGAAACACTGAAAGCCTTCTTTATACAAAGTTTGGCCCCTATACAAACCCTCTTGTTTCTTTGGGCCATCACTTTCCCTATATATATAGGGCACAAGCTGGAAGGCTTCCTGCGACGACAGTTGATTTATACGCTTCTACTGGCTGCCGCCAATTTAATCTATTATTTCGGCATGGACGGGCGGACAGGCACTCTTTTCTACTATATCCTCATGACCTGCTACGCCTGCCTGCTGGTGCTCTATATACGTGTGTACCTCCGTATCTCCAGACGCTGGGTACAAGTACATCCTGAGCGTATACCCTACTTGAAAAAGCGAGTATATCCGCTGCTCATCGGATTGTGTGCCATATTCGCACTCTCTGTGGCTGTAAACATCTACCCACACCTCATCAGTCAGCTGATATTCACAGGAATTTACACCATATTCTACATCGTGTTCGCCCTTCAATATCACAACTATGGTATTTTCATCGCTGATTATCCACTGCTCAAAGAACAGGTGGAAACAGAAAAATCATCTCCTTATACTTCTACTTCCTCGCCTCAGGAGAAAAAGACCCACAAATGGAATTCTGAAAAAATTGAAGAGAAGCTGAACGAATGGATGTCCGAAAAAGGCTACCTTCATCCCAGTCTGACCATCCAGGACATGAGCAAAGAAATAGGTATCAATCGTACTTATCTGTCAAACTTCATCAATGAAACCTACCAGACTAACTTTAATGGATGGATAAACGGGCTACGGATTGAAGAAGCCAAACTCCGGATGCGCAACAATCCGGACATCAGTCTGGCCGAAGTAGCCGAACAAGTGGGTTTTGCAGATCTTGCCCACTTCAGCAAACAATTCAAGATGAAGGAAGGATGTTCTCCCTCCACTTGGAAAAAAGATTCACAGAACCTACCTTCAGCGGAAGAGCCCATCCACCAATAATACAAAATACAAATAGAAGAAACACCCTGTCGGAAGAACGAAATAAATTCACTATCTTTGCGCCATTGAACGGATTATCATAAAACTACATACACGCATGAAAATAGAAGATAAACTGACGGCGTCCGTAATCAACGGCGTGAAGGAGTTGTACGGGCAGGAAGTTCCCGCCAAGATGGTACAGCTGCAGAAGACCAAGAAAGAGTTTGAAGGCCACCTCACACTGGTTGTCTTCCCTTTCCTGAAAATGTCCAAGAAAGGTCCGGAACAGACCGCACAGGAAATTGGAGAGTATCTGAAGCAGCATGAGCCTGCCATTGCCAGCTACAACGTAATCAAGGGATTCCTGAACCTGACCATCGCTTCGAGCGTATGGATTGACTTGCTGAACCGCATCCAGGCAGACAGTCAATGGGGAATCCAGAAAGCTGCCGACAATGCGCCGCTGGTGATGATTGAATATTCTTCTCCGAACACCAACAAACCGCTCCACCTGGGACACGTGCGCAACAACCTACTGGGTAACGCCCTGGCCAACATCATGGCGGCCAACGGCAACAAGGTGGTGAAAACCAACATTGTCAACGACCGCGGTATCCATATCTGCAAGTCCATGCTGGCTTGGCTGAAATATGGCAACGGCGAGACTCCGGAATCCTCCGGAAAGAAGGGTGACCACCTGATTGGCGATTACTACGTGGCGTTCGACAAGCACTACAAGGCGGAAGTGAAAGAACTGATGGCAAAGTATGAAGCGGAAGGCATGAACGAGGAAGAAGCCAAGGCCCAGGCAGAAGCCAACTCTCCGCTGATGCTGGAAGCCCGCGAAATGCTCCGCAAATGGGAAGCCAACGACCCGGAAGTACGCGCGCTCTGGAAGAAGATGAACGACTGGGTATATGCCGGCTTCGACGAGACGTACAAGATGATGGGCGTCAGCTTCGACAAGATATATTACGAATCACAGACTTACCTGGAAGGAAAGGCCAAGGTATTGGAAGGACTGGAAAAAGGACTCTTCTACCGCAAGGAAGACGGTTCTGTATGGGCTGACCTGACTCCGGAAGGACTGGACCAGAAGCTGCTGCTCCGTGCAGACGGTACTTCGGTCTACATGACACAGGACATCGGTACAGCCAAGCTGCGCTTCCAGGATTATCCCATCAACAAGATGATTTATGTGGTGGGCAACGAACAGAACTATCACTTCCAGGTGTTGTCTATCCTGCTCGACAAGCTGGGCTTCGAATGGGGCAAGGATCTGGTTCACTTCTCCTACGGTATGGTGGAACTGCCGGAAGGTAAGATGAAGAGCCGCGAAGGTACCGTAGTCGATGCGGACGACCTGATGGAAGCCATGATTGAAACGGCCAAGGAAACCAGCAGCGAACTGGGCAAACTGGACGGACTGACGAAGGAAGAGGCCGATGACATCGCCCGTATCGTGGGACTGGGTGCCTTGAAGTATTTCATCCTGAAAGTGGATGCCCGCAAGAACATGACATTCAACCCGAAGGAATCCATCGACTTCAACGGAAATACGGGACCGTTCATCCAGTACACCTACGCACGTATCCAGTCTATCCTCCGCAAGGCAGCAGAAGCCGGTATCCAGATTCCGGCTGCGATTCCGGAAGGTATCGAACTGAGCACCAAGGAAGAAGCACTGATCCAGATGCTGGCCGACTTCCCCAACGTGGTAAAACAGGCGGGGACGGACTACAACCCGTCTATCCTGGCCAACTATGCCTACGACTTGGTGAAAGAATACAACCAGTTCTATCACGATTTCAGTATTCTGCGTGAAGAGAACGAGGCTGTGAAGATTTTCCGTCTGGCACTGAGTCGGAACGTAGGAAAGATTGTCAAGCTGGCCATGGGCTTGCTGGGCATCGAAGTGCCTGAACGCATGTAATTCATTTGAAAATAGCGGGTGGCGAGGGAGCCACCCACTTTTTTTAACCTCCTTATCTTTTTATGGCGAAACAAAAATTCTATGTAGTGTGGAAGGGTGTGAATCCGGGGGTGTATGCTTCCTGGACTGAATGCCGGCTGCAAATCCAAGGATACAAAGGAGCCATCTATAAATCATTCGACACAGAAGAGGAAGCCGCACAGGCTTTTGCCACTCCGGCACACGTGTACCTGCAACGCCACCGGACTTCGGCTCCCAAAGAACCTTCCGCCAAACAGCTTCCGGAAAATTTCGACCTGAACTGCCTGGCAGTAGATGCGGCCTGCAGTGGAAACCCCGGCCCCATGGAATACCGTGGAGTGTATCTGCTTACCGGACAGGAGATTTTCCATTTCGGACCGGTGTATGGCACCAACAACATAGGAGAGTTTCTGGCCATCGTACATGGGCTGGCCCTTCTTAAACAGAAGCAGCTGGACATGCCTCTCTACTCCGACAGCCGCAACGCCCTCCTGTGGGTGAAACAGAAGAAATGCAAGACCAAACTGGAGCGCAATGCCAAGACCGAAACCCTGTTCCAGCTGATTGAACGGGCAGAGAAATGGCTGAAGGAAAACACCTACACCACTCCCTTGCGCAAATGGGAAACAGAATCATGGGGAGAAGTCCCCGCCGATTTCGGACGTAAATAATCAGACCTAGACAGATGAAAAAGAGACTTGCTTACCTGGGATGTATTTTTGCCGCTATTTTAGGCTATTTCCTGCTTCAGAAACCAGTGTTCATGCTCTACAACGGAGCTTGCGAGAAAGGGATATCCTTCGTGGACTACCTGAAAGTGCTGTATCACGGCTTTACCCTCGATGCAGCCACCACAGGCTATCTCACCGCCCTCCCCTGGCTGATTATCCTGGTGAGTATCTGGTTCCGCCGTTTCCCGCTGCGAAAGCTCCTCGTGGGCTACTATGCGCTGATTGCGCTGGCTACCACCCTCGTCTTCATCGGCGACATGGCCCTGTATCCGTTCTGGGGATTCAAGCTCGATGCCTCCATCTTCCTCTACCTAGACTCTCCGAAAAATGCCATGGCCAGTGTGTCGGTCGGTTTCATCCTGATACGGGTGCTATGTATCCTAATATTGTCGGCCCTGCTCACGTGGGGACTGTATAAAATGACGCCTGCCCAACTTCCCCAAATACCGCAGGTCCGCAAACGTCTTACGGGCAGTCTGGTCACGATTCTGCTGGGGGGTATCCTCTTCATCATCATCCGAGGCGGTGTCACCGAATCAACCAGTAACGTAGGACAGGCGTATTTCTGCGACAACGAGTTCCTGAACCACTCGGCGGTCAACCCGGATTTCAGCCTGCTGTCGTCCATCAGCAAGACGACCGATTTCGCCCAGCAGTTCAATTTCTTTGACGAGGAAAAACGGGCCAGCCTGTTCGACGGATTGTATGCCGACACCGGAGAAAACACGGTATCCCTGCTGAACACGCAACGCCCCAACGTACTGATTGTCCTGATGGAGAGCTTCGGAGGGGTGTTTGTGGAATCGCTGGGAGGTCTCCCGGATGTCAGTCCCAACCTGGAAAGGCTGAGCAAGGAGGGAGTCTTTTTCACGAACTGTTACGCCAACAGTTTCCGCACCGACCGGGGCACGGTCTGCACCTTCAGCGGCTACCAGAGTTTCCCTACCGTGTCGGTCATGAAGTCACCGGCCAAGAGCCGTACGCTGCCTTCCATTGCCGGGAAGCTGCGGGAGCAAGGTTATGCCACCGACTTTCTGTACGGGGGTGACATCAACTTTACCAACATGAAGAGCTACCTGTTAAGCAGTGGTTACCAGCATCTCACGGCCGATGTGGATTTCAGCCTGGAGGAGCGACAGAATCCATGGGGAGTGAACGATGACATCACTTTTGAATATCTCTACCAGCAGATAAAGGCACGCACAGGCAACCAGCCTTGGCACACGGCCTTTCTGACTCTCAGCAGCCACGAACCTTTCGAGGTGCCTTACCATCGCCTGAACGAGAAGATTCCCAATGCCTTCGCCTTTACGGACGACTGCCTGGGAAAATTCATCGACAAGCTCAAGGCGCTTCCACAATGGAAGAACCTGCTCATTGTCTGCCTGCCGGACCATGGCTTCTATTATCCGGAAGAGGGACTGGTGCACGACCCTCGCATCCATCACATCCCGATGCTCTGGCTGGGCGGTGCCGTAAAGCAACCCATGGTCATCGACAAGCTGATGAACCAAAGCGACATGGCCGCTACCCTGCTGGCACAAATGGGACTCAGCCACAAAGAATTCAATTTCAGCCGCAACGTGCTGGGCAAGGATTACAAATACCCCTTTGCCTACTACACCTACAACAACGGCTTTGCCTTCTGCGACAGTACCGGCGTCACCCTGATAGACAACAACTCCGGCAAGGCATTAATAGAATCCCCAGCTCCGAACGCACGACGCACAGAACTGGGGAAAGCGATTCTACAATCTTCTTACGATGATTTGGGAGCGCGATAACACATTACTCCACAAACATCACTTTCGATGCATCACGAGGCTTGGCAGCCGGCGATTCATCCGGATATCCGAAGGCAATGCAATACAACAGGTCATATCCTTCGGGAATGTTCAGACGTTTCAGGTATTCTGCGGCTCCGGGGGCGGTCTTCATGAAACGTATGGGACCACCCAGGCAGCAGGAACCGATGCCCATAGACCAGGCAGAAAGAATCATGTTCTCACCCAACAGTCCACAATCCACTTGTGAGAAATCGTAGGCGGTGTCGTTGGCAATAAACACCACCGTCGGTGCATTGCGGAACATATTCCGGAAATCAGGGTCTTCAGCCGCTTTGGGATTAGCTTTCTTGTACACCTCCGTCAGACCATTGATAAATTCCGGATTGTCTACTACCCGGATTGCCCACGACTGTTTGTTCTGTCCGTTAGGCGCATTAATACCACAGTCCAGAATCACCTGCATCGTATCCCGATTTACCGGTTGTGGCAGATACTTCCGCACGCTGCGACGTGCCATGATGGTCTCTATAACCTGATTCGTACTGTCAGCCTCGTTCTCGGCAGCCGGCTGTGATTGCTGTGTCTGACCGCCACAGCTGGAAAGACAGAGCAAGCCTGCCCCCAGCATCGAATAAATCATCTTTTTCATACGCTTTATCTTTGATTAGCTCAATCTTCAATTTCTTTCGTTCTCTTCCCCACACCAGCTGTCAGAACAGCCGTTCTTCCTCTTCTCCCGACGACAAGTTTCCCGCTAGCCCTGCCGCCATCCGACCAAATATAACAAAAAAAGCGGTTCCCCGAAGGAAACCGCTTTCATATTTAAGAATTTGTAAGTCAGAATTACAATTTCGGACCAGCAGCAACCAAAGCTTTACCAGCTTCGTTACCAGTAAACTTAGCGAAGTTCTTGATGAAGCGAGCAGCCAAGTCTTTAGCTTTTTCTTCCCACTTGCAAGCGCAGTCGTAAGTGTCACGCGGATCCAAAATCTTCGGATCAACACCCGGCAATTCAGTCGGAACAACGAAGTCGAAGTAAGGAATAGTCTTAGTCGGAGCTTTTTCGATAGAACCATCCAGGATAGCGTCGATGATACCACGAGTATCACGGATAGAAATACGTTTGCCAGTTCCGTTCCAACCAGTGTTAACCAAGTATGCTTTTGCACCAGTCATCTTCATCTTCTTAACCAATTCTTCTGCATATTTAGTCGGGTGCAATGACAAGAAAGCAGCACCGAAGCAAGCTGAGAATGTCGGAGTCGGTTCAGTGATACCACGTTCTGTACCAGCCAACTTAGCAGTAAATCCTGACAGGAAGTAGTACTGAGCCTGTTCTTCGTTCAAGATAGATACTGGAGGCAATACACCGAATGCATCAGCAGACAAGAAGATAACTTGTTTTGCGTGAGGACCTTTAGAAACCGGTTTAACGATGTTGTTGATGTGGTAGATAGGATAAGAAACACGAGTGTTTTCAGTTACGCTCTTGTCAGCGAAGTCAATCTTACCGTTAGCATCTACAGTTACGTTTTCCAGCAAAGCGTCACGTTTGATGGCGTTGTAGATATCCGGTTCAGATTCCTTATCCAAGTTGATAACCTTAGCGTAGCAACCACCTTCGTAGTTGAATACACCTTCGTTATCCCATCCGTGTTCGTCATCACCGATCAACAGACGTTTCGGGTCAGTAGACAAAGTTGTCTTACCTGTACCAGACAAACCGAAGAAGATAGCTGAGCTCTTTCCTTCTTTGTCTGTGTTAGCAGAACAGTGCATAGAAGCGATACCACGCAACGGGTTGAAGTAGTTCATCATAGAGAACATACCTTTCTTCATTTCACCACCGTACCAAGTGTTCAGGATAACCTGTTCCTTAGTAGTCAAGTTGAAGACAACTGCAGTTTCTGAGTTCAGACCCAGTTCTTTGTAGTTTTCAACTTTAGCTTTAGAAGCGTTGTAAACAACGAAGTCAGGTTCGAATGATTCCAGTTCTTCTTTAGAAGGACGGATGAACATGTTAGTTACGAAGTGAGCCTGCCATGCAACTTCCATGATGAAACGAACTTTCAAGCGAGTAGCTTCGTTTGCACCGCAGTAACCATCAACTACATACAACTTCTTGTTTGACAATTCTTTTGAAGCCAAAGCTTTCAAAGCATTCCAAGTTTCAGTAGTAACAGGTTTGTTATCGTTTTTGTATTCTTCTGAAGTCCACCATACAGTGTTTTCACTTGTAGCGTCTTTTACCAAGAATTTATCTTTAGGAGAACGACCAGTGTAGATACCAGTCATTACGTTTACTGCACCCAGTTCAGTTACCTGACCTTTTTCATAACCTTCCAGACCAGCTTTTGTTTCTTCAGCGAACAATACGTCGTAAGAAGGATTGTGTACGATTTCTACGGTTCCAGTGATACCGTACTTAGTAAGATCTAAATTTGCCATTGTTCAAATGATTAATTTGGTTATTATATCAAATGTTTATTCTTTTCTCTACCTTAGCATAAGCCTAATTTCTCTCCATTTCTGCTCTTCAACATCTCTTTGTTTTAGGCGCTACAAAAGTAGTAGTTATTTTTTATTCAAAGAATTTATTACTGAAAAAAATCCGTAATCATTTAAAGATTTATACTTGTATAACAAATTTGCCAAATCTACATTACAAATCAATTTTATTTTGTTTCTTTGCAGCCCGAAAATTTAATTATATAACCCCTAAGCACCTGAAAATGTTTATGAAAATAATCAACTTTAACCAAACCAACACCCTCTTCAACCAGTTCCTGTCTGAAATCCGTAACGTACATGTACAGGGCGATTCGCTCCGCTTCCGTCGGAACATCGAACGGGTGGGCGAAATCATGGCCTATGAAATCAGCCGTACCCTTCCCTATCATCCGGTTTCAATACAAACTCCGCTGGCCACAGCGGTAGAGAACATTCCCGCCGAACAGCCGGTGGTGGCTACCATCCTCCGTGCCGGACTCCCGCTGCATCAGGGTTTTCTCAACTACTTTGACCATGCCGAAAACGCATTCGTGTCGGCCTATCGCAAATACATCGATGAAGATAATTTCGACATTCACATCGAATACATCGCTTCGCCCCGCCTGGACGGCAAGATTCTGATTCTCACCGACCCGATGCTGGCCACCGGCAGTTCCATGGAACTGGCCTACGAGGCACTGCTCACCAAAGGGGAACCGGCACACATACACATTGCTTCGGTCATTGCCAGCCGCCAGGCCATTGAACATATCAAAAAAGTATTCCCTGCAGAAAAGACTACAGTGTGGTGTGGTGCCATTGACCCGGAACTCAACGCCCATTCGTACATCGTACCGGGACTGGGAGACGCCGGCGATTTGTGCTATGGAGAGAAAGAATAAACCGGCAGGTCCCTCAAAGACCTGCCACGCCATGACTACCGACAACTATCTTTATCATCCTTAAGACTAACAACAATGACAAATTTCAAGAAAATGTTCCATCTTTCGGAATGGTGGATGAATGCTTTAGCTTCTACTTTCGGTACCATCCTAGGTATCGTGCTGACCGTAGGAATCACCTATTGGCAGCAAATGGAGAACCAAAAAGAGATGACACGTAAAATTGCGAAAATTACACTTCACAACATTGACGTGCGCTTAAACAGCATAACCAACTGCTGTAAACAACTGATGATGAAAGATTCCGTTTACGCGAAATTACAGACATACATGCCCGATAAACTTGACGAACTACCAGAAGATTCCTTAAGACAATGCATAAACCTGTTGCTTTATGAAAATTCCAGGGCACAGGATACAAAATCTGAAGAAATCTTTTCGAGCAGTTTTGAAGTCTGGCAATTTCTGGATGACGAGAAAGTAATAGGTCGAATCAGCAACTGCTATAGTTTTCTAGATATGAGTGAAAAGCGTATTACTGAGATAGAGCAAAAACTCTCACAATACAGTTTCAAAAATACAGCCGACATGATGGCTCAATACACTGAATATGATGGATACAAAGTTGCAAAATCCTATTTAAAGAATCCAGATATAATGGCCGTTTATCTTAAATTGAATCTTTTTGTACCAGTAATCTACAATATAATGGATGCAGTGGAGGAATTAAACGAAAAGAACAAGAAAGTGCTGGGTATCAGCCAAAAAGAGCTAGACGAGTTGAGCAATTTACTGGAAGACGATACAAAAGGAAGACTATACAGAACCCAAAAAGACTCCATACAAGTCACAAAAGATAGCATTGCAACTGAATAAACCACCCCAAAGAGACGTAATCTCAAAGAGGCCGTCTCAAACCACTTTGAAACGGCCTCTTTGAGATGCTACACTTCCAGACTAGAAGCAGTGCCTTATCGGCTCCTTTTATCTTATCTCATTTCGTTTATTTAATCTCCCACGTATCGTTCGTTTCGAGCAACTCGGCAAACGTGTGGTATTTTTTCTTAGCTGAAACCTCCTCTATCTGGGCCTCCACTGCTGCATCGTAGGTCGGTGCCTCCACGTCGCGGATTACCCCCAAAGCAATCGGGAAATCCGGGCCTTCCATCAAAGCCAGCTTCAGCTGCAAGGTGTGGTCCTCACAATGGGCATCGTGCACCAGGATGTCTTTTTCCGTCACCCCGTTTTCTCCCAGCTTCACCACCTTCAGACCGAAACCCTCCTGCATCAGACCGAATTCCTTGTTCGGGCCGAACAACATCGGCTTGCCGTGCTCCAGGTAAATGGCGTTGCGCTCACGGTCTTCCTTCTTGGCCACGGCATTGTGCGTACCGTCGTTGAAGATGACACAGTTCTGCAGCACTTCCACCACCGACGTACCTTTGTGGCGGGCAGCGGCTTTCAACACTTCAATGGAAGATCCTCCATCGACTGCCGCACAACGGGCAAAGAAACGTCCGCGGGCTCCGAAGCACAGTTCTGCCGGGCGGAAAGGATCTTCCACCGTCCCGTAAGGAGAAGATTTGCTCACGAAACCACGGGCCGAAGTCGGCGAATACTGTCCCTTGGTCAATCCGTAGATACGGTTGTTCAACAACACAATGTTGATATCCACATTACGACGGATGGCGTGGATGAAATGGTTACCGCCGATGGCCAGTCCGTCGCCGTCGCCGGAAATCTGCCAGATGGTCAGATTCGGGTTGGCCACCTTGGCTCCGGTGGCAATGGCCGCTGCACGTCCGTGGATGGTGTGCATGCCATACGTATTCATGTAATAAGGCAAACGCGAAGAACATCCGATGCCGGAAATCACCGCAATTTCATGGGGCGGCACCCCCAGTTCGGCCAGAGCCTTGTGAAAAGAATTCAAGAAAGCGTGGTCGCCGCAACCCGGACACCAGCGCGGCTGTCCGAACTTATAATCTGCTGCCGTATATTTTGTTTCACTCATGGTTATTCCTCCAGAACATTTATTGATGAATCATTAAAAAAGTTGGCTGAACGCCTCTACCAGTTCCTTCACGACGAACGGCTGGCCTTTCACCTGGTTGAACTGATGCAGATGGATACCCTCCACTTTCATGCGGAGATAGCCTGCCAGCTGTCCCATGTTTTGCTCGGCCACCACAATATTCTTGTACTTCCGCAGCACTTCCGCCGTGTTTTTCGGCAAGGGATTAATCACGCGGAAATGTGCCAGCGCCGTTTTCTTGCCCATGGCATTCAACTGGTCCATGGCGGAATGCAAGTGTCCGTAAGTTCCTCCAAATCCCACAATCAGTAAATCCGCATCGGGATCACCTTCAACGGTGAGAGGAGGAAGCGAATCGGCAATCTTTTCCACCTTCTCGGCACGCAACTTAGTCATCAGGAAATGGTTCTCCGGTTCGGTTGAGATGGCTCCGGTTTCATTGCTCTTCTCCAGTCCGCCAATGCGGTGCATGAAGCCCGGCATGCCCGGAGTCGCCCAGTAACGTACCCTCGTCTGCGGGTCACGCAAGAACGGTGTCCAGGAATCCGCCATCTCCGGTTTCACGTAAGGCGGACAGATGGAAGGATACTCTTTCAGGTCGGGCAGACGCCATGCCGCCGAGCCGTTGGCAATGTAGGCATCCGTCAGCAGTACCACCGGCGTCATGTGCTCCAAAGCAATCTTGCAAGCCCAATAAGCCGCGTCAAAGCAGTCGGTCGGCGAAGAAGCCGCGATGACCGGCATCGGACTTTCACCGTTACGCCCGAACAAAACCTGCAGCAAGTCGGTCTGTTCCGATTTTGTCGGCAGTCCGGTGGAAGGTCCGCCGCGCTGCACGTCCACAATCACCAGCGGCAGTTCCGTAATCACCGCCAGGTTCATGGCCTCACTCTTCAGGCAGATACCCGGTCCGGAAGTCGTGGTCACGGCCAAAGCTCCGGCAAACGAAGCGCCTACGGCAGAAGCACAGCCGGCAATCTCATCCTCACACTGCACGGTCTTCACGCCCAGCGATTTGTGCTTGGCCAGCTCATGCAGGATGTCTGTAGCCGGAGTAATCGGATAAGAACCCAGATAGAGCTGCAAGCCCGCCTTTTCAGCCGCCGCCATCAATCCATAGGCCGTGGCCTTGTTGCCGTTGATGTCCATGTAGCGTCCCGGCTGTTTCTGTGCCTTGCTCGGCACCGTGTAGCTGATAGAGACCGATGCATGGGTGTTTTCACCAAAGTGATAGCCATCGTACAGCACCTTCACGTTGGCTTCGGCGATTTCAGGTTTCTTGGCAAATTTCTCGCGCAGGATTTTCTCGCCCACTGCGATGTCGCGATGGAACAGCCAGCACACCAGTCCCAGAGCAAACATGTTCTTGGTGCGCAGGATGGACTTGTTGTCCAGACCGCTGTCTTTCAGGCTTTCCTTGCACATAGTCGTGATAGAAGCCGATACCACCTCGTTCTTGATGCCCAGTTCGGAGAACGGATTTTCGAGCGAGAATTTCGCTTTTTCCAAATCACGTTTGGTAAACGAGTCGGAATCGATGATAATTACTGCCTGCGGCTTGCAAAACTTATATTGTGTTTTCAAGGCGGCCGGATTCATGGCCACCAGTACATCGCACTTGTCACCGGGAGTATATACCTTTCCGGAGCCGATGTGTACCTGGAAGCCAGATACTCCTGTCAACGAGCCTTGCGGGGCGCGGATGTCTGCCGGATAGTCCGGAAAAGTACTGATATCATTTCCTTCGGTTGCCGAAATATTCGAAAACATATTGCCGGCCAACTGCATTCCGTCGCCGGAGTCACCCGAAAAACGGACAACCACATCGTCCAGCTCCTTGACAATCATTTCTTCTGCCATATCGTATTCATTTAAAGTTCACAAAATCAATTTTGGCAAAATTGGGGAAGTTCCGTAAAAAAACAAAATAAATCGGAAGTTATTTTAGTCCACTCCGCAAAAAACGCAAGGACGTTTTCCCTCAAACATAAGTGCGTTTGAACCGAAACGCAAGTGCGTTTAAAGGAAAACGTCGAAGAGTTTTGGAACAAACGCAAAGAGGTTTTCTCCCCCTTTCGACCCCATCCTACGACAAAAAAAATTTCTGCAAGGGTTCGCACACAGGTTAACACAACCTAACACACTGCAAAACAATTAGTTATAAAAATTTTCACATTTTTTATATCAGACTTCCCAAAAAAGTCCCTCCCGCCCACCTAGTATATATTAATTAACTCCTCCCTTTAAAAAGCTTCGAAATTTTAAAAAAACAAGATGCCGGTAAACCGGCAAAAAGAAATTTAAGCAGCCGCATCTTTGTTTTTCTCAGGCAAAAAGAATAACTTTGTTTATCAATCCTAAAACGACTTATCATGAAAGAATTTCTTCGAAGTACCCTGGCCACCATTACGGGTGTGCTGATTTGCGGGTTCATCTTTATCATCTTGGGAGTAAGCGTACTGGCCGGCATGCTGATTTCGTCTGATACCGAGACCATCGTCCCGGCAAATTCCGTATTTACCCTCGACTTGAAAGGAACCGTAGAGGAACGGTATCAACCCAGCCCCATCGACCAGTTCTTTGAAGACCAGATTTCCACCTACGGACTGGAGGATATCCTGAACTCTATCCAGAAGGCCAAGGAAAACGACCAGATTAAGGGAATTTACCTGCACACTGGAGCACTGGCCTGTTCGGCCGCTTCCTTGCAGGCCATTCACCGGGCACTGGCCGACTTCAAAACAAGTGGCAAGTTTCTGGTAGCCTACGCCGATTCTTACACGCAGGGCGGATACTACCTGGCCAGCGTAGCCGACAAGGTCATCGTCAATCCCGTGGGCAGCTTGTCCTGGCATGGACTAGCCAGTGAAACCATGTTTTTGAAAGATTTCCTCGCCAAAATCGGTGTGAAAATGCAGATTTTCCGGGTGGGCACCTACAAATCGGCTGTGGAACCGCTCACCAGCACCGAGATGAGTCCAGCCAACCGCGAACAGACGCAGGCTTTCCTGGAGTCTACCTGGAACAGCCTCCTGAACGATGTGGCCGACTCCAGACACCTGTCGGCCGACTCCCTGAACCTGCTGGCCGACCGGAACATGGACTTGCAACCGGCAGAGACTTATGTGCGCTGCGGACTGGCCGACACGCTGATGTACCAGGATGAAGTACTCAGCTACCTGAAATCGCTCACTGGCCTGTCGGACGACGAAGACCTCCAGACTTTGAGTCTGGACGAAATGACCCGCGTCAAGCCGGCTGTCCCGAAAAGCAAGACCCGCGACGTAGTGGCAGTATATTACGCTTACGGAGAAATCGACAACGGCTCGTCGTACGACGAAGGCATCAACTCCGAGAAAGTGGCCAAAGACCTGCGCGACTTGCGCAAGGACAAGAATGTAAAAGCCGTAGTGCTCCGCGTGAACTCTCCGGGCGGAAGTGCCTACGGGTCGGAACAAATCTGGCGGGAAGTCACTTTGCTGAAAGCCGAAAAACCGGTGGTAGTATCCATGGGTGACTATGCGGCTTCCGGCGGCTACTACATCTCATGTGCCGCCAGCAAGATTGTGGCCGAACCGACCACCCTGACCGGCTCCATCGGCATCTTCGGTATGGTGCCCGACGCGTCAGAACTACTGAACGACAAACTGGGACTCCATTTCGACGGGGTCAAAACCCATAAGATGGCCGACATGGGCAGCATGAGCCGCCCGTTCAATGCGGAAGAATCGGCCCTGATGCAGCAGATGGTAAACCAGGGATATGCCCTGTTCACAAAACGCTGTGCCGAAGGACGGAACATTCCGCTGGAAGAGCTCTGCAAGATTGCGGAAGGACGCGTATGGACGGGCAGCATGGCCAAAGACCTGAAACTGGTGGACGAACTGGGCGGACTGGATACCGCCATCCAACTGGCTGCCCAACTGGGGAAAGTAAAAGACTATACACTGAAAAGTTATCCCGGCAAACAGGACTTCCTGACGGAACTGCTGAACACCCGTACCGACCGCTATATCCACAGCCAGCTGCAGGAGACCTTCGGCGATTACTACCGCAGTTTCGACTGGATACGCCACATCGGAGAATCTGACCGTCTGCAGGCCCGCCTGCCGTTTGACCTCCACATCCAATAAGCGGAGGCACGTGCATGGATGGAAAATGCAAGATATATTGGGGACTATGGCCCTTCAGTGTCCTCTACGGCATCGGGGTGAGGGTGCGGAACCTTTTGTTCGACCGGGGACTGCTCCGGCAGGAACGCTTTCCGCTGCCCGTCATCTGCATCGGTAACCTGACCGTAGGCGGCACCGGGAAAACGCCTCATACGGAATACCTCATCCGTCTACTGCACCAGTCGTTCCGGCTGGCCGTGCTGAGCCGGGGCTACAAGCGGAAATCGAAAGGCTTCGTGCTGGCCTCTCCTGCCTCCCGCATGGAAGATATCGGAGATGAGCCTTATCAGATGGCCCGCAAGTTTCCCGACATCCGTATCGCCGTGGACGGAGACCGCTGCGAAGGTATCCGCCGACTGACAGCACCGGAAGGAGCACCCGACACGGAAGTCATCCTGCTGGATGATGCCTTCCAGCATCGCTACGTACAGCCGGGACTGAGCATCCTGCTGATGGACTACCACCGTCCCGTGGAATGTGACCAGCTTCTGCCTGCCGGACGATTGCGGGAACCTGCCAGCGGCAAACAACGGGCCGACCTGCTCGTGGTGACCAAATGTCCGCCGGGCCTCAGCCTGGAAGACTGTGCACGTATCCGGCAGCGTATCCGCCCCCTTCCCCGTCAGGAAGTGTGCTTCACGACCCTGGCCTACGGGAAACTGTATCCGCTGTTTGCTGATACCCCTGCACAGCCGCTCGACACCTTGAAAGAAAAAGAAGTGCTGCTGGTCACCGGCATCGCCTCACCGGCCCCTCTGCTGGAGGAAGTCGGCCGCCACGCCGCCCGCGTCACTCCCCTGCTCTTCGGCGACCACCACAACTTTGACGTTGCCGACATGCGACAGATTGTACAACGGTTCCATCGGCTGCCCGAAGCCCGCCGCCTCATCCTGACCACCGAAAAGGATGCTTCGCGGCTCATCGGCCACCCGCAGCTAGCCGACGAACTGAAACCCTATATTTATGTGCTCCCCATAGAAGTGGAGTTCCTGCACAAAGGAGAACTAGTATTTAACCCCAAAATCATTGAGTATGTTAGAAAAAATTCAAGAAACCGCCGCCTTTCTAAAGGCGAAGATGCACACTCATCCCGAAACAGCCATCATCCTGGGCACGGGCCTGGGCAGTCTGGTGCATGAAATCACCGACAAGTATGAAATCAACTATTCGGAGATTCCGAACTTCCCGGTTTCCACCGTCGAAGGACACAGCGGCAAGCTGATTTTCGGGAAATTGGGCAACAAAGATATCATGGCCATGCAAGGACGCTTTCATTTTTACGAAGGCTATTCCATGAAGGAAGTGACTTTCCCCGTGCGTGTGATGCGTGAACTGGGCATCAAGACCTTGTTCGTATCGAACGCTGCAGGAGGCACGAACCCGGATTTCGAAATCGGTGACCTGATGATTATCACCGACCACATCAACTTCTTCCCGGAACACCCGCTCCGCGGCAAGAACATCGACTACGGCCCCCGTTTCCCGGACATGAGCGAGGCATATTCCAAGGAACTGATTGCCAAAGCCCTGAAAATTGCAGAGGAAAAGGGCATCAAAGTACAACAAGGCGTGTACATCGGTACGCAAGGACCTACGTTTGAAACCCCGTCGGAATACAAGATGTTCCGTATCCTGGGCGCAGACGCCGTAGGTATGTCTACCGTACCGGAAGTCATCGTAGCCAACCATTGCGGCATCAAGGTGTTCGGCGTATCGGTCATCACCGACTTGGGCGTGGAAGGCAAGATTGTGGAAGTATCCCACGAAGAAGTGCAGAAGGCAGCCGACGAAGCACAGCCCCGCATGACCACCATTATGAGAGAACTTATCAACAGAGCGTAAAAATACTATGCACGAAGGAAACAGAACTGAAATCTCCACCTTGGGTGAATTTGGCCTCATCAAGCACCTCACCCAAGACATCAAACTGCAAAATCCGGAAACGAAATACGGAGTGGGCGACGATGCCGCCGTATTGGAGTTTCCCGGCAAGCAGGTACTGGTCACCACCGACCTGCTGATGGAAGGCGTACACTTCGACCTGGTCTATACCCCGCTGAAGCACCTGGGATATAAATCGGCCATGGTGAACTTTTCCGATATCTACGCCATGAACGGTACACCGAAACAGATTACCGTCTCACTGGCTGTCTCCAAACGTTTCTGCATCGAAGACCTGGAAGACTTCTACGACGGACTGCGCCTGGCCTGCGAACAGCATCACGTGGACCTCGTGGGTGGCGACACCACCTCTTCTGTCACAGGTCTGGCCATCTCCATCACCTGTATCGGGGAAGCCGACAAGGACAAGGTGGTCTATCGCAACGGCGCCAAGGAAACCGACCTCATCTGTGTATCGGGTGACCTTGGAGCCGCCTACATGGGCCTGCAACTGATGGAACGCGAAAAGGCCGTGTTCCAGGGCGAAAAGGACGTACAACCCGACTTTGCCGGAAAGGAATACCTGCTGGAACGCTTCCTGAAACCGGAAGCCCGCAAGGACATCGTAGAAAGCCTGGCCAAAGCCGGAGTACAGCCCACGGCTATGATGGACATCTCCGACGGTCTGTCGTCCGAACTGATGCACATCTGCTCACAGAGTCACGCAGGTTGCCGGGTCTATGAGGAGCGTATCCCCATCGACTACCAGACAGCTGTCATGGCCGAAGAGTTCAACATGAACCTGAGCACCTGTGCCCTGAATGGCGGTGAGGACTACGAACTGCTCTTCACCGTACCATTAACGGCACACGAAACGGTGGCCCAGATGAAGGATGTCAAAATCATCGGTCACATCACCAAACCTGAACTGGGCTGTGCACTGGTCACCCGCGACGGCAACGAGCTGGAACTGAAAGCGCAAGGCTGGAATCCATTGAAAGGATAAAATTCTCTTATAACCGGGAAATAAGATCTTCCTTTTCGCTATCCGACTTTTCTTCGGGGCGAAAAGGAAGTTTTTTTGTGCATCATCCGTGTATTTTGTATACAGAAAGCCTCTTTTTACACAAAAATTGCATTTTTTCTACTGAAAAGTTTGCAGGTTCCAAAAGTTTGCGTACCTTTGCAACCGCAAACAAGAAACAATGGTGCCATAGCTCAGTTGGTAGAGCAAAGGACTGAAAATCCTTGTGTCCCCGGTTCGATTCCTGGTGGCACCACTTTTACAAAACGAAAAATCATGAAAACCGCTGAAATACAGTTATTTCAGCGGTTTTTTCTTTATGTACTGTCCGCAAAAATATGCAATTTGGTGCAATAAAAAATTGCTGATTCGGTGGCTTTTTTTGAGTCCCATGAAAAAACCACCGATATGTACCATACTTCACTTATTCTCAACGATTTGCGTGAATCATTTTCAGGGATGAAATTCTACATTTGCATACCCTACTGAATGACGGATGAAATACAACGTCTGCTAAAGGCTTTCTTATCCGATGATAATGATTGTACCTACAGGCGGATAATAGTAAGAGAAACAAAAAACGGTGGTTTTTTAGAGCCGGCAATAATAAAAGCCACCGAATTTAACATTTCTCTCCAGCCATCCGTTCCATTCAGGATTGACGAAATAACCGAATGTGCAACTTCAAAAAGAAAATGATCATGAAACAAGGAACAATGAACATTCTATTTTTCGTTCTGAAAACAAAACTGCTGAAAAATGGCGAGGCTCCAATCCTAATGAGGATTACCATCAACGGGCAATATGAAGAAATAAGAATACAGAGAAGCGTTCCATTAAAGAACTGGAATCCGGCCAAGGGATGCAGCAAAGGAAAAGACAGGGCTTCCATCGAATTGAACAACTATATTTCCGCCCTCACTACACGCGCATACGAAAAACACAAGGAACTGACCTTTGAATCAGCACTGATAACTCCAAAGGTGATATTAAAGCGTGTGTTCGGAAAGGATGAGACTGTCCGGACGTTGCTTGGAACAGTTAAAGAAGAAATTTCCTCTATGGAAAAGGTTGTTGACATAGATTATTCTCCCGTCACCATCAACCGTTATAAGAATGTGCTCAGAAAACTTGAAATGTTTGTGCCGCGTTTTTATGAGAAGGAGGATATTACATTCCATGAATTTTCCCCTGATTTCATCAAGGCTTTTGATGTTTTCCTGAAAACAGAAGCCGGACTGTGCCGCAACACAATAGTCCGCTACATGAAATGCCTGAAGAAAATCACCAATATGGCAATAGCCAAAGAATGGATGCGGAAAAACCCGTTTTACGGATATAAGATGGAACAGGACGAGACTGATCCGGTATTCCTGACAAACAACGAGCTTCAGGCTATAATGAACAGGGATTTCGATATTCCGAGGCTGGAGCTTGTCAAGGACATCTTTTTGTTTGCGTGCTTCACCGGTCTGGCGTTCGCTGATGTATCCACATTAAGACCGGAACATCTGGAGCAGGACAATAACGGTGACTGGTGGATAAGAAAAGGACGTGTAAAGCTGGAGAGAAGAAGAAAGTCAAGTTCCATAGCCAATGTTCCGCTTCTTCCTGTTCCATTGGCAATACTGAAGAAATACGAATCACATCCGATATGTCTTAAACAAGGGACATGCCTTCCTGTTGTCTGCAATCAGAAGGCAAACAGCTACCTGAAGGAGATTGCGGACTTCTGCGGCATCAAAAAAAATCTGACCACACATGCAGCTAGACATACGTTTGCTACGACCGTCACATTGGCCAACAATGTTCCATTACAGGAGGTGTCTGCCATGCTCGGACATGCATCCACAAGAATGACACAACATTATGCAAGAGTCATGGACAGGAACCTGAAGGACAACATGAATATAGTGAGGAGCAAGATGGGGTTATAGAGATAAACCTATCTTATACCTCGCATAACCGTCTGTAATAATATACAGAGACCAGGCGCTTTCAAGATGAAGCCATCCTCATTTCTTGCAGCAAAGATAGTTGTTTTTCCGAATGATCGCGCAAGGCGGCCCCTGAAGGGGCTTGGTTGCCTGTGAAAAAATCTTCCTCTTGCTGACGCAAGAGCGTATTTTTTCACGGCAAGCCTTGCAGCAATCATCGGAAAACGAACTGGGGGACGCACAAGAAATAAGAATGCCTACCCACGGGCAGGCCATGTATAACTCAATAAATGGAAGATTATGGAAGCGAACAATGTGGAAAAAAGGTTCAATGACTGGTTTACGGTGTCTTATGACAGGTTAAGAAATCTCGTTGGCAGATACGGGGCACTGGATGAGGACAATTTTCATGACACTTATCTGTTTGTAAGAAAGCAGGTGCTAAATCCGGAAAGGGAAATAACGGATTATGAAGCATACTTTATCGGATGTTACAGGAAAGCGTTCATGGCCAAGTTCAGGCTGGAAAGCAAATATGCCCATCCGGATGAATATTTCTTTCTTCGATGTGGGGAAGATGCGGATTTCCTTTCTCCGGATGACCTGAACAGCTGTGAAAAACTGGTGAAGGACATTCTTAACTTTATCAGAAGAAAGTTCTCCTATCAGGAATACAGGATGTTTACGTTGCGTTTTTATGAATCAGACTTTTCATTCAAGGCGTTGGGTGAATGTATGGGTATATCGGCAAGTGCCATTTCAGGAAAAGTAAACACAATCATGGATACAGTACGGTCAAACCGGGGATTCTCATGGAGAAGCCAGATGCTGGCAGTAGAAGGATTCATATCCTAATCAGTTAGTTTATTGTATCACCATCAAAAAAAGGAACTTATGGCACTGATAGTATATAACAAGGAGAACTCACGTCCGCAGCAGGTGGTTTATCAGGGGAAGCGGACAATCAACATGGACAGCAAGGGAACGGTTTACCTGTCAAAGACAATGTCTATAGAACTGGGGATTCTCGGTGGAGGACGGGTTAATTTCGCACACGATGAGGATACGGGAGAATGGTATATCTGCCATACGACAGACAAGGACGGGTTCACTGTATGGAAAGATAAAAGGTGTGCCAGATTCTCTGCCGGATTCATCGTCAGAAGAATCATGCTTCAGGCAAAAGTGGAAAGGAAGACCGTACAGTTTATGATTGCCAAGGCTCCCATAGAGGTGGGAGGTACAGTATATTACAAGATTCTGCTTTCCAATCCGATTTTCAAATAGGCTTGACATACATTTTACATCTTAATCAATTTACTTATTAAGAATAATAAGATGTTATTAAACGCTAATAAATGTAGGGCATTTTATATATAGATAATTTCCTAAAATATACAATGAGGTGTATTGTTGAAGTTTGTATGAGTATCTAAGTTTATTGGTGGGGACTTTATGTTATAGATAAACTGACGATTTTCTAAGTATAATAAGTTCAATATGTAGAAACAAAGCTAAAAAAGCAGATTTCCCCCCAAAAAGAAAGAATTCATATTCAACAAAATACACCTTAAAGTAACTATATTACAAATTAGTTAGTACTTGACTACTGTTGAGCTATAAACTATCTTTGCACAATCAAAATTATAATTTGAAATATATGAAAGCTTTATTGATTAACGGTAGTCCGAGACAACATGGCAATACTTATATTGCCTTAAAAGAAGTAGCCGACAGATTGGCCCAAAATGGTGTTGAATCAGAAATATATTGGATTGGCAACAAGCCTGTTCAGGGATGTATTGCTTGTAATGCATGTGTGAAAAAGGGTTTTTGTACAAGGGGAGATGAATTATATCTTGATGTACTGAACAGATTGAAAGAATCTGATGCTCTGATAGTAGGTTCGCCTACATATTTTGGAGGTCCCACAGGAAGTCTTTGCGCTTTGCTAGACCGTATATTCTATTCATGTGCAGGTGATTTGGAAAATAAAGTATGGTCTTCAGTTATTATATGTCGTCGAGCAGGAGCTTCTGCAGCATTCCAACGCTTGAACATGTATGCCGATATGCGCAACATGATTCATGCTACTTCTCAGTACTGGAATATTGCCTATGGGTGGAAGAATGGTGAAACATCTGAAGATAAAGAAGGACTTCAGACTATGAGAACACTTGCCGACAATGTAGCATGGCTGATAAAATGTGTAAAGGGACGTACTAATGAACTTCATCCACGTGAAAAATGGGAAATTTATAACTATATAAGGAAGTAACAGTTTTATGGAGGAAAAGACTTCTTGTGTAGTATTCACATTTCAAGGTAAGGAGTATATGTGTTCTCTGGAACTGACAATGGATATAATTGGCGGCAAATGGAAACCTATAATGATTTATCATTTACGGAAAGGTTCTATGCGTTCGTCTGAACTAATGAGGAAGCTCAATGGGATATCAAACAAGATGTTTACACAGACTGCCAGAGAGCTTGAGCGGGTTGGGATAATAGAACGCAAGGTCTATCCTGTTGTACCTCCACGAGTGGAATATAGCCTTACCGAACTGGGCAAATCCTCGCTGCCCTTTATTCTAGATATGGCAAAATGGGGGAAAAACATAAGTGATACGAGATTGTAGCCTTTAAGTGAATTAAAGACACTCGGTAAGTATATTGAAGAATCCCTTCTTTCTCTCACTCTTGATTCCCCAAACCTATTTTAAAGGTTCTTCTTCTACATACTCATTATAATATCCATCTACAATTTCAAAAAAATTAGACTGCATGATTGCCATTATTTCAGGATTAACTGAAGCCACATTGTTAATCTGACTAAAATCCAAAGATAAATTATACAAACCATATTTTCCAAGATTACCCAACTCGTTTCCTGTAAGGTTTCTTTCCTCACCTTTATATGGTGGTAGCATAACCCAATCACCATTTCTATATGCCAAACGTCCTTGAGCTTCAACAACAAGATCTTTTCTAGCCACATCAGATTTGCCTAGCAAAGCATCAATGTGGTTCTCACTGTCAAGATCATCCGACAAATTGATATGCAACATTTCAGCCAACGATGCCATTATATCCATGTGACAAATCAATGCATCAGATCTCAACGGTTTTATATGTCCTTTCCAATAAACAAAAAACGGTACGTGTGTTCCACCATCGAAAAGACTGTATTTTCCACCTCGCAAACCTCCAGCTGGTTTATGATCACCTACCAACTCAGGCGCTCCATCCTTATATCCATCATTAAGAACCGGACCGTTGTCGCTGGAAAATATTATGATTGTATTATCTAATATTCCTTCTTTTTCAAGATGTGAAAATAATTCACCAACGCACCAGTCAGCCTCTACTATTGCATCTCCTCTCGGTCCCATTGTGGTCTTTCCGATAAATCTTGGATGTGGAGCACGAGGCACATGCGGCTCATGCAATCCATAATATAGAAAAAAAGGTTCATTCTTATGTTCGGTAATATATGTTTTAACTTTTCCAACAAAATAATCTGCCATATCCTCGTCTTTCCATAACGCGGATTTTCCACCTTTCATATATCCAATACGAGGAATGCCATTAACTATTGAATTGTTATGTCCGTGTGCCCAATGCATTTTCAACATTTCAGGATTGGAAATTGCAGTAGGTTCACCTTCAAAATTCTTTTCATAATCAACATATATAGGATCTGACGGATCAAGACCAACAACGTTTCCGTTCTCGACATATACAGTAGGCACCCTATCATTTGTAGCGGCTATCAGACAAGAATACTGAAAACCTATTTCATTTGCCCCAGGTTTCACTGTTTTATTCCAATTCACATCACCATTTCCCATTCCCAAATGCCATTTACCGATTGCACCAGTAGCGTATCCTGCAGATTTCATCATCTTGGGTAAAGTAAACTGGCTTTCGCTGATTATCAAAGGAGCATCACCTGATAAAATTTTAGCATCCTTGTTTTTCCATGGATACATTCCAGTCATCAAGGCATATCTGCTAGGAGTAGAAGTAGCAGATGTGGCATAAGCATTGGTAAAACAGACTCCCTCATTTGCCAAACGGTCTATATTAGGAGTAATAATAGTTTTTGATCCATAAGCACTTACATCACCAAAACCTAAATCATCTGCTAAAATTATAATGACATTTGGTTGATCACATAATTCTCTACCATTATTACAAGATGATAAAGCTATCAAAGTTAAACCATAATAAAAAGATTTCTTCATAATCTACTTAAGATTTATATTTTGTTTTGTATAAGATGGATTCCTTTTTATAATCCTATTATCCTCATAAAAATCAATAGGATCAATAACCAACATTGGCTGATTAGGTTTATCTTTTACAATACCATGACAAGATAACCAATACCTGCCATCTGGACCTATAAAAACTTCATTATGGCCAACATGAATAAAAGGAGAATTTTTATCACCTTCCCAATTAAAACCATTTTTTTTACATACACTCTCTGTCATAGCACCATATATAGGATTATCTTTTGCTTTTATCCAAGGACCTTCAATAGATTTAGAAGTTGCATATCCTATCTCATATCCTCTTGTCCAACTTGAATAAAAGAGATAATATATATCATTTCTTTTTATAACATAAGCACCTTCAATTCCTATAGAGTCCCAATCGTAGTATTTTTTCACTTTTGGAATAGGGCGGCCATCGTATCCGGGTTCATTTACAAGCTTTTTGTTTTTATCGTACTCAAATTTTACTTTTCCGGGAGTTATTGCTGTTTTAGGCTCTGTAAGGAACTTTCCATTTTCAAGATCTATTTGAGCAAATCCTATACCAAACTCACGTCCTCTATTCCAAAACGCCCATACCTTACCATCTGTATCCTCAAACAATGTCAAATCATTCCCATTTGCAAGAGGTTTATTTTTAGTTACTACGGTATAAGGACCATAGATATTATCAGCTACAGCATATCCCATCCATTGACCAACATAACCATAATCAGGGTTGGAACAATTGAACGTCACATAATATAGACCTTTTATTTTATGTATTTCCGGGGCCCAAAAACGTCTATAATACCAAGAAGTTGAATCAGGAGTTTCCACTATAGTCTTTACGAATTTCCAATTCAATAAATCGTCTGATTCATAAAGTGGAACACCTGGTACAATAGCACCTTTCAAATCTTTAAGATTATTACTAACTCTAGTCGTAGCAGTCATATACCATTTTTCCCCATCTTTTAAGACTTGACAATCTCTAATTCCATTTACATCAATACCATTTGAATAGGATTACAGTAACTAAATTTATTCTGCGCAAATATATTTACAAAAAATACATTTAAAATAACAGCTAAAAAACAAATTATTCTCTTCATAACTATTAGTTATATAATTTTTAACAATTAGAACTTTATTACTAGAATTTTTGATTCTCTTCATTTCCTGGATTTGTATATTCCGGATCTAACGCTTTTACTGAAACATCACCGTCAATTATTTTCATACTTAAAGGTACTAATGTCAATCCCTGTTTGTTCATTGATGTTGCAACACTAGGATCAACTCCTTTATTCACTTCAGAAGGAGATCTGTAATCGCCGTTCAAGAAAGCTGTACACCACCATTGCCCTTCTTTGTCTTTAAAAACAGTTCCATGTCCCAAACATCTTCCTGCAAATTTTCTGTCACTATATGGACCTTCTATCTTGTCAGCTGTAGCATAATACAGATTGTACGTACCTTTTCTTAGTTCATCTTTGGACCATGCAGTGCCAAACCATACATATTTGTTTCCAAATTTTATAATCTGACATCCTTCGTGTCCCATTTTTCTATTGGCAGGATTTAATTTGACAGGTTTACCTATAAAACCCGATAAATCGTTCTTCAATTGCTGAATTTCAGCACATTTATCTATTAACCATATTTTACCGTCGTTGTCCTGGAAGATTGAAGGGTCATGGTTCTGTCCGAATTCAGTTTTCATAGGCTCCATAATAGTAGAAAATTCTGGAGTTTCCGATGTAATGATAGTAGACTGTTTAAGGTTTGAAGTATGAACTGCTACCCATGTATTGTTGATGTAATAGATTTCAGGTGCCCATAATTTTGCTTCTTTTCTTTCTTTCAAAAGTTCTTTCTGTTGTTCCAACAACTGATTATAGTATGACAGATTCTTCATGGTATACTTTTCTCCGATTTTCTGCCAGTCCTTGAGATTTGTACTTTTCCATACTGGCATTTCCATTTTGCCATTAGTATAGGTGAGGTAATAATTTTGGTCCGGACCTATAAAGATATATGGATCTCGCATCCAAACATCAGAAAGTATATGATTAGCTTTGGTTCTTGACAATTCTTCATGTTTTGGGTATTTTTGAGCAAATACTCCTATACCGGTAAATGTTAGTAATATACCGACAATAAAGGTCGTTTTTCTGATAAATGTTTTCATGTTATAGTTTTTTAAAAGCTTATAGTACAAATATAGTTGTTCACACATATTATATATATAGAATTTGTACACAGATATATAGTTTTTATACATATCAACACAATCCATAAATTTTGTAAGCATTGTATTTTCCGCCACGACAATTTTATCGGCTGTTTTTCAGCCGATAAAATAAAAATGTCCGCAAGAAAATATTTTTGTTTTAACATTCCGATTCGCTACTGTCCAATAAAAGTTGGCTAATCGGTCTTTGAAATTATTGGAATACAGTCTTTTAAACAGCATTTTAGAATGAAACGGATTTGAATTCGTAGCTTAGCGGTCAAATTGAATGCCGCTTATGAACCAAGATAAATACGTATTCGCTCAACTTACCTCCAGTTCTCCGGCAACAGTCAGATAGTAATTTCTTCCCAAGGCGGTTTCAAGGTTTTCTGCCAGTCCGCGTAATGCTTTAGCTTTAATAAGCTTATAAGATTTATTCTCTGGGGCAAGTGCCAGCAGACGGTCTGACAATTCAGCGGCCCACTGATAATCCCTATCTTTTAATGCCTGGCGTGCATTCTTTGCTAGAACTTCTATGCCACCTGCTATTTTTGCAAATCTTTCAGCCTCAGCTTTAAGAGAAAGAGGACGAAGACTGGTCGGATTACCGTCGAACCATCCCATATATCCATTGTATATATTACGTACAGCCCATTCCACTCTGCCATAATACTGAACCAAGTCAGGGTTATTCTTCATTTCTACAGGTAATTGTACATATTCCACCAGCTCATCAGGTGTCATGCCCTTGTTCATACCCTCTATTGTCTTGTTGAATACGAACTGTATTGCGTCATGATAGTTTTTCAATGCTGTTCTCACGTTTTCCTTACCCACGATAGGGCGTGTGTGTCCCTGAGCCATAATTTCAGCGTCAAAACTAATTATTTTCTCAAGAGCCTTAATCCAGTTGTTTACATCTCTGTATGCAGTACCTCTTATGGCGTAAAGGTTTGGGAATGATTTATAGAACTGGTCGCCCGGGAAAATGATTTTCTTTTCCGGATACCATACCACCAGATGGTCGGCAGTCTCACCGTCACTTCTTACTAGTTCCAGAGTTACTCCGGCAACGGTAATTGTTTCTTTAGGCTTGCTTACCCAATCAGTGATTACATCTTTTGTAAACGGTGCAAAAACAGACATTTCTTTTTGTGACATGTTTGTCTTATATGCCCCTCCCGGATAACGTGTCGGTGCTATACCATTGTTGATACGTTCTTCCGGCGATAGTTTGAACCCGCCCTGACGGTATGCGCGTGGATTGACAAATCCGGCAGCTTTTGGGAAATCATCTTCAATACCGAAGTTCTCTGCAGCCCATATACGTGATGAGTTATCCTTAAGAAACGAAGGAAGCCCTTTTGTATGATCTCCGTGTCCGTGAGTAAGTATAACTCCCTTGATAGGCTTGTCGGTTATTTTACGGAACTCTTTATAGACATTCTGTGTAATTTCCGGAATCATACCACCATCTATAAGGATTACACCGTCTGTGCCTACTATCATGGTAATGTTTGATACATCATATCCCACTGCTGTATAAACATTGTCAGCCAGTTTGATAATTTCTTCTTTAAACTCCTTATTACGCTCCAAAAGCAGTTGGGTCTGAGGAGTAACTTCCTGGGCGGAAATACTTCCTGCCATACAAAACAAAGCGAGTGCAACTAAATATTTCTTCATAATGATTGTTCTTTTAAATAATTACTACTACCATTTTACTTCTTTCTGCAATATAACAGCATCCTGAGCATCGCTTTCATCAAAAGCCACAGGCTTATACTGTATACACATCATAACCAGATCATCATTGCCGTTGTTGCGTACGGTACGTTCTCCATCCGGCGAAACTCTGATTACAGTTCCTTCACCTATCGAAAATATTTCGCCGTCAACTTGATACTCTCCTTTTCCTTTAATAAACACATATATTTCTTCATGTTTGTGATGCTTATGCAGAAAGCCAGTCTCACTTCCCGGCTTGAATACCTGAAATGAAATTTCAGTACCTTCACATGATAAATTACTTCCAATAAAGACTTTGCCCAGTATATTCATATCAGGCGAAAGAGATAGCACATATTCGTTCAATTCACTGAGATTACCTAAAGAAATAGCATTGTAGTTCTTTCCGTTTGAAATGTTCTTAATCTGTTTCATTGTCTTATTATTTATTGTTTTTACTTCTGCAAAAGTATCAGCTTTAGAATTCATTAACAATAAGGCACTTGAATATCAGACACTTGCTAAAACGTTAGTAATATTGATTATCAATGAATTATAAAAGATATGATTATATTACATTAACTATTAAAAGTTATATTAATATCAGATATTTGGTTACAATTATAAATATAGTTACTTTTGTGAAGTAATATACACTTTTAAATTATGAATAAGAAATTTAATACTGACATGGTCACCCCAAAGTGCCCTATACGCAATGTTTTGTCAAGAATATGTGATAAATGGTCTATTCTTGTATTATGTATTCTGGAACAGGAAGGCATACTCCGTTTTAATGCCTTGCAAAAGAATATTCCGGACATATCTCAGAAGATGTTGACTGTGACTCTTCGTACTCTGGAAGAAGACGGACTAGTTAAAAGAAATATTTATGCAGAAGTGCCTCCACGTGTGGAATATAATCTTACAGAACTAGGAGTGTCCTTTGTTCCTTTATTGAAGAATCTGGTAATGTGGGCCAAGGATAATATGGATGATATAGTATTTAATAGAACCTTAGCTAAATAAACTTAGAGTTTTCTATGACTGAAAGCCATATCCATATTAATCTTATATTAACGCTCTTATAGTCTAAGCAAAAAATACGGAAGCAATCAGATAATGTTTAAAATGGAAAAATCGAAAAGACAAAATATGGTGAATAATCTTTATGAGACTATAGAATTTTATACATAAAAGCATAAATAATTCAGGGTATTTACTTATATTATTTACTCTTAAAATAATAATTGTTCTTGTTTATCACACTTTTTAATCCGTTTTTCGTATAAAGACTTATAATAGGATGGTACAGAAATATAACAAATATGTATTTTCTGTACCATTCATACAAAATCACTGTAATGTAATCAAATAGTTATCCAACGTTTTTCCGTCCGAACTTCCACCAATCCAGACATTATATTCTCCCGGACAAAATAGGATACTATGCGTTTCTTCATTCCACCATTTCAAATCTTTCTTTGACAAGGTAATGTGTACATCGACTGTTTTTCCAGCAGGAACGAATACACGCTTGAAAGCACGCAGTGTCTTGACCGGACCTGTCTCATCCCCCACCTTGCTCAGGTAGACTTGCACCACTTCGTCTCCATCCCGACTACCCGTATTCGAAACCGGAACCACCAGAGAGAGATTATCCTCACTACCTACCGTCTGCTTGTTGAAAGTGGCTGTCCCGTATGTAAATGTAGTATAACTCAAGCCATATCCGAACGAAAACAGCGGACGTTCTTTCATGAAACGATAAGTTCTTCCTGCCATATTATAATCTTCAAAATCGGGCAACTGTTCGATGTTTCGGTAAAAAGTAACCGGCAATCTTCCGGCTGGATTGTAATCACCAAACAAGACATCGGCTACCGCCCGACCACCCTGCTGTCCTGAATACCAAGCCTGCAAGATAGCCTCACAAGTTTCGGTTTCAGGAACAAGTCCGACTGGTGAACCGGAACAGTTCACTAAAATCACCTTTTTTCCTGCACGATGCAAGGCAGCAAGCAAATTCCGCTGTACTTCCGGCAGTTCAATGCTGGTACGGTCTCCCTTCTTAAAGCCAGGCAAGTCAACTCCCATTTCTTCACCTTCCAGACTCGGAGAAATACCTCCCACGAAAACAACGACATCCGCATTCCGTACCGCATTGACAGATTTGGCAATATCGACTTTCTTTTTAAAGCCCATGTCAAAATTCAACTGCGCATCACTCTGCAGATATTCAAACTGCAACTCAATGTCGTACTTCTTTCCTGCTTCCACTTGTAAAGCATACGATTGCTTATTGCCGCCATGACTATTATAAAATGACATAGCTTCTTTCTGATTCACCAGTAGCCGTCCTTTCCCAAAGCTATACACCTCGAAGACAACCTCACCGGAAGCTTTGGGCACGTAAGTCGCATTGTACGTTGCAGAGAAATCCGTCAGGTTCACACCCGGTGCAAACACCGTAGCCCCTGAAGTACAGAAATTGAACGGAGTCATCACCCGTGTTTCTACATCCACTTTTCCTTCGTGGTTCACATTATTCCAATAACGGGCTGTGAATCCCGGCCGACCTTCCGACTTGCATTCACTGAACACACTCTCCAGCAAATCATCACCTACCCATGGACAGCCCTGTTCATAAATCAGTTTATCTCCTTTTCCAAGGGCAGAACGAATACCATCCAATATGGTTACCGTGTGGGCAGGTACTCCATTATAGTTTCCCCACATCATGACAGAATCTTTTGCATTCGGCCCCATTACGGCAACTGTCAAGTTTCCACGTTTCAATGGAAGTACATTGTGCTTATTGAGTAACAATGTCATCGATTCTCTGGCTACTTTCAAAGCCAAGGAATCATGTGCGGCAGAAGCCACTACAGAGAAAGGTATCTTTGTCCAGGAAACTTTGGAGGGATCGTCCATTTCTCCCAATTCAAAGCGGGCCTTTAGAACCCTCTTCACAGATTTATCAATTGCAGATTCATCAATCAGACCGTTTTGCACTCCTTTCAACAAAGACAGATAGGTTGCACCACATTCAAGGTCTGTACCACTTAATACAGCAGCAGAAGCCGCAGAAGCAGAATCTTTATGTGTTTTATGTCCTTTTTCCTCAAAAAAATCATTGATTGCCCAGCAGTCACTTAATATGATACCATCAAATCCCCACTCTTCCCTCAAAATCTGGGTCAGCAGACGTTTGTTGCCACAACACGGTTCTCCTTCAAACCGATTATAGGCGCACATCACCTCTTTCACATCTGCATCCTGTACCAGGGCTTTGAAAGCAGGCAAATAGGTTTCATATAAATCACGAAGTGGCAAATCTTCCACATCAAAAGAATGACGGTTCCACTCCGGTCCGGAATGCACGGCAAAATGTTTGGCACAAGCATGCAGTTTATCATATTTCCCGTCATTGACACCTTGCAGCCCCTTTACCACACTTACGCCCATACGTGTAGTAAGACACGGGTCTTCTCCGTAGGTTTCTATCCCGCGTCCCCAACGAGGATCTCTATAAATATTTACATTGGGAGTCCACATCGTAAGTCCTTGATACCTTTCATAACTTCCCTTCGACGCATAATATGCATTTTTAGCTCGCGCCTCATCCGACACTGCCGTAAACACCTCATAAACTAACGAGTCATTAAAAGAGGCTGCCATACCTATCGGCTGCGGAAATACCGTAGCCAATCCGGCACGTGCGACCCCATGCAGGGCTTCATTCCACCAGTTATACGGCTTTATACCTAACCGTTCTACCGGCTTCGACACATCCATCATTAAAGAAATCTTTTCTTCCAGTGTCAATTCCTGCAACAGCAGCTCTGCCCGCTGTTCGGAAGGCAAGGAAGAATCCCGAAAGTCGGGACGGGCACAACCCAGAAGCACTGGTATATACCCTGTTAAAATAAAAACGATATAAGTAACTGTTCTTTTCATTCCTTACAACTATTTATTAGGTGTATCCCAGATTTTTGTTTGAGTGCAATTCACTACAGCAGTCTGGTCACCACATTTTATTCTGAACTCCCCCTTTTCAAGACGCCATTTGCCATCGTATCCCACAAACGCAAGCTCACTGCCTCTTATCTTCATTGACACAGTTTTTGTTTCGCCTGGTTCAAGCGATATTTTCTCAAAATTTCTAAGACGAATATTATCCGGCGTACTGCTTGCCACCAAATCACTCACAAACAACAAAACAGGCTCCTTACCCGCCATATTCCCAGTGTTGGTTACATCTATACTAACTGTCAGACTATCAGAATATATAAAATTAGTTTTATCCACTTTTAAATTTGAATAGCTATAAGTTGTATAGCTTAAGCCATAACCGAACGGCCACTGCACATCCATCACAGAATCATAATTATAATTCCCATTCATCTGACCGATATTCTCACAAGGCTTATAATCATACGTAGCGATAGCATTGATATGCTTAGGATAAGTAAAAGGCATTTTTGCACTAAAATTTACATCCCCCGCCATCAGGTTCGCCAAAGCGTCACCACCGTAGTTACTCGGTAACATTACATTCACAATTCCTCGAGCCAAAGGTTCAATGTCACTAATGATACGCGGACGTCCCTGATTCAAGACAAGTACTATAGGTTTTCCTGTTTTAGCTAATGCTTTTACCAGGTTACGCTGATTTTCCGACAATGTAAGATTTGTCAGGTTTCCTGGAGTTTCACAATACGAGTTCTCTCCTATACAAGCCACAATTACATCTGCAGTCCTTGCAGCATTTACAGCTTTACCTATTTCAGGGGTATTTTCTTCCCACCAATTATCGTTCTTATATGCAGCATAAGTGACTCCTGGTTCATAAATAATATTAAACTTACCGAATTTATTACAAAATGCCTCATAAATTGTATTATAAGCTTCAGCACATTCATCAGCCTTATTTCCCTGCCAACTATAAGACCAACCTCCGTTAAGCGTTCGCATAGAGTTTGCATTGGGGCCTGTCAGAAGAATTTTTGTACCTTTTGCTAATGGCAAAATATTATTCTCATTTTTCAGTAGCACCTCTGACTCCTCGGCCGCCTGAAGAGCAACTTTTGCAAACTCTTCCGAGCCAAATTTATCATACTTTTTTATGTCCCAATAAGGATGGTCAAATAAGCCCAACCGGTATTTAAGACGCAGCACACGAGCTACTGCGTCATCAATGCGTTCCATTGACACTTCGCCTTCCTCTACCAGCTCCTTCAGGTAGGTGCAGAAACTTACTTCGTATGGCACCATTGACATGTCAATACCTGCATTGATAGCCATCTTGATCGCCTCTTTTTTCGTAGCTGCAATACGGTCACGTGTACACAAGTTATTAATATCATTCCAGTCTGTTACTACCATGCCATCCCAGTTCAAATCTTCTTTCAACCATTTGGTCAGCAGTTCATGATTTGCATGAAAAGGCATGCCATTATCCATGGCCGAATTGACCATCACAGTGAGTGCGCCATTACGAACAGCTTCCAGAAACGGAGCAAAGTGCTTTTCTCTCAAATCACTGGGCGATATAGATGAAGGAGTACGATCCTTGCCCGAAACAGGAACACCATAACCCATATAATGTTTCATACATGCAGCCACATGGTATTCATCAATATGGTTAGGATCTTCCCCCTGAAATCCGGCAACAGCTGCCTTACCCATCTCTGCATTCACATAACAATCCTCACCATAATTTTCCCACATACGTGACCACCTTGGGTCTCTCCCTAAATCCACAACAGGAGCATAAGTCCAAGGAATACATCCAGCTTTCGTTTCATACGCAGAGATTTCTGCCCCCTTCTTTGTCAGTTCACGATTAAAAGAGGCCGCCATGTTGATTCCTTGTGGAAACATTGTTCCCCCTAATGTATAGGTTGTTCCATGGATCTGGTCTACCCCATAGATACAAGGAATCCCTATTTCTTTCATCGATTTCTCCTGTATCTGCTTTATTGCTTCAGCCCATACTTCCTTGCTTTGAGCAATACTTAAAGGCACATTTAAGATAGAGCCAACCTTGTATTTACCAATCACAGTATCCAGCATTGCTTCACTCAACGTAAACTTACCCTTTTTATTGCTTGCTTCAAAATCAGTAATTACATCCACTGTTATTTCACACATTTGCCCTACTTTTTCCTCAAGCGTCATTTTATCAAGCATTTTCTCGATTTTCGCTTCAATCTCCGCATCATAGGGTATTGCTGGTGAAACTCCATTTTTTTGTCTGTCACTACAGCTACAAACGCTTAACATCAGACAAGCTGTCATACATATATTTCTTATATAACCCATAATTACAAATTGTTTTCGTTATTTATAATATCTCACATATTTAAAATTACCTATTGAAAACCTGATTATTTTTTACCATCCATTGGTACCAATATTCTTATCAGTTCTTTTCGCGGCACTCCATCAGGACTGTAAATTCCATATCCACCTTTATAATCCCAAACAGACCATGGTATATCCATTTCCCCGAACACAGATACTATATCTGAATACCACCTCAACGCATCAGCCCGAGGAGCGGTCTGATATACCCCGAATTCTCCGCAATAAAGTATAAGTCCTTTTGCATCCGCTAATTTTTTTGCTTTTTCCACAAGCGATGCCAACTTAGCTTTACTCCATTCATCCGGCCATCTTGAAGCCAACTTTCTATCCGCTTCGGCCAGGCCGGCCATCTCCTCTTTGCTGACAAGCATTCCCGGATAATGAACGTTCCCTCCGAAATTGGCAAGGTCTGTCCAGCCAGCCCTATAATGTGTCAGCAAAAACGGCTCATAAAAATGAAAACTTAACATGATGTGCTTATCTCCTTCCGGTACTTTCAGAAACGGAAAGGTTCCTACTCCCTGCCACATATTGGAGCCGATGACCAACATCCTGTCCGGTTCCTTCTTCCGGATATAACGACAAGCCTTAGCTACCAGTCCGTTCCAGTCTTCATGGTCAGGAGCTGTGGGCTCATTCATGATTTCATACGCCAGCATCGATACAGGATATTGCTTTAACTCATCACTGAGTCCCCCCCACAAGTCAAGAAAATGGTTCTGTTCTGTTTCATCAGTCCACAACTTGTTGACTTTCCCTTCTTGCCCGGCATTGAAATAATGGGAACGGATAATATGAAGATCAACTATCACTCTTAGCTCGTTTTTTAAAGCCCATCTGATTCCTTTATGAAGAAAGTTGAATGCTTTTTCATTTTTCCTGCCATCCTCATTCCATAATACAGCCTCGTCCACCGGAAGCCTGACATGATCAAACCCTTCCTTAGAAAGTTTACTGAAATCTGTTTCATTCATTCCTTTGTCTATAGGCGGACATTTATCATATCGTTGCGACAACCAATGACTGATATTCACTCCTTTTTTTATTTCAAATAGTTCCTTGCAGTTGGCGCAAGGAACTATGTTTAAAAGAAAGAATAAGACTAAAAATAATACTCTCATCTTATAACTTTTTATAGAATCATTAATAAGGATAATCCATCGCTGTCCCTGTCATGACTCCCTCAAGAACAGGTGTCTGACAAGCACCTGAATTCATCGAATCATATCTGTTGAATAATCCGAAGTATTCCGCATCAGCTTTATAGCCATAAGCTACACTAAAGAAATCATCCCACTCCAGATTATAATAACTTCCATTATCCCATACGAAAGGAACAATGCCATTCCTGCAGGCTGATGAAGTCAGATAATTCATATAGTACTTCTTTGTTTCTGCAAGATCATTCTCCACCTTACTACCCTTAGTGGAAGGAGTAGTCACCACGCCGTATTCGCCCATAACCACTCCACAGCCATTGTCTACGAATTTGGCCTTAAGCTTGCCAAACAAATCATCCACGTAGGCTTCATCTTCCGTATAATTTACGGCAGGGTTATTATTTGCCTTGTAATCCTTACCCCAGTAATGGAAAGTGTTACTTTCATAACCCGGACAATCCATATAAGCAAAAGCAGACGGACGATAAAAATGGAATTCCACACTCAATCTGTTTTCTACCACATCTTTAGGAAGAATAAATTTATCGGTCAATGCATTATCGGGGAAGCATGAATAAGCCTGCACTATCAGGTTACGATAAAAGTTCTTGCCACCGGTAGATCTTACGACATTTACAAAACATTCGTTAAACTGATTCTGCATCTGTAATTCTGCTTCCGAAGAATCCCACTCAGCGTTATGCATTTCATTTGTTCCCGAAAAAACAAGACGCTCATCATAATCACGGAATGTAGTCGCAATAAATTTCCAAAGATTGGCAAACTTGGAAAGGTTTGAATTCATGGTTTCTTCACTTTCTCCACCCTTTGCAACTGTTTCCCATTTTTCATGGTGAGTATTAAGGATGACATACATTCCGTCATTCAGACAAATATCAATCACCGCCTTCACTCTTGTTATCCACTCCTGATTGAATTCAGTCAGTTCTTCATTCACCGCATGAGGATACCAGCGGACTGGAATACGTACCGCATTGAATCCTGCATTCTTTATAGCTGTTATCATCTCAGCAGTTGTTGCGGGGTTTCCCCATGCCGTTTCTGTATCAGCTCCGTGATTAATCTGACCGTCCTCATTGAAGGCTTCCAAGCTATTACCCAGGTTCCATCCCACACTAACGTTCTTCATTAATTCCAAAGCATCACTTCGCATTCCCGACTGATTAGGTTCTACCTCTACCGTAATGTTCATCGTTTTAAATTTCAGTTCAACTTTATCCAGCACATTATCATATCGATCTTTGAGGACTCCAGTTGGCACGGTTACCGTATATTCAGTATTGGACGCAAGTGAAGATAGTCTCAGAATTAATTCTTTTCCCAATATACCAATATCTTCTACTGTAACCTCGGGTGATACCGTAATTTGGTCTTTCTTGCTTTCATCCATATAGATAAAATTGTCAAACTTCAATGTTATCTCTTTAGCCGCCATGCTTAACAACTCGCTACCGGCCTCGGGAAAGGTACTGACCAACTGTGGCGTAGCAGATACTTCAACATTACTCTCGTCGTCTTTACAAGAGCTGAATGTAACGGTGCCCATTATCAATATCAATAACAGACTCCAGTATGATATCATTTTCTTCATATCTTCCGTTTTTTATTTTAATGTTACACTATCCAAATAATACCCATGACCTGTCAGGAGAAGTCCCTTTGCATTAATCCAGTCTAATCGTTCCGGAGTGATTTCAACTTTATACACCGGATTATCTTTAAATTCAGCAGCAGACAAATCTATATCAGTATTCAGCTCTGGCATTCCCGGCAGAACCTCAGCCCAAGCATTATCTGTAAATCTCATCTTGTAATATCCCATACCGGGTTTTAAAGAGAAATATACATAAATAGTTTTACCTATATTAGCCTCTGTGAATAGGGAAGAGCCATCAGGCATAAACAGATTTGACTTCAAATCATATGCAATTCCCTGCTCCCATGAAATATATTCATGTCCTGTCCAAATGAGAAGTTCATCAGAAATCTTGATATCCACAGATTCAACTTCCTTATTCGCGCTATAGAAAAGCACTTTAGAACCATCTTTGCAGACAGCTGAAAGTTTATAAGTTCCACCTTTTATATTCGGACAAGTAACGGTTAAGGCCGTACCCTCTTCGTTGGATTTAAAATCAGCAACCTCTGTTTCGCCAATATAAATTGAAGCCACCTGGTCGAGATTTATTCCGGTAAGAGTAAAATCAGAGAGAATAGTAGCCACACCAAATCCTCCGGTAATTAATGAAGATGTTATGACAGTAGTCGTACCTCCACCATAACTGTCACCTTCGCTATCAATCATACTGATTCTATAATTCCCCACAGGTAACGTTTCAGGAAGAGCATATTCAATATAGTTACCCTTTTCATCTGAACCAGACAACACTTCTAATTCCAACTTACCTGTACCGGTTTCTGATTTGGAAGGAGAAGTTTCTTCTGCAGAAACCAACTTCTGAAGAGCCACCTTGGTAATACTCTCCAAGTTGTTTCCATACAATCTGGGGGAAGTGCCTGGAGCAGAAATCCTTCCTAACTCAGTAGTTGTAATTACAGGGTCTTCCTTCAGCGGATTGACCACAACCCCAGCCTGACGGGAAGTAGACTGGCCCGTCACAGTATTGATGGCCTTTACCGTGAGCATGTATTCGCCAGCTTCGAGAGACCAATCAAGAGATGTTCCATCTGCCACCTTGACATTATCAATGTACCATTCCACTTTGGTACAATGAGTGGGAGTAACAATGACGGTCATTGTCAAATTCTTATCCCTGTCAAAAGGTTCAAGATTCTGTATTACGCCATCAACCTTATCCTTAAAAATAGGATCCAATATCACGGGATAGTCGCTATCTGCCTTCGTATCGAAAGGTTCATCTTCCTTGCACGATGTAGTCAATAAACTTACTGCAAGAAAAGCCATCATTATATATTTCATATTTTTCATAATGCGTTCTATTTTCGATTATTGATTTACTGTTTCTTCATTCACGGGGTCTTCCACATCCCACCATACATGGTTATACCAACTGTTTGTACCACCCATTCTTTCTACAGCTGCATCATAGTTATTTTTATTGTATGACGATTCAAGAACCGGGTAGCAGAATCTTACCGGTATCTCCTGACCGTCTACCAGGTAAGTACCGAAGCCATATTCGGCAGGAGATTTCAATTTAGGATAACCGGAACGACGTACATTAGACCAGCATTCTACCGGATTCAGAAAGTGAAGAATCCAAGCCTGAGTATTTATCAGTTCTTTCTTACCCTCCGCATCTTTTGAAGAGTAATCCAGACGATTTATAAAGTTAAGGATGTCACTTTCCTGTACTTTATCAAAATCATAATTATCTGAAAGAAAACCAATTGATGCTTCTATACCTTTTCTAAAATAGTCTTCCGAACTTGAAGAGCCTACACTCCATCCTTTAAGCTTGGCCTCCGCTTTAAGAAACATGGTTTCGGCATAAGTCATTACTACTCCTGGAACATCACTCATCAGGAAGTTTGTTGCCAGTTTGGGCTCTGTCTCACGATCCACAGTATATACGATTTCAGGATCAGTCTTTGCCATTTCTTCCAGCAATTCACTGGTAAACGATCCCGGCCACGGTTCCCATGAAAAAGCTCCCGGCTTACAAGGAGAGAACGTACCACCTTTTTCTATCATCTCCTGAGTGAGGTCAATACGGTTCTCCGGGCCGGTAAGACTCATCTTTCTGTCATAATAACAACGGGTAAGCATAAAAGTACGCGGATCTTCAGTGTCATACATCTGATTGAAGAAGGTAGAACATATATATGCCGGGTTATTAGCCGGGTCATTACCATAAAGCAGTTTTGCCACAGCATTACCACGATAATCCGAATAAGACTCCATACCAAAGCTATATGGAATCTTTATATACTCTATCAAAGCGTCATCACTGCTATCTTCAAAAACTCCCCCATCAGCATACAAAGCATCCTCAAATTCTTTCTGTGCCTTCTCGGGTTCCACATCAGAGATACGCATAGCAAAGCGCATTCTCAATGAGTTAGCAAACTTTATCCATTTGACAATATCACCTTTATACATAACATCACCAGTTATTTTCTCTTTGGAAGCATCAAACTGGACTGTCGCCTCTTTCAACGCCTTAAAGAAATCGTAATAGATATCTTTCTGACGGTCGTAGCGAGGCGTAAACAACTTATCGAAATACCCCAATCCAGCCTCACTATAAGGTACATCACCATAAAGGTCGGTTAGAATAGACATAATATATACCTTATATATCTTTATGGCAGCATTTATGTTTACAAGATTTTCATTGCCCTCTGTACGTTTCTCTGCATCTACAAGATTGCCTATTATGCTTCTATATCCATTAGTCCACCAGTGAGAGAGGATACCATTGTCTATTGTGTGGCGTCCACCATAATTTGTCGTATTCCAGCATCCCATTAGTTGCTGATTGAATGAATATAGATAGCAACGATAAGTGTCTGCAATATCCAGACTTCCGTATGTCTGCAACTCAGCTGTAGTAAGCTGACTATTAGCATCAATTTTCTGGGCCTTATATTTATCTGTATTTTGTTCCTCCATATAATTGTCGCTACAAGAAGCCATAACTGTTCCGGCAACAAGAAATAGAGCTATTATTGATTTATTATATTTCATGGCTGTAAGTTTTAAGTAAGTTCTACCTCAGTTTTAGAATTTTACATTCACATTGAGACCATAGCTTCTTCTGGAAGGGAGCGAACCATATTCAAGTCCCATACCTGTACTGTTATTATAGTTTGAATCCGGGTCTATATTAGGAATATTCTTGTAGATTATAAATGGATTACGTGCTACTAATGACAAGGTAATGCTTTCAGTCACTTTTCCCAACCACTTTTCAGGCATTCTGTAACTCAATGTGATTTCGCGGCATTTTACGTACGAGTTGTCATAAACAAACATACCAGGAGCATTTCTACAAACACTCATCCAGTAATCTTCGGGGTTCACGTATATATCGTTTGGGCGATATGTACCATCACCGTTGTCAATAACTCCAGGAGCAATGAATCCTCCGGTAGGTTTCCAGTCGGGCGAACCTTTCGGTAAGCCCTGCTCTCTACGCTGTTCCTCTGATATATACCATGCCTCACGCCCTTCAAGAGTCTCAAGTGCCTTACCGGATTCATAAGCAGCACGGGCAGACATAGAATATAAATCAGCACCTACCTTTACGTCAAATACACTTGACAAAGAAATATTCTTATATGTAAATGTGGTAACAAGACCACCCGTCCAGTCCCAGGATGCATTACCAAGCACATGATTGGTCTTATCATACATAGGCATACCAGTATGAGGGTCTATAAGAATATCACCATTCTCATTGCGCTTAAAATCAGGACCTATGATAGAACCGTAATTTTCGCCTACCTTAGCAGCTACCTGTACATCAAGCCATGTAGCTTTCTCAAGTTCGAACATATCAGTTCCGTCGACCAGTTCTTTTACTTTATTCACGTTTTTAGAGAAGTTCACATTCAAGTCCCATGAGAAATCTCCAATCTGGAGAGGACGCGAATTTATTGCTATTTCTATACCTTTATTTTGAATCTCACCAGCATTGATAAGACGGTAATTATAGCCGGAAGTCCATGATGTAGCCATAGCCATAATCTGGTCTCTACTGGTCTGAGAATAATATGTAATATCAAGTCCTAAACGACTATTGAAAAACTTGGTTTCAATACCGGCTTCAAACGAATTTGTTCTTGTGGGTTTCAGATTCTCATTCGGAACTGTATTATTATTTAGATAACCTATTGTATATCCAGGATAAGAAAATCTTGATTTTGTATAGGTCAACCCCAGTTGATATGGGTTAGTGTCACTACCTACCTGCGCCCACGACATTCGTATCTTACCATACGGCAACAGACTCCTGTTTTTAATCAATTCTGAGAAGATAAAACTACCTGAGAAAGAAGGATAGACATACACATTATTATTTAGAGGCAAGGTTGATGACTGGTCTGCACGAACAGTAGCATCAAAATATATCAGATGCTTCCATCCTAAATTCACAGCTCCATAAACAGAATTCATCTGTTTTGTATAAGGATTCTGCTCTACACTGATTTCATCAAAACTGGAAATGGCCACCGCATCCTTAATCTTCATATCCTGCCCTGTTGTAATAGTAGTAAGATTATCAACTTTGAACATGTTAGCCCCAAATGTTCCATTAAAATCAAAATCCTCCCAGGTATTGTTATACAATGCAAGAATTTCAGCATTATACATTTTATTGTTGAACTCACTATTCTGAAGTCTACCAGCTTCGAATCCAGGAGTCGTAGGAGCCTGGAAATCATTAAAGCCGAATCTGTTGAACTCTGCCCCGACTGTACCCTGCAGTTTCAACTTTGGAGATATATTCCAGACAGCCTTGGCATTCATACGGAACTGATCTTTTTTAGAGTTGTTGTTACTCTTATATATTCCCCAATACGGATTTACATTATAAGGGTCCATACCGTTCCAGTTAGCATAGTTTCCATCTTCATCTTCGTAATTCTTAAGCCATGCCTGGTCATAAGTAGTAGAAAGAGTCATAAGGTTTTTCCCAATATTAGCCTTACTGTCGCCAAGGGCTGGACGATTCAGCACATCTTCATGAGTATAGTTCACGCTAAAATCAAGATCTACTTTATCAAGTGAAGTATTTGCACGAAGCGAGAAATTATCTCGGCTCATGTGAGTATTAGGCACGATATCGCGATTCCTCATATCAGTAATGGAGAATCTGACACCTGTCTTACCATTACTTGATGACACAATAGCTGAGTTTGTGGCAGTAAGCCCTGTACGAAAAAAGCCTTCAGTATTATTGGGGATAATAAGGTAAGGCCTCTCTACCCCATCAAAATATTTCAGATTATTACCACCATCAGCTTTAGGTCCCCAACTCTTATTAGTATTATAGATAGCATCCACGCTATAGAGACCATTGCTCCCCATACCATAAGTCTGCTGTATGTCATTCCACTTAGACAGCTGAGTATCTACAGTAAAAGTACCATTATATTCAATACTATATTTTTCACCTTTATCCGCTTTCTTTGTAGTAATAAGAATCACACCGTGACTGGCACGGCTACCATAAAGAGCAGATGCCGCAGGTCCTTTCAACACTGATATATTTTCAATATCATCGGGATTTACACCTGAAATACCATCACCAAGGTCAAACCCACCAGCTGTTCCTGCGCTTCCATAATTGGTATTATCCAAAGGTACCCCATCAATCACATATAATGGCTGATTATTACCGGTCATTTCTGTACTACCACGTAAAATGACACGTGTAGACCCTGAAGGACCACTGGCAGTCTGGCTTACGACCAAACCAGGAACACGTCCTGCCATTGAATTAATTACATTCGTTTCTTTTGCCTTAGTAAGAGATTCTCCTTTGACTTCTGCAACTCCGTATCCCAAAGCCTTTCTCTCTCTCTTAATACCCAAAGCCGTTACAACGACTTCATCCAATACCTGATTATCTTCTTTCAACGTAATTCTCATTGTACCAGTCGTTGCTTTTACCTCTTGCGAAGCATATCCAACATAACTAATCACAAGAATTGCACCTGGTTTTACATCTAAAGAAAAACGACCATCTAAATCCGTAATAGTTCCGTTGCTCGTACCTTTTTCCACTACAGAAGCTCCAATAATCGGACCTTCGGAATCTATTATAATACCTGAAATCTTAGCTCCTTGCTGAACCGCCCATAAATAATCAGGAGCACCTGCTTGTACATACGGAACTCCACCTAACATAGATAAGGAAAAAGCCCCACACATTAAAACTTTTCTACTTACTGTTTTCATAGATTTATGAATTTAATAAAACTTGTAGTTCTCAAACAGTCCTCATTTACCTATAAATAAACAGAGACTACCAAGAACACAGAAAACAAAGATTCTCTACACTGCAAATATAAGTACAAACTATCCACACCAAGGTCTGATATGTATTACACTATATCTTCAATTGTAGAATCAACATTTCATACCCTATTTTTGAACATAAGATACCCCTGTCTACATACTAATAAAACAAATGAATATTATCTTTGCAAATAAAAGATAACAAAACATTTCACTATTTTTGTTATATGATTAGTTTTAGTTATCAATCTTTATTTTAGACCTGATAATACCATATTAAAGATACATTTAAATGAAAGCACAGATATTCTTCATACTTTGTTTCATATTTAATATAACGACCGCAAAAGAGGAGCATTATCAATTCCGGCATCTCACAACTTCTGACGGCTTATCTGATAATGAAGTAATTGATATGCTTAAAGACAGCGAAGGCTTTCTTTGGTGTGTGACAAGTAGTGCCATAAACCGTTTCGACGGATACAATGTAAAACAATATTTTAAAGCTGAAAATGGAACTAATTTGTCCGCTTCTACCAGTCAAATCTTAATCGATAAAGATAATAATATTTGGATAGAACGTTTTGGCTATTACTTTACATACGATAGAAAAAAAGACCAGTTTGTTAACGCATACCCTTTGCTTCAAAAATACCAATTGCATAATAGTGCATATCCGCAAACCATTATTACTGACGACCACAACAATTTATGGTCATACAATGGAAAAACTATGAAAGTATATTCTTTCAGCAACCAACAATCATATACCATAAAAAATTTTCCTGAAAACATAACCTTTTTCAGTGTAAAAAAAGAAAAACTCTTTTATATCGACGGGGATAATAACCTTCATATAACAGACTTATTACATAAGCATACAAATGCTGTTATTCCGTTAAATAAAGCATTAGGTGCAGAAAAATTTTTAAGTTATAAATTTTACGTAGACAACAATCTCGACATTTGGGTATATAGTTCCAACGCAGAAGGACTTTGGCTGTTCTCTCAAAGTGCAAATAACACATGGGAATTAAGTACAATAGGAAAAAATACCCTTCTTCTAAAAAATAAGGTCATCAGTATTTGTGAAGATAATTTCCATAAGATATGGATTGGATTAGAGTATGATGGTATCAGCATTTATGATAAAGAAAAACAACAATACACCCATATCTCACAAAATCTATCCTCTTACTCATTAGGAAGCAATAAAGTATGGTGTTTCTACTATGATGATGAAAACACAATGTGGGTAGGAACAATGCGAAATGGAATATCCTACTACAACCCACACTTCTTTTCTTTCGCCAAAACCATGCTGCCTTCCACTTACGACATTTCATGCCAAGTGGAAGACCGTGAACATAATTTATGGATTGGTACAGATGGGGATGGAATTTATAAGGTAGATCCTAATGGGAATATTACGACTTTTAAAAAAGAGCAAAAAAACTCATTTAGCAACAAGATTATCTGCATGCACGTGGATGCCCAAAACAAAATATGGATTGGCACCTATCTGGATGGATTCGGTTATTACCAGAATAATTGTTTCCATCAACAACCTTTTTCCGATAAATTCCCAAGGAATCCTGTCAACAACAGTATATGGAGCATCACTGAAGATAACAAAGGAAATCTCTATTTAGGCAACTTGAAATGTGGCCTGCATATATTTAATCCTGAAACAGGATATTTTCATACATTTACTCCACAAAATTCCAATCTTTTGGATGCGCATGTAATGAATGTATTTTTCGACAAGAAGCGCTCTGTATACATGGCAACGTGCAATGGTACTCACGTCTTAAATACAGAAAATCATGAAATAAAAAGTATACGCCATAACTCCAAAAAGTCACAATTCATCCAAGATACAATCCAGAACAATGTCTACATGGATAGCCGAAACCTTTTGTGGATAGGAGGAAGAGAAGGTCTGACGGTATTCGATATGCGTCTTGATACTATTTACTATTTAAACAAAAGTCACCGACTGGAAGGAAATCTTGTACGAGGTATCACCGAAGATAACAATCAAAACATCTGGGTAGTAACTACAGACGGAGTTACTAAGATAGAGATACAAGTAGATCAGCATAGACATGGATATACATTCCATTGTCTCCCCTACGCTAAAAATGATGGATTACAAACTTCCAATTTCATACACAACTCTATTTATAAATCACAAAACGACCATATATTAATAGGAGGAAATGGAGGATATTACGATATTAATCCTAACACAAAATACTACAAAAATATATCCAGGGTCATATTTACAGAATTAAAAGTCCTGGACACAACTATTAATGTAGATTCCCTATATAGTCATCACAAAATATTAAGCCAAAATATTGAACTTACGGACAAAATAACCCTCAAATACAATCAAAATACTTTTAAATTAAGTTTCTCAACCATGGATTACGTACGTACCCATGACATTCGGTTCTCCTACCGGTTAAGTGGAACGAACAATCAATGGATTTCACTCGAAAGCAACTATATTGCTTTTAACAATATGGCTCCAGGCATATATGAGCTGGAAGTTCGAGCGACCAATTCTGGAGGACTATGGAGTAATCCCTCCACACTTCTCATCCATATCGAACCTCCTATATGGTTAAGTATTTATGCCAAGGCTTTATATTTACTTCTGATTGTCATACTATTTTCCTATGCCTGGTATCGAAAAGAGCAAAAACACAAACGAAGAATGCAATATAAGGAAATGGAGTTTGAAGCTAAAAAGCAACATGAGATAGATGAAATGAAACTAAACTTTTTTACTCATCTAAGTCATGATTTCCGTACCCCGTTATCCTTAATCATAGCTCCTTTAGAAGAGATTCTCAAGACTCATCAGAGCGAAGATATAAAACCAAACTTGAATATTATTCACAAAAATGCTTTGGCACTTCTGAATCTGGTAAACCAAATATTGGATTTCCGTAAAATTGAAATACAGGAAATGAAACTGCATCCAGAAAAAGGAGATTACATTGAGTTCATAGATAATATTATCAATCATTTCTCTGTATATGCAACTACTTACCAAATCACTCTGACCTTCGAAAAGGAGATTGACACCCTATCTATGGCCTTCGATAAAGATAAAATGCATAAGATATTTATGAATCTTCTGTCCAATGCCATAAAATATGCAGGTACTCCCGGCAAAATCACAGTAAATGTATGGACTGAAGACGAAAAAGTTTTTGCAAGTGTAGCCGACAACGGAAAAGGAATAGAAGATAGTGAGAAATGCAAGGTTTTCGATGCTTTTTACCAAATAGCAGATGATAAATCATCGTATGGAAGCGGTATAGGCCTGCACATTGTAAAAGAACTTCTCAGTTTACACCACGGAGATATACATGTAGAAGACAACCTGCCCACAGGTGCTAAATTTATATTTTATATCCCTATCACTCCTATGGTGCAAACTGTGGAAGAGGACTTTCATATCCAACCGACTGAAGCAGAAATAGTATCTTTACAATCGGATGAGAGAGTTGAAAATCTGGATAAAAACACCTTACTTATTGTGGAAGATAACCAAGATTTACGCCTATTCTTATCTGATTCTCTAAAAAAGGAATATCATGTTCTTTCTGCGGTCGACGGACTGCATGCATTATCCATTCTTAAAAAAGAGCACATTGACATGGTTATTACAGATATTATGATGCCTAATATGGATGGGATTGAACTATGCCATGCCATAAAAAGTGACATCAAAATTTCACACATACCAGTTATCATGCTGACAGCTAAAAATGACATAGAACACATCAAGAAAGGATTAACCGAAGGGGCTGATGACTATATTGCCAAACCTTTCAATCTGGATATCCTAAAACTTCGTATCAATAAAATACTTAAATGGAAACAAGAATGCCATAAGAAATTCTCAATTGCAGACATACCAGTGAGTGACATCACCTCAAGTTCATTGGACGAATCGTTCATTCAAAAAGTCATCAAGACCGTGGAAGAACACATTGAGAATCCCCAATTTTCGGTAGAGGAGTTAAGTAGCATAATCGGCATGAGTAGGAGCAACTTATACAATAAACTAATGTCTATAGCAGGATATTCTCCAAGCGAATTCATACGTATCATACGGCTCAAGAAAAGCTTGAAACTACTGGAGAGAACTCAAATGACTGTTGCCGAAGTAGCTTATAAAGTTGGATTCAATACTCCTAAGATCTTTACACACTATTTCAAGGAGGAATACAAAAAGACGCCTACAGAGTTTAGAAAAGAAAAATATATTACACCGATACATTAATAGGAATCACCTCATTGCCTATTTTTTGGGGGGAGTAATAGTTTTTGTTATAAATACTATACGGCATAATTTATATCAATTTGTTTAGCTAACCAAATATGTATATTACATTCTATCAAGACAATATTAATATCGACTATCATAAATGTTTCAATATTTTGTAGTCCTGTAGCTATCATCATACTAATATCAACGTGAGTTAAACATAAAATCAAAAGATAGTAAGGTAAGCATACTATTTTCCGCCTTGACGCACATTATTCACAACCCTACCTTTGCGCCGTAACCTTTAACAATAATGATTATGGCAAAAGAGAAAGTAAACTACCAAGAGGTATATGACCTCTACCAGTTATGCAGCGAGACCAAGGATCTTCGGGAGTTCTGTGCGGATTATGGAGTAAATTACGACAAGTTCATGAACTGGCAGCGTCACCAGCTGTGGAGTGAGAAGTTAGGTAAGGCAGTTCAGACTGAACAACCCAAGGTTGCCAAAGTCCAGATAACCGGCAAGCCTTGCAACAGTCCAACCGTGAAGATGGAAGTGAAACAGCCTGAAGGCGAACCGCCAATAAAATGGGTTAAGTTACAACTGACATCCGGCGCAACACTGTTTCTAAGAAATACCACCGTTCTTGACCTGAGTCTGTTGCTTAATAAAATGATAGGATGATATGCTTGGACTGAGTGCTAACCTGAACTATTACCTGTTCAACGGTAATGTGGATTTACGGAAAGGTATCTTCCGTCTGTGTGAGAGTATAAGGGAAGAGATATCACTCGATCCGAGTGATACATCCAATGTATATATGTTCATGTCCCGTAACCGCAAGGTCGTGAAGATACTTCATTACGAACGCGGTTTTTATGTGCTTTATGAGAAACGTCCAGTCATGGGTAGATTCAAGAAACCTGTATTTGATGAGGTCTCCAAATGCTACCGGATACAATGGTCGGATATGGCCTATCTTACGGAAAGCATAGTGGTTGACAAGATGTACGTTAGTCCGAAATATTAATATTAATACACTGATTATCAATAAAATAATATAAAAATAAACGGTAAAAAGTTTGCGTAACTGCCTGATTTTTCGTACCTTTATATCATGATTGATGAAAGAGCATACGAGTTACTTTGCTGCCAGCTGGGTCTGGCAAATGAGGAAAAGGCAGGGCTTCGCAAACAGGTAAACGAACTGATTGCGAGGCTTAAGGCTATTGAAGAATCAAACAAAGAGAACTCCAAGGCTCTGGTTGATACAATCAATGAGTTGTCCGCAACAGTCGAAAACTATCGAAAAGAAATGGAACTTATGAGAAAGCAGCTTGAGGCAAAAGACGAGGTGAACATGATGCTGGCAAATGAGGTTTCCAATCTCAGGCTTCAGCTTGAGGACAGCAGGAAACATCGTTTCGGCCGTACCTCCGAACAAAGAAGGCTGCTGAACAACCGTAACATTGACAAGTCGGCAATGGAGAAGTCCGAGTATGACGGCTCTGATAAGAAAGATGATAATAATAAGGCAGATGGTAACGGTACTGGCAGCAATACCTCTTCCGGTAACGTACCTGCACAGAACTGCAGGCCTTCAAGGAAAAAGGAAACAGCTCCCCGTGCAGAAAAGACCAGGCTGAAGGTGGATAAGGTAGTTGTTCATGAAATAGAAGATTATTACCAACTCCCGGATGGTGCAAGGCTTATGAACCGTAACGGAATGGCTGATGTGTGGGAATACAGGGTCATAGAACATGTAAGGGCTCATAATGTGGAGCATGTGTACAAGGTGGCGAGGGTAAAGCTTGCCGACGGCACTTTCACAAGCACGATGGAGCATCCGCTGAAAAACCTTGGAGGAATCTTCTCTCCTGAACTGCTTGTCCGCCTGCTTTGTCTGAAATATGACTTCAGCATGCCTGAAAATAGACAGATAAGGCTGCTTGCAAGAGAAGGTATCCATATAAGCAACACCACGCTGAACAGCTATATCCATAACGGAATCGCCAAACTAAAGGAATTTATCGGAGATGCATTCAAGGAGTTTGTACAGAGGGCAAAATACCTTATGGTTGATGAGACTACCGAACTCGTTGGAGTTGAAACACCGGAAGGTAAGGCTTACAGGAGAAAGTACTTATGGGCTTTCTTTGCAAAGCATATAAAGATGGTCTATTATCACTATAACAACGGCAGCAGGTCTTCCGATACGGCAAAGTCGTTCCTGGAATATTTTATGGGAACCATATCCACTGACGGATATACGGTTTACAGGATGTTTGACGGAGAAGCCTCAAAGGTGCTTCACATAGGATGCTGGACGCACTGCAGGAGGTTGTGGGTTGATGCCTTGCCTTCAGACAGGACGGCGATGGACATAATAAATCCTATCGGTGATATGTTCAGAAATGAAGACCTGTTCCGTATGATGAAACTCAGCGGCGAGCAGATTAAGGAAAAAAGACTTAAGCTTACGGGACCGATTCTTGAGCGTATCCATCATAAGGTGGTCATGATGATGCAGGATACCAAAATCATGGCAAACGAACTGATGAGAAAGGCCGTGAACTATACGTTAAACCAGTGGAAGTCCTTGAGAAATATCCTCAAGGACGGTTCAGCGGAAATATCCAACAATCTCTGTGAGCAAAGAATGAAACCTGTAAAGCTGCTGCTCAAGAACTGTATGAATATAGGAAGTGAGGCAGCCGCAGAAAACTCGGCATTCATCTTCTCTCTGATAGAAAGCTGCAAACTTAATGACATAGATCCTCAGGATTACCTGAAGCACTTGTTTGAATGTATTCTTCATGGTAATAACTGCGACAGGAAGGCTCTTCTGCCATGTTTTTATAAACCGGAATGTTAAAACAAAAATATTTTCTTACGGACTTTTTTATTTTATCGGCTGAAAAACAGCCGATAAAATTGTCGTGGCGGAAAATAGAATGGTTACGATAGTAAGTTGCCAGTCATTGATAACGTTCATGTCAATTGCTAATTTCTTTTCAAAGGAACAATAGCTGACAATAAATTGGCAATGTGTTCATTCTATTTTCCGCCTTGATATGCATGTTTCCCAAACATACCTTTGTACCACTTTTAAGAATAATGAGAATTATTGCTGTTCGATAAAATCGATTGAATATAAAATAAGAGGCCGTCTCAAAATGAAATATAATTTGAGATGGCCTTTTTTGTGTCTGCAAAAAAAATCGGGCAAGCCCAAACTTTGCTCAGTCAGGACTTGCCCGTCTCCCTAATTTTTCGTATCTTAGGGAATCAAGCAATATATTCCAAAGATAATGTTTAAAAACTATACCTCCAACGATAATCTGCTTTTACCTCCGTGTTTAGGCGATTTTATTCCCCAGAACGATCCGGTCCGGGTTGTTCACCGTATCATTGAACAGATCAGCCTGGAAGAACTTTACCGCAAGTACTCCGTCAAAGGCTGTCCGGCCTACCATCCCCGCATGATGCTGCAGATTCTGGTATATGCCTATCTGCGCAATATCTATTCCAGCCGCCGCATTGAGGAGTTCTGCCGCAATGACATCCGCTTCATGTGGCTGACCGGTACCAGGACGCCTGACCACAACACCATCAACCGTTTTCGCAGCAGCCGGCTGAAGGATGTACTCAAGACCGTCTTCGCCACCATCGTGAAGTTCCTCGTGGCGGAGGGCTTTGTAAGTCTGGACGTGGCCTGCACCGACGGGACGAAGATGGAGGCGAACGCCAACCGTTATACGTTCATCTGGGGCAAGTCCATCCACACCCGCATCTCCAGAATTGCGGAACAGCTTGAGGAGATATGGCGGTACGCCGAGTCCGTCACCAAGCAGGAGCTGCGCGACTCCGCTCCCGTCACTTACCAGGACATCACCCCCGAGAAGGTGGAAAGGGCGCTGGAACAGATACATGAAGCTCTGGAGGGAACGGATGCGGACCGGAAAGTGAAGGCCAAGGTCCGGCGCGTGAGGAAGGCATGGCCCGAACAGCTGAAGAAATACGAATCCCAGGGAAAGATTCTCGACGGGCGCAACAGCTACTCCAAGACAGACCCCGACGCCACGTTCATGCGGATGAAGGAGGACCACATGAGGAACGGGCAGCTCAAGCCCGGATACAACCCGCAGGTCAGTACCAACGGACAGTTCATCCTGAACTATACCCTCCACCAGTGTGCCGGTGACACCTCCACCTATCCCCTGCACATGGAAGACTTCCATTCCCTGTACGGCAGATATCCTGACGTGTCCGTCTGTGACGCCGGGTACGGAAGTGAGGAGAACTACCTGTACGCCTTCAGGCACGGCATCGAAACCTTCATAAAGTACAACTATTTCCACAAGGAACAGAAAAGGAGCTTCAGGAATGACCCGTTCCTGTCTGCCAACTTCTATTATAATGAAGAAACCGACGGCATGTACTGTCCGATGGGACAGAGGATGGAAAGACTCTCCGATGTAAAGCGGACGACAGACAACGGTTTTGTACAGACCATCTCAAGGTACAGGGCACGGAACTGCAAGGGCTGCCCGTTAAGATGCCGGTGTCACAGAAGCCGGTCGGAAAGGATTGTGCAAGTGAATCATCGGCTGAGAAAAATCAAGGAAAGGGAACGTAAGAAACTCCTCTCTGCGGAAGGTCTTAAATACCGGAGCCAGCGGCCACAGGATGTGGAAGCCGTATTTGGAAACCTCAAGAACAACAAGCACTTCAAGAGGTTCCATCTCCGTGGGCTGAAAAAGGTGGAAATTGAGTTTGGCCTGCTGGCCATAGCGCATAATCTTGCAAAAGTAGCCTCTTAGGAGGCTTCTGACCGAACGAAACGGTTTGAAACCATGAAATCTGTAGAAGGAAACTTGTAAATTCCTTTTTTGAGGAAAATCCAAACGACTTCAATCTGATATGAAACGACAGAGGCCATCTCAAATTATATTTCATTTTGAGACGGCCTCTTATTTTGTTATTCCAAGCCATATCAAAAAATAGAAAGTTGACAATCTTCTTTTTGACTCACGTCCAAAAGAGTTCCCCAATCCTTTTCCGGATGATTGAAAAGAACGTAGATATCTACATAATGCATAAGTGTAATCCTCATCATTATTACAAGACTGAAAAAACTATAGAAGCAAGTCAGTACCTTTTTCCATTACAATAAGCAACATGTTGGCTGTAGGTGTCACCCTAATCTGTATTTTGATAGCATTTCCACCTTCCTTATAAAAGTATTTCTAGGGAAAGTTCTGTTTTATCTGCTTGAATAATTTATGAGAAGCGTCTCATAAGCGATTTTAAATGGTTCAAGCAACACCTAAAATAAAGAAGCTTTAGTGTACTTCCGAGAACGCAGTAAAGATATAACTCCCACCAACAATCATTTCATACTATCTTGTGGCTATTATACAACATGATATGCAACTGGACAGATTGACATATGATATTCTAAAATTCTTGGCATTTCTTTTGTGGACAAGACTCTATTAAAGAATCTCTTTAGAAAAACTAAATTTAATAATGTTAAAGAACAAAGCGAACATCATGGATTATATTTATTTAATAATTATATTTTTTTAGCTGTCCTCTATTTTTAGTGGACACTAATTAGACAAAATAATATTGATAAGTTGTTTTATTTCCAAATTGACTACGAATAACACCGTTTCGAAACAAATTTCATCGATATAATTATAACATTCAGTTTTTATTGATTGCCACTAATCATACATTAACTTTTTTATATACATTTGCAGTCAAAATAACCCCTATTATGATGGAATACATTATTATTTGTCCTTTGGTCTTTATTGCCGGCTTTGTTGATGCAATTGCAGGTGGCGGTGGGCTAATATCATTACCTGCTTATCTAATAGCTGGTTTACCTCCTCATTATGCCATTGGAACGAATAAGTTCAGCGCCTGCATGGGAACTATTATTGTAACATATAGGTTCCTGCAGAAAGGTTTTATTAATTTACAATATGTGGTACCATCCATATTTACCGCTTTGACAGGTTCGTGGTTAGGCGCAAAGTTAGCATTAACTGTACCAACTAACATTTTTAAAAGTCTTATGCTAGTTATTATACCAGTAACAGCATTTTTTGTTATTAAAACTAAAACAATAGAAAATACCAAGCCGCCTTTTTCACCTGCAAAGTCAATTTTCTTTTCTACGGTTATAGCTCTTATTATAGGAATTTATGATGGTTTTTATGGACCTGGGACTGGAACATTTCTAATATTGTTACTGGTCTACGAAGCGAGATTAACACTGAAAGAAGCTGCAGGCACAGCTAAAGTAATCAATCTTTCAACAAATGTAGCTGCTCTTACTGTATTTTTATCAAGTAATTCAGTGATGTTTCCTTTAGCCATTGTTGCCAGTCTATTCGGTATTGCAGGTAATTACATAGGCGCAAACTATTTTATAAATAAAGGGAAAGGCATTGCTAGACCTATAATTATAATTGTTCTGATAATATTTCTGGTAAAAATTATTTATGATAGTTTTATGTAAGATGCTTGTAACAATATTTCAAATAAAATAGCGGAAATATAATAATAAAAAGTAATAAACAAAAAAATGTAGAAAAGTCAGAAAATTAAAAAAAAAGGAAGAATTGACTACGAAAATCTTCTTCACTTGACAATATGTAAATAATAATCATTAAATTTGCAGACTCTTTTTCAGACTGGTGCCTTTTGACACCCCCCAAAGTGGCTATCCTAAAATTGTATGTTTACTGAATATATCAATATTTAAAAAGAAATAAAAATAAATTGATTTATAAAAATGCTGTTTTATGGTTTAAAAGAGAACAGGTGGGTTAATGGTGCATTGCCTGCCTTGTTGATACATTGTTGTATTGGCAGTGTATATTGTTGGTCACTGTTCAAGGGTGATATAGCTTCTTATATGGGAGTTGAAGTATCTTCGATTGAAATATGCTTCATGTTGGCTATATTTTTTTTGGGTATGAGTGCTGCTTTTGGAGGTAAGTTTGTTGAGAGTAATGTAAGGTTATCTTCTTATTGTTCTACTGCATGTTTTGTATCAGGTTTGATATTGTCTGCATTTGCTGTATATAATAAGATTCCTTATCTGATTTACATTTCTTATGGTGTTATAATGGGTATTGGTTTGGGTATTGGATATATATCTCCTGTAAAGACATTGATGATATGGTTCAGTAAGTATAAGGGGTTAGCTACAGGTATTGCCATAAGTGGATTCGGTTTATCTAAGGTAATGTTTTCTCCGCTTATAGAATATTGTACTAAGCATTATGGTGTTGTCATAACTTTATTGGTTATGGCTTTTATCAGTACGTTATGTATGCTTACCGCTTCGTATCTTATAAAGAAGCCTTCTGGTTGGGTTGAGAAGAAGGAAGATATATCTTTATCCATATCTAAGATAAAGAATATAATATTTGATACCCGTTACATTATCATATGGTTAATGTTTTTCATTAATATAACTTGTGGATTGGTATTAATTTCCTTTGAGAAGAATATTATACAGGGTGTTGGTATCAGTCCCATATATATTGGTTTGATTGCTTCATTGACCGCTTTCTTCAATACATTGGGGAGATTTGGTTATGCTACGTTATCGGATTATCTGCGTCCTAAAGTCTGGATATATTGCATAATATTTTTCAGTAGTATTATAGTTACTATGAATGTGTCTATAATTTCAGGACTTAGTACATTATCTGTATTGTTGCTATTGTTTATAATCAATATGGGATATGGTGGTGGATTTTCTACTCTTCCCACATTATTGACTGATTATTTTGGTATGAAACAGATTTCTACCATACATGGGTTTGCTTTATCTGCATGGGCATGGGCTTCAGTAGCTTCATTTTTAATTACTCAGATTCTTATATATAGATTACATTGCAGTATTGAGGAAGTATGTACATATCTTTGTATATTATATTTCTTTGCAATGCTTGGTGGTATTAGTTTATTGACATTAAGAAAATACAATAAAGATATATGAAGAGCAATACTTCGGTAATTTTTTACCGATAAAATTAGATAAAAAAACAGAATTAGTGTTGGCTGGTTCAAAATTATATTAAAAGAAATCACTGAAATACTGTCAAGAATGAATCGTTAAGGAGTAAAAAAAGAGATAGGGTGCTATATTGTTTGTTTGATAAAAGTAATATAGTGATAATTATTGAAGCATCAAACTCTATTAGCCTTTTTTTGTATTATTCAAGTACTTCGAAACTTGAAATAATATAAACTGATGTAATCAACACACTAGGTTATAAGATATTACAACATTGTATTATCAGGGTATTATGTTGATATAATATTATATTACGATGTTATTGCATTATAAGGGTTTATGTTGGCATAATATTATGTTACGATGTTATTGCATTATAAGGGTATTATGTTGGCATAATATTATGTTACGATGTTATTGCATTATAAGGGTATTATGTTGGCATAATATTATGTTACGATGTTATTGTGTCGTTATGTTATTAGTGTATTGCATTATGGTAATATCACAACACAGTCGATTGTATATTGATTATCAACACATAAAAAATTATAAGACCATAAATCGTAACAAAATCACTATAAACTACATTTTATATGGCACGGACATAAGATATTATATCAGTAATTCAGGATACCATACAATATGAATTACAGTATAAAGTGTAATGCGATACCATATAGCTTTATAATATTCTACATTTAAAACCTTAACAATCTACCTAGAAACAAATATTTACCATGTTATAACAGCCCCGTCCATCATGCATACAAGTTTGTTACAAATGAACTTATACTTGCATTAAATTTCAAACAAATATGATTCTATTTTATATCCATAAATAAGCATCGAGCCACAATCCACTTTAAGTGGATTTTCTGTTCAAACGAACAGAGCAAGTTGTGTTTTTGTCCGACAGAAAGTATTCTGCCATACAAAAACCAACTTGCCCTCCCTCACGATCGTGGGATTTTCCTCCAAAGTCGGAAAATCTAAAACGGGAGAAATAATCCGGATATAAATATCAAAACTATATAAGGCCGGAAAGAGTAAAATAATAATTATTAAATGCAAGATTATCCAAAAGGAATTACTATATTTGAAAATAAAATAGAGCATAACGGCGGATTACGGGATGTTTTCCGTCGATTATATACATACTACTATCATCTTTACTTCATTCTAATAATTCTTACAAATAGGACATTTAACCCAAATTAACAAAATAGTAAATCAAGAATAACTGTTGCCTCTTAATTCTTTTACGTAATTCTAAGACTTTAGCAATACAGCATTTATATATTTCTGAAAATCATTCATATACAAATCACCTATGGGGATATAGGTCTTGGAATCGAATACTATCCTGTTATTCTCAATGACATTTATTTTCGACAGATTGACTATAAAAGAACGGTGTACACGCATAAACAGATTAGCTGGCAAGGCCTCTTCTATTTTCTTTAAGGTCAGCTGGGCCTGAACAGGTTCATCCGGACCGGCATATATTTTCACATAGTCCCTGCAACTTTCCACATATCTTATGTCATTGAAGTTTATACGCACAGTCTTATATTCTGACCTTATAAACAGATAGTCTCTGGCAGGGATAAATTCATTATCGGTTCTTCGTGGCTGAAATATCTTTCTTTCACTTTATTTACCGAGTTCAGAAAGTCACTGAAACCGAAAGGCTTCAAAATATAGTCAGCAGCATCGAGACGGAAACCTTCGTATGCATGTTCACTATAGGCTGTGGTAAAGATAACTTTTATATCTTTGTTTAAAGATCTGGCCAAATCCAGCCCATTCATATCAGGCATGTTTATATCGGTAAACAAAAGATCCACCTCATGTTCCTGTATGAACATACAAGCTTTCACTGCATTTATAAAAGAGCCTTCCAACTTCAGAAATGGAATTCTAGAAATATAATCCTCCAATTGTTTAACGGCGAGTGGTTCGTCGTCGACAGCAATGCATCTTATCATAATGGGATAGTTATAAGTACAATGTATTCTTTTTCCGTTTTGTCTATATCAAGAGTGTAATTATCGTGGTACTCAAGTTCCAGTCTTTTGATAGTATTTCTGAGGCCTATACCTTCATGCCCGTCAACTGATTTTGCATGATTTGAATTCACAATCCTACACTGAAACTTGTCACTGTTCAGAAATTGGAAATTTATACGTATATAACTCTGTTCGCAGATACTTATACCATGCTTAAAGGCGTTTTCTATAAGAGAGATGAACAATAAAGGAGGAACCATCTTGTTGTAATCTTCATGAGGAGTATTACATTCTATAATTATTTCTTCAGGAAATCTCATTCTCATCAGTTCAATATAATTCTGGATGAAACTCATCTCATAACGCAAAGGCACAAGCCTGTTTTTTGTTTCATACAGAAGATGACGCATGAGTCTGGAAAGTGAGATGATACTCTCCTTAGCAACTACAGGGTTGTGATCAACCAGTACATGAATATTGTTCAGAGTATTCATGAAGAAATGAGGGCTTATCTGCTGCTTGAGAAAATCCAGTTCGAGCTGGAGTGAAGCCTTCATACTTTCTTCATGTTCCTTAAGTTTCTTCTGCTGGATAAAATAGCTCTTGAGCAACATATTGAAAACAACAATCATAACGACAAAAAGAATCTGATTCTCATGTACCAAGTCATTCCATATATTTCTGAATATCGGACCTTTTTTACCATCGTCGGCCGGCCGTTGAAACAGTTCCTTATGGACTGGAATACGATTGCCCATCAATTGCCTGTTTATAGTCTTTGTCCAGCCAAACATATACATAGTAGCGATAAACGACAATATCAGTCCTACAGAATATAATTTACGCTTTCCCCGGTAGAAGAATCTGGGCAGTAAGAGGAAGTTATTGCACAAGAACAGCAGAAAAAAAGGAATGAAACGAATCCAGTTGGTGAGAAGTCGTTCCCACTTTATGTCTTCCTCAACATCTATCAGTGTTATTGGAATGACAACAATAAATATCCAAAATATAATGTATATATAATTTTCTATTGATATTCGTGATAAATATCTCCTTAAACTGCCTGTCATAATATATCCTGCTTATTTAATTCATATACTACATGCGGTGTCCGCCTCAAAAACCACCTTCCCTACGTGGAGGCCTATCTCCACCCATACCTGGTCCTTCACCCGGGAAGCCTCTGAAATCATCATTCATCATACTTCTTGCTTTCTTATTCCCAAAGATATTCAATCTGTATATAAAATGCACCATAAAATAGCTATTAATGCTGTTATATTGATAAACTGACCGCACAGCATCTGTAAGAGAGCGCACAATATTACTCTTGTTCTTCAATATATCATACATCTCTACACTCACAGTCGCAGCCCCTTTAAGAAAAGTTTTTGCAAGTTGGGCATTCCATACAAGTTCATCACGATTGAAACTTGAATCGGCATAACCTCTCCGGCTCTGATTGATAATATTAGTGCTCAACGACAGACTCCATGGCATATACACGGTGGTATTTGCTCCATAAGAATATACGTATGGTTGCTGGTTCTTTTCTGGCTGCAACATACTTTTCTCCCACGAATACTCAAGCGAGCCGTTAAGTCCAAATTCAAACCAGTCATTACGATATGTTAAATTAAGTCTCTGGATAAGAGAGAGATTTGTGACTTTATTTCTGTCATTCAACCTTGAAATATCGTTATACAGAAATGAGACCTGATTGTTATATCTTCCCATAGTAGATGTATTTACAGTAAATTTCTTGTTCTTTAATGCTGTATTAGAGTTGAATACACCAAATATGTTCCAGTTGCCGTTTATATTCTCGGGCATAGTTTTCGTTCCTCCTGTCTCAGCATTATACTGGGTGACATTTGTAATGCCGTCTTGCGTAAGATTCATCATCAGTGATGCCATCATCCCTCTTTGTTTATCGGCATTGTAGGTGTTGAAGAAAGCATTCATCGAATGTGTAAATGAAGGTTTAAGTCCCGGATTACCGACAAAGACTTTAAGCGGATTTGAATCATCAGTCACGGGCAAAAGGCTTTCCATTCCGGGTTGGGTGCTCCGTCCGCGATAGTTCACTTTCAATTGACTTACCTTGGAAAAACGGTAACGGAAGTCAAGAGTTGGTGAAAAATTGAAAACATTTCTTACCGTATCTGTACTATACTCACCCTTCACATAAGTAAACCGCGTGGTCTGCGGCTGGAAAAGCATGCCGGCATTCAACTGGTATCTCTCCCTCACGAAACGCAATCCTAACATTATTTCATGATTGAAGGTCTCATACTTCGCATTCTTGCTCAGTTCCGCATCGTATGTATCCTCATAATTATCCGGCAAGGGCAAGTTGATATTCCAGTCAGGAAAAAGTTTCTCAAGACTGTAAGCAGATTTCTCTGTGTCTGAATAATCATATTTGAATTCGTAACTCAACTGCAGATATGTGGCACGAGCTACAGGCTCACTATATATCAGTTGTCCTTTATAATAATACGATTTGCCTGGAGTAGTCATAAAGCGGTGCCTTATGGTACTTGAGTCCGGTACCTGAGCGAACTGATAATATCTGGTTTCTGAATCAGAGAAAACATCGCTTCCTGAGTTCCCGAATCTGTACTCACCTCTGAATGTTATGTTTCGTCCCTTATCGTTCAGTTTCCTGTTTAACTGCAATGATGCCTCACCAAAATAATTGTATGACTTACTTGTAGAAATATCGTTCGAGCCATTCACCCTGACATCCTTTAATGGATCGCTTACTGTTAACTCAGAAAAATCAAGATAATCATTCGGGCTATCAGTAATAGTGAAAGGGTCATCATCGAAAGTAGCACTTTGATTATATTCATTTGAATTGGAATTTGTCCAGAAAAATCTTGGACGGAATATTATATTGGTCATCGAATCAGGTTTCCATTCCAATCTGTACTCAGCATCAATACTTTCATTTTTATTTAATCTTGAGCTGTTTGAGTTAGAGAATGAGCTACCCGACTGGAGGAACATTTCAGAATATCCGGTAGATACAGCATCGTTTTTATCGTAGTTATAACGTATGCTACCACCCATATCTACTTTTTCTGTTTCGGTTGCAAAATTCACTCCAAAAATTTTTTTAGTACTTAATCCATTGGCCGACCCCATACGTGGTCTTCCACCACCGCCTGAGAAACCTTCGTCATTGACATTATTCATTGAGGCAATAACCGATATCTGGGTATGGTCATTGAATTTATTTATCATGGCCTTACCGGAATAGCGTTCCTCTGTAGCTCCGGCTAAGTCAATATTACCAAACCAACCATTGTTCATTCCCTTCTTTACGGTGAGGTCAATCACGGTTTCTTCTTCTCCGTCATCAATTCCTGTAATCCTTGCCAGGTCTGATTTTCTGTCGTACGACTTTACATTCTCTATCATATCTACAGGCAGATTATTCAGACCGGTTTCTACATCACCTCCGAAAAATTCTTTACCGTCCACCATAAGCTTAGTAACTGACTTTCCATTTATTGTTATATTGCCGTCATCATCAATCTCCGCACCGGGCAGTTTCTTTATAAGTTCCTCAAGCATGGCACCTTGCGGGGTACGATACGCCGATGCATTGAATATCAACGAGTCTTCTTTAACTGTAACCTGTGGAGCCTCAGCAGTTATAACAGCCTCATTAAGCATAATGGCATCGGACGACATCATTATCCTACCTATATTATATGATTGTTTTTCAGACGACAGATTCAAATCCACAAATCGTGGTTTGTATCCCACAAATGTCAGTTTCAGGATGTATTTCCCCGGAGAAACCTTTAATGAGAAACGACCATCCATGTCGGATATACAGCCGGTAATCATAGTGCTGTCCTCCTTATTCAGGAATTGCACACTTGCCTGCAGTACAGGAGAATTGTCAGCCTCATCCAGTACAGTACCCGATACAGATATCGTACTCTTGGATTGTGAAAATGCATACGCCGGTATAATAAAAATACCTATTGAAATAACCAATGATAATAAAACAATCTTTTTCATATTTTCCTTTATACTCTCTTTTATCAATAGTACAAAATTAGCCAACCTATTATAGAGTATAAAGTAAAACCGTTATACAGCAAGAGAGTACCGATATAAGGCACTCTCTTACCGACTAATCTTATGTTTACACAGAAAATGCCAGCAAGAAAAAAGAAACTATTTCTACCTGCATTCCGAAGTGTAAATATTTCAGGGGGCACCTGTTCACTTACTTATATTATAAGCCTACAAACGTTCGCAGAACTCAACTCTCTCCTTATTAGGTCCTACTATCGTAAAAAATCTAACCCCATTCTCCCAAAACTGAAGAGCATTAACACTATTGTCTGCCATTTCCACACCTAAGGATTTTACAAGGCCGAACACCTCGTCAATGTTCTTTACATCAATTGCTATATGGTTTATCGCACCCGACTGCATTGCTGCCTGTCCGTTCTGATACGTTTCAATTACAAGATTATTCAATCGCAGGAAAGCCACCTTCTCGCCATTGTTATCTGTTTCAAAGTCTGTAGTAAAACCAAGGCTATGATAAAAATCTTTTGTTGCCTGAATATCGTTTGTAGGAATTCCTATATGCTGGATTCCTGTTATGTAATCTGCAAGTTTCATTTTGTTTATATTTTTTACGGTTATTATTGTTATAAATTCTCAACACTGCTGTCCGGAGAAAATTCTCCAAAGCAGCTATTATTAATTAATACTCAACTGGTTACGAGGATAATAAATTTTTTCGATTAGAAATCATAGTTTTGCAAGAAGGTATAAACAGCCAATTCTGCAAACTATGAACAAAGGAAAAACAATATTTGCACAGGTTATGTCTCTTATAAACACATACGAATTTAAGAAGTGCGTCAACCGCTATAAGGGTGACAGACACTCCATCAAATTCACTTGCCGTGACCAGTTCATGGTAATGAGCTTTGCTCAGTTCACGGACAGGTCCGGGCTGAGAGACATAGAGACTACACTTAACCTTTGTTCTCCTGATCTTTACCGTTCTGGTATCAAGGTAATGCCCAAATCCACCTTGGCCGAAGCGAACGAAAAGAAGGATTGGCGTATCTATCAGGACTTTGCACAAGTTCTGATACGACAAGCAAAGGAAGCATATAAGGGACAGAAACTTAGACTTGACCTGGATGAAATGGTCTATGCCTTTGACAGCAGCACTATTGAGCTGTGTCTGAAGCTTTGTCCATGGGCTAAGTTTCATCATGAGAGAGGAGCAATCAAGATGCATACCTTGATGGATTTTAGGGGTTCCATCCCGACATTTGTTCATCTGACAGAAGGAGCGGTTCACGATTCCAAAATTATGGATAAGATACCTGTAGAAGCAAACTCCTACTATCTTATGGACAAAGGATATGTCAAGTTTGACTCCTTGTACCAGCATTTTCATCTTAACAATGCCTTTTTTGTAACAAGAGCAAAAGGAAATATGCTTTATAAGGTTATTGATAGTAGAGAGGTAGATCAATCTGCCGGACTTTCCTCTGATGAAACCATCAAATTGACTGGGCCACTTACTTCTCAGAAGTATCCTGATTCTCTTAGACTTGTTGTATATGAAGACTTCAGCACAAATACAGTTTACCGTTTCCTCACCAACAACTTCAAGCTTGAGGCATTGACCATTGCCGAGTTGTACAGGGAAAGATGGCAAATTGAGTTGTTCTTCAAATGGATAAAGCAGCATCTGTACATAAAGACATTCTATGGAGCCACCCAAAACGCCGTGTACACACAGATATGGATAGCTATCTGTGACTATCTTCTGCTTATCATTGCGAAGAAACATTATATGTTGAACCCAAGTCTTCATTCTATTTCAAATTCTATTGGTCAAGTTCTCTTCAAAAGAGGCGACATCAAAGATATATTTAATCAAACCGACCTCACTGCTAATGTTCCGGAGGGTGATGGTCCTAGGCAGCTTACATTGTGGTAAAGTTTCTCCGGACAGCAGTGAATGTATATATAACAAAGTAAGGCTGATATTCCTTGTGAAAGCACCGTAGCAATAGCTGCACCAGTTACACCCCAATCCAATAAGAGAATAGTCAATAAATCCAATAATATATTTATCAGAGTTGATAAAGCCAAAAACAAAAAAGGTGTTCTACTATCTCCAATAGCACGTAGAATACTTGAAAAAAGATTATAGAAGAAAGTAAATGGAATACCCAAAAATGTAATGAGCAAATATATATAAGCCTTATTCATTATCATTTCAGGAGTTTTCATCCAATTTATATATCAAGATTTCACACTCTAGATAATTAATAACATCAAACAATATATCACCTATTATTCCTGTCTTGAGAGATATTCATTCTATATCTGAGATTCTCTTTCTGTAATTTAGTATAATTCTTGTAGAATGGAAAAACCGGCCCAAAACCTGTCCCGAAAGAAAATTTTGCTCCATAACTTATGGCCTTATGAATAAAATCTTCAGATTTATCTATTGCATCAATAATATTCCATCCTCTTGCTAAATAAGTAGCAATAGATGATGCGAACATATCACCCGTTCCATTCACATTCTTTGTTTTGATTATAGGTTTAATATATTCCCTAAAATCACCATTTTGTGGACAATAAAAATAATCTGCAAGTTTATCTTTATATGGCACAGATTTTATTATCACAGAATTACCCCAAATAGAAAGTTCCTTCAAGTCGTCTAGAATCCCATGTATATTCAATTTTCGCCCGAGTAGAATCTCTGCCTCTCGCATATTAGGTGTAATGATAGTGGCTAGTGGCATCAGTTTCTTTTTATAACAAAAAATAGCTTCATCTTCAAGAAGTTGATCACCCGAGGAACTAACCATAACAGGATCTACCACCAACGGTATACCAGCATAGTTTTTTATCATCTCAGAGACTTTCAATACCAAATCTTTCGAATACAGCATTCCAGTCTTAATACAGTCAGCCCCGACATCCTCCATAAAAGACTGTATTTGAGACACTACCATATCAACAGGTATTAAACAAACATCCTTTACATGCTCTGTATCTTCATCAACAACACATGTGATAGCCCCTGCAGCGTATCCTCCACATGCAGATATTGCCTTGACATCTGCCTGTATCCCTGCAGAGCCAAGAGGTTCACTACCTGCTATAACAAAAACCCTGTAAGGGACCTTTCCTTCCTTAATCATTCTTACATCCTAATTTATCCAAACAACATACTAACTTATCAATGAAATAATCAACTTCCGACTTTGTAATACATAATGGAGGCAATATTCTCAAAATATTCCTACCAGAATATCCGGTAAAGATATGGTGATTGAACAGAAGCATCTCTCGGATCTTTGACACAGATATGGCAAACTCAACTCCTATCATTAGCCCACGTCCTCTAACATCAGTGATTAATGGCGATTCAATAGAACGCAGTTTGTGTATGAAATAATCTCCCACATTATTTGCATTTTCTATCAGATTTTCAGTTTTCATGACCTGTATCACCGACAATGCAGCAGCACACCCAAGATGATTACCGCCAAATGTAGTTCCAAGCATTCCCTTACGAGGTTTGAAAACGTCACTTATCAGAACACCTGAAAATGGAAAGCCGTTGGCTATACCTTTGGCTACAGTAATGATATCCGGTTTAATGCCACTCCATTGATGAGCAAAGAACTTTCCTGTACGCCCGTAGCCAGACTGTATTTCATCCATAATTAGAATTGCGCCATATTGTATAGTCAGCTTACGCAATTCTTTAAGAAAATCATCCTCTGGAACTCTTATTCCACCAACCCCAGAAATACCTTCTATTATTACAGCACAAACATCTCCACTACGCAATACACTTTCCACCTCAGCTATATCCATCCCTGAAAAACACACATTATCATTGCAGTTCAGAGGAGCAGTTATCAAAGGATTGTCTGTTACCTCTACAGCTGCCGATGTACGACCATGAAAAGAGTTTCTGAATGCTATTACTTTTTTCTTTCCGGTATGAAACGAGGCAAGTTTAAGGGCATTCTCATTTGCCTCGGCTCCAGAATTGACAAAAAATGCACTATAATCAGAATACCCGGAGATTTCACCCAATTCATATGCAAGCTTCTCCTGAAGTTTATTAACCACTGAGTTAGAGTAAAACATCAGATTCTGCATCTGCTCATACATACATTTTATAAGGTACGGATGAGAATGTCCTATTGATATTACAGCATGTCCGCCATAAAAATCCAAATACGAATTAGCGTTGTCATCATAAACATAACAACCAGAACCCCTAACAATATTTATAGGGAATATAGAATAAACATCAAACAAATTCATAATCTAATATTTTACTACTCCATCCTTCCATACTTCATTTCATCGCCATTCTTATCGTATTGTTTACGCTTGCCTGTTGGAGGAGCCGACAAGGTTACTTTGACTACTGCCGTACGATGAAGGCTTCTTTCAACTGCTTCCTCAAAAGCATCCATGTGTTTTGGCAGAAAGCGTTGGCTAATTAATCTCAAAGCCAGAACCTTTTCATCATTATCAGTAACAACTTCAGCTTTTCCAAATGCTATAGCCGAGCGATACTGAAGAGTGAAAGTTCCATCTTTAGGTCCAACCGTAGGTTGGCATTTTGTAACAGCAGAAAGACATACTTCTGGATTAACCGCTATAGCATCAAGTTTATCGCCTTCTGGAGCACAATGAAAATACCAAATATCATCACCATTACTGGCCAAAGATAATGGTACTCCATATGCAGTACCGTCCAGTCTTGTAAAACTAACCGTTATATATGGAGCTTTGCGCATTATTTCCAATGCCCAGTTGCTGTCCATTTCCCTACTTACTTTTCTCATAAAGTTCTAAATATGCTTAAATATTTACCTAATATTACAGGTAAGAACAACCTCTGTTCTATTACCTAGGTATAAAATATTCTATAACTATACGACAAAATTACCTTAGATGAAAAAAATACGATGTAATAAAAATGACACCATTGATATTTATTAGAGAAAATACCTGATGAAATAATCAATCCAATACATTTTCATTCTTAACCGTATGTTTTATTCAGCGAATATTTTAAATCTAAACTTTTGAAAAGCATATAATATACATACATGAAACTTCATCTATGAATAAAACACTATGTTCACATAATCCTCAGTAATCTGATAATCAGATTGGATATTAGTCCGGATAAAGTTTCATAATGTCGGCAGAAAATACTAACTTTGTACATTTTCAAAAAGAATAAGATTATGGAGACAATCGAATTTAATGACTATTATAAAGATATATTATTCTCAATACCACTATTCCGTGATTTAAATACTCATATAAAAAAGAGACTCATTCAGGAACTTGATTTTAATTTATTCAAGATTCAAAATAATGAAATAATTGCAGAACAAGGAGAAGCCTGTTCCAGGCTATACATCTTATTAAAAGGAGAATTAGAGGTCAATATTATTGATGCAAATGGCAATGAGGTTCTAATCGAAAATATTGTGGCCCCACGTGCATTTGCAACTCCTCATTTGTTTAAAGAAGACAACAGATTCCCCGCAACATTTAAAACGATTGAAGAATCTATACTTCTGACAGCTACAAAGGATTCCACATTCCGTCTCATCAGTGAATGTCCTGATATTTTAAGAAGTTTTCTTTGTGTATCCGGAAAATGTAATATATGTACAACTGTACGTTTGGATGTTTTATCCAGAAAAACAATTAGAGAACGTATCCTAGTATATCTGTTTAAAAAGCAGGCTAAAGACTCTAATATCATTAAGATGCCTCATACTTTAACGCAGCTGGCTGAATATTTGAATGTTACAAGACCTGCATTATCAACTGAATTCAATAAAATGGAAAAGGAAGGATTAATAAAAAGAATACCTAATGGTAACATAGAATTAAACTTGGCTAAAATTAAAAGGCCCATATAATATCAAGATTAATTTAGAAGACCTGACAAATAGCTCATTTACTTTTATTTCATGACTATTTGCCAGGTCTTCTATTTTCTACTTACAGTAAATTATATGTAATTTACTCAATTGAGCGTTCTGTTTAATATACATTTTATTATCGAAACTTGAATTCAGAATAATTACCACCAAAACTCATACAGGAATCGTCACTTACAAAAGATTTGTGGGTTTATATTCAGTGATATCCATCCCCAGTCTTGCCAGCTGTTATGGTTACCTCCTTTTACAACATCCATTGTTGAAGTCCCGAACATTACAGAATAGCCTAAAGACAAACTTACATCCTTCATTATCTTCCAGTCCAGCTGATAATCAATTTCAGAACCTAATGAACGTTCCAGATTTTCAAGTTTCACAGCTGTAGCAAAATAATGATAATTTATTCCCATCGATACTGAAGAAGACACCTTATAACCAACTCCAATCTGAGTATCGGAAAGCCCTGGGTTATAACCTCCAATAAAATCAGAAGCATAGAAATAATCCATTGCTCCATAAAACTTATGGTGTGTTCCATACAATGGGTTGAAAGCCTTATATGTTCCGTCAGACTTATCATTTCCACTCAAGTAATCAGTTCCAACATTTACAGACCAGCTTTTATTTATATTATATGAAGCACGTGCACTACCCATAAAAGCTGATACTGAACGTGATGATACATTCTTGCCGAACTGATAATAAAATGCACCAGATAAATCCCATTGGCCGGGAGCATATTTAATGTATGTTCCGAATGTCTGCATATATTGAGTGTCAGATTTTCTTGACTCAGCATCGCCTCCCTCCTGACCAAGATTCATTGCCATAATTGAAAACTGTAAAGGGGTTGAAGCAAAATCATAATGATACCATAAAGTCTGCATATTCTTATACAGCTTTGTCTTGCTGCTATCATAGAATGTTCCTCCTATAACATTCTCGTCATTCTGATTAAATGCAAATATACCATGAAGCTGATGCCCATTTTTTCTATATCCAATTTTCAGAGCATCGTGATAACGTCCGGCTACATTCCAGTCCAACCCTCCGAGAATACGCTCATCGTCATACGAAAGAGCCTGTCTTCCCAACTGCATAAACCAATAATCATTAAATTCAAATGCAGCCCATGCTTCATTCAATATGAAACGGCCGTTCTTATCCACCAAGGCATCCTGTCCCCATACACCTACATGCTGAGCAGAGAATTTCAGAGAAAGGCGTTGACGTTCGTATCCCAATGAAAGTCTGGCACGTTCATTTATAAAACCGGACGGCAAATCACCTTCATTACGCGGATACAATGCTCCATTACGGTATTCACCTCTTGTACGAATCTGGACCGAAACAAAAAAATTGTCTTTTTCGTTATTTTCTTCCTGTGCATAAGAGATTGATACATTTCCTATAAATAAGAATGCTATCAACATAGATAAGTTTCTTCTTCTCATAAATCATAAGGTTTAATCAGTTCATATTATAAGTATGTATACTGCTACCTTGTGCAGACGGCAAATAATTTATTCCCCACCAGCACATCTGCAGAAACACAAACGATAACAGTAAAACATACAAGGATGCTTTCCGTTTATTATGCATTCCTATCCTCATATGTATATATGTGAGATATGAACCATGTAACTGCAGCCCATGTTTCTTTTGGGTCCCATGACCAGTAATGTCCCCATGCTTCCTTTGCCCATAATGCTCCGGTCAACATACCTAGAGTCATGAATGACAATCCGACATATACCAGGTTATCACACAAGGCCATTTCTTTGACATCACCTTGATTTTTCTTTATCCATAAAAGATAAATTCCCATTATGGCCGAAGCCCCAAGCATAGCATAAGCAAACATGTATATAATGACATGAGGAGCAAACCATGGGCTTTGCAACGCAGGCATCAAAGCCTTATTGTGAATTTCAGGTTTAAGAATGTTTACACAAATGAATACTACAGACAGTATAGTACTGAATCCAAGTATCCATTTATACCTCCATCTCATATAGGTAATCAACCCAGCAAATGGCAGGAAAAAAGAATACCACAGACGGGGCTCTCCCATTGTGCGCAAAGGAGGTCTTTCCAATGAATACCACAACAAGCCTATAAATGTTCCAAAGACAAGAAGTCCTATAAAAGTAAATGTACATGCTCGTATTTTGAATTCTTTAAAAGCATTCCATGAACCTATAATCCAGAACAATACAGACGCTATGACAAAATATATAAACCAGTCCCAACTCATCATATTTCCCTATTTTCTAATTATTTTTCTTTTGGGCAGTGACAAACATACACACAGCACCAAACATCATCATTATAATTCCTACATAAACAGCCGGAAGCCAAGGATCTAAAACCAGTTCAAAAACACTTATATCACTCCAACGTCCTTTGCTTTCATCATAACTCAACTGATAAATCTTCCAGTTTTCTATATCTGCAGGTTTGTTTACTTCTATTGTTTTTTCCTGTTTTTTTCCGCTTTCTGTATATATAACTACATCTGAAGAGAAACGTCTGGGTTCTCTATCCGGCATTACCAGACTGCAAATACTATCAAGGCGAAGAGCCTGATATGGGAACAGAAAACTTCCACAGCTTACCCAACCACTTGCAGTTCGTTTCCCATCACAGGAAACAGACTTCACGTTTACAGCATAAGTGGCTCCGGTACCTGGCCATTCAACATACCTTACAGTATCTTCTCCTGATACTGATGCAGCCATTTCTATTTTGTCCAATATTTCAAACTTCCACTCTGACAGCTTACCTGAATTTACCCCATCTTCCAGCAAAAGGTGTTCAGGTTTATCATACGGTAAAGCCTTTCCTGTAGAATTATCTATCAGCATCAGTTTCGGTGGGTATTCGTCTATACTGAAGTCCTTTAGTTCTATGGCTAACGGCAATTCATGCAAATTCCCGTTAATGTCTGTAGCACGCCATTCAGTCTGACCAATACGGGTATTCATAGTCAGCCTCTTCATGTCAGCACTTCCTAAAGTAGCTGAAACTAAAGCTATAAACAACCCTAAATGATTTAGCAGAAATGGTATTCTGGCAACACGAAATGAGAACAAATATTTTATAGAAACTAGCCCCACTATTGAAGTCATCCAAATATAAACCAGAATGAAAGACCAGAAAGAAAGCATACTGTTAAATATGGAAAATCCGTCCGAAGAAACAGAAGACGGCACCTGTTTTATCATCCCCATAAGGAATGTCAGAAATACAACTGCTATCAATGATGGTACAGCTACATTATACGACATTGTCCAGCGAACAAAATATAGCTTTTTCCTTAAAATATAAAGCATTATCAAGACCACTACATACACTGTTAAAATACAGATATTAAGCGGCCAAGCAAAACTGCTCCAGTCAACAGCCCCCGTAAATAGATGCAAAATAAGACCTATGGCTATCAATCCGCCACAGGTCATTATTCCTTCTTTTATTCCCCAAGTATTCTTCCACATAAATATCAAATAATACGTCCGTTAGACTTTGCCTCTTTCAACCAACCTGGTACAGTCTTATTCATAAAACGCTCCTTTGCAGCTTTCTCTGCAGGAATATCCAGTCCGATAAATTTCTGAGCCTTTTCCTTGGTGGAAATATCAGGCATAGGTACATTGTCTGTATATCCATGTTTTGCCAATATCCTGGAAATAGACAATCTCGCCTGTAAGGCTCGGTCAAGTCCATGCGACAGGATTCTCTGTATTTCTTGAGGCGCATGGAATGCTGCTCCGTGTGATACTACTCCAAAGTCCCATCTCCAATGTGCCTCGCGCAGAAGCTTTAGAACAGGTTTCATTTCATTGTCCGTAGCTCCTTTATCCCATGCAAATTTGGCTTCAATATGTGCAGAAGCCAGTTCTTCTTCCAGACGGTTTCTTATTTCATTAGCCTTACGCTGACGTTCATAAACATTATTACGCAAAGTTTACTCACTTTCACGGTGGCAAACCTGACATGTACGGTCTATCATGGCAAGAGGACTCTGGATATGATGGTCACTGAACTTCATACCACCCTCACTCTTATACGGCATGTGGCAGTCTGCACATGATACCCCTCGCTGTCCATGAATTCCCATCTGGGATATTTCATAATCAGGATGTTGTGCCTTGATAATAGGAGCACGGCTTAAGGCATGTGTATAGTCAGAGAAATTGTTCTCATCATAGTATTGTTCTATTGTTTCCACTGTCATACCCTTGTCCCAAGGAAATGTCAGATATTTCCATCTCCTTTGAAGTAATATTCCACATGGCGCTGTGCACAGACCAAAGAACGCATTTCCTGCGGTGTTGCCTTTGTTATATCTTTCCCCTGACGTGCAAATGCTTCAATCAATGCTGGACGGCTTATATGAAGATCCATAGTCTCTGAATCGTGACAGTCTGAGCATCCTATAGGATTTACAATCTCCGAGCCAAAAGCAGCCCATTTGTTGTTATAGAATGAATCAACACCTATTTCCTGCATCATACGTGGGACATCCGGACTCTTGCATGTCCAGCAGGTAGATGGCTGAGGGCCGTCACTTTCGCTTTCCGGAGCCCCTGTACGTAATGTTGCTCGTATATCCTCTATTGCATGCATATGTCCACGCGGTGTTGAATAGTCCTTTGAGAAAGCATAACCAGCCCAAAGAATGACCATTTCAGGACGTTGTTCGAGAACGTCAACCATTACGTTTCCATTAAATTCACTCTGAAAATCAGTATTGGCTGTTTCTGTCCAAGTCTGATATTCTCTCGGGAAATCACTCTGGAACTTCTCATTCTGAGGTACAATACCCTTCATAGGATTCTTTCTGTTATTAAATATGCTTACCACTTCTGCCCTGCATTCAGACAATGCAGAAACAGCAAGTCCCAAACAAAAAACAACGGTCATTGAAACACCAAACAACAACCATCCATGCCAAGATTTAAATTGTTCATATACTATAGTTTTATTTTATTATTTCTTCATTTTCTTAAGCCATTCCGGTACGGGTGATTCAGGTAGTGGAACTATCGCATTGAGAGTGGAAGAGAGACTGTTTTTACCTCCATGAGGTACATCCCTATGGCAATCCCAACATGCTTTCCCTTTCCCAACTTCAGACATCATATAGTCTATACGTCCTGTTTCCACAAATTCAGTATTAAGTTGCTGGTGGCATCGTATACAGTTATTCATTATTACTTGTGAGCTTGCAGGATGTGCCTGTATGACCTGCGGTTCAGAACTTGTCAGAAAAGCTGCAACATGCTTCATTCCGTCCATTCCCTTAAAAGTCCATTTCTTTACAAAGTTCTCATGAGGAACGTGACAATCATTACAAGTAGCATTTCTTGAATGAGAACTGTGCATCCATGTAGCGTAATAAGGGGACATAATATGACAATTCACACAAGCCGAAGGTTCATCAGTAAGATAAGTATGCGCCCTCAACATATAAAGGGAAAATAATCCACCTCCTACTATAGTTCCAGCCATGATGGCTGTTATTATTTTCTGCCTTTTAGATAATATCATATATATACATTTTTTTGCAAAAAAACATTTTATCGAAATAATCAGTGTAAGAAATATGACACTTGCATTGTTTTTTTAAGTTATCCCTTCCATCAAAGATAAATCCCAATCCTGATTTGCCAGCCGCATTTATTCCTTTTTTCAGGAGAATTTTCTTCATGGCTTACGCCATGAAAATTCTCCTGAAAAAGAATGCGGCGGCAAACGGATTAGAATTGGAGAGAAGATTACAGGGATTAACTGCGACCGACGTGACGCATAGCCGTAAATCAAAGGCGGCTATCCTTATTTCCCATATACGACCTCATACATACAGTGGAAATTCACCTTTCTCAATAACCAAACATAGTCTGCTTATAAAATCCCGAAATAAGACAGGGATTTCAGCTCCCTCCGATCTGCATAGTCCTGTGGCTTCGCTATGACATCTGATGTCATATTATGAACTTTGATGATAATCTCTTGTATTCCACACCCTTCTATTCTATTTTTGTACCAACCACTTAAACTAATGATTATGGAGATAGTGAACATAGAAGCCGGTGCATTTATGGAAATGAACAACATATTGTTCAAGATAGAAAAACAACTAAAAGGACTGAACTCTTTCAAATCTGAACTGAATGAATGGTTGGATAATCAGGAGGTATGTATTCTTATGAATATATCAGACAGAAAACTATTGTCTCTAAGGCAGAAAGGGCTAATCCCTTTCAGTCGTATAGACAGAAAAGTATATTATAATAAAGAAGATATTCTAAACTATATGAAGAAGAACCTCAAAACACATACTAATAATGGAAATGGGACAGCTGGTATTGAATAAGGATAGTAATGAAGTCAAAAGATTTATTGAAACCATGGATAATATATCCAAAATGTTGGATGCAAACTCTGTAATCTACAGACCTATATTGGACGGGAACCGCTATGTAACAGAACAAGAGTTATCAAAGGCTCTCAAAATTACAAAAAGAACACTCATTGAATATAGAATGAATGGTAAATTGCCCTATTACAAAATAGGTGGAAAGATTCTATATAAGGAACAGGACATTATAGAAATATTGGAAAGAAACAAAGTATTAGCATTTGAATGACATTTCTTAAATCACTAATAATCAAAAACTAAACTTCATGCAAATAACTTGTAACTACTCTAAATAATTATATAAACATTTGGAGGAATAGAACCGAACACTTACCTTTGTAAAGTCAAAGGATGAGTAACGAGAATCTATCGAAAATTAGTGAATTTGGCATATGGCTGATTCAGTGGTTCGGGGATTTTTCCAAAGATATTAAAGTGTTGCAAATTAGGACTTTGAATAGTATTATTCGATTCCTGGTGGCACCACTTTGAAGAAAAGCAAAAGATAGTAAAATCCTGATTTCCAAGCGAAATCGGGATTTTTTGTTTTCCCCAGGCACGCAAAAAACGGCAAAATATTACCGTTCGAGGTGGAGCAAAAGGTGGAGATAAAAGGTGGAGCAAAAATCTCCACCGAATTAGGCTCTTTTTCACTGATTGTCAATATTTTGCATAGCAAGAAAACGGGTTCGGTTTCCTACTTTTGTACAAACTAAAAACTGTAGGAAAAATGAAAAGAAATTCATTCAATGTGCTTTTCTTCTTGAAGAAGACCAAGCTGCTAAAAAACGGAGAAGCATCCGTGTGTATGCGTATCACTGTAGATGGTACGCGAGTTGAAAACAACATCCGCAAAAGCATTGATCCGTCTCTCTGGAGTCAGGCAAAGGAATCTGCCAGAGGCAAAAGCCGCAAATCATGCGACCTGAATGCCTATATCGAAAATGCGAGAATCAAATTACATCAGATTTTTTGTGAGCTGGAAGAACAGAACCAGCCTATAACGGCACGTCTGTTACAGGAAATATTTTTCGGACAGGACAAAGAACCGGAAGCGGTACGCACCCTCATCGGTACCATACAGGAGCACAATGACCAATGCCGTTCCCTGGTCGGGAAAGACTACGCCCTGATTACCGTTCGCCGTTATGAAAGCTGCAAGCGCTATCTTGTCGAACTTATCAGACAGAAATACGGAAAGGATGATCTGCCGCTAGCGGAAGTCAACGGTGAACTGGTACGTGCCTTCGAATTTTATCTGAAGACGGAAAAGGAATGTCAGCAGAATACCGTCATCCGTTATATGAAGTGTCTGAAGAAGATTACCAATCTGGCACTGGCCAATGAATGGATAGCCAAGGATCCGTTTATCGGTATCAAGTTCCACGAAAAAGAAGTAATCCGTGAATTTCTTACCATGGACGAACTGCTGACCATCTACCACAAGGAGTTTCCTCTGGAGCGAATCACCGTAGTCCGTGATGTTTTTATTTTCGCCGCCTTTACCGGTCTGGCTTTCATCGACGTGCAACAACTTTCCTCTGAGCATATTGTAAAAGACAATAACGGCAATCTGTGGATCAGGAAGTCACGTCAGAAAACAAAGAACATGTGTAACATTCCGCTGCTGGATATTCCTTTGGAAATCCTGAGGAAATATGCAGATTATCCTGCCTGCAAAAAGAAAGGAGTATTGCTGCCTGTTCCCTGCAATCAGAAGATGAACAGCTACCTGAAAGAGATTGCCGACCTGTGCCTGATAAAGAAGAACCTGACTACACACACCGCCCGTCACTCGTACGCCACATCTGTCTGTTTGGCCAATGGAGTAAGCATAGAGAATGTAGCCAAAATGCTCGGTCACTCCAATATCAAGATGACGCAGCACTATGCAAGGGTACTCGACAGTTCCATTCTGAAAGATATGAATAATGTAAGGGATGTACTTTCAGGCAATCTTTCTCGTTAATAGCAGTTCATTCAAACAATTCATAAATTATGAATCATTCTATCATACGGATAATAAGCCGCAAATTCTGCGGTTAATTATCCGTATGAATATCTTAACAGCTTTAGCCTCAATCTCCAAATCATAAGAAACACCCATCAGTCGCCTATTTCCTCGCCGCCCATAGAAGTTAGTACAGACTCTATTGAAAGTGAAAAGGTCTGGCGGCTATGCCGTTTCGGGCAGAATCTTCCTCTTTCAGAGCGTATTCAGCCCGAAAACCTTTTCCCTTTCACGTCTGTACAATGAACGCCGACGGCAGCGGAAACAAGCGACTGACGGAAAAGTCAGAAGGAAAAGACAAAACAGCATATAGATTGGTTCAAATAGGCTCCAATTCTATATGCTGTTATTTTATAATTTGGGAAGGCTATTTTTTAGAAACACAAAAAATGGGCAGGCGGTAAACTGCGCTCCCTCCAGAAAAATCAATCGTTTTTTTCTACAACCAGCCAGTATCCGCCTTTATCCGGTCCGACACGCTTGAGTATTCCTTCTGCCTTCATCTTGGCAATATGCTTTTCCACAGCTTTAGGGGTTATGCCTATCCGCTCAGCAAGGGCAGCTGCACTTAGTGAATTGTCTTGAGATAGCAAAGCAATAATTTTCTCCCTACTTTTCACCTTTTTCTTCCTACTTTCTGTCAGTTTCTCCCCACTCTCCGAAATATCTTCAATGGATTTACGATAAGTTTCAATGTCATAAGCAAGATTCTTCACCATAGTGGCAGTCATAAAATTCCGGAATATACTTAAATCTTCATTTTCCCGGGTTTCCACCAATGCTTTGATATATTCCTCCTTATCATCCTTAAGGATTTTGGTCGGAATCAATCCAAACTCAAATTGAAGCATGTTCATTACAAGACGTGCCATTCTGCCGTTACCATCAGCCCACGGATGTATAGTCACCAAATGATAATGGGTATCAAAACTGAGCTCGTATAATTGTGCAACACTTTTGCTTGCATAATTTTTTCGTTCTTGATTCAGCCAATTGCAAAATTCCGCGAGTTTTACCGGAACTTTACTGTAATTCATATACGATTTGCCTCCAACTCCTGCCGTAACATTCAACAGGCGTAAGTCTCCCTGTGCAGATGAGAAATCCCCCAATGCAGTCTTATACTCCTGTCCGGTATTTTTCATAACAAGAGCAGAGAGACTTTTCAATAAATCAATAGTGATATCAGTATGTGCATGAGCTAGTTTTATGGCAGTCTCATAAGCGTTTTTAAGATCAAGATTCATGTTCTGCTCCGTGATACTTTTCCCTTTCAGGCTGATTCCCTGGTCGAACATGATTTGATTTTCAAGCTCAGTTATAGTCGATCCCTCGATGGCCGTGGAATGAGTAATTAGTGAATACAAATAGAACTTGTCATAATCTATCTGCTTGTCTATTTCCAATTTCCGATAAAGGGAAATCAATTTTTCAAGTTCGGTTTGCATATTATCTTCTATTTTTCACAAATATATATTTTTCTCCCTACTTCTCATTATTTTCTCCCTACTTTATTTGCTTTTCTCCCCACCTTTTGCAATAAAACAAATAGAATCTGCATCACACACCTGTTAGATAAGTGATACAGATTCCAATAGAGTGATACCGATTTTATTCATTAAGTCGGTACGCCTCCTTGTACCCTTTCATCAGTGTCTTTTCTATGTCGGAAGCCCGGTAGAGAATCTTGCCGCCTACCTGTGTGTAAGGCAGAATGCCGTTGTTGCGGTAGTCCTGCAGGGTTCTCCTGCTTACTTTCAGCAGGAATGCCACTTCCTTGTCCGTCAGCAATTCATCGCCATAGGCAGACGGTTGCCGTTTTTCCAACAACTTTTCGAGCAGGGCCAGCAGCCTGTCGAAATTCGAGTGGAATGTCTTTACCCACTCGTGGTCCTTTTCTCTGATTTCATTACTCATACGTGTTTGATATTGGTTATACATTATTCTTGAAACTCACTCAAATGGTCTTTCCTTTCCAACGGGCTTCCTTGCGTTTGTCCTCCACGTTTCCGACTACTCGCTCCACATCATCAGGACGGTAGTAAGTCCGGTTCCCGATTTTGGTAAAGGCAAGCGTTCCGTTATCCCTTAAGGTCTGCAAGGTTCTCGGACTGATACGCAACCTGCGGCAAACCTCGTGGTTGTCCATCCATTCACTTGTTTCCTTTCCGCCGTGTTCACGGCACAGGCTTTCCACCCGCTGCACGAAACGATCCAACTTGGCGGCAATCTCCTCGAAAGTCCTTTTTTCAAAGCTGATGATTTCCATTGTCTTTATTATTTTCAGTTAAACATATATTCAAAATTCCGGAACAGGACAGATCCTTTACAACCGATATTCCATCATGTATCATCGTCCTATTCTCGGTAGGAAATGGGACCGTTTTATCTTGTTTCCACTGCAAATAAAAGCAGTAGGAATCACACTGCAATGGATTTTCAGACCGGTGACGATGCGTTGCCCGGAATGACATCATGTTACATATCAAGTGCATACAATGAGCTTTCTTTATAAACGGAATCCGCTTGAATAATCCGGTATGGAAGAATCACTCCGGCAAATCATGGCAGGCAGCACTGACCGCCTAATCTATATTGTGCATAGGGTAACATAATTGTCACAGTATCTCCATTTGCTTGATTCTGTTTACTATACACATTTCCTTTGCTCACAACAACGAGTCAAGGTGCGCACCGAGACCAGTGAGTAAACCGATTAAAATCAAAATGTATGGTAACAAAAAAGAAATTGACCAAAGAAGAATGGGAGGCCATGACAGGTACGGACATGTCATTCATACTCCCGTCAGATGGCAGTATTGAAACTGCCATGGAATCATCCTTGAATGATACTGGAAATAGAGAACAGGCAAAGTCTGTAGAACAAATAGAAGTTCCATCCGAGACCCGGCAACCACCAACAGGAAGAGAGGAAGCTGTTCTCTCGTCTCAACGTCGTATAAGCAGCAGGCAGAGGAAACTATCCCTGGACGAATACCGGAAAGCTTTTCTTCAGGTCCCGAGAATCGAAGACCGCAAGCCCGTGTTTGTTAGCGGCGAGGTACGTGACAGGCTGGACGAATTTGTCCGCAGGCTGGGAGGACGCAGAATGAGCGTTTCCGGACTGCTTGAAAACATCGCCCGGCAGCATCTTGAAATCTATTCGGAAGACTTTGAGCAGTGGCGAAAGCTGTGACATTTTCCGGAATGACAGACTTGCTTACTGACTCCAGTCATTACAGTATTCAGACAGTCAGTAGCCGCCCTGGCGGAGTAACGGACAAAACTTCAGTTTTGGGAGTTAGCGAGGTTATCTTTCGGGCATCCCGAAAAACCTCGCTCCACTCCCGAAGAGTGGAGGCAATCCGCTCCCGGTGGTCGCAGATTATGAGAAAAAGAATAATCAGAAATCAAACAAAGGAAATATGAATGACAGAAAGAAAAACAGACCGAGGGGACGACCCCGGGTAAGCGGAGTGTGCAAACTCAGCAAAGCCGTTACAGTGAAATTCTCCAAGATAGACTACGAGCGGCTATGCCGACGCAGCAGACAGGCTAACCTCACGCTGGCGGAATTTCTCCGTGTATCAGCCTTTGAGACGACGATAACGGCCAGGCACTCGGCCGAGGAGACTGCCTTCATACGCAGCCTTACGGGTATGGCGAACAACCTGAACCAGCTGACCCGGCTGTCCCATCAGGCCGGATTCCACCGTACCCAAAGGACGGTGACAGAACTCCTGCAGAAACTCAAGGAGATTATAGTCCGGTACAGGCACGTAGAAAGGAGGCCGTCATGATTGGCAAGATCAAGAAAGGGAAATCCTTCGGCGGCTGTATCCGTTACGTGATGGGCAAGGACAACGCGGAAATCATCGACTCCGACGGCGTACTGCTGGAAAATATCCGGGAAATAACGGCCAGTTTCAACTACCAGAGTGAGCTTAATCCGAAGATAAAACAGCCTGTCGGGCACATCGCATTAAGCTTCAAACCGGAGGACAAGGCCTTGCTGACGGATGAATTTATGGCTAAAATAGCCCGGGAATACATGGAGTTGATGGGGATAAAAAACACTCAGTTTATTCTGGTAAGGCACCATAACACGGACAACCCGCACTGTCACTTGGTCTATAACCGCATCGGGTATGACGGCAAGGTAATCTCTTCCCAGAGCGATTACAAGCGCAATGAAATTGCCACAAAACTGCTTAAGGACAGGTACGGGTTGACATACGCCGAGGACAAGGGCAAGACTAACGTGGAGAAACTTCATGCTTCGGAGCGTGTGAAATACGAAATTTTCAATGCTGTCAAGGCAGCTTTGAAGCACTCCAAAACATGGAAAGAGTTTAATGATTACCTGCTTCGCCGGGGCATCAGGCTGGAATTTGTAAAGCGTACCAGGGAGATAAAAAGGCCGGAGGACATACAAGGGATCCGGTTCACCAAAGACGGGCAGACCTTCAAGGCTTCACAGATCAGCCGGGAGTTCAGCTTTGCCAGACTGAATGCCCGGCTGGGTTGGAAGACTTCTGAATCCCAACAGGAATCCGAACATAAGGTGCAGCAAAGGATACCGGACGAAGGTCATCTTCTCGAAAGTACGGGACCGGGACTGTTCAGTCCTACAAACTGCACCGCTCCCGAAGAGCCGTTGCCTCAGGAAGAACTTTTGCGCAGACGCCGGAAGAAGAGACAAAAAAGGAAAGGTTTCGGATTGTAGTCCGTCCTTTCCCATTCAAATTATTCATGAACATTAAAATTGCAGGAATATGAAATTGGAAGAATATATCGAGAGCATCTTCGGATGCCTGGAAAGAATCGAGAACAAAATCAACGGGTTGTCCGTTACCTTGCCGGAAGGCAACACCCCGACAGTTAATAATAAACAGGATGAGTCCGTGCTGAATGAAGTCCGGAATGGTCATGAGACATTTCGCAAATTGTTGGCTCGCGTGTACGAAGGTCTTGCCGCCATCAAGAACGATATGGTTTCCATGGACAGGAAAAACTCGTCACAGGAAAGGTTTGGACAGGTCTTGTCAGAAATACGTAATGAACAGCGGCAGAACCAGGAGAAAGTGGAAACCCTGTTTTGTGAGACCAATGACACAATCAGAAAGAATGCCGTTAAGACAAGCAACATCAACCATCATTTTAGCCTGAGCATAAAATCCCCGTACATCTTTGGAAGTTTTTCCGTGATGTTCGCGGCAATCGTGGCCCTGTCCGTGGCGCTCTATTTTTCGGCAAGAACAGATAACGAGCAGGCCGATAATGATCTGAAGTACCGTTATGTCAAGATGAAAGGAGAGGCTACCCCCGAACAACTCGTGGAACTTGAGAAACTCTTTGGACCGAACCGGGATAACGGACGGATAGAACAGATGCGTGAGGATGTGGAAGCCTACGAGGAGGCGGTACGGAGACAGGCCACCCTGACCGAGCAGGCACGGCTGAAAGAACAGGCCGCGAGAGAACTGGACAGCAAGGCGAAGTCCATCAAGGACAAGTCTATTACGGACGAACCTAAAAAGTAAGCCCATGGCCAGTGTCAAAGTGAAATTCAGACCTTCCACCATAGAGGGAAAGGAAGGAACCATCTATTATCAGATTATCCAGAACCGTGTAATCCGTCAGTTAAAGACGGATTACCGGATATTTACAGCTGAATGGAACGAAGCTGGAAGCTGTATCATTGTCGGTAGTTCGGAACGAAGCAATCTGCTTCTTTCCTTGCAGGAACGCATGGAATGGGATCTGAAGCGGCTGGACATGATTATCCGTCAACTGAATAACCGGAAAGCCGGATATACGGCAGATGATATTGTTGCTTCTTTTCAAAACAATACAGAGGGACAGTCATTTTTCAACTTCATGCAGGGTATCATAGCCCGTCTCAAACAGATGGGCAAGATACGCACGGCTGAAAATTATTCCTGTACTCTGAAAAGTTTCATGCAGTTCAAAGGAGACAGGGATATTCTGTTGTCTGAAATCGATTCGGATTTGATGCAGCTTTATGAAGCCTATCTTCATGGAAAAGGTGCCGTACGGAATACCAGTTCATTCTACGTGCGTATTCTTCGGGCGGTGTATAACCGTGCCTTGGAAAAGGAACTGGTGGAACAGCGCAATCCTTTCAGGCACGTCTATACGGGAGTGGACAAGACCGTCAAGCGTGCCGTTCCCTTATCAGCCATCAAACGTATGAAGAATCTGGATCTGTCCTTACAGCCTAATCTGGAATTTGCAAGGGACATGTTCCTGTTCAGTTTCTATACCCGTGGCATGTCGTTCATAGATATGGCTCACCTGAAAAAGAAAAATCTTCAGAACGGATTTTTATCGTATCGCAGACGAAAGACCGGGCAGCAGCTGGTTATCAGGTGGGAGAAATGTATGCAGGAGATTGTCGGCAAATATCCGGAAGACAGTCTCAGTCCTTATCTTTTGCCGGTATTAAAATATCCTTTTAAGGATACGCACAAGCATTACAGGAATGTCATGTCCGGAATAAACCGGAACCTGAAAGAAATAGCCAGACAGGTCGATATTCCCGTTCCTCTGAGTATGTACTGTGCCCGTCATTCATGGGCAAGCGCAGCCAAAGGCAAGAACATTCCGATTTCGGTTATAAGTGAAGGAATGGGACATGATTCCGAAGCGACCACACAAATTTATCTGGCTTCATTGGACAATTCCGTAGTGGACAAAGCCAATGCACAAATTCTGAAAGGTCTGTAGGATTGGAGAACGTTTAGCAAAAGCATTCATTTCTTAGACAGAGGGACTCACTCTTGCGCAAAGTTATACATTTTATTGAAAACCCTGCAATTCCGGCCGTTGGAATTTCATCCGGAAATCATTGAATTTCAACTGTTGTTTAGCAATCCTACATATAATTCATCAGCAAATCAGCCTTATAGCCTGAAATCTCCCTCTGTCTAAGAAAGACGCAGACACCGGGACTTTCTCATCCCCTTTACGCACAGAAAGAAGATGGAGAGAACAACCGGAGAAGCCGACATACAGGAGAACAGGCTGAAAGAACTTTCACCCGACTTACTGAATACCTTACTCAAAGATCATACAACGAGTAAGGAAGGAAAACAGTGTAACATATTCTGGGCTACTTCCGATTATGAACCGCTCGGCAGAGGTTATGAATACGGATCGCAGATTCTTCCGGAGCTGATAACCAGAGAGAACGGTCATGTGGTCATGCCCCGTGTTTTGAAACACAGGGATACCCAAAGCACACGTTCCCGGGAAATGGCGGAGGTATTTACTCCGTCCTGGATATGTAATGCCCAGAACAACCTTATTGACGAGGCTTGGTTTGGCAGAAAGGATGTATTTAACCATGAAGTGACATATCAAGACGGTACACATTCATGGGAAATCAATCCGGATAAGATTGCTTTTCCTGAAGGCAGGACATGGAAAGACTATGTACGGGAAAACCGGTTGGAAATCACCTGTGGAGAAGCTCCTTATCTGGTAAGCAGGTATGATACGACTACCGGAACATTCATTCCCGTGGAGAAACGTATCGGCCTGCTTGACCGTAAGCTCCGTATTGTCAGTGAGAATACTGCTACAACGCGTGAATGGCTGGAGGCAGCCAAGGATGCTTACAGAAGCATCTATGCCTATGAATGGCAGGGTGACAGTCTTCTTCTTGCCCGTGAAGCCCTTCTTTTATCCTTCATCGAATATTACCGGAACAAGTTCGGTAAAGATCCGCAAATTAAATCCATCAACCATATAGCCTATATCATCTCCTGGAATGTATGGCAGATGGACGGACTGAAAGGTGTTGTTCCGGACAGTTGCGGAGAACGTGTGCGGATGGAACCAAGTCTGTTCGGTACGATTGAAAGACGTGAGCCGTGCGAGGGCTGTCTGAAAAATGACCTGACCAAGCACAACGGAATTTACTGCATTATTAAGGACTGGTGGGCTACAGACAAGGCAACTGGCAAAAAGGGGAAACGAATCCGATTTATCGACCTCATAAATGAAGAAGCATGAGATTCACATCGTCCCTGAAACTAAAACTGATCTATGTGTTCCGTATCAATGATACGGCGCACCATGGATGCCTGAAGATTGGCGAGGCAACCTGTGAGGATGAAAACGTGTTCGGTCTGTCTCCTAACAGCAAGGCGCTCAATGAAGCGGCAAGAAAGCGTATCAACCAGTACACACAGACGGCAGGCATCGCATACGATCTGCTTTATACGGAACTGACTGTTTACAACCGTGGCGGACTCCGTTCATTCAACGACAAAGAGGTACACAATGTTCTGGAACGCTCCGGTATCAAAAAGAAAGTCTTCGATACAGTCAACAAAGCCAATGAATGGTTCATCACCGATCTGGAAACCGTCAAGCGTGCCATTGCGGCTGTCAAGGAAGGTCGGAGCTCCCTTTCATCAGCGGAAGTTACCCGTGAATATTCCCCGATTGTATTCCGGCCGGAACAGCAGGAAGCCATCAGCAAGACCAAGAAACAGTTTAAGAAAGGCAACCAGATGCTTTGGAATGCAAAGATGCGTTTCGGAAAGACCCTTTCTGCTCTGCAAGTTGTCAAGGATATGGAGTTTCAGCGTACCCTGATTCTGACTCATCGCCCTGTGGTGGATGCCGGATGGTTTGAGGATTTCGGTAAGATATTTTACGACCACAAGGATTTTGCATACGGTTCCAAGAACAACGGAGAAAGTTACAGCAGTCTTGAATGGCGGGCAGAAAGCCACGGATTGCATTATGTTTATTTTGCATCCATGCAGGATTTGCGTGGCTCTGAACTTGTGGGTGGCAACTTCGACAAAAACAACGAAGTATTTGCTACCGATTGGGACCTGATTATCGTTGATGAAGCGCACGAAGGCACCCAGACCGAACTGGGTAAAGCGGTTATGGGAGAGCTGGTCAAGGAACAGACCAAAGTATTGCGCCTGTCAGGTACTCCATTCAACCTGCTGGATGATTTCAAAGAGGATGAAATATATACATGGGACTATGTGATGGAACAGCGGGCCAAGACGAACTGGGACGAACTCCATTTTGGTGACCCCAATCCGTATGCCTCACTGCCTACACTCAATATCTATACCTACGATTTGGGACGGCTGCTTCATGAATTTGTAGATGAAGATGTCGCCTTTAACTTCAGGGAATTCTTCCGGGTCAATGAGGCTGGCGGTTTCTGTCATGAAAAAGATGTGCGGGCTTTTCTGAATCTTCTTACCAAGGAGGACAAGGACAGCCTTTATCCATATGCCAACGAGGAATATAGGAATATTTTCCGCCATACCCTTTGGATGGTGTCCGGCGTGAAGGAAGCAAGGGCATTGAGTGCCATGCTCCAGACACATCCGGTGTTCCAGCATTTCAAGGTGGTCAATGTAGCCGGTGACGGTGATCAGGATGAAGAAAGCCGTGATGCCCTGGAAGCTGTGGAACAGGCTATCGGAAAAGATCCGGATGCCACACGGACCATTACCCTTTCTTGCGGACGGTTGACGACCGGAGTAAGTGTAAAGGCATGGACTGCCGTATTCATGCTGTCCGGTTCCTATAATACAGCCGCATCCAGTTATATGCAGACCATCTTCCGCGTACAGACACCGGCCACCATCAATGGACGGATAAAGGAGCAGTGCTACGTTTTTGATTTTGCCCCTGACCGTACCCTGAAAGTGATTGCCGAAACAGCCAAAATATCGTCCAAAGCCGGAAAAACTTCACAAAGCGACCGTAAGGCTATGGGTGAGTTTATCAATTTCTGTCCCATCATATCCATTGATGGCTCACAGATGAACCGCTTTGATGTACCCCGTATGTTGGAACAGTTGAAACGGGTATATGTGGAACGTGTCGTCCGTAACGGGTTTGAGAACAACAGCCTGTATAATGATGAACTGATGAAGCTGGATGATCTGGAACTGCAGGAGTTCGATGACCTGAAAAAGATTATCGGCCAGACCAAAGCCATGCCCAAGACCAACCAGGTGGACATCAACAGTCAGGGACTGAACAATGAGGAATACGAGGAAAAGGAGAAGCTGGAAAAGAAACCCAAGAAGGAACTTACGGAGGAAGAACTGAAACGGCTGGAAGAACTGAAAAAGAAAACCAAGAACAGAGAAGCGGCAATTTCCATACTCCGTGGCATATCCATCCGTATGCCCCTGTTGATTTATGGTGCGGAACTGAGTGATGAGAATCAGGAAATCACGATTGATAATTTCGCCTCACTCATTGACCCGCAGTCATGGGAAGAGTTCATGCCCAAGGGAGTGACCAAGCAGAAATTCAACAGCTTCAAAAAATACTATGATCCGGAAATATTCTGTGCCGCCGGAAAACGAATCCGCGCGATGGCCCGTGCTGCGGACAAACTGAGTATTGAGGAACGAATCGAACGTATTACGGATATTTTCAGCACTTTTCGCAATCCGGACAAGGAAACCGTGCTTACTCCGTGGCGTGTAGTAAACATGCACCTCGGCGACTGTCTGGGAGGCTATAACTTCTATGACGCGGAGTATCAGAATGTGATTTCTGAACCACGGTTTATAGACAAAGGAGAAGTTACCGCAGAAGTATTTTCTCCTGAATCCCGTATTCTGGAAATCAATTCCAAATCCGGACTTTATCCGCTTTATATGGCATACGGCATTTACCGGGCAAGGGTAAGGGCTTCTCTTTTTTCTGTAGAAACAGTAGAGGAGCAGCAAGCTGTATGGAACAAGGTAATAGCGGAGAACATCTTTGTTATCTGCAAGACACCGATGGCAAAGAGTATTACTAAACGTACGCTTGTTGGATTCCGTAAAGCTAAAGTAAATACAAGATATTTTGAAGATTTAATCAACCAGATTAAGAACAAGCCGGAAAACTTTATAGCCAAAGTTGCCAAAGGTCGTTCTTATTGGAAAGCCATAGATAATGACAATATGAAATTCAATGCGATAGTGGGAAATCCACCATATCAAATTATGGATGGAGGTGCTGGCGTCAGTGCAAAACCTGTTTATAACTTATTTGTTGAAATAGCTAAACTCATAAATCCAACATACATTTCTATGATTATGCCTTCTAGATGGTTTGCGGGAGGTAAAGGGTTGGACTCATTTAGAGCGAATATGTTGTCTGATAAACGAATTCGTTATATTTTCGATTATATAAATGCAAAGGATTGTTTCCCAACATCAAGTATTGGTGGAGGTGTAAATTACATATTATGGGATGCTAATCACCATGGAGATTGTTCGATTACAACTGTCCAAGGATTATTACGTGATACTGTATCACGCCCATTAGATCAGTTTGCAGTATTCATCCGCTATAATCCAGCTATCCATATAATTCAGAAATGTCAATCAGATAAAACCTTTGCCTCCATAGTAAGCACACGTAATCCATTTGGCTTATCATCAAATATTAGAGGCGATAAATCTGGAGATCTTCGTTTAATATCAAGCGAAGGGGTATCATGGCTTCCTAAAACTGCTGTTTTAGCTTCAAATCAACTACTTTCTAAATACAAGATTCTTATGAGCAAAGTAACAGCAGAGCATGCTGGTGAGCCTGATAAAAACGGCCAATTCAGAATCGTTTCAAGGACAGAAATTATAGGGCCAAATGATGTTTGTACAGATTCCTATTTGATTATTGGTGCTTCGGAAGATAAGTCTATTGTTGAAAATGAATATAAATATATTCAAACTCGTTTTGCCAGATTTTTATTAATGCTGGCAGTATCTTCTATAAATCTTTCTCCTGATAAGTTTAAGTTTATTCCATTGCAAGATTTTACAGGAAGATCTGATATTAATTGGAATGATAATATTTCTGATATAGACAAACAGTTGTATATCAAGTATGATTTATCAACAGAAGAAATAGCTTTTATAGAAAAAATGATAAAAACAATGCAATAGCGGTGAACAAATCAGAAAGATCTATTGTATTCTTTGTTCTCAAAAAACGCTAAACAATAAAATTGATAAATAGAAGTCTATTAGTAACCATTCTATTTTCCGCCACGACAATTTTATCGGCTGTTTTTCAGCCGATAAAATAAAAAAGTCCGTAAGAAAATATTTTTGTTTTAACATTCCGGTTTATAAAAACATGGCAGAAGAGCCTTCCTGTCGCAGTTATTACCATGAAGAATACATTCAAACAAGTGCTTCAGGTAATCCTGAGGATCTATGTCATTAAGTTTGCAGCTTTCTATCAGAGAGAAGATGAATGCCGAGTTTTCTGCGGCTGCCTCACTTCCTATATTCATACAGTTCTTGAGCAGCAGCTTTACAGGTTTCATTCTTTGCTCACAGAGATTGTTGGATATTTCCGCTGAACCGTCCTTGAGGATATTTCTCAAGGACTTCCACTGGTTTAACGTATAGTTCACGGCCTTTCTCATCAGTTCGTTTGCCATGATTTTGGTATCCTGCATCATCATGACCACCTTATGATGGATACGCTCAAGAATCGGTCCCGTAAGCTTAAGTCTTTTTTCCTTAATCTGCTCGCCGCTGAGTTTCATCATACGGAACAGGTCTTCATTTCTGAACATATCACCGATAGGATTTATTATGTCCATCGCCGTCCTGTCTGAAGGCAAGGCATCAACCCACAACCTCCTGCAGTGCGTCCAGCATCCTATGTGAAGCACCTTTGAGGCTTCTCCGTCAAACATCCTGTAAACCGTATATCCGTCAGTGGATATGGTTCCCATAAAATATTCCAGGAACGACTTTGCCGTATCGGAAGACCTGCTGCCGTTGTTATAGTGATAATAGACCATCTTTATATGCTTTGCAAAGAAAGCCCATAAGTACTTTCTCCTGTAAGCCTTACCTTCCGGTGTTTCAACTCCAACGAGTTCGGTAGTCTCATCAACCATAAGGTATTTTGCCCTCTGTACAAACTCCTTGAATGCATCTCCGATAAATTCCTTTAGTTTGGCGATTCCGTTATGGATATAGCTGTTCAGCGTGGTGTTGCTTATATGGATACCTTCTCTTGCAAGCAGCCTTATCTGTCTATTTTCAGGCATGCTGAAGTCATATTTCAGACAAAGCAGGCGGACAAGCAGTTCAGGAGAGAAGATTCCTCCAAGGTTTTTCAGCGGATGCTCCATCGTGCTTGTGAAAGTGCCGTCGGCAAGCTTTACCCTCGCCACCTTGTACACATGCTCCACATTATGAGCCCTTACATGTTCTATGACCCTGTATTCCCACACATCAGCCATTCCGTTACGGTTCATAAGCCTTGCACCATCCGGGAGTTGGTAATAATCTTCTATTTCATGAACAACTACCTTATCCACCTTCAGCCTGGTCTTTTCTGCACGGGGAGCTGTTTCCTTTTTCCTTGAAGGCCTGCAGTTCTGTGCAGGTACGTTACCGGAAGAGGTATTGCTGCCAGTACCGTTACCATCTGCCTTATTATTATCATCTTTCTTATCAGAGCCGTCATACTCGGACTTCTCCATTGCCGACTTGTCAATGTTACGGTTGTTCAGCAGCCTTCTTTGTTCGGAGGTACGGCCGAAACGATGTTTCCTGCTGTCCTCAAGCTGAAGCCTGAGATTGGAAACCTCATTTGCCAGCATCATGTTCACCTCGTCTTTTGCCTCAAGCTGCTTTCTCATAAGTTCCATTTCTTTTCGATAGTTTTCGACTGTTGCGGACAACTCATTGATTGTATCAACCAGAGCCTTGGAGTTCTCTTTGTTTGATTCTTCAATAGCCTTAAGCCTCGCAATCAGTTCGTTTACCTGTTTGCGAAGCCCTGCCTTTTCCTCATTTGCCAGACCCAGCTGGCAGCAAAGTAACTCGTATGCTCTTTCATCAATCATGATATAAAGGTACGAAAAATCAGGCAGTTACGCAAACTTTTTACCGTTTATTTTTATATTATTTTATTGATAATCAGTGTATTAATATTAATATTTCGGACTAACGTACATCTTGTCAACCACTATGCTTTCCGTAAGATAGGCCATATCCGACCATTGTATCCGGTAGCATTTGGAGACCTCATCAAATACAGGTTTCTTGAATCTACCCATGACTGGACGTTTCTCATAAAGCACATAAAAACCGCGTTCGTAATGAAGTATCTTCACGACCTTGCGGTTACGGGACATGAACATATATACATTGGATGTATCACTCGGATCGAGTGATATCTCTTCCCTTATACTCTCACACAGACGGAAGATACCTTTCCGTAAATCCACATTACCGTTGAACAGGTAATAGTTCAGGTTAGCACTCAGTCCAAGCATATCATCCTATCATTTTATTAAGCAACAGACTCAGGTCAAGAACGGTGGTATTTCTTAGAAACAGTGTTGCGCCGGATGTCAGTTGTAACTTAACCCATTTTATTGGCGGTTCGCCTTCAGGCTGTTTCACTTCCATCTTCACGGTTGGACTGTTGCAAGGCTTGCCGGTTATCTGGACTTTGGCAACCTTGGGTTGTTCAGTCTGAACTGCCTTACCTAACTTCTCACTCCACAGCTGGTGACGCTGCCAGTTCATGAACTTGTCGTAATTTACTCCATAATCCGCACAGAACTCCCGAAGATCCTTGGTCTCGCTGCATAACTGGTAGAGGTCATATACCTCTTGGTAGTTTACTTTCTCTTTTGCCATAATCATTATTGTTAAAGGTTACGGCGCAAAGGTAGGGTTGTGAATAATGTGCGTCAAGGCGGAAAATAGTATGCTTACAGTCTATTAATATCAATAATAGACTTCTGCTTATCATGAGAAGAATGAAAGTCCTGATATCATTTTATTATTATAATGAGGTGTTATTTAATTCCCATATTTAATAATCAAACAGTTGCAATTGTTTATGCGTGATGCAAATTAAATCCTCTAATTTTACTAAAGAATATTGAGTTATTCCTATATTAGTAATTATCTCTACAATTCTTTTTTTATCTGAGTCTGAGTACCAACTAAACTCCCAAGATACATCTTTTGAATTTATTATTGAATTAATATGTTTGATATAAGGTACATCAATCTCAGATAAAGAAAGACCCCATACATGGATTCTTTTGATGTTTTGAATCTTTTTCCAAAAAGAAGCATTCTTTCTAATTATCTCATTAACATCCTTGTATAAAACAGCTATTTCATTAGCTGCTTCTATTAAAGTAGCCAATTCCTCTTCTGAATATTTATTCTCGTCCCATTCTTTCAATAGTTTTTCAGAGGTTTTATTATGACCAAATATCAAATCCTCATTTGTAGCTACACATCCATGAATATACAATATATTTGATGGCTGAACTCCATACACATTTTCCAATGTTTGCGTATAATTAAAATTAATAAATAGAGTATTAGACTTCTCAATTTTTACCTTATACTTTGGAATGGCATCTTCAAGTTGAAGTATCCATTTAGCAAATTCAACTTGCAAATCATCATACAAACGCTTTAACGTATAACCAACTTCACTAACATTCTCTGTATACTCATCCATGCTTAATGCTATAGGTTTATTATTGCCCTGTGAAATAAAAAGTAACATCGGACCATAGACATATCCTTCTAATATTGATTCTGTAGTAATTTCTCCTAAATTAGTTTCTAGCGAAGCCCAAAGGTCACCATGATGAAGATCGTAAACTTGAAAAAGTCTGTTTTCTAATATTGGGTTACTCTCATATAACCATTCATGAAAATCTGAATACCTACATTTTATTTTATGGTGTATATCAAATCCATTTCCAATTAAATATAAATTCTCTATTGAGTTATTTTCTATACTATCTTTCATAAGAAACATTATTGGTGCAACTATAATAGCCTATTATTAGGTATTCGGTAAAGTTACATACATTTTTTTGTATGTAATAATTTATGATAAAGAATATATTAAAGGAACAAAAAGCTTTATAATGTTTCGTTTTTAACGACACTTTTGTTATCTTTGTATTTATAATAGGTGTAATATATTGTTTAATTATTTAAAAATCAATAATTTAAGTTTGAACTAGGAATGGCAAAAAAAAAAGGACATACAGTAATTGATTTATTCGCAGGATGTGGAGGACTCTCACTTGGGCTATATCAAGCTGGGTGGAATGGACTTTTTGCCATTGAGAAGAATCCTTTTGCCTTTGAAACATTAAAGGCAAATTTAATAAATAAGAAAAAACATTTTAATTGGCCTAAATGGCTTCCTCAAACACCTCATGATATCAATGAGGTGTTAGAAAATTACAAGATTGAATTAAAAGGACTGAGAGGAAAAGTCGATTTAGTAGCAGGAGGACCTCCTTGTCAAGGATTTTCCATGGCAGGAAAGAGAGTTGAAGAGGATATTCGTAATAATCTCGTCTTCTCTTACATTAAATTTATTGATTTAGTCAGACCTAAAATTATTTTATTTGAGAATGTAAAAGGCTTCACTTATGCATTTGATAAAAAAAAGAATGAAGAGGCAATACCTTATTCCCAAAAAGTAATAGACGGCCTTAAGATGTTAGGATATAATGTAAAGTCCAATATTATAGATTTTTCAAAATTTGGAATACCTCAAAGACGAAATAGGTTTATTTTGATTGGCATTCAGAAGTCACTAGGTTCTCCAGATCAATTTGAAGAGATGTTAGAATCTCACAAAAATAAATTTCTAAAATCAAAGGGACTAACAGCAAGCACGACTCTTAAAGAAGCTATTTCTGATTTGTTACAATCTAATGGGGAAATTCCGACCCCAGATAGAAAAGGATTTAAATCTGGCATATATGGTGCAGAAGAGTCATATTACCAAAAGCTTTTAAGGACTGATTATGCGGAAACACACAATATACCTGATAGTCATAGCTTTGCGAAACACTCCTCAGAAAAATTAGAGTGTTTTAAAAAATTATTAGCTAATTGTGGAGTTAGAGGTAAACGTATAGATGGAGATGAACGTAAAAAATGGAACATTAAACAGCGAAGTATAACCATTTTAGATGCAGATTCTATCTCACCAACTATAACAGGACATCCTGATGATTATTTACATTATTGCGAACCAAGAATCATGACTGTTCGCGAGTGTGCACGTATACAATCTTTTCCAGATTGGTATGAAATAAAAGAAAAATATACAACAGGAGGAGAAATGCGCAAAATAGAAGTTCCTCGTTATACACAAATAGGTAATGCTATTCCACCTTTGTTTGCAGAATTAGCTGGTATTGTATTAAAAAAATGGATTTAATGGAACAAATGCAATTTAAAGTAAGCTCCGCACTGAAAGACCTTGTAGGTAAGGATCTTATAATTAATGACAATATTGCCATCTTTGAGCTGGTAAAAAATTCGTATGATGCATATGCAACAAAAGTTGAAATAACTTTTTGCAATGATAAAATCATCATTGCAGATAATGGGAAAGGTATGTCTTTTAACGACTTAAAAGAAAAATGGCTTTTTTTAGGATATTCTGCAAAAAAAGATGGAACTGAAGATAATCAACACGATAAACAAAAGTCGTATCGAGATAATATCAAACGTCATTATGCCGGAGCAAAAGGTATAGGTAGATTTTCCTGTGATAGGTTAGGACGGCTTTTAACATTAACCACAAAAAGTGAGAGTTCGAGATTAACAGAAACGATAATTGTAGATTGGACTGAGTTTGAAATTGATCAAAAAAAAGAATTTGCTCAAATAAACGTAAAGCACAGCTCAATAGAAGATAAAATTTTATCTTTTCCTGAAAATAAAGATACAGGAACAATTCTTGAGATCACACATCTTAATGACGAGAAAAACCCATGGAACAGAAAAAGGCTCCTGGATTTAAAACGTTCATTAGAAAAATTAATCAACCCATTATCAGAAACAAATGATTTCACAATTGAGATAATTTGTGAGCATGAAAAAAAAGAAGATGATAACATAAAAAGGAATAATGGATATGACAGAGACATTGTTAATGGAATATTAAAAAATAGCATTTCTAAAATTTTAAAACTAAAAACGACTCAAATAGATGTAAAGTTAGAAGGTAATTTTATTTGGACAACATTATCTGATAGAGGTGTTGATATATATAAAATTAAGGAACATAACATTGAATTCAATAAACTAAGAGATGTAGATATAAACTTATATTTTCTAAACAGATCTGCTAAAAATAATTTTACAAGATTAATGGGAATTGAGCCTGTTAATTACGGGTCAATATTTCTATTTAGGAATGGGTTTAGAATTATGCCTTTTGGTAATACCGGTGATGACAGTTGGGGACTAGATTATCGTGCTCAACAAGGTCGTAATCGCCGATTGGGGACTCGTGATCTATTTGGTCGCGTTGATGTTGTAACAGACAATATTAATGAACTAAAAGAAGTTTCAAGTCGTGATGGAGGTTTAATAGAAACACAAACTTCAAAACAATTGTTTACGTTATTTAATATTGCTCATAGACGATTAGAACGTTATGTATCTGGAGTTCTATGGGGTGAAGCATTTTTGCGTAAAGAATATTTCGCAAATGAAGTTGAAGCGTTACAACAAAGAAAAGAGTTATTAGATATTGATAAGGATGAAGAAAATCCTAACTATATATTATCATCAAGCATAGGTAGTAAAATTGACTTTATACAATTAATAAAAACCTTAGTCAAAGATAAAAACATAGAAATCTTATATTATAACACAGATTTAGCTAATATTTTAGCTTCAGATGATTTAATTCACACAATAAAGCCTCAGTTTATTAAAGATCTTGAAAAAATTGCTGAAGAAACAAATGATTCAAATTTGTTATTCTCAATTGATGAAGCAAAACGCCGTATAGAAGAGCTTCAAAAAGAAAAAGAAAAAGCAGAAAAAAAAGCATTTGAGGAAGAACAAAAAAGAATTAAAGCTGAAGAATTAGCCCAAAAAGCAGAAATGGCTAAACAAGAAGCTGAAAAGCAAAGAGAATTAGAACGAGAACGAAAACTTGCTGCACTCTTACAGGCCAAAGAGGCTGAATTAAAACGAAGAGAAGAAGAAGTCTTGCGCAAAGAAGCAGAACAAAAGAAACGTGAAGAATCAGAAAAAAGAATAAAAGCAGAATTAGCTAAAGAACAGGCAGAAAGTCGTTTGCAAAAGAAATCTGAGCAACTTAAAATAATAACTTCATTATCATCTCAAGATCTTGAAGCTGTCACAAATTTACATCATCAAACAAATGTTGTAGCAGATAACATAAATGCCATGATAACACAGTTTTCTAGACGATTGGTAAAAAATGAACCAGTTGCATATAATAAAGTTATCGACTTTCTTAAGAACATATCATTAGAAAACAGTAAAATTATATCTTTTTCCAGATTCGGCATTAGAAATATTTTTGATGATTTTACTACAAAAAAAGAATACGATATAATAGAATTCTTAAAGAATTATATCAATAAAATAACTAAACAATTCTCTGGGAGTAGAATTAATATCAATTTTAGCAGTTCAGCCAATATGGCTTTTATAACGAGTTTTGCTCCAATTGATATATCAATTATAGTTGATAACATGGTGAGTAATGCGAAAAAAGCTCAAGCAAATCTATTAGAGATAATAATTGAAGTTAGCAAAGGTATATTACAAATGCATTTTATTTCAAATCAGCCTTTTAATAAAGATATTGGTAATATTAATGATATTTTTGAAAGAGGATTTTCTACAACAAAAAGTACAGGAATGGGATTGTACCATATAAAAAATATTGTAGACGAAAACAAATGGAAAATTATCGCCAATAGAAAAGAAAAAGAAGCTGAATTTATAATTATAATAGAAAATGAGAATAGATTATAAAATACTTTGGTTTGAAGATAATAAAGCATCTTATAATACCAAAAAAGATTTCATTAAAGATATAGTTGAGGATTTTAGCTTTAACTTTATTGAACCACAGAATGAAATTGATGGTAAAAATTTGGAAACATTGGATTATGCAAACTATGATTTAATCATAGCAGATATGACACTATCAGGCGGTGTAACAGCTATGACATTAATGGAAGCAATTCGAAAAAAATCAATATTCACAGAAGTTCTATTTTATTCTTCAGATGGGGAAGAAGCTGTAAGAGCAGAATTAGCTAAACATAGCATAGACGGAGCATATTGTTCAGGAAGAGATAACGAGGACTTTGAGTATAAAGCCAAAGAAGTAATCAGGACATTAATCAAAAAAACTCAAGACCTAACTAATATGCGCGGATTAGTTATGGCAGAAGTGAGTGAATTAGACCATATGATGGAAGAAATCATTATTAAATATTTTACAGATCCACATGGAAAAACTATCCCAGAAAGAGAAAGTTTATTTAAAGAGATTATGGATAGATTTGATGAGGACTATAGAAACAACTTAAAGAAAACAGATGATAAATGTTCTAAAAAATGTATTCATAAAATCAGAAATAAGTCTATTGTTGAAATTGTAAGTAGTTTATTCTTTGAATCTTATAAAAAAGCTAGAACTATAGATAAAATAATAAGAACTGAGGGAGTAGATGTTGAAAATTTTCTTGACAATTACAAAAAAGAAATTATAGATACAAGAAATTTATTAGCCCATTGTGAAAGTAAAAAGATAGACGGAAAAGAAGTTCTTGTTACCAAAAAAGGTAGCGAGGAAGTTTTTGACGATAATAAATTTATTGATATTAGAAGAAATATTATTAAATACCATAAAGTATTTCAAAATTTAAAATTTTAGGAATTGTATATTTAGTTAAATTTACTATCTTTGCTTTTGGAAACCTCCACGCAACCTTGCGCAAAATATTGCAAGCCTCCGGTGGAGCAATAGCGGGAGATTACTTCTTTAGCTAAAAGTTATATCAAAGATATTCAGCCACTTATCGTTAGATTACGATTTCTGGTGGCACCACTTTTACAAAATGAAAAAATCATGAAAACCGCTGAAATACAGTTATTTCGTAAGCATCCGATAAAATACACATTGTAAAGCCTTCCACTCTTCCGTTACTTTGCCAATAAAAAAGCCATGAAACGAATAATGAGTAAAGAAGAGTTCCTGTCCGTTTATGAAAGACAACAGGCCAGTGGCCTGACCATAAAAGATTTCTGTGAGAATGAGGCCTATTCATCCCCCTGTTTCCATTATTGGAAGAAGAAATTCGGCCTGGGCCGTACTTACACCAGCCATCCGGACAAGCGTAAGCATTCGAAGAAATGCACCTTTTACACTTTGAGGTTTGGTTGTAGCTTTGCGGCAGTGAATACAATCAAACCTCAATTATTATGAACAGACAAGAATTTGAAGAATTAGAATTGCAGGTGCAACAAAGCGAGCTGCCGTTGAAGTCGTACCTTCAACAGATAGGTGTAAGTTATTCAACCTATCACTACTGGCGTAGAAAATGTTCCGTTGACAGGAGCAGTATCAAACACGAGTTGGCTCCTATCAGTTTTAAACAGGCATTTACGGAGTCTTCCCAAGAAGAACAATTGCCGCATGGTGTTGCGCTGCTGTTTCCCAATGGACTTCGTGCCCACTTCGGGAGCGGTTCTGAAGATTTGCTGAAGGAAATATTTACCCAAAGTCTTCGAAACGGTCATGTTTAACCTGAACGACACGATGCGCTACTTCCTGTGTCCTGGCAGGACAGATATGCGCAAGGGTATCAGTTCGCTATGCGGAGTGGTACATGAGAAAATGAACAGTGAAGTGAGGAACGGTGATGTCTTCATCTTCATCGGTTCCAGCCGCAGGCTAATGAAACTCCTTCATGCCGAAGACGGAGGTATGGTAATGTATGTAAAACGTCTGGAGGCCGGTCGCTTCAAGTTGCCGGAGTATGATCCCAAATCAAACAGCTATCCCATGGAGTGGCGCGATCTGGTGATGATGGTTGAAGGAATACAGGAAAACCCGGAACAGAGGCTCCGGCGGTTAAGAGCCGAACGTAAGGAATACCATGTATAACATGTTTTTTGTGTGAGTAAACTTTGGATATTGTTGTATAATTCACTGTTAATTAGTATATTTACATCATTAAAAGAAGTATAGACAATGTGCATATTCCGGCGGATACCCGTTCAGCATTTCCGGTGATATCCGTTCAGTCCCCAGTTAGTATTCAGTATTGTTGGCAAAGTTAATACTTCTTTCTTAGGCTCTCTCCTTTAAGGTCAAATTTTATTGCCTTATGCACGATTCTGTCCAGACAGGCTTCCGCAATGAGCTCGCTTTGGAACACATCATACCAGTCTGCGACGGGAAGCTGGCTGGCCAGGATGAGTGCTTTCCGGTTGTACCGGTCATCTATGATCTGTTCAAAGTCATGCTGTATCTGGCCGTCCAACTTGACCATCCCAAAGTCATCGATAATCAGCAGGTCATGTGCGTTCAGTTTGCGGAAGAAGTTCGTCTCCCGTCCTTCCAGATGTGCAAGCTTCAGGTTTTCGATGAGCATGTTCATCGTGAAGTACAGTACCTTCCGGCCGTTCCTGCATGCCCTGTCACCCAAGGCGCAGGCGAAGTAGGACTTTCCGGTTCCTGCCGGTCCGGTAATGATGACCGTCATTCCGCCCGTGATGTAATTTCCGGTTGCAAGGTCGGCTGCAGAGCAGGCCTGTATTCCCCTTGCCGTGTCCGTTTCAAGTTCTTCCATCGAGGCTCTCAGACGGAAGCCGGCATTCTTTATAAGACGCTGGATGCGGTTGTTCCCTCTTGTGTCACGTTCGTACTGGAGCATGATCTGCATGCCTTCACGCAGGGTAAGCTTGTCCAACTGATGTGTTTCTTCCAGGGAGCTCCAGCAGCTTGCCATTCCCGGAAGCTTCAGCTCGTGCAGTGTTCTTTCTGTTTCGTTGCTCATAATCATTTATTGTTGTTGGTTTATGTCATTTCCTGTAAAATAGTCTTTTCCACGCATGTTCCCGTGGTTTGACGGTGTAGGCGCATGGAAGATTACCGTCTCGTCTGCGGATGCATTCATGCCGTTACGTCTGAGTATGGCTTCAAACTTGCTGTAGGAGTAAATACCGTACTCCATGCACTGACGGCAGGTAAGGTCAAACGTGGCAAGGTCATACTTCCTTCTGAGGCTGACTATGGAGTTGCACAGCTTGTAATACACCTCTTCAGGCTGTGTGGTACGTTTGGGGTCAAAGATTCTTTTTACATATTCATGGCAGTCAGGTGATATATCTTTTGCTTTCTCCACATAATAGGCTGCCGAACGCTCCATAATCACCCTGCAGCTGGATGCGAGATGTTCCCTGACTGTGGTATAGCCGTATGTATGGCTGCGGATATGTGAGGCCACCAGTTTCTGCTCCACATAGACCTTGACCCATGAACGCGTAAAGACTATTCTTGCCTGTTTTCCCACATGGATATAGGGGACGGAGTAAAAATGGGTCACCTTGTCCTGTCTCAGCTCCACATGGCAGTTTGCCTGTACTTTCAGATCGGCATACAGGCGCATCTCATAGGGTCCCGGTTTCAAGGGTTTCAGCAGCTCCTTCTCCATGGCATGAAAACGCTCCTCACGGCTGTAGGGACGCTTCTGCATACGGGTCTGGTTGTGCCTTTCCATCAGCTTCCATACGGCACGGTTCAGTTCCAGGAGTGAATGGAAGGTACGGTTACGCAATCTGGCATAGATACGGTTGTATGTAATCCTTACGGAGTCCTCTACCAGAGCCTTCTGTGTCGGCGATGCCGGGTCGCATGGCAGCACTACAAAATGGTAGTAGTTGCCCATGTCCTCAAGAGCCTTGTTCAGCTTCGGCTCATGCCGGTCATTGCTGATTACAGCCGATTTGAGATTGTCAGGAGTCAGTATGGGAGGAACACCGCCCAGATGTTCCAGGCACATTCTTATGGCATACAGGAAGTCCTCCGTCTTCTGCGAAGGTACACATATCACATAGGTATATTCGCTGTAAGGCATGCAGGCGACAAACACCTCCACCTTGATAATTTCTCCGGTTTCGGCATCCACATAGCTGAGCTTGTCACCGGCAAAGTCCACCATGAGCTTTTCACCCGGTTTGTAGGTGTTGGCAAGTACGGCCGTAACATCCTTCTTCGCAACGAGATTCTGCTTCAGATGGTAATAGAACTGTGATTTTCCGTAACCGTCGGGATGAGTCGCACGGTATTCATCGAACAGGACCTGACGGCTTACATGGGATTTGGGATCCGTCAGCAGTTCCCTGTATCTGGGGAGCAGGATCAGGAACTCTTCCATTCTACTGTCCGTATATGCCGGTGAACCGGCATGGAACATCCTTTCCAACTCGGGATCGTCAATCTCAAGGAGGTCGCTGATGTTCCATCCGTTGGCTTTTACTGTATTCACATAACCGTTGACGGTTTCCTTGTCAATCGGTAACTTGCGGCTTACACCGCGGTTGGATTCTCCGGCCTGCTTGAGCTGGAGTACTTGTTTTATCAGACTCATATCCTTTGTTGTTCCTGCCATGACTGTGCTGTTTCTTGTTAGCTTACCAGCACAAAGGAAACTGAAACCGGGGAAAGAATGAACGGATATGCTCCGGAAACGAAGATATACGCTCACAATTCCATGCACGGCTGAACGGATATACTCCGGAAAATCTGAAAGCATACGTCTAAAGTGAACGGGTATGCTCCGGAAAAAGGGTGCTAAAACGTGCAATTCTCGGAGGTGAACGGATATGCTCCGGAAAAATTGAGATTTTAATGTCTGGTTATCCATCTTTTCATCCTTTTAGGGGATGAACGGATATAAAATTGTGCTTTTAAAGGCTATTTTTATGCTTTATAGGCTGCCGGAAAGTGAACGGGTATGCTCCGGAATATGTAGACAATGGAAGAAAAAGAAATTTTACTCAAGACGATAGAAGGGCTGAATGCCTCTATAGCCTCATTGTCTACTACTAATAAGAATCAATCCGAACAGATAAAAAATCTGCAGGAACGTATCAAGGAGTTGACGGCTCAGGTCGCATGGCTGAACCGTCAGCTCTTTGGTCGTAAATCGGAGAAACTTCGCGTATATGATCCTAATATGCCAGATCTCTTTGCCGACGAGTTTTCCGGACTCCGGCAGCAGGCGGAAGAAAAGCGGGACGAGGCTGTGGAAAAGATTGAGAAGGAATCGGTGGAAGACGTAAAACGAAATCGCCAGAACCGCAAAATGATAGAGGACTTGCCCGTATTGGAGACCGATACAATAGAACCGAAAGGCGTAGACTTGTCTTTATACCGTAGAATAGGCGAAGAGATAACAAAAGTCGTCAAACACAAGCCGGGAATGCTTTACGTCAAGGTGATCATCCGTCCCAAATATGCTCTCAAGGATAGTACCCTGCTTCCTCCGGCCGGACAGAAAGGCGTAGAGATAGCTCCCATGCCGCTAATGCCGGTTGACAAGTGCATCGCTGACACCAGCCTGCTTGCCGAAATATTGCTTCAGAAGTATGAATATCATGTCCCGTTCTACCGTCAGATACAGCAATACCGCCATCTTGGAATGAAAGGTCTGACCGAAAGTACACTGGACGGCTGGTTCAAGAAAACCGTAGAATTGCTTAAGCCTCTGTATGAAGAACTCAAACGTGAAGTCTTCTCCTGTGATTATGTACAGGTGGACGAGACTACAGTTCCGGTCATCAACAGGGAAAAGCACAAGGCCGACAAGGAATATCTCTGGATGGTAAGATCAGTCATGGAGAGACTGGTCATCTTTCATTACGACGGAGGCTCACGGGCCGGAGCGGTCATCGAATCCCTGGCAAATCAATATAACTTCAAGGGATATCTTCAATGTGACGGTTTTGCAGGTTATGAAACAGCCTTCAAGGCCAACCCCGACGTGCGGCTGCTCAACTGTCTGGTGCATATACGTCGTCATTTTGAGCAGGCTTTGGATGAAAACAGGGAGATGGCCCAACATGCACTGACTCAGATACAGCATATCTATAAAATAGAACGTCAGTGTGACGAAACCGGCCTGTCATATGATGAGCGCAGACAGAAGCGTCAGGAGCTGGCCCGGCCAATCATGGAGGCAATGAAGGTATGGATGGAGACAGAAGGGATTAAATACAGTCCAGGTTCTTTGACAGGCAAGGCCATTACATATGCCTATACCAAATGGGATAATATTATAAGATGCCTGGACGATGGCCGCCTGTACTGGGATAACAATCTGGCGGAAAACGTCCAACGCCCCATTACTCTGAGCAGAAAAAATTTTCTCTTCTGTGGTAATCACGAAGCTGCGGTTAATATGTCTGTCATATGTTCTCTGCTGGCCACATGTAAGGCGCACGAGGTAAATCCCAGGGTATACCTGAACGATGTCATCGCACAAATGCCTTATCACAAAAAAGCAACCCAAGAAGAACTTTTGAATCTACTTCCACATAAATGGAAGTTGAAACATCCGGAATGTGTACTGACAAGGCAAAAGGAGGAATCTTGTAACTGATATAAACTGTAACATATGGGTTCAACAAAACAATAGCGGCTGATACTATTAGGTTCATAGTGACAGTCGCTATTGTTGTATATAAAGGTTTAATACCTGTAGTTGGCCGAATACTTACGGACAAGCTTCCCGATGATACGTTCATTCCATTGGATCTGCGTCGCAGGGGCAATCTCCCGTCAGGGTCGGGTGGCGACGTAACAATAGAGCTTCCTTCCGGAATCAGGATCCACCTTGACAGCCATGGAAACCCTGAACTGACATTTGGATTGATACACAAATTATGCGGCCATGTTCTGTCTGAATGATACCATGCGCTATTTCCTGTGTCCCGGAAAGACGGACATGCGCAAGGGGATCAATTCTCTGTGCGGAGTGGTTCACGACCGGATGGGACATGACGTCCGTCTGGGCGATGTCTTCATCTTCATAAACAGAAGCAGGACCACCATGAAGCTCCTCCATGCTGAAGACGGCGGCATGGTATTGTATGTGAAACGTCTGGAAGAGGGCACGTTCCGGCTGCCGGCCTACGATAGCCGAAGCAGGTCTTATCCGATGGAATGGCGCGACCTGGTCATGATGGTGGAAGGAATCAGTGACAATCCGAACGAGAGGCTGAAAAGGTTGAAAGCCAGTAGAAAGGATGGCTTCTATTGAAAGTTTTTTCATGTATCCGGTTGCGTATCTTCCGAAAAATCAGTATCTTTACATTATATAAAGAGATAGAAACGGATGATTCAGCAGGATACAATGGAACAGATAATCAGGAGTCAGCAGGAGCAGATAGCCGGTCTCCTGGAGGCCAACCGTTCCCTTGTCGAATCCAACGGGAAACTGCTGGAACAGACGGATGCGCTGCAACGGAAGATACAGGAACTGCTCTCACAGATAGCATGGCTGAACCGTCAGCTTTTCGGGCGGAGAAGTGAGAAGCTGGCAGCCCTGGATCCCAACCAGCTTTCCCTGTTCGATCCCGTTCCTGTAACCGGACAGAGTGAAGACATCCGGGAAGAGGACAGCAGCGCAGCGGTTCCTTCAAAAGTAAAGCCCGATGGAAAGAAGGTAAGCATTCGGTAAACCACGTATTTTTGTCTCCAACTTCCATCATTAACTTTACGTCCAAAAAGCAAAGTTATGATGACACGAGAAGAAGTAGTAGAGATAATGAACTACTGCAAAGAGCACAAAGTGACTTATAAGTCAAGATTAGAGGAGCTCAATATCCCTGTATGGCGGTTTTATGACAGCAAATCCCGTTATGCCGCCGAGCAATCATCGGGTAAATCGGCTCAAGGTGAGTTTATCGAGCTTCCCCACAGCGGATCTTTTGTTCCTGTTCCTTCATTTGCCGGAACAAGCGGGCGTAAACAGAAAAACGCACCGATCCCGCCAAGCGGATTGAAAGAGATAGAAATACGTACACCGGCCGGTACTGCCATACGCATTTGCGGTGAGCTAAATGAAAAGGAACTGTTTTCAATCATCCAGGCCTGCAGCCATGTTCAGCCTTAATGACAGTATGCGCTATCTGTTGTATAACCGCCCGACTGATATGCGCAAAAGCTTTCATACTCTCAGCGGTATCATTACCGACGCCATGGGTCAGGACCCCAGCAACGGCAACGTATATATCTTCATAAACCGTGCCCGTGACCGCATAAAGCTCCTGCATTGGGAGCCGGGCGGCATGGTGCTGTATTCCAAACTTCTGGAAGCCGGTACCTTAGGCAAGCCTGATTCTGCCAACGACAATGAGGTCTGTACAAATATAGAATGGCGGGAACTTGTCATGATTGTGGAGGGTATCATGGAAGCCCGCGACTCCCGTCGCACGAGACTTGAAGACCTGCAGAAACTTCGAAAATAGTATCGGATTTTTACTCTATTCGCTTTTGTATGTCATTGGATTTTAGTATATTTACATTGTAGAACAATGAGATACAGATGCTTACAGAAGAACAGGAAAAAGCCTTATTGGAAGAAATTGAGAAGCTCCGTCAGGATAAAGCGGCGCTTATCAGCAGGGTTTCCTCGCTGGAACAATCCCTTTACTGGCTCCGGAAAAAAGTCTTTGGGCGGATGAGCGAGAAGAGTCTTCCGCTTGATCCCAACCAGCTGTTTCTGTTCTCAAAGGAGGAAATGTCCTCCATGGAAATATCCCGGATGGAGGAGGAAGTCCGCAAGAGTGAAGAAGAAATCACCAGAACTATAAAAGTCAAGGAAAAACCGGTCCGCAAGTCTCTGGACACTTCCTCACTGCCTGTAGAGGTTGTTGATCTTTACCCTGAAGGGACAACAGACGAGGAAGGCAGGCTTAAGGATGAATTCATTGAAATCGGAAAGGAAGAGAGTTCACGCCTGGAACGTGTTCCGGCAAAAGTATATATCCTGAAGACCGTCCGTCACAAAGTGATAAGTAAATCCGATATGGAGAAATACCCCGAGGAAAGGCAGATTCTGATTCACCCGCTACCTCTTGTTCCGGTCAGCAAATGTATGGCAGGCGCCTCGGTCCTGACGGACATTATCATCGGCAAGTTCATGTATCATCTCCCGTTCTACCGTCTGATACAGCAGTATCGCGAATCAGGAATCAGCATAAGCGAATCTACCATGTGCGGATGGTATGAAATGGCGGTGGAGAAACTCAAGCTGCTGTACAACCTGCTCAAACAGAAGATACTCTCCAGTGAGTATATACAAGTGGACGAGAGTGTCATTCCTGTGATGGACAATGAGAAACATAAGGCGAAAAAAGGGTATGAGTGGTGCGTGCGCGACGGCATCACGGGGGACGTCATGTTCCATTATGACCGTGGCAGCCGTTCGGGGATGGTAGCCCGTGAACTGCTGGGATGCTACCGTGGCATTGTGCAATGTGACGGCTATGCAGCTTACGAACAGTTCGAGCAGATGAAAGGAATCACCCTGGTCGGCTGCTGGGCACATGCCAGAAGGAAGTACGTGGATGCCCTGGAAGAGAACAGGACCCTGGCCACACAGGCAATACACTACATCGGCAAGCTGTACAAGATAGAATCTGAAGCCAATGATGCCGGACTCGCAGCCGAAGAGCGTAAGGAAAAACGTATAAGCGAAGCCTATCCGCTGATACTTGAATTTGAAAAGTGGCTGCAGGATGCTTATCTTAGAGTGCTTCCTAAAAGCCGCATGGGTAAAGCCATCGAATATACGTACACGCTTCTTCCCAGGCTTTCCAGATACGTAAACGACGGAAGAATCGAAATTGATGACAACCGCATAGAAAATGCCATAAGACCTTTGGCTTTGGGAAGAAAGAATTATCTGTTCTGCGGCAACGACGCATCCGCATACAGGGCTGCCATCGTGTACTCACTGATTGCCACCTGCAAGTCTGCAGAAGTAGACCCCAGAATCTGGATGGAAGATGTCCTGAGTAAAATCCCATATTATGAAAGGGATGAGAAGAATATGGAAGAACTTCTACCACGTAATTGGGCTAAATCCCATCAAACTTGTTCCGAATAGATACTATTAGTTCCGAATCGACTACAAATAACATCGATTCGGAACTAATTCACAAAATTTGCAACGTGGTTTACCGAATGCTTACCAAAAAAGGCCATCTCAAATTATATGTACAACCGTCCGCGATAGCGTTCACCACATAAAAAGATAGCCTTCCAGATTTTTGGGCGGCTATCTTTTCATCTTCTTCCATCTATCCGGAAGCAAATCACGATATTTATCTATAGGAGTATTAGGAGGCCATGCGGCACAACGGTCTATAATGTCGCAGAAGTATTCAAAGATGTTTATTCCACATCTATGGCATGTTATGGCTAATGAGTGGTATAACACCGCCACTTCGGCTCCTGTATGAGAGCCTATTGTCAGACGTCTTCGTGTCAGTGATATATACCTGTTTATTCGTTCAACTTCATTGTTGTCAAGCCTGTATTTAGGAGAAGAGAAGATTGCCGGTATTTCATGCCACTGTTTCAGCGCATAATCGGCGGCGGCATTAAGAGAATCATCAGGAGGTATCCCCGGACGGTCTTTAATCTCAATCAATCCTCTGTAGATTTTTTCAATCATCACTTTTGAGTAGCGTTGCCTCCACTGAAGGTGGTCCTCGTCAGTCCATCCGTCCTTTCCTGTTTTGTGTTTATGCTCGAAGTGATACAATAGGCCGAAGCGCTTGGCCATTTGCTGGGCAATAGTACTATCCTTTATATCCAGAAACTTCCGTTTTATATGCTGCAGGCATGGAAGTCTTTTTATTCCTTTCAGATTGCCGATTCCGATATGACGGTATCCGGAGTAAAAGTCACACTGGAAGGCTCCGTTAAATCCTTTTATTTCATTTTCAAAGACTTCAGCCGAACGTGATCCGTCATCATAAAAGAAATACACCAGACCTGTGGTCATACCGACAAACACCCAGATATATCCTTTCTTTATTTTCTTCCCTGAATCAGTGACTGTCTGCAGACGTACTTTCTGATAAGTCTCATCACCACAGATATAGTTGTCCTCAAGGATTGCCTTTGCAAGAGCCTTATAAAGGTTCTCAAGCTGAACCTTGGTTTTGCTGACAAGCTTCCGGGCGGTACCCTTATCAAGATCGAAGCCGTGTGAGCGGAAGTATTCTACCGCATTTTCAAGCGGCATTCCGTGCAGATAGCGCAACTCCGCCAGACCTGCGATAAAAGAGGAAGTGTATTGGGAGTTCAGCAGCGGAGTTGCCGGAACAGAACCTTTGAAGATTGTACCGTTCTGAACATACTTCTTGACCTTATAGATTGTCTTGATAAAGCGCATGGGAACCATTGAATAACGCACGACATCGCATGTACACATATATCTGGCCAGTTCCGGATCAAACCCCGGGTCGTCAGGTTCTACATCAAAGGTTTCAATCTCACATTCCGGATGTGTCTTTTTCTTCGCACCGTTGTTTGTATGTCTCTTTTGTATCTTCTGTTCAGGAACATCAGATTTGGGGAGCATCTGTCCGGTCTGTCTTTCCGAGGGAGATTCCTGCAGACGGCGCATTGCCTGACGGACAGTTTTTTCCTTGCTGAGTTCAATGTCCTTTCCTTTGAGAGTTTCCTCCAGAGAGGTTATCTGCTTTCTCAGTTCTTCAACCGTGGCAGTCAGTCTCTCGTTGGCTGAAGTCAGTGAACGGACAGATGATAAGGCTTCCTCCAGTTTGCCCTGAAGGAAGCCGTTCTGGCGTTGCAAAAGTTCTATCAGTTCATCCTTTTTCATGCTTTAAAGTTACGAAAAAAGGCGGATTTATGCAACTTCTTATAGATTTAATTATTTGATTATCAATATTATATATACTACCTTGCAGCCATTCTAAAGCGTTCTTCGACAGTTACTTTTACAGGTGTGAGCCCCCTCATCAGCATGTAGAAGTCATCCCATTGAAACCTGCGGACGCTGCCATCACCGTTTTTCAGCACCTCACGGAAACGCCCTTGGGACAGTCTTTTAGTGTACATCAAAAAACCGTCGCCGTCCCATTTTAATGCCTTCATGGTCTTACGGTCCTGTGAGAAAAACACATATACATTCCCCGAAGCCGGAGAATGTCCTTTCCACGACCATATCATTTGTGTCAGACCACGGATGCCATAACGCATGGATACAGGATGCTGACAGACCCACAGATGCAGACATGAATCAAGGCTCCACATGAGTGACCTCCTTTCCCATTTTACGGATAAACTTCGCAATAACAGACAAGTCCGTATCTTCCGGAAAGCTTACTTCCACATTGCCATCTACCCTGACAGTAATCACATTGCAGCTTTCTGCAGGAAGAAAACCGGCTTCCTCAAATATCACATCCTCAAAAGGTATTTCCTTATACCGGGAACTTCGACATGTATGGGGACTTGTATATCCGGGCAAATCCGAAACACGGAGTCTGTTGCGCCACAGAAAGTCCTTCATCTGTTTCCTTGTTATTCCAAAACCTTTATAATAATCAATAAAGCGTCCCGGTTGTCTGCCATCGGCACAGAGGGACTTAAATTCTTCGTAAGCCTGAGAACAACGAAACTTCAGACAACTTCCTCTTGTATATCCGGGAACATCATTCAAGCTTGTGTATTCTTCCTTCAATATCAGATACATCCTGTAATAATTGACACCATGCCCGCGGCAATATTCACGAAAGGAGCATGATTGTTTGCCAGATGAACATAATTCTTTAAAAGCAGAAAAAATCTGCCTGTAGTATTCTATTTTTACCATATCTAAAATTTTATGGCAAAGTTAGAATTACTACAGGCAGACTACAAGACGCTATCGCGGACGGTTGTACAATTATATTTCATTTTGAGACGGCCTCTTTTTTTATGCACTTATGTAAAACACAACACCATTTAACCATTTGATATGCAGGAATCCAGCATATTATGCATTTTATACATAAAAATGGCAAAAGAAAAAACTTAAAAAAATGCATTATGAAAACGCTATCATTTATCTACAAAAGTTTCATGCTTGTAATGGCAGTATGCCTTTCTGTGGGACTCCAGTCATGTCAGAACGACGATGACAATACTTTTTACCTTTCACATTATTATGCCAACGCACTGGTTACCGTAAAACTGAGTGCCGACAATACCCCCTACCTGCAACTTGACGACAGCACCACCCTGCGCCCGGTAAACATGCCCACCTCTCCTTTCGGTGAAAAAGAAGTAAGAGCATTGACTAATTTTGACTTTTCGGAAGAAGCTCCTCAAGAATACGACAAAGCGGTCTTCGTCAACTGGATTGACAGTATTCTGACCAAACCGATGGCACCGAATTTGGGAGAAGAAGCAAACCTTGAAACGTACGGAAACAATCCGGTAGAAATCCTCAACGACTGGGTCACAATCGCGGAAGACGGTTACCTCACACTTCGTTTCGCCACCCGATGGGGAAACGGCCAACCGCATTTTGTAAACTTAATCAGTACACAAAATCCGGACAACTCCTACGAAGTGGAATTCTGCCATAATGCCTTTGGCGACACAAATGGAAGAATGGGAGACGGACTAGTTGCATTCAAGCTGGACGGACTGCCCGATACACAGGGAAAGACCGTAAAACTGACCTTGAAATGGAATTCATTTAGTGGAGAAAAATCAGCCGAGTTCGACTACTGTACCCGAAAAGCTACTAATCCTCAAGCCACAGAGGTCACTTCTATCCGGAATATACAGAAAGTAAAATAAGGCATCAAAAGCCTTCCCAAAAACGTAAATGCGTTTCAACTCAAACGCATTTACGTTTTTTACCCCTCACCCGTTATTCTACAATCAGTCTCAAATGGGTGTCTCCCGTCTTGGCTTTCAGCCATTTCACTATTTTTTCCTTACTTTTCTGGTCGGGCATCCGCTGACAGTCGATAATTGCGTATGTCAGTGTATCAACGCGGGAGCTATCCACACACAAACGTAGACTCTTGGATACGGACAAGGTCTTGATTTCCGGGAAAAGAACCTTGATTTCTTGTCCCAGCTGCTTCCCCAGCCAATCCGAACCGGAAAAATCAGCCAGCTGTTTATGCAAGGTGTCAATCGCAGCCTCTTGGTCCTTCAGACGTTTCTCACTGTTCCGATAAAAGTCTTCCATCACCATCGACTTGATGTTGCTGATGTCTACGGTATTACCGTCTCCCATACCTTGAAAGATAACCAAATTCGTTTTTGCCAGGTTGTAATCGGGCAAACGGCGCTGTGCGTCAGCAATCTGCTCCTTCGATACCTCCTTTCCAATCAAAACAACCTTTATCTCCCGCTTGTCGTACGAAATCTCACGGCTCAAGATTTGAGAGTCGGGAAACTGCAGCTCCTCAGTAATAAAATGACTGGCAGAGGTCTGATAGAAGGTTTCCCGCACAATGTTATAGGTAAGATACACTGCCGGACACATGGTACCTACCGTTATCCAGATGATATAACGCCGCACCAGTTTCTCACGGGCCTTGTCCACAAACTGCTTGCGCTGGAAATGCATCACACGCACCCCGATGTAAGTGGCCAGACTGATAAAGACGGAATTGATGAAATACAAATAGAAAGCTCCCAGAAAATACAACAGATTCCCTGTAGCCAGTCCGAACCCAGCCGTACACAAAGGGGGCATCAACGCCGTAGCAATGGCTACACCCGGAATCACATTTCCCTTCTCTTTGGTAGCCAAAGCCACAATACCGGCCAACCCACCGACCAAAGCAATGAATACGTCGTAGATGGTGGGTGACGTACGGGCCAGCAATTCCGACTGCACTTCATCCAGCGGGGTAAAAGCAAAATAAATCGTGGCAGTGGTCACACTGAACAAAGTGGCCACCAGATAGCTTTTCAAGGAACGTTTCATCAACTCGAAGTCATTCAAACCGATGGAAAGTCCGACTCCCATGATAGGTCCCATCAACGGAGATATCAACATGGCACCAATAATGACAGCCGTAGAATTGACATTCAAGCCCAACGAAGCAATAAAGGTGGCAAATATCAAGACCCACAAGTTGGTTCCCTTAAACTCCACCCCGTTGCGGATGGTATCCACTGTCAGTTGCTCGTCTTCCTTGCTCCGGTTCAAATCCAGATACTCATTGAAAAATTTACGAAGCAGAAATTTTCGTTTGTTCCCTAGTTCCATAACAGCCCGATTTGGTTACTTGATAAGTTTCTCCTCTTGCCAGTTACCGAAAGAAACGGCCGACAAAAGGTAAAGTTCTTAAAGGTAAGTCTTTTTTGATAATAAATGCGATAAACAGCAAAATTAATATCGTACGGAAACCTAAACGCAACCAGAGATTGGCAATCGGCGTTTCCTGTGACAACACATAGAGCACCACAGCCACAATCAGATAGAGCGCCATGTCTTTCAACGGATAAGCTACCGGATACTTTTTCTGCCCGATGAAATAAGACAGCAAGGTAATCACTCCGTAGCCTGTCACCGAGGCCCAAGCAGAGGCCACATATCCGTAGGTCGGTACCAGCCAGATATTCAGCCCCAGAATCACGGCACAGCCAATCAAAGAAAAGTAAGCTCCCCAGTAGGTTTCATCGGTCAGTTTGTACCAGAAAGAGAGATTGAAATAAATGCCCTTGAAAATCTCGGCCAGCATGACGATAGCCACCACGCTCAATCCTTCCCAGTAATCGGAGGCCACCATATATTTCAGGATATCCATGTAGCCCATCACCGCCAGAAAGGCCAGAAGAGAGAAGATAAAGAAGAACTTCATCGCCGAAGAGTAGACTTTCTTACTGTCTGCATCCTTGTTCTTGCCAAAGACGAACGGTTCGTAGGCATAGCGGAAAGCCTGTGTAAACATCGCCATCACCAGCGCCACCTTACTCGTGGCACTGTATATACCCAGCTGTACCAACCCTTCCGAACGGTCGTCGAACAAATAAGGATAAATCATCTTGTCGACCGTCTGGTTCAGGATACCTACCAGCCCAAATATCAATATCGGGAAAGAGTAGTTTACCATGCGCTTCATCAGCACCTTGTCCATGCGATAGGATACCCCACGCAGTTCCGGTATGAAAAAAAACATCTGCAAAGCCGACATAATCAGGTTAGACACGAAAATGTAACCCACCAGATAGTCCGGATTATAGAACCAGTTTACCGTTTCGGGGGCATGAACATTCAACCATGGACAAACGAGCAGGAAAAAAAGGTTCAGCAGAATGTTTCCCACAATGTTCAGCAACTTGATGGAAGCGAACTTGATAGGGCGTTTCTTATAACGCAGATAAGCAAAGGGTATGCACTGGAAAGAATCGAGTGCCACCACACACACCATCATGGCAATGTAGTCCGGATGATCCGGGTATTCCAGCAAGGCAGAAAGCGGATGCAGGAAAACCATGCACAGCACGACAAACAGCAACGAAAGTCCTCCCACAAACAGCAGGGAGTTGGCATACACCTTCCCGGCATCCTCGTCCGACTTGTTGGCGAAACGGAAGAATCCTGTCTCCATACCAAAAGTCAGCAACACCAGAATCAGTGCCGTATAAGCATATACATTCGATACCACCCCATATCCCCCGGAAGCGGCAGGGAGCACTGCCGTATAAAGAGGTACCAGCAAATAATTCAAAAAACGTCCTACGATACTGCTCAACCCATAAATGGCAGTATCCTTTGCCAAAGATTTTATTCCGGCCATAATACTTAATTAATCAAACAGGGTCTTTTCACTGTTATATTTACTTTTTCCTAAATGTTTATATGCCAGCTCGGTCACTTCACGTCCTCGGGGTGTACGTTTCAGGAATCCTTCTTTTATCAGGAAGGGTTCATACACTTCTTCCAACGTACCGGGGTCTTCTCCCAAGGCAGTGGCAATGGTTGTCAGCCCCACCGGTCCTCCCTTGAACTTATCGATGAGCGTACACAGAATCTTGTTGTCTATTTCATCCAGTCCATACTGGTCGATGTTCAAGGCTTCCAGTGCAAAACGGGCAATCTCCACGTCAATCCGTCCCGAACCTTTCACCTGCGCAAAGTCGCGCACACGCCTCAACAGGGCATTGGCAATACGCGGGGTTCCCCGGCTGCGGGAAGCAATCTCTCCCGCTGCATCCACATCGCAAGGCACATCCAGAATACGTGCCGAACGCAGGATGATGCGCGTCAGAATGGAATCATCGTAATATTCCAGATGGAGGTTGATACCAAAACGGGCACGAAGCGGAGCTGTCAGCAGTCCGCTGCGGGTCGTAGCTCCCACCAGGGTGAACGGATTCAGGTCTATCTGGATACTGCGGGCCGAAGGGCCCTTGTCAATCATGATGTCGATGCGGTAGTCCTCCATAGCCGAGTACAGGTACTCCTCCACTACCGGACTCAACCGGTGAATCTCATCAATAAACAACACGTCGTTGGGTTCCAGGCTGGTCAGCACCCCGGCCAAATCGCCCGGTTTGTCAAGTACCGGGCCAGAGGTCACTTTGAACCCTACCCCCAGTTCATTGGCAATGATGTTACTCAATGTGGTCTTTCCCAATCCGGGAGGGCCGTGAAGCAATACGTGGTCGAGCGCTTCCGCCCGAAGCCGTGCCGCTTTTACAAAAATGCGCAGATTGTCCACCACCTTGTCCTGCCCGCTGAAGTCCTCAAACTGGAGCGGACGAAGGGCGTTTTCAAAGTCACGCTCCTTTCCGGTTGGTTTGTAATCGCGTATATCAAACTGTTCTTCCATAAATTCGTCTAAAAGTCTGGTCACAAAAGTACGAATAAAAGAAGAATCCCCGATGAAGAATCCCGAATTTCGTTTATATATTGTATTTTTGTCTACTACAAAAATTGACAGATTGAACTTATGACATCAACCACTACCCCACTGAATGGGAACCGACTGATTTTTTTCTCCCCCACCCGTACCTCGGCCCAAATCGCACGGGCTATCGGGGAAGGCATCGGTATGGGAAGAAGAATGGAAACCGACCTGACCTTGGATGAATCTTCCTCTCCAATCGAGTTGGAAAGAGAATTATGCGTCATTGTAACCCCGGTGTACGGCGGACGCGTGCCTGTCCTCGCCCTTCAACGTTTGCAACGTCTTAAAGGGAACGGAGCTCCTGCGATTCTCGGGGTTGTATATGGCAACCGGGATTATGAAGACGCTTTGTTGGAACTCCGGGATACAGCCATCAGCCTGGGCTTTTCACCTCTTACTGCCGGAGCCTTTATTGGAGAACACAGTTACAGCACGCCCGAACTGCCCATCGCCGCCGGACGTCCGGATACGGACGACCTGCTGCGAGCCCGCGAATTTGGGAAAGCCAGCCTGGAGAAATGGAACCACCTGCACACAACCGGTACTCCGATTCCCGAACTGACCGTCAAAGGAAACTTCCCCTATAAACAATGGACACCGGGTGCCCCTGTATGCCCCACTTGTACAGAGAGCTGTTTCGCCTGTGGAGAATGTATCGAAGTCTGCCCCACCCATGCCATTCAATTCAATGCAGACCAGACTGCCATTGAAACGGACATCTATAAATGCATCAAATGCTGTGCCTGCGTGAAATGCTGTCCGAACGAGGCCCGTAAGTTCAGTACCCCGTTTGCGGCCATCCTCCACGAAAAGTGCAGTGCCCGCCGTCAACCGGAATTGTTTTTCTAATCTCAACCCAGCGTTTACATGAAAGAAAGAGAAAAAAGAGTTTTGGTCGGCATGAGTGGAGGCATCGACAGTTCGGCTGCCTGCATCATGCTGCAGGAACAAGGATATGAAGTAGTAGGCGTGACCATGCGTACCTGGGACGTCGCATCTCATTTTACCCCAGGAAACGATCAGCCCAATGAAGTGATTGAGGCGCAACAGCTGGCTGCCCGCCTGGGCATCGAACACCATGTGGCCGATGTACGGACTGAGTTCCGTCAGGTCATTGTGCAGTATTTCATCGATGAATACATGCGGGGACGTACCCCCAACCCTTGTGTAATGTGCAATCCCTTGTTCAAGGAACGGATTCTCTGTGAATGGGCCGACCGGTGCAATTGCGCCTGGATTGCCACGGGACATTACTGCCAGTTGAAAGATATCAATGGTTACCGCTACATCCTGACCGGCGACGACCCCCTGAAAGACCAGTCGTATTTTCTATGGAAACTGCCGCAAGAAATTTTGAAACGGATGATGTTCCCTCTTGGCGGCATGACGAAGGCCAGCGTACGCGATTACCTCGCCTCAAAAGGTTTCGAGGCCAAAGCCCGTGGAGGAGAAAGCATGGAAATCTGCTTCATCGAAAAAGACTACCGGGAATTTCTGAAAGAGCATTGCCCCGACATTGACGAAAGAATTGGTCCGGGATGGTTTGTCGACAGCAAAGGGCTGAAACTGGGACAGCACAAAGGTTTCGCCTACTACACCATCGGACAGCGGAAAGGATTGGAAATCGCCTTGGGCAAACCGGCCTACGTATTGAAAATCAATCCGGCCAAAAACACAGTCATGCTGGGAGATGCCGACCAGCTCAAGACCCAGTATATGCTGGTAGAGGACTATAACGTGGCCAGTCTGGACGAGTTGCTCAGTTGTAAGGAGCTGGCTGTACGCATCCGCTACCGCAGCCGGTCGATTCCTTGCCAGGTGATTCTGCTGGAGAACGGGCAACTGTTGGTCCGCTTCCAACAAGAGGCTTCTGCCATCACCCCCGGTCAGTCGGCCGTGTTCTACGAAGACAACCGGGTACTGGGTGGCGGATTCATCGCTTTCCAGCAAGCCATCAAAAAGATAGGTGCCGAAAACGAAGCGAAGTTTCCGAAATAAATCACTCCTATACCTAAAAAAGGTGCCCGGGCTGCTCCTCACAAGCCGTCCGGGCACCTTTTTTTGTCCAAACTTTAAAGATTATTCTTTGTCACGATCCGGAGAAAAACGTACCGGGTCATTGTACTGCTCCTGTAGTTTGGCCATTTCCGCCTTCAGTTCCGTCACGATTCCCTCATATTCTTTCTGACCATACAAGTTGTGCATTTCATGCGGGTCTTCCTGCAAGTCATACAGTTCCCATGTGTCAATGTCATTATAGAAATGAATCAGTTTGTAACGGTCTGTACGCACTCCGTAATGACGTTTCACCATGTGTTCGGCCGGATACTCGTAGAAATGGTAATACAAAGCCTTGCGCCAGTCTTTCGGATGCTCTCCTTTCAACAAAGGCAGCAGAGAAACTCCGTGCATGTCCGACGGAACTTCCACTCCCGCCAATTCCAGGAAAGTAGGCGCATAGTCGATATTCTGCACCATTTCCGTAATGTCTCCCTTGCGGGTAAAGCCTTCCGGCAGACGCATAATCAGCGGGGTATGCATGGACTCTTCATACATGAAACGCTTGTCGAACCAACCATGCTCTCCCATATAGAATCCTTGGTCGGAAGTATAGACAATCAATGTATTTTCCAGCAAACCTTTTTCTTTCAGGTAATCCAGCACACGCCCCACATTGTCATCCAATGATTTGACCGTCTTCATATAATCACGCATATAACGCTGGAACTTCCAGTTGGCCAGTTCCTTTCCTTGCGGATTCTTTTTATAGAAGTCATCAATAATCGGGCCGTAGAATTTGTCCCAGGCCGCACGCTGCGCACTGTCCAAACGTCCCAGAAAACTTTCATACACGCTCTTTAAGCGGGAATCCTTGTCCGGACGGAGCATCTTCAGGTCATAAATCATGTCCATATCCTTTACGATGCTCATTTCCTGTGCCGCAGCTGCTTCACGTCCTTCATAATCGTCAAAGAAATTATCCGGCAACGGGAAGGTCTTGTCTTCATACAAGGCCAGGTTGCAGGTATCCGCCATCCAGTTACGGTGAATCGCCTTATGGTGAATCATCAGGCAGAAAGGTTTCTTCTCATCCCGCTTGTGCTCCAGCCAGTCGATGGCATCGTCCGTAATGATATTGGTAATATATCCGTGCTTCTGGATGGTATCGTTGTCCTGTGTAATAAAATTCGGATTATAATAATCACCCTGCCCCGGCACAATTTCCCAATAATCGAAACCAGAGGGCAGACTTTCCAAATGCCATTTTCCAATAATGGCCGTCTGATAGCCAGCCTTGCGCAGCAGTTTCGGGAACGTCTGCTGCGCGCTGTCGAACACACAAGTGGTATTATCATAGAACTTGTTGCCGCAAGAATGTTTTCCGGTCAGCATACAGGCACGGCTGGGACCACTCAACGAGTTGGCCACAAAACTATTGGTAAAACGTACACCTTCATTGGCAATCCGGTCCAGATTGGGAGTTTCCATGTAGCGTGTGTCATAACAGCTCATCATCTGCGCCGTATGGTCATCGGTCATGATATACACAATGTTGTATTGCTTCTTTTCCTGCTTGTCAGCTTGCTGACAGGCAGTGGTCACAGCCGATAGGGTAACCATACCGGCAAGGGGGTAAAGTTTGTTCATAATTTGGTTTTAGGTTATTAAAGTTTATAAAGCGGAAATACGAAGTTTGTAACTCATCGGTTTCTGCGGAATCTGGTATTTCAGCATGGTTTCCGGACCGCAGCTTGCATTGCCCAGTCCTCGAAGCGCCGCATCCAGGTGCAGCACCACGTAAGGACGTTTCTCCAGTTCCCATGTATGCTTGGTGTTCATCAAATCCTCGTCAGTGTAACGCAACGCGGAGAACGACACATTACCCTGCGTCTGGATACGGATACCCTTGCCGGATGCATCGGTCAGTTCCAAACTGCGCAAGCCTTCCCGGTTGCCCATGGACTGCGGTTTGACATACTTGCCACCCATTTCATCTACCGTAGTAGTATAACGTCCTACCGGGCAGGCGTCTTTCCGGTCTACGTAGTTTTCCCACGGCCCATGTGCATAATAATTTACCTGTGTCAACGTAGAATCCAACAGGCATACCAGCCCGCAACGGCGCAAATTGGCAGTCTGCGGAGAGAAACGTACATCCATATCCAACACACCGTCTGGAGTGAAAGTATACACAATATTGGTGGCACACAAAGAGCCTCCGCGGGAAGTACGTACCAACACCTTTCCTTTTTCCACAGTTACTTCGCATGTACCGGCTGCATCCAGCCCGTTGGCCACTTCCTTGAACAAATCATTTTCAATCCAGCGATGGTTATCGTACAAGAAACCGCCCTTATGACTGATAATTTCCTTACCGCCCATGTTCAACTGAATCAGCTGACCTGTGGTCTTGTCGAATACGGCACGTACCTTTTCATTCGCTACTGAAACCTGTTTCTCATCTTCCCGAACATCCCAGTTGTTTTTCTTTTTCTTCGCAGCCAGTTCCGGCAATGCCGCCCGTTCGGTCAGTTCAAACTGACGGAAGGCCACCTCATGTCCTGCTTCTGCCCATACGGTAGACGACAGCATCCGCACGTGCAGATTTACCATCACTTCATCGCCGTTCTTCTGTGCACCCGACAGATTCACACCCGTCAGTTTCAGACTGAGAGCCACGGAATCGCCCGGAAGCACCGCCTCCAGTTTCAAGCTGTCGGCCCCCACAATCTCTCCATTCTTTACCGTCTCCCATTTCAAGTCGAAGCCGTTCAACGGCAGGAACGCATATTTATTGGTCACCTGGATATTGGCTACATTGTGTGCCGCATCCGTACCCAGACACTTGAAGCCTACATATTGATAAATGGCTTTCACTTCCTTCAGCTTCGGTGATTCTTCCCGTGTGGCCGGGACGATACCGTTTGAACAGAAGTTACCCTGATGCGGGCCCGGGAAGTCATATCCCGTATGCAAGCGATAAATCCCTTTCTTCATTTCATGAGGTTCGTAAATCGCCTGGTCTATCCAATCCCAGATGGCTCCTCCAATCGTAGCCTTACTGCCTTCAATGCTTTCCCAATACTCTTTCAGGTTACCGATGGCATTTCCCATGGCGTGCGCATATTCACAGACAAAGAGAGGCTTTTCGAACGCGCTCACGTGTTCATCCATCCAGTCCATGCTCGGATACATCTTGGAATAGAAATCGCTGAAACGGTTACCTCCGTATGATTTCCCGTCGCGTGTACCTTCATAATGCACCGGACGGCTGTCCAGTTTCTTGGCAGCTGCATAACAGTCACGGAAATTCTCTCCACCTCCGGCCTCATTACCCAAACTCCAGAAAATGATGCTCGGATGATTGCGGTCGCGCAACACCATCCGGTCGATACGGTCCACAAACGCCGGTATCCACGAAGGCATGTCACTGATAGACTGGTTGGCATGGTCTTCCAAGTCAGCCTCATCCATGGTGTACAAGCCATAATAGTCGAACATGGCATACATCTTGGCCGCATTCGGATAATGCGACGTACGGATGGTATTGATATTGTTCCGCTTCATGGTCAGCACATCCCACAGCATCGATTCGGTAGTCACCGCCCGTCCGTACACCGGATGCGTGTCATGACGGTTCGTTCCCTTGAAGAACACTCGTTTCCCGTTCAGGTAGAGCAAAGAACCTTTTACCTGGATATCCCGGAAACCATATTTCGTAGAAAACGCCATTTCGTCCTTGTCGCCCTGACGCTGTATCACCTGAACCGTGTACAACGAAGGAGTCTCTGCCGTCCATAATGACAGACCCGACAAATCGAACGACACATTGGCCACGCTCACCGGAGAAGAAGGGGCATATTTCACAGCCACCTCCGATTCGGCCACTTTGCGGCCTTCCGGATCTAGCAGACGAACCAGCAGGTTCTTGGTACCCTTCAGCTTGTCACGGTTGTCCAACGACAGCTTCACGTTCATGGTTCCACTTTCGTAGTTCTTCTCTTTATCCAGCAAACAAGTGATGTAGTGGTCGCGTACGCTTACCTTCGGTACATTATATAAATACACATCCCGGAAAATACCACTCATACGGAACATATCCTGACATTCCAGATACGAACCGTCACACCAGCGGAACACCTGTACCGCCAACCGGTTCTCTCCTGCTTTCAAATACGGGGTCAAATCAAACTCGGCTACGTTGTTAGAGCCCTGTGAATATCCCACATACTTTCCGTTCAGATACACGAAAGCAGCACTGTAAATACCTCCAAAATGGATGAACGTACGTTTTCCGTTCCATCCATCCGGAAGATTGAAAGTACGCACATACGAACCTACCGGATTGATACCATAGTTCTTTCCACCGTCGTTGAAACCTTTGCGGGCCTGGATATAAGGCGGTGTATTGGCATGCGGATATTCCACATTCGCATAAATCGGACGGTCGTATCCTTGCATTTCCCAGTTAGACGGCACCGGAATGCTATCCCAACCGGAGATATCGAAATCCTCTTTGTAGAAATCCAACGGCCTCTGGGAAGGCTCCGACACCCAGTGAAAAGCCCACTTCCCGTTCAGCAGCATATAGGCAGGATTATGCACCTCTTCCCAAGGACGGTCATAAAATGCCTTGTCACTCAACATTGCCTTTTCAGAAGGATAAGGCATATACGTGGCATGACCCACTTCCTTATTTTCTTCGAAACGGGTTTCATCTTCCCAATATACCTTTTCACGCACGGTCACACCAACTCCTTCCGGCATGGGCATATTGCTTAACTGAATCTGGAATAAAGAAAAATCTTTCTTCTCCACAGTCTTCCGGTCGGCCAGTTCCAGTTTACCATTCTTCTGACATACCAGCATCAGCGAAGGAGTATTTGCAGGAATAAGCTGTACAAACTTTCCGTTTTTCTGTATAGTCCAAAGCTGTGCCTCATCACTTCCATTCACTTCTGCTATGGTCGGCAATCTATGGTCTACATCTGCCCTCAGTGCTTTATTATCAAACACGTTTACCAGACGGAAACTTCCAGAAAGGTCATTGACACTCCATTGCTGCCCCTTATCGGTTGCATCTAAAGATTTCAAAACGACCGATACACCTTCCGCATCATAGCCCAGCGCCTTATTTAATGTATAAAACGGGCATAAATTATAAAACCGGTTTTGATCATACCGTTCCTGTGCACTTACATTCAATGTGGTCCATATCAATAACCCCACAATGAAAAAAAAATGATTCAATCTCACCATAAATTCTTAATATTAAAGTGGAATACATACTAAATTCTTCACCTTACCCTTAAATCCCATTTTGGTATCGCCCAACTGCTTCAAAGGGAAAATCAGTGTTTCCTGATACCAGAAACGGTCTTTCCGGTTCCTCTTTTCATTATATATCTCACCGACACGGCCTTCCAGTCTTTCCTGCAACTGACCGTTTACAAACAAAGATGTACCTTTCACATCACCTTCTATCCTCACTTTTGTCCATGTTCCTACAGGCAAACGATACGCATGGAACACAAACTCATAACCGTCACGGCGGAAAGCAAATTTTCCTGTATTCTGCCAGTTGGAAACAAATTCTGAATGCGGGCCTTTAAACAGTATTGCATCAATATTCGGAACGGAATCCGGACACAATTCAAATTCTACCGCATACGGATATCCGATTTCATCCACCTCCGTAGTCACCACTTCCATTCCAGACAAAACAACTTCTTTTTCTGCTCCAACCAGTGTAGTCTGCTTGTCCACCTTAGCCAGCAAATTTACCCCCGGGGCCTCAGGAGTAGCCGCACAAAGCGCCATGAATTGTTCAAAAGGCACTTGACCTGCATTATCTCCTTTCCACATCTTTTCACACACCACCTGCAAACCTGGGAAGGTACGGTAATGCACATCCTGTTCACTAATGCCATTACCCACCCGGTCATTCCAAACTGCCAGCATGGCACCTAAGAAATTGGGATGACGTACAGTCATCTTCGGGTCATCCGCACGCATCATTTCTGGCATCCAGTTTTCATATAGCCATTGATAGTTCAGAAAATCATAATAATAATGTGCTGCAGGAACCAAATACAACAATCCATCACACAAATTCACCACCTTGGCTCCTGCATCCAGGCAGGTCTGTACATCCATCCAATCGTAATTCCAGGCACTTACCACTTTCCCTTTCAAATCGACAGGCGTTTCTCCCTTCATGACGCTCAGACTTCCCCACAAACGCGGCGTCTTCCCATATTTCGACACAAAGTCCAGGTAATGATTCGTGAAATGACGGAACTGTTCCGATTCTTTCTGATTATATTCATCCGTTCCGATATGTACCTCCGGTCCCACAAACACCGGGTCTTCTCCCGACAAATACTCATCGAAAAGAGAATCCACAAAATCATACACTTCCTGTTTGTATAAATCCAGATGGTCCATTCCGTATGCTTTATTATCTGCCGCCAACCGGGGATTGTAATGCGTAAAAGCCAAGGAATGAGCCGGCACATCAATTTCCGGAATCACATTGACCCCGTACGAGGCCGCCATCTTCTGGAAATCCCGGAATTCCGCCTTCGTATAAGAGCCATCCTTTGCCGTCAGTCCCGGATAACGTTCACTTTCCAGACGGAAAGCCGCATACGTCTTGTTCCAGTCATTCCCAAAGAACTCCACAAACCCATTGTCATTCAAATGCACCTGAAGTTCATTCAATTTATAAAACGAAAGAATCTTCACATAATCACGCAAATAATCCATCGTAAAGAACTTGCGGGCCACGTCAATCATGAATCCCCGGTTCGGATACAAGGGAAAATCCGTGGCCTGCCCTTTCATCAGTCCTTCCGGCTGATTATGAATCATCTGCAACAAGGTGCGTGTTCCCCAGAAAACCCCTTTCGGAGTAGGCGCTTCAATCGTCACTTCGCTTCGGATTCCCATCCGGTAACCTTCGTCACCCAGGGCCTCATCCGATTTGCCCAGGGTCAGAAATACCGCTCCTTTTTCTTTCTTTCCGGTAACCACACGATAATCCCATCCAAACATCGTTTTCAGGTCCTGCACCAATATTTCGGCACTCTGCTTTAACGCTTCTTCCTCGTCCGAAGAAACGATTACCTTGCCCGATTCCGGCAATACCAGTCTACCCTTGGCCGACTTCCACTGCTGCAAGGCAGGAATTACCTGCGGAACACTTTGAGCCACGGCCAGGCCCAATCCACACAGCCACATCACACCACATAAAATCAGATGCTTCATTCTATCAGATTTAAAATTTATAATTATCATTCCACTTGTATCTCGTCAAAGTAATAACGTGCCGGCTGCCCGGGCCGCATATAATGATAGGCCGGACAAGCTCCAAATCCCTTTGCAGTAACCCGCACGTAGCGGGCTTTCCGCTTATCGAATGTGAAGGTCACGTCCTCCACATAATTCCCGTTTCTGAAGATGGCCTCTTCCGAAAATTCTCGTTGCCCTACCTGAGTAAAGCGGCGATTATCTTCCGATATTTCCACCGTCAGATTCTTAGGCTTGTGCACTGCCATTCCATAATTGGTCAGGCAACCTAATACCACTTTATGTATAGATTCCACTCGCTGCAAGTCTACCGTAAAAGTGGCCGATGAAAGGTTATCCCAGGTACACCATTCAAAATCAGACTGACGCAGACTTCCCCGTACCCCATTCGTCAGCAAAGTAGTCCTTGGATTCGCACCCAGCACCGGCTTTCCCGTCGCCTTATTATCCGAAAGCGACAATGTCAGGATTTCTCCTTTTCTCATATCCCCGATGAACGAGGCACATCGTAAAGTGGTCCCTTTCTCCAGACTTAACGGCTCCGTATATACAAGAGAACACATATCAGGTTCTCTTCCATCGAGCGTATAACGTATTTTCACATCCGTACGCTCACATTCCAGTTTTACCCGCAACTTCCCATTCTCAGGCATCACCGTATGCTGAATATTATACATCGACTTGGCATAAACCATTCCTTTTTTCTCCAAATGTGCCAGGTAATTATCCAGTCCCAGCTGGAAGTGCTCCCAGTTTTTGGCTCCCTTTGGCGACCATGCCACCTCGGCCAATGCGGCCAGACGAGGGAATACCATATAGGTCACATCGGCTGCCGTAGAACAAAATTCCGTCCACATGGAAGCCTGTACCCCCAGCAAATGTTTTTCATATTCCGGTTTCCAGTCTGCCTGCACAGGTTCATAATCATATACCCCCCGCATCGTATTATTTCCGAAATAAGTCAGCGGTTCAAACCACTGAGGCCCCTGATAGCGAATCAGATAAAGTATGCGAGCCGGCGTCATCACGAAGTCCAGTCCCTTATCTGCCGCCTTCAATGCGGCATTGCCGAGCCCCTGCCAGCCTAAAATGACAGCCCCTTCCGGCAGCTGGCTGTTAGTCAGCTCGTCCCAACCCATCAGAATACGTCCTTTACTCCGGATGTAGTCGTTCAACCGTCCCATAAAATATCCCTGCAAGTCTTCCACCTCTTTCAGATGCTCTTCCTGCATCCTCTTCTGGCACAGCGGGCACACCTTCCAATAAGTCTTGGTTGCCTCATCACCTCCCATATTAATATAAGGAGAAGGAAACAGCTGCAACAACTCATCAATCACATCCTGCAAGAACGTAAAGACCTTTTCATTCCCGGCACAATAAATCATCTCCGGATTACGCCCTCCCAATCCGGGCAGAACCGTAATCTTGTCTTTCACTACAGGGCACGCCAGCTCCGGATAAGCAGCCAGTGCCGCGCACGAATGGGCCGGCACATCAATTTCCGGAATAACCGTAATCCTGCGGTCCATGGCATACGCCACAATCTCCGCCATATCGTCCTGTGTATAAAATCCACCCAATGTAGCTTTTTCTCCCTCCTGCTGATTCAGGCGGGCATAGAACGGCAAGTTTCCCCTGTCCACTCTCCACGCACCGACTTCCGTCAGCCGGGGATATTTCTTGATTTCCAGCCTCCATCCCGTATCGTCCGACAAATGCAGATGTAACGTATTCAACTTCAGCATTGCCATACAGTCCACCATACGCAAGACCTCCTCCTTCGGGATAAAGCATCGCGCCACATCCAGCATCATGCTCCGATAGCCAAAACGCGGCTCATCCTTTATCTCAACAACTGGTACCTTCCATTCTTGATTCGTCAAAGTAGAGTTCTCGATATCAGCAGGTAATAATAATCTCAACGTCTGAAAAGCATAAAAGAAACCACTCGGTTCAGACGCATACACCCGTATACCCTTCTCTGTCACCTCTAATCGGTAGGCCTCCTTCTTCAGATTCCGGTCGGTAACCAGTGATATTTCCGCATTTGTAGCACCCATCTCTACGTTAGGAGTAAATCCGGCTGGCACTGTAAACAAATCAGCGAAATCAGCAGCAAGACTTTCCTGCTCCTCATTTTCTACAGAAATAACAACCTCTTCCGTGAATTGGAAAAAACCATTTCCTTTTTCCAATTGTACAGGAGCCGGAACAAGATTCACTTGATATTGTGCACATACATTATCTGCGACCAAAATAAAAGCACTCAACAGACACCACAAAAACAATCTATTCATAATTCAATTTAAGGTCATTAAAATATAAAATCGAGGTACTTCAAACTAAGAACAAATAAAATAAAGAGATTTTTCCCATACTATTTCTTTAAGGATTTTAAATTCAAACACAAAAATATGTATTTTTTTCTGATTCAAATCTTTTAGCCCTGATTTTTAAGTCTTAAAAATATCTATTAACCTGTAAAGATTTTCTAGAATAGTTACTTAGATAATAAGTTGTATTCAATAAGTATATTTCAGATATTAGAAAAGCACTCTTAAGAACTGAATTTTAATGGCTTTGTAATATATTTATTCTTTACTTCCCTTTAATTTTGCACAAGAATTTTAAATCTTTAAATTTTTAGTACAAAAATTATGGCAAGACGAATGCGATTATTTTTTGCTGCCCTAATGTCTTTTGGAGCGGCAGTTTTGAATGCTCAGGTTACTACTTCAGCAATGTCTGGACATGTTTCCGATGAACAGGGCGAAGACGTTATCAGTGCCTTAATCCGGGTCGTTCATCAACCTTCGGGTACAACTTATAGCGCAATTACTAATACAGATGGACGTTGGGCTATTCAAGGTATGCGTGTAGGTGGTCCATACGAAGTGGAAATCACCTATATCGGGTATACTAATAAAACCATTGATGATATTACACTTCAGTTAGGTGAAACCTATAACATCAATGTCAGTCTTTCCGAGGACATTACCGAATTAGGAGAGGTAGTTGTGACAGGTACCCGCTCCAAGTTTGCAGCCGAGAAAACTGGTGCAACAACCAACATTTCGAACACTCAGCTGACGGCTCTGCCTACCGTAAACCGCAGCATCTCGGACATCGTGCGTCTGTCGCCTTACGCTAACGGTATGGGCTTTGCCGGAGGAGACAGCCGTTCCACCAACTTCACGTTGGACGGTGCCAACCTGAACAACAACTTCGGACTTTCATCTGCCCTGCCTGGTGGCGGTACGCCTATTTCAATGGATGCTATCGACGAGGTACAGGTTGTGGTAGCCCCTTTTGACGTGCGTCAAACCAACTTCATCGGCGGCGGAATCAACGCCGTGACCAAATCTGGTACGAATACCTTCAAGGGTACGGCCTACGTCTATCACAACAACGAGAACATGCACGGCAACCGCATCGACAATGCTGACCTGGGCGAACGTGGCACCAACCGCAATACCACTTATGGTTTTACCTTGGGCGGACCGATTGTGAAAAATAAACTTTTCTTCTTTGCCAATGCCGAATATTCCAAGATCCCTTCGGTCATCAATCGTTGGCGTGCGTCGGAAGACGGTGTAGCTGATCCTGATAACTACATCTCACGTACTACGATAGTCGACTTGCAGAAAGTACGCGACTTCATGATGCAACGTTATGGCTACGATACCGGTTCATTTACTGATTTCCCGGCTGATGAAAGCAACTTGAAGCTGTTAGGACGTATTGACTGGAACATTACAGACAACCATCATCTGGCTGTTCGTTACAACTATACAAAGAATACCGCTTGGAATCCTGTCAACGGAAACTCCAGTGATACAGGATACCGTCTTCGTAACATGGACCGTTTGTCTCAATACTCCATGTCTTTTGCTAACTCAATGTACTCTATGGACAACAAGGTGAGCACCGTATCGGCCGACCTGAACAGCCGCTTCGGCAACAATATCTCCAACCAGCTGCTCTTCACCTATACGAACATCGAGGATGCGCGCGGCTCCAACTCTTCGCCCTTCCCTTTCATCGACATCATGGGAGGTTATGAAACAGCCGCAGACGGTACTGTTACACAGAGTCTTACTCCTTATATGAGTTTAGGTTATGAACTTTTCTCTTATAATAACCGTGTACAGAACAAGATTACAACCGTAACCGATAATTTCACTTATTATGCAGGTGCGCATAAAATTACGGCAGGTTTCAGTTTTGAACACCAATTAGCCAATAACTCTTATATGCGTGGAGGAACAGGTTATTACCGTTATCGTTCATTGGATGATTTCTTGAACGGTGGCGTTCCCGAAACAGTAGGCTTGGCCTATGGTTATAACGGCGAAACCAATCCGAACGCCGAAGTGGTATTCAACCAGTACGGCCTCTATGCGCAAGACGAGTGGAATGTACAGGAAAACCTGAAGTTGACGGGCGGTATCCGCTTCGACCTGCTGACCTTCAACGACGACGACCTGATGCGCAACAACGCTATTTATGACCTGGACTTCGGTGGCCGCCACATCGACACCGGTGCTTGGCCTGACGGCAACGTACAGATTTCACCGCGTATCGGCTTTACCTGGGATGTATTTGGTGACAAAAGTCTGAAGGTGCGTGGTGGTACGGGACTCTTTGCCGGTCGTTTACCGCTAGTGTTCTTCACCAACATGCCGACCAACTCAGGCATGGTGCAGAACCTGGTACATGCCGACACTTATTATTCAAACGGCGTCGTGACCTCGTCCGACCCCCGTTTGCAGAATTTTGCTGGCGGACTAGTAACAGATGTCAACCAGATCCGCGAGCTGCTCGGTGCACCCGAAAATATCAGCCCCGATAAGGGTACGGTACCCAGTGAGATTGCCGGTGTGGACAAGAACTTCAAGATGCCGCAGGTGTGGAAGTCGTCACTGGCCGTGGACTATCAGTTCCCCGTGGCCTTCCCGTTGACACTGACTGGTGAGTTTACCTATACGAAAAACGTGAACGCCGTCATCTTGGACAACTACAACATCAAGCCCATCGACGACAGCTGGGAACAGCTTCAGGGAGCTGACAACCGCTACATCTACCCTAGCGATTACCGTTACTACAACAACTTCAGCAACGCCTGCGTGCTGACCAACACTCACAAGGGCTACGGCTGGACCATGAACCTGACGGCCACCGCTGAACCGGTGAAGAACCTGCACCTGATGGCCGCCTACACCCATACGGTGATGAAGGAAATGTCCGGCATGCCGGGCAGCAACGCCTCATCGGCCTGGTCGGGACTTTACTCGGTGAACGGTCCGAACCACGTGGAGCTGCACAATTCACAGTACGTCATCCCAGACCGCGTCATCGCTTCCGTCAGCTACACCTATCATAAGGACCACTTCAGCCTGTTCTATACCGGCTACCGGGGTGCAGGCTACAGCTTCGTCTACTCCAACGACCTCAACGGCGACGGCAACAACACCGACTTGATGTACATCCCCAAGAACGACAGCGAAATCCACTTCACCGACGAAAGTGACCGCCAGCTCTTCTGGGACTTCGTCAACCAAGACAACTATCTGAAGAATCATAAGGGCGAGTATGCCGAAGCCTACAGCGCATACGCTCCCTGGGTACACCGCTTCGACTTCCGCTGGGCTCACGACTTCGACCTGAAGCTGGGCAAGACCACCAACAAGCTACAACTGAGCGTGGACATCATGAACGTGGGTAACCTCTTCAACTCCAAGTGGGGTGTAGAAAAGAACATGAGCAACTGCAACAACGGCGCCATCCTGAAGGTGGACAAGGTGGAGAACGGCACGCCCTACTTCTCCATGTTCAAGAACAGCGACGGCACACCGCTTACCAGCTGGACGTTCAACCGCAACTACGACCAGTGCTGGAAGATGCAGATTGGTGTGAAGTACTACTTCAATTAACTGAAAATTGAGAATTGAAAAGAGAGCGGCAAAGCCGGCATGCCTGGATGAAAAAAAGGGCCGGTTGCCACTCTTTTTTTATATCTTTGCGTCATGAGAAAATTCGTATTGTTTATATTCCTGTTTGTCGCCCTCGGCCTGTATGCCGCAAGGCACACGACGGTCATCGTATCGCTCGACGGCTTCCGTTGGGACTATCCGCAGATGTACGACACGCCGTTCCTCGACTCCCTGGGCCGCCGCGGCGTCCGCGCGGTGATGCGCCCCTCGTTCCCCTCGAAAACGTTTCCCAACCACTACACGCTGGCTACGGGCCTGGTGCCCGACCATCACGGTATCATCGCCAACAAGTTCTATGACGTGGCTTCGGGCCGCACCTTCAGCATCGGCGACAAGATGACGGGCAAGGACGGCTCGTTCTACGGCGGTGAGCCCATCTGGCTGACGGCCCGCCGGCAAGGCATCCGGGTGGGCGTGGTCTACTGGCCCGGTTCCGACGTGGCCATCCGAGAGCAGTACCCCGACTACTATCACGACTACGCCAAGAAACCCCTGCTGACCTACAGCGAACGCCTCGACGAGGTGGAGCGGTTGCTAACGATGCCCCAGGACCGCCGGCCGCAGCTCGTCATGCTCTATTTCGACGAACCCGACAGCAGCGGCCACCGCTACGGCCCAGCTTCGCATGAGACCCGCCAAACAGTGGAAAAATTGGACTCGCTGCTGGCTGTTCTGTATAACCGACTGCGTGCCTTACCCGAAGGCGAGGACATCAACTTCATCGTCACCTCGGACCACGGCATGACCGCCACTTCGCCGGAGCGTATCATCCGCCTCTCGGAGTATCTGCAGCCCGACTGGTGCGAGCGCGTACTGGCCGACCTGCCCACGCTGATCTTCCCCAAGGCCGGACACGAGGACGACATCCTGAAGGCTCTGAAACGGGTGCCCCACCTGCGCGTGTGGCATCGGGAAGACGTACCTGCCTACCTGCGTTACGGCTCTAACCCCAACGTGGCTCCCATCGTGGCCCTGCCCGACAACGGCTGGCTGGTGTCTGAAGACGGGCGGGTGAAACCCGGTAACCACGGTTTCGACCCCACGGCGTCAGACCTTTACGTACCCTTCCGGGCCGAAGGCCCCAACTTCAAGCGTGGATATGTGCGCACCGAGCTGTTCGACAACACCTGCATCTATCCGCTCCTTGCCTATCTGCTGGATATCGAGCCCGCGCCCTGCGACGGCAATCTCGACCAGGTGTCAGACCTACTGGAACCTTGAGCATGCATTAAAATATAATAGAAGAAAGATGAAAACAAAATTTTTAGTTCTGTTATTTGTCTGTCTGGGTATTGTCTGCAGGGGCGTCCAGGCACAAAATTATACGGGCAATGTGAAGGAACTGATACGTTTGTACTCGAGCCTGCACAAGCCGATAGTGATGGCCCACCGCATGTCTCCTCTGATGAAGGGATATGCTGAAAACTCCATGGAAACATTGGAATATAACATGAAACACTATCCGGATGCTATACAGGAAATTGATGTTCGGATTACGGCCGACGGGAAAGCTGTCCTGTTGCACGACGAGACACTGGACCGTACAACGACGGGGAAGGGGCGTCCTGATGCCTATACCTATCGTGAATTGAACCGGCTGGAACTGAAAGATGCCTGTGGCAATGTATTGAAAGGGCAAAGAATTCCTTTGTTGAAGGATGTGCTGTTGAAGGCAAAGGGGAAAGTGGCTGTTATGCTTGACATGAAACCGGGTACTGACCCGGATATTATGATGGATATTGTGAAGCAGACGGGCATGCTGCATGAAGTGGTTGTGATATGTTATTCGGTTGACGATGGAGTGAACATGCATCGGAAATATCCCGAACTGTTGATAGCACTTGGGTTCAACAGCCGCGAGGACATCCTGAAAATCAAGAAATCAGGCATTCCGACTGACAGGCTCATAGCCTTAGTGCCGAAAGTGGTTCAAGAACAGTCGTATTATGACTGTATCAATGAAATGAAGGTACCGATATCTTTCAGCGCGCAGGGCCGGATGGATCTGATGCCTGACGCTGTAGGGGAGTATAGGAAGATATACGATTCGGGTATCTCCATTCTTTGTACGGACAGCATTGCGAAAGCTTATGCTGCCTTTGGAGATTAATAATCTGTCAGCAATGTATATGTTTTGGACCGACTAATGCCGATCTTTTTTTAAATTTACCGAAGTACTGTTTCTATATATCCCATAGAAAGCAAAAATAAGTCGTGACATTCGACACAACATCCTTAGTTTTTTATGTTTCCCTGCCGGGAAACGTACATTTCCCGTGGCGGAAACTTACGTTTTCCAATAGGGAAACATACGTTTCGCTCATGGGAAACATAAAAATCTCAAGGCCGAATAGCAATATTCTCCAAGTCATTTTCATATTATGCATGTTTGTCTATCAGTCTTCAAGGCAAACAACTCCTAACTCCTTTCTATCAATATAATTGCCCAATAACCGCCCTCTTTTGATTAAGATAGGAAACAGCTCGGTATAGCCAAATCGAAAAACTTTGTTTTTCTTTTGTCTCTGCCCTCGCCTTTCGCTATCTTTGCAAACCGTAAGGTTGCAACTTAAAAATAAACTATATACGTATATGGAAAAGAAATTCAAACGGACGACCGTGACATCGGCGCTGCCCTATGCCAACGGCCCGGTCCATATCGGCCATCTGGCAGGTGTCTACGTACCGGCCGATATTTATGTGCGCTACCTGCGCCTGAAAAAAGAGGATGTGCTCTTCATTGGTGGTTCTGACGAACACGGGGTGCCCATCACCATCCGCGCCAAGAAGGAAGGAGTTACCCCACAGGACATTGTGGACCGCTACCACACTCTCATCAAGGATTCTTTCAAGGAATTTGGTATTTCATTCGATGTGTACGGACGTACTTCTTCTCCGACGCATCACCAAATGGCTTCTGATTTCTTCCGCAAACTGTACGACAAGCATGAATTCATCGAAAAGACTTCCATGCAGTATTACGACGAAGAAGCACATACCTTTCTGGCCGACCGTTACATTACGGGAGAATGTCCGCGCTGCCATGCACAAGGTGCCTACGGTGACCAGTGCGAAAAATGCGGCAGCACTTTGTCGCCTACTGAACTAATCAACCCGAAGAGTGCCATCAGTGGAAGCCAGCCGGTCATGAAGGAAACCAAACACTGGTACTTGCCACTGGACAAACACGAAGGATGGCTGCGCAAGTGGATTCTGGAAGACCACAAGGAATGGCGCCCGAACGTGTACGGACAGTGCAAGAGCTGGCTGGACATGGGACTTCAGCCGCGTGCCGTGAGCCGTGACCTCGACTGGGGTATTCCGGTACCGGTGGAAGGCGCAGAAGGCAAAGTGCTCTACGTATGGTTCGATGCGCCTATCGGCTATATCTCCAACACCAAGGAACTGCTGCCCGATTCATGGGAAAAATGGTGGAAAGACCCTGAAACCCGCCTGATTCATTTCATCGGAAAAGACAATATCGTGTTCCACTGTATCGTGTTCCCGGCCATGCTGAAAGCCGAAGGAAGCTACATCCTTCCGGACAACGTACCCGCCAACGAGTTCCTGAACCTGGAAGGCGACAAGATTTCTACTTCACGCAACTGGGCCGTATGGTTGCACGAATACCTTCAGGACTTCCCGGGCAAACAGGATGTGCTGCGTTACGTGCTGACTGCCAACGCTCCGGAAACCAAAGACAACGACTTCACCTGGAAAGATTTCCAGGCTCGCAACAACAACGAACTGGTAGCGGTATATGGAAACTTCGTAAACCGTGCCCTGGTACTGACGCACAAATACTTTGACGGCAAGGTACCGGCCTGCGGTGAACTGAACGACTACGACCGTGACACCTTGAAAGAATTTGCCGACGTAAAAGCAGAAGTGGAAAAACTGCTGAACGTGTTCAAGTTCCGCGATGCACAGAAGGAAGCCATGAACCTGGCCCGCATCGGAAACAAATACCTGGCCGATACTGAACCTTGGAAACTGGCCAAGACCGACATGGGACGGGTGGCAACCATCCTGAACATTGCCTTGCAGCTGGTAGCCAACCTGTCTATCGCTTTCGAACCGTTCCTGCCGTTCAGCTCTGAAAAACTGCGCAAGATGCTGAACCTGGAAAGCTTCGACTGGGAACAGCTGGGACGTACCGACCTGCTGGCGGAAGGTCATCAGCTGAACAAGGCGGAACTGCTGTTCGAAAAGATTGAAGATGATGTGATTCAGGCACAGGTGGACAAACTGCTGGCTACCAAGAAAGCCAACGAGGCAGCCAACTACAAGGCCAACCCCATCAAACCGACCATCGCATTCGAGGAATTTGAAAAGCTGGACATCCGTGTAGGTACGGTGCTGGAATGTGAAAACGTACCCAAGATGAAGAAGCTGCTGAAATTCAAGATTGCCGACGGACTGGAAAACCGTACCATCGTCAGCGGAATTGCCCAGCACTACAAACCGGAAGAACTGGTGGGCAAGCAGGTGCTGTTCATTGCCAACCTGGCTCCGCGTCAGTTCAAGAACGGACTGGTAAGCGAAGGTATGATTCTCAGCGCAGAAAACTTCGACGGTTCCTTGTCCGTGACAACCACTTTGAACGAAGTAAAACCGGGAAGCGAGGTGAAATAATCCCGCCTCTCCCACTCCATTTTATATACAAACAGACTCACGCAGATTTCTTTGGCCCGTCCATGGAGGTCTGCGTGGTTTGTTCCATTACATCCAAGAAACGAGCATGCCCGAACACTCTTTAAAAGAAAAAACCGCCAAAGGACTACTTTGGGGAGGTATCAACAACGGAGCCATGCAGGTACTGAACCTGGCCTTCGGCATCGTGACAGCCCGCATTCTGAACGACAGCGACTACGGAATGGTGGGCATGCTGAGCATTTTCTCCCTGATTGCCGGCTCTTTGCAGGAAAGCGGATTCACCGCGGCTTTGGTCAACAAGAAAGAGATTACGCACCAGGATTACAACGCGGTATTCTGGTTCTGCAGCGGACTGAGCCTGACTCTCTACCTGATTCTGGCCGGATGTGCCCCGCTTATCGCCGATTTTTACCACAACGATGCACTGGTTCCCTTGGCGCGTTACTCGTTCCTGGGCTTCTTCATTGCCAGCTTGGGGATTCCACATAGTGCTTATCTCTTCCGCAACCTGATGGTGAAACAGAAAGCCTTGTCGAGCATCATTGCCCTGCTGGTATCCGGTACCACCGGTGTCACCATGGCCCTGCTGGGCTATTCTTACTGGGGAATTGCCACGCAAAGCATTGTCTACGTGGCGGTCATCAACCTGTGCTACCTGTATTTCTCGCCCTGGCGACCGACGTTCAATTTTGATTTCAGTCCCCTGAGAAGCATGGTCGGCTTCAGCAGCAAACTCCTGCTGACCAATATTTTCAACCACATCAACAACAACCTGTTCTCCATCATCTTAGGACGTTACTACTCTGAACGAGAGGTAGGACAGTTCAATCAGGCCAACAAATGGAACCTGATGGGGCACTCCTTGATTACGGGTATGGTGAGCAGTGTGGCCCTTCCTGTACTGCGCCAGGTGGCCGACGACTCTGAACGCCAGTGCCGTGTGTTCCGCAAGATGCTCCGCTTTACGGCCTTCATCTCTTTCCCGGTGATGCTGGGCCTGTCCCTCATCGCCCCGGAGATGATAACCCTGACCATCGGCAGCAAATGGCTGCCCAGTGCCCACATCCTGCAACTGTTGGCCATAGGGGGGGCCTTCCTGCCAGTGACCAACCTCTACACCAACCTGCTCATCAGCAAGGGAAAATCCAACCTCTTCATGTGGAACACCATCGCACAGGGCACCAGCCAGCTCGTGGTGATGTACCTGCTCTATCCATACGGCATCCACCGCATGATTCTGGTATATATCGCCATCAATGTGGGGTGGCTGCTGGTATGGCACTATTTCGTGTGGAGGGAAATCAGGCTCAGCCTCTTCCATGCCGTGAAAGATGTCTGTTCGTTCGGCCTCATCGCCGCCCTGATCATGGGAGGTGTCTATTTCCTGACCCGTTCCATCGAGAACATTTATTGGCTGGTGACCCTGAAAATCCTCTCTGCCGGAATACTGTATCCGCTCATTATCTGGCTCAGCGGTTCCGTTACCTTCAAAGAAAGCCTGAACTACTTGCTCAAAAAGAAAAGCTAAATGAAAACTGTATCCATCGTACTCTGCTCCTACAACGGCGAACGCTTCCTGAAAACACAGCTGGACAGCATCGTCTGCCAGACTTATCCCATCCACGAACTGATTATTCAGGACGATGGGTCTACCGACCATACGTTGGACATCGCCCGGGAATATGCCGCGCAATATCCTTTTATCCGGATTGAACAGCATCCGCAAAACCTCGGCTTCAACCGTAACTTTGAGAATGCACTGAAAAAGGCCACCGGAGATTTCATCGCCATTGCCGACCAGGACGATATCTGGTACCCGGAAAAAATCGCCAAACAGGTACAAGCCATCGGTACGCACGACCTCTGCATTTCCGGCTATCACACCGACCCCACTTATCAGGAAGGGCAAATGAAAAAAACAGTCATTCCCCGCCACAACCTGGAATACCTGCTGTTTTACGACAGTACCCCCGGACACAGTATGCTGCTGACCCGTGACTTCATCCGGCAGGTTTTTACGGAATGGGACGAGCACATCCTCTACGACTGGTGGCTGAGCGTCAATGCCCAACTGGGAAAAGGCATCGCCTGCGTAAACGAGCCCCTTAACTGGCACCGCCCGCACCAAGGCTCCGCCATCAACCGGCTTAACGCGCAATATGCAGCTTATCTGGTGAAGAAACCGACCTGGCAACCCTATGTCTATGGTTTCCGCAAGTTCCGTGAGCAACAGCGACTGACCACCTGGCAGTTTTTCTACGGCTACATCCACCGGCATACCAGTAAGGACAAGCACACCCTGGCCTATCAACTCAGTGGCCTCTTGCTGAAAAGAGATCCAATCAGCCTGTGCCGTCTGTGTCTGCTTTGCATGCGGTTCAAACACCTGATTTACTTCTATCCACAGCAGAAAGGAGTACTCAGTTACGTAAGGAGTTTCTGCTATCCGATGATACGGGCCTACGGGAATACTTATTTTTACCTTTAAATTGGAGAGGTGAGCAAGATTTCGTATTTTTGTCACAATTTATCGTCCATACACGCATGAAAAAGAACATTGCAGTCATATTAGCCGGAGGGGTAGGAAGCCGACTGGGACTTTCCACTCCCAAACAATTCTTCAAGGTGGCCGGAAAGATGGTCGTGGAACACACGGTAGACGCCTTCGAACGCAATCCCCACATCGACGAGATTGCCATCGTCTCCAACCCGTTCTATATTTCTGAATTTGAGAACATCGTCATCAAAAACGGATGGAAGAAAATCAAGAAAATCCTCAAAGGAGGAAAAGAACGGTACGATTCCAGCCTTTCTGCCATTGAAGCCTACGCCGACAGTGATGTCAACCTGATTTTTCATGACGCCGTACGCCCGCTCATCAGCCAGCGCATCCTCAACGACGTGATTGAAGCGCTCGACAAATATGAGGCGATTGACGTGGCCCTGCCTTCTGCCGATACCATCATCGAGGTGGAAGACGATTTCATCTGCCAGATTCCAGACCGTTCCCGACTGAGACGCGGACAGACTCCGCAGGCTTTTGCTATCGACACCATCCGGAAGGCCTACCAGATTGCGCTGAAAGACCCGAACTTCAAAGTGACGGACGACTGTGGCGTAGTGAAGAAATATCTGCCGGAAGTACCCATCTACGTGGTACAAGGGGAAGAAAGCAACATGAAGCTGACCTACAAGGAGGATACGTATCTGCTCGACAAGTTCTTCCAGCTCCGGAAAAGTGAGCTGAACCACGAACCAATTCAAGAAGAGACTTTCCGCGACAAAGTGGCTGTCATCTTCGGAGGAAGCTATGGTATCGGCGCTGAGACCGCCCGCATGCTGCAGGAAAAAGGCGGAAAGGTGTACTGTTTCTCCCGCAGCCTCAACCATACGGATGTAGGTAACCGACAGGCAGTGAAGGAAGCCTTGGAATCGGTCTACCAGAAAGAGAAACGCATTGATTTCGTAGTCAATACGGCCGGTGTACTCAACAAAGAACCGTTGATTTCCACCTCTTACGAGACCATCCAGTCGGCTGTACAGACCAACTACATGGGTACGGTCAACGTGGCCCTGGAAGCCTTCCCCTACCTGAAAGAGACCAAGGGACAACTGATTTTCTTCACATCCAGCTCTTACACCCGTGGACGGGCTTTCTACAGCATCTATTCGTCGACAAAGGCGGCCATCGTGAACTTTGTACAGGCCATTGCCCAAGAATGGGAAAGTTTCGGTATCCATATCAACTGTATCAACCCGGAACGGACCAAGACCCCGATGCGGGTACATAACTTCGGCATTGAACCGGAAGACAGTCTGCTATCGGCAGAGAAAGTGGCCGAAGCCACCCTGAGAACCTTAGCCTCCGACTATACCGGACAAGTGATTGACGTAAAACGGGAAACATTATGAACAATCCGTTCCTGACTGAATATGTAAAGCAAAACCTGAGAGTTTGCCAATTAAAGCAGCTCTCCATCCTGGAAGAAGTAGACCGCATCTGCCGGAAGCACCGGATTGACTACTGGCTGGATGGCGGCAGCCTGCTGGGAGCCATCCGTCACGGAGGATTCATCCCCTGGGACGACGACATCGACATCGCCATGACCTTGGAAGGGCTGAAAGAGTTTATCCGCGTAGCCCCTCAGGAACTGCGCGAAGGACTCTTCCTGCAAACTTCGGAAAGCGACCCTACCCACAAGGAACCGATTGTCAAGGTGCGCGACCTGAACTCGCTGTACATCGAAAGCGGAGATAACATGCAGGCCCCCTACCAGAAGGGACTGTACATCGACATCTTCCCCTTTATTGATTATCCCAGCGTACCGAAATCGTGGGTAAAAAAACTGACCAAAGGCATTTCTACCAGCTACTCCATCCTGCACAAGGCGCACTACTATTCCTTGCGTGCCTTTGCCGAATACTTCTGGTTTCATGCCAAATACGGTCTCTATCGGACCCTCTGGGGATTGCTCAACCTTCTTTATCCCAAAGATACCTACATGTCCAATATCCTTATCAACAACGGATACGGCATCATGCACCGCAAAGACTCCATCTTCCCGCTGGGCCGCATGACCTTTGAAGGAAAAGAATTTCCGGCTCCGCACAACCCGGACGCCTACCTGAAAGACCTCTACAAGAATTATATGGAAATCCCGCCAGAGGATAAACGCAAGATACATGCCATTTATGTACATCCGGAACTTATAAACCATGGAAACAACAAATAAACTCATACATAGCAATCCGGCCCTTGTTGATGTGGCCGTATTGATTCTGTTTTTCAACCGCCCTGAACCTCTGTCTGCCGTATTCGAACAAGTTAAAAAGGCCCGTCCTTCCAAGCTGTTCCTCTATCAGGATGGCCCAAGAGGAGAAAAAGATATGCCCGGCATTTTGGCTTGCCGAAAGATAGTCGATGAAATAGACTGGGAATGTGAAGTGCATCAATGGTACCAGGAAAAGAATTTTGGTTGTGACCCATCTGAATATCTTTCTCAAAAATGGGCCTTTTCCATTGTCGAGAAATGCATTGTACTTGAAGACGATGACATTCCTTCACTCTCCTTTTTCCCATTCTGCAAAGAACTGCTGGACAAATATGAGCATGACACACGTATCAGTATGATTACGGGAATAAACTACGATGAAATCAGTAAAGACATGCCGTACGATTATTTCTTTGCTACGACTTTCTCCATCTCAGGATGGGCCAGCTGGCGTCGTGTCATCGACCAATGGGATGAACACTATAGTTTCCTGGACGATGCTTTCAACCTGCAACAACTGGAAGAATACATCAAAGAAAGAAAATACCAGAAAGAATTTATCGAGTTTTGCCGTCACCATCGGGAAAGCGGGAAAGCTTATTATGAAACAATCTTTCATGCAGCCATATTCTTTAATTCCGGCCTGAGCATTGTCCCGTCCAGGAACATGATTAATAACCTGGGAGCTACCGCCGGTTCCACTCACTTTGGCGGAAGCAACGACTTGCTCCCAAGAGGATATCGCCGCATTTTTACCATGCAGCGCCATGAACTGAACTTCCCGCTGAAACACCCGCGTTATGTCATTGAGAATGTGGGCTACAAAAATCGGATGTTCCGCATCATGGCCTGGGGACATCCGTGGATTAAAATCGGACGCTCGTTCGAAGAGCTCTACTTGAACCTATGCCACGGAAATTTCAAGAACATTGGAAAAGCATTGATCAACCGCATCAATAAATGGTTAGGACGTAACAAATGGCGTTAATACCTGAGACATGAACCCAAAACTCAATATTTATTTCTATCACACCCGTCTCACACGGGAAAGTTATGAAGAATGGAAAGACTTCCGCTTTCCCGGACATATTCTGTATGGCTTGCCTTTGCTGGAAAACTACGGCATCCAGTCGGTCATGCACCGTTATAAAGCCTTTTCCAGCCGATGGAAACTGATGCTCTATGCTACCAAAGAAATTCTTTTCTGCAAAGAGAAATATGAGGTGCTTTACGGCACCTCTTTCCGGGGTTTGGAACTGATAATCTTCTTACGAGCCCTCGGCCTGTATCGGAAACCCATTGTGATATGGCATCACACCGCTTTGCGCAAGTCACCTCATCGGCTGAAAGAAGCCATCTCCCGTTTCTTCTACCGGGGCATCGACCACATGTTCCTCTTCAGCCGGAAACTGATTCAAGATTCCATCGCCACCCACAAAGTGCCGGAACATAAGCTGGAGCTGATTCACTGGGGGCCGGATCTGGCTTTCTACGACCACCTGCTCAAAGAACTTCCCCCACAACCACGGGAAGGCTACATCTCGACCGGAAAGGAAAACCGCGACCTGAAAACCATGCTGGAAGCTTTCTCACAGACGGAGGAAGACCTGGAGGTCTTCATTGCGGAAGAATGTGGCTATCTCAATTACAAACAGATAGCCGACAGCCTGACACTGACCGACAACATCCACATCCACTACACCGAAGGAGTCATCCCTTACGAGCTGGCAAAGAAAGTGGCCCGGAAAAAAGCCATTGTCATCTGCTGTCTGGACTTTCCTTATACCGTAGGACTCACCACCTTAGTGGAAGCATACGCACTGGGCATCCCGGTCATCTGCTCAAAGAATCCCAACTTCGAGATTGACATTGAAAAAGAAGGAATCGGCATTGCGGTGGAATATGGTGATGTGGAAGGCTGGGTAAAAGCCATCCGTTACCTGCATACCCATCCGGAAGATGCAGAACGAATGGGAAGAAATGCCCGGAAATTAGGAGAAGAACGATTTAATTTGGCTCTATTCAGTAAGGAAATTGCCGAAAGACTGTTGCACATAAGTGCAAAAAACTCCTAACTTTGCAGAAAATTTGAACGACACGCCATGAGAGTACTTATCATCAATACTGCTGAACGCATAGGAGGTGCCGCCATTGCGGCCAACCGGCTGATGGAAGCCCTGAAAAACAACGGGATAAAAGCCAAAATGCTGGTCCGCAACAAACAGACCGACCAGGTAACCGTTGTCTCACTCAAGAAATCATGGCGTAGAATCTGGCAATTCACGTGGGAACGCATTGTCATCTGGGCAGCCAACGGTTTCAAGCGCCACAACCTGTTCGCTGTCGACATCGCCAACACGGGCACGGACATCACTTCCCTACCCGAATTTCGCCAGGCCGATGTCATCCACCTGCACTGGATCAATCAGGGGATGCTTTCTTTAAAGGACATACAACGTATCCTTTCTTCGGGCAAGCCCGTAGTATGGACGCTGCACGACATGTGGCCTTTTACCGGCATTTGCCACTATTCAGGAGAATGTGAGAAATACACCACGGAATGCCACAACTGCCCGCTCCTGCTGAAACCTCACCGCCATGACTTGTCGGAAAAGACCTTCCGCAAGAAACAAAAACTGTATGCCACAGCCCCCATCACGTTCATCGCCTGCAGCCGGTGGCTGGAAGCCATGGCCCGGAAAAGTTCCTTGCTCCAGGGGCACGCCATCACCAATATCCCTAATGCCATCAATACCAATCTGTTCAAGCCACGGGCCAAGAAATTCGCGCGTGAAAAGCTGCATCTTCCCACCGACAAAAAGCTGTTGTTGTTCGGTTCCATGAAAATCACCGACAAACGGAAAGGCATCGATTACCTGATAGAAGCCTGCAAACTGCTGTCCCGACAAGAGCCTGAACTCAGTCGGCAATTAGGCGTAGTGGTGCTGGGAAGCCAAGCCGAACAGTGCAAGTCACTCTTCCCCTTCCCCATCTACCCGATGAACTACGTCAGCAACGAAAAGGAGCTGGTGGATATCTATAATGCCGTCGACCTCTACGTGACCCCTTCACTGCAAGACAACCTGCCCAACACCATTGTGGAAGCAATGGCCTGCGGTATTCCTTGTGTAGGCTTCAATGTAGGAGGTATCCCTCAAATGATTGACCACCTTCACAATGGTTATGTAGCCCGATACAAATCGGCTGAGGATTTGGCCAATGGCATCTGCTGGACTCTCACCGAAGGTGACTACGATACGTTGAGTTCTGAAGCCTACCGTAAAGCAGTAACCACGTATTCTGAAATGACGGTGGCCAACCAGTACATTCAAATATACAACCACATTACCGGAAAAAATGCATAATTTTCACCACTTACATCCCAAGTTCTCTATCATTACCGTCACTTACAATGCCGGAGCCGTATTGGAAGATACCATTCAAAGTGTCATCACGCAAACGTACAAGAATGTGGAATACATCATCGTGGACGGAGGGTCGAAAGACCGTACGCTACAGATTGTCGACCAGTACAAGGAGCACATACACACGGTGGTGAGCGAACCGGACAAAGGACTGTATGACGCCATGAACAAAGGTATCAGGCTGGCTACCGGCGATTACCTTTGTTTCCTGAATGCCGGCGATGAGCTGCACGAAGACGATACCCTCCAGCTCATGGTGCATTCTCTTACGGAATCAACCCTGCCGGATGTGCTATATGGCGACACGGCCATCGTGGACGAAGAAGGACACTTTCTGCACATGCGCCGTCTCAGTCCCCCCGAAAACCTGAACTGGAAAAGCTTCAAGGAAGGCATGCTGGTCTGCCATCAGGCTTTCTTTGCCCGCCGTGACCTGGTAGAACCCTACGACCTGCACTACCGTTTCTCGGCCGACTTTGACTGGTGCATCCGAATCATGAAAAAAAGCAAGGTGCTCCATCACACTCACCTCATACTCATTGATTACCTGAATGAAGGAATGACCACCCGCAACCATAAGGCATCCCTGAAAGAACGCTTCCACATCATGTGCAAGCACTATGGAGTGGTATCTACCGTCATGCGCCATGCCTGGTTCGTCGTCCGGGCCCTAAAAAACAAGAAACGTCCTGTTTCCAATGCATAAGCATTTTCCACAGGACGTTTTATCTTCTCAAAGTAATTTTCCTTTATTCTTTTTTCTGCTTTCTCCAAGCCAATACCACAGCTACGACGATTGCCAGCAACAGGATTCCCAGTGCCACAAAAGCAACCGTTTCCGTCACATGCAGTGATTTCGGGTCGAACGTAAATTCTACCACATGCTTTCCTGCCGGCACGTTCATCGCACGCAGAATGTAATCTGCACGGCCATGAGGTACTTCTTTTCCATCAATGAACGAACGCCAGCCCGGATAATAGATTTCGGCAAAGACCACGGTTCCTCCTTTCGGTGAATTGACTTCATATTTCAGGGCGTTCGGCTCATAATTCTTCAACACAATCGAATTCAAACTATCGGCTCCCGCAGACGCCTTCACCTCATTCTGGAACTTCTTGTCGACCACGGCCACCGTTGCCGGATTGACGTGATGCAAGGCCTCTATTTCCTCATTGGCATTGTTCACGTATTGCACCTTCTCCACAAACCAAGCATTGCCTAACGCATGCGGATTGAATACCGGAATGGTCTTGCCCTGCTGCAGCGGGATGATGAAATAGCGCGTGTTCAGCATGTTCAGCACCGGTGTCAGCGTATCGCCCACCTGACTCAAATCGGCATTTACTGCCGGCAACGTCTTAAACAAAGAAGTAATCTCACCTTGGATATGTTCGTCAATCATCTCCTGATAACGACGAAGCTTGGCGGCATGATATCCACCAATACTCTTGTGCCAGTAGGCCGTATTGTTTTCATTGAACGTATTGACGGACAAGTTCAACACACGGTAGTCCAACGATTTGTCTTGTAGAATCTCCCGGTCAGTTTCCGACGGCTCCAGGAATGGCTGCATCTCCGTGCCTTTTGCCACGAACTGTTCATCGTACAGATAGCGTTTGTTGACGCTCCACATATCCACCAGACACAGCAAAGCCAGCAAGCCCACCAGCAGTTTGGCCTTCAATTTCCCGGCACAATACGCCCACAACAGCACTGCCCCTATCAATACCACAAAGAAACTGCGCCATGCGTCGGACGTAAAAATGGATTTACGCACCTCTTCCAGATTGACCAGAATCGGAGCCAGCTGGTCGGCCGGAATGGCATTCTGCAACGCGTTCATTTCGGCAGAAGAGACATACGACGGGAAGAAGAAGCTCGGCGCCAATGCAAACAGCAAAGACAGGCCGCCCGTCAACACAAAAGTAATGTAAAAGGCTTTGCGCGATTCATTCCACAATTGCGGACGCTCTACCACTTCTTTCAATGCCATAATGGCCAGCAAAGGAATGGTAAACTCTGCAATAACCAGAATGGAAGATACCGCACGGAACTTGCTGTACATCGGGATATAGTCGATAAAGAAATCCGTCAGCCCCATGAAGTTATGTCCCCAGGAGAGCAAGATGGAGAACGCGGTACCGACTACTAATGCCCATTTCATCGGACCCTTCACAATGAACAGCCCCAGAATGAAAAGGAACATCACGAAGGCACCCACATACACCGGTCCGGAAGTACCGGGCTGTTCACCCCAATATTGTCCCAGCTGGCTATACAACCCCATGTAATTCGGGTCGGCCTTCTCCATGGCCTTTTCATTGTTTGCCAACGGTACGGAAGCACCTCCTTTCACATTGGGTACCAGCAAGGAGAAAGTTTCCCCGATTCCATAACTCCACTGGGTGATATAGCTTCTTTCCAATCCGCTGCTTGTCTGGTCCGGATTGTTTTCTCTCACCAGTTCGCTCTTGCCACGCATGGTCTCCTTGCTGTATTCATACGTGTGATACAGGTTCGACAAGTTCACGCAGACCCCTACCAGACCCGCTACAACCAAGACTACTGTCGCTTTGATAAACTGAGGCATCTTCTTTTCCCGCCATGCCATCACGCCATAGGCGATGGCCATAAACAGCATGACAAACAAGAAGTAATAACTCATCTGCGGATGGTTGGCCATAATCTGAAGCGCGACAAACAAAGCGGTCACAATACCTCCCGCCAGCAGTTTCCCCCGATAAGCCAGTACCATACCGGCAATCGTGGGCGGGATATAAGCCAAAGCCACAAACTTCCAGATATGTCCGGCCGCAATGATGATGAAGAAATAAGACGAAAAGGCCCAGAGAATGGCACCCAGTGCCGACATCCACATCTTGAAATCAAAAGCCCGCAACAGGATATAAAAGCCCAGCAGCATTACAAACACATACCACACGTAGGTCGGCAAAAAGAGGTGATACACCTTCTGAATCCAGCTCAACGTATCGGTCGAGTCGTAACTGGGCGACATCTGATAGGTAGGCATACCGCCAAAAATAGAATTGGTCCACCGGGTCCGCTCACCTGTCTTCTCCAAGTATTCACTCATCTCACGTCCCGAACCGATACCGGCCACGGCATCGTGCTGTGCCAGAATGCGTCCTTCGGTCACTGCCGGAAAGAAATAAGCAAACGAAATGATAGCAAAAAGAACGATGACTACCACGTCGGGCAGTAGTTTCTTGAACAAGTTCATATTATTCATAATTAATGTTTTCGGCAGGCAAAGATAACATAATACTGCCTGAAAAGTCGTAAATTTGCCCCTGAAAATCTTTTTTAACGCATGAAAATAGGAATCATCACCGCCATGGCTTCCGAACAGAAGCAACTGGCCAACCAACTCGAGAACAAGACTGAACGTAAAGAGGGCCCCTTCACCTACATCGAAGGCTCCATCAAGCACAATACCATCATTCTGATGCAATGCGGCATCGGGAAAGTCAATGCTGCCGCAGGTACCGTGGAACTCATCCGCACCTTCCAGCCCGACTGCATCATCAGCACCGGAGTGGCAGGAGGAATCGACAGCTGCCTGAAAATAATGGATGTGGTAGTCAGCCAGCAAATCGTGTACCACGACGTATGGTGCGGCGAAGGCAATGCCTACGGACAGATACAAGGTCTCCCGACGTTCTTCCAAGGCAACGAAACGCTCTATCAGTGTGCGCTCTCACTGGATACGGAAACAGCCATTCACGGAGGTCTTATCTGCACGGGCGACAAGTTCATCACCGACCGCAGCGAACTGGACGAAATCAAGCGTAACTTCCCCGAAGGGCTGGCTGTCGATATGGAATCAGCTTCCATCGCCCAGGTATGCTACCTCTATCAGGTGCCTTTCATCAGCTTCCGCATCATCAGTGACACTCCGGGAGCCGACAAGCATTTTGAACAGTACCTGAACTTCTGGGGGGAAATGGCCGACCGCTCCTTCCATGTGACCGAGACTTTCTTGAAAGCATTACCCAACAAACTATAACGAATCATGAAAAAGATACCAAGCTTTACCGTAGACCATATTCATCTGAAACGTGGTATTTTCGTATCCCGTAAAGATGAAGTCGGAAATGAAGTGGTCACCACTTTCGACATCCGCATGAAAGAGCCGAACCGTGAACCGGCGTTAGGCCCTGCTGCCATCCATACCATCGAACACCTGGCTGCCACTTTCCTGCGCAACCATCCGGTATGGGCCGATAAAATCATCTATTGGGGGCCGATGGGCTGCCTCACCGGAAACTACCTGGTAGTGAAAGGTGACTTGCAATCCAAAGACATTGCACCGCTGATGAACGAAACCTTCCGCTTCATTGCCGACTATGAAGGCGAAGTGCCGGGCGCCACTCCCAAAGATTGCGGCAACTATCTTATGATGAACTTGCCCATGGCGAAATGGGAAGCTGCCAAGTTCCTGCACGAAGTGCTGGAACAGCTCACCGAAGAAAACCTGAACTATCCGGCTTCCCTGTAAAATCATATTCCCTGCCCCAAAAGCCACGCAAAGGGCATCTCCTGAGGCAGGTCCAGAAAACAAAAAGCCCGGCCAGGCGCCTTTCAGACAGCCTGCCGGTGCTCTGCCAGTACTTCCTAAGCAGTACCGTAGTACTTCCTCGGCAGTACTCCAGTACTTTCAGGGGAGTACTGCAGTACTGCCTAAGGAGGATTATTCAGCTTTCAATACCACTTCCGTTCCTTTCAAAAGCGGAGAAGTCAGTTTGACCTGAATCTCTCCTTTCTGTCCCGTAGTTTGGATATAAGCCAGCAAACGGCCGTGATAAGCTCGATGACGGTTATCCGTATAATCACTCATATCACTGTTATCTGAGCCTTCCAATCCTAAAAGACGGGCGGGACCCTCAATTTCACAAGTCACTTCGTTGTCTCCCAATTTCACCACAGTGCCCTGCTCATCGACCACTTCAATCGTAACATGAGCCGTAGCTTTTTCCGGCGACAACACGTCCTTATCTACCGTAGCCCGCAGCGCGTATGGACGTCCCGAAGTCTTTATGGTATAGGTAGAAAGTACCTTCCCGCTTTCATCACAACCTTCGGCACGAAGTTCTCCATCCTGATAAGGAATGTCCCAGTAGATGATTCCGCTCTTGTCATCGTAAGGCTTCATCGGTCCGACTTCCTTTCCGTCGAGCAACAGGCGTGCCTGTGGCGCGTTGGTATAACATACTACCCGAATCAGCTGGCCCGGAGCATAGTTCCAGCTGTCCCAGGCATCCATGGAAAGCCAACCGTGTCCCGGTTTCACCGGATAAGTACCGATGTATGTCATCGGTTTGTCGCTCCACAACGAAGCCCGGAAATAACCACGCGGCTTCGCAAAACTGCCGAAGTCCAGCAAACCTGTATACAATCCACGGGACGGCCATCTTCCGGCCTCACCCAGATAATCGGTACCTGTCCACAAGAACTGTCCGAAAATAAAATCATTGTCGCGAACGGCATGCCAGGCCTCAATGCCTACTCCTGTTTCACTTCCGTAAATGATACGCTTCGGATAAGTTTTGTGGTCTTCTGCATAACGGTCTTCCGTATAATTATACCCCACCACGTCTACCGCTTCCGGGTAAGCTGTCTGGTTGGACATGATTACACCGGCCAGTGCCCCCGTAACCGGACGTGAAGTGTCTACGGCCCGCACACAAGCCGCCAGTTTCTGGGCAATCACCCCAATCCGCATGGCGTCGGGCGCGTCGGGTTTATAGCCACCGAACATCGGCTGGTTAATCTTTGCTCCATCCAATATCGGATGAGAATAAGGGTCATTGGGATAATCCACCTCATTTCCGATACTCCACAAAAAGACAGACGGATGATTCCGGTCGCGACGTACCATATCCGTCACATCCCGCTCAATCCATTCTTCAAAGAAGTCGAAAGAACCGTCATAACTGGGTTCTCCCACATTCCATCCTTTTATCCATTTTCGCTTCGGAAATTCCCATTCATCAGAAGCCTCATCCATGACCAGAAATCCCATGCGGTCACATAAATCATACAGCACCGGAGCCTGCGGATTGTGGCTCATACGAATGGCATTCGCCCCGATTGCTTTCAAGTTCTTCAAACGTCTTTCCCAAACCTCCGGCGGTACGACTGCACCCAGCACTCCGGCATCATGATGCAGACACACCCCTTTCACCTTCATCCACTGTCCGTTCAATGCGAATCCCTTGTTGGCATCAAACTGAAGTGTACGCAAGCCTACAGAACTAGAGGCGCCATCTATCCGCTTTCCATCGCAATACAGCTCAGCCTTCAATGTATAAAGATAAGGATCATCCAGGTTCCAGCGGTGCGGCTTCTTCACCTTCAACGAAAGCGTTTGCTTGGAAAGTCCTTTCTCCTTTCCAGCCACATCTTTCCGGTTTTCTGCCACAAGCTTCCCATCCGCATCATACAAGGCAGCCTTCACTTCCAGTCGGCCCTCAGCCTTTACATGCTTTTCTACTTCCAGTTCTACTGAAACGACAGCCTGCTTGTCGGTAATCGAAGTTGCATGCCAACCTAATCCCCATTGTGCCAAATGAATCTCCGGTGCCGCTACCATCCACACATCCCGGTAAATACCCGAGCCCGTGTACCAGCGGGAATCTGCATACCGGCTATGGTCTACACGCACGGCCAGCACATTGTCGCCTTCTTTCAAATACGGAGTCATATCGTACATAAAAGAAATGTATCCGTTGGGGCGCTTTCCCAGGAGATGTCCGTTCAAATACACCTCACTCCGGTTATACACACCTTCAAAATAGATATAATGACGTGCGGCCTCATCAGTCAGCTGAAAATGTTTCCGGTACCAACCTATTCCTCCCGGCAGATAGCCCGTACAGCTTGCCAGTGAAGGCGACAACTGTCCCTCGATAGACCAATCGTGTGGCAAGTCCAGCTTCCGCCATTTACTGTCATCATACGAAACAGATGCACTCAGGCTATCATCCGAAAGGCTGAACAACCAGCCATCGTTAAATTTTTTTGCCTCTCCGAAAGAGACTTGGGCATGCATCGACATACAAGAAAACAGCCCTAATAACACCATCCAAAATACCTTATTCTTCATCTTCAATTTATTGGTTCCTATTTCAGTTCATACACTACAGTAGTCACACTTTCCGCATCCAACACCACGGGGTCTCCCTCTTGCACAACTTTCTCAACCAATTGCTTGGTGCCCGAAGTGGTATACGTCTTGATGGTTTTCGGTTCTCCACCCCAATTCTGACGTGTTTCGTTCAAACGAATGCCCTTGCTCGACAAGTTCGTGTACACCGCTACAATGCAATCCTGCTGCGGTGACATCCAGGCAGAACCGAAGAAACTCATCGACTCATTCAATGTCATAGAAATCCGATGATATCCAGGACGGATAAAACGGCTGTAATTACCCAATACCCACAAAGTTGAAGTCGCATTGAAGCTTCCTTCTTCTTCCAGATTATCTATGCTTTCCTTGTCTCCGGCCCAACCTTTAGGAGTCAATGCCACCAATAAGAAACGGTTCTTCTGTCCCCATCTGGACACATCCATTGCTACCCAATAATTCCAGGAAGTAACGTTAGCCACCGTCAGGTCGTTATGAATGACTTTCGACATATACAAAGCGATATCCATTTCTGAAGCGGCATCATATCCGACAAATTCCGACGAACTATAATTATCGCCCAGCATACTCCATTCACTTTGCCACACATCTACCCCATACTGTTCGGCAGCCTGTGCCACTTTTTTACGCACGTCACGCATTCCATCCCACGTGCCATCTGTCCAATAACTATGTCCACAAATCAACTTCTCCACATGCGACAGATTACCCACATAGGCAGGAGATGAAGAAGAGAAAAAGGCCGAAAGTACATTACTGCGGTTCGCATCATCCTTCACCTTGTAAAGATACTCCCAATCTCCGGATTCTCCTAATAAAATATTAGTAGAAAGACCTTTTTGAGTCAGCTGAGCATCAAGCTCCCGAGCCAGTTTAGCCACTTCCTCATTCTTCCAGCCACTACCTTCCTGACCATTCCCATCCCAATTATACTGCGGTTCATTCACCGGAGAGATATGGCTGACCGGATATCCTTCATCCACATAATGTTTAGCGACCTCCGCCATATAAGAAGCAAAATCATCATAGCACTCTGATTTCAGGTTCGCACTGCCTCCATTTTGGGAAAATCCCTTTCCGTTCAAGGTGTACTGCACCGGAGGAGTATTACTAAACAAAACGAAATTATCAATTCCAAACTCTTTAGCCCGGCTCATGAAATACCGCTGCCCCTCACAACGCGTCCAGTCCAACGACAAGTTATCCGTCAGATAAGATTCCGCACGTCGTGATTTGTCTACAATACCACTTCCATCGCCTTGTTCTGCGCTTCCACCGCCTAAATTTACCCGCCACATGGAGAGTCCGATTCCTTTTGGCTGTCCATCCACAATTTCCGAGGAGAACAAAAGTTCAGAAATACGGTCACGGCTACTTGTCCAATATTTACCAATATACGCAGGTGTCCAACAGTCGGATGCACCAAAGCCGACCATTGTCTGAAAAGCCTGTCCCGCATTAATCGTTACATTTTTTTCCACACTGACTATTTCTTCCTGATTTTCTCCAGGATTTTCGGGAGTGTTATCACTGCATGCGGCCAGACTCAAAGCGCCCAATATGATTGCATATTTTTTCATCACTACAAAATTTTAAATAAAAATGCCATCCAGAAGAACTTAAGACATTCCTCTGAATGGCATAATCAATTCATCTTTTTACCCTATTAGTTCCAATTTGGATTCTGTTCGATAGATCCGTTCGACATCGTTACCTCGTACAAAGGTATCGGGAAAAGAAGGTCGCGGTCTTCACGGAATGATTTTCCTTTATCGCTTGCTTCACCCTGATTATCCCATTCCATTGCATCACGAGTAGCAGGATCTGTGTTCCATTTCACAAATGAACCATTTTCACCCATCAAGTTGGCGATTACCGGTTTGCCATTGTCGTCTTTCCAGCGGCGGATATCATACAAACGATTCTGTTCAAAAGCCAGTTCCAGACGACGTTCATTACGGATGGCATGACGAAGGTCATTACCAGTCACCGTCACAGAAGCCAGACCTGCACGATTACGTACACGGTTCAGTGCAGCCTGTGCATGTGTATCATCTCCCAACTCGTTGCAAGCTTCCGCATACATCAGCAATACATCCGCATAACGCAGGATACGATGATTCAGCGGGCTCTTGTCTGTGTTGTACACCTCAGGACGGTCATTCAACGGAAGATAATATTTACGGATGATACGAGCTGATTTATGACCCGACGGATCAATTACCAAGCAATTTTCCGGCAGATTATATCTTTCCACATATTCCTTATAGTTAGCAATCTCTTTGTTATCTTTCAAGATTGTTGCAAAATTGTCGGCTGTTTCTCCTTTGATTTCCGTACATCCAGTTTTGATAATTGTCCATTCACGACGTACATCATCTTCACTATAAGCAGCTTCCAGGTTGGCAGAAGGCTGGCACCATGCCCATCCGTCTCCCAATGCGGCACCACAGCTACGGGCACCAGTCACCGTTGAAAGAGAACCTCCTAATGCCAATGTAGGATGATATTCATATTGCACTTCGAAAAGGCTTTCCACACTGTTGTCATAGTTCTTGTTCCATACATCTCCGAAGTCAGGAAGCAAATCATATTCGGTAGTCTGTGCATCTTCTCCCGTATAACCAGATTCCGGAATCAGTTTCTGCAACACATCACGAGCTTCTGTCCACTTTTCCTGATACAGATAAACCTTACCCAGCAAACCCAGTGCAGCTCCACTGGTAGCACGACCCATGTCCGCATCGGCATATTCACTACGTTTAGGCAATACTTCGGCAGCAGCCTTCAAATCTTCTTCAATAAACTTATAAGTATCTTCCAACGAAGCACGAGTGATGCCCTGAATTTCTTCCGGCATCTTGAACTCTGTAATCAGAGGAACTCCTCCGAAGTTTCTAGCCAGTTCAAAATAGAAATATCCACGCAGGAAACGAGCTTCTGCCACTAAACGGTCTTGAAGTTCTTTATCTTCCAAGCCTGCATTTCCGATACGGTCGATAGCCACATTGCAACGCAAGATACCTTTGTAACGATATTGCCAGAAGTTGGAAATCGGACCATTGCTTGCTCCGTTACCTTGGTAATGAGCCAATGAGATATAATCACTCTGGCTCTGTGTGGTATTTCCCATCCATGCATCATCACTACACATCTCAGACAAAAGCCATACCGTATTGATGTTCCACCATCCGCCACAGGTAATATCCTGGTAGCAGCCGGTAATATAGGACTCGCACTCATCGGCTGTAGTGAAATAAGTGTCGAGGTTCTGCTGTCCACGCACCTCTTCCGTCAGGAAGTCTTCGCAGGAAGTAAAGGTCAGCGAGGAAAACAATGTTAATATTGCTAATAGCTGTTTCATAGTTATTCAAGAATTAAAATTTAAAGTCTATACCAAACAAGAATGTACGCGGGTTCGGATAAGCAATGTTATCGATACCTGTTTCAATTACACTACCATCCAGCATCGGACGTTCCGGGTCCATACCTGAATAACCGGTAATCGTAAACGGATTCTGTGCAGAGAATGAAATACGCAAGTTAGCACCTCCTACCCATTGTTTAGGCAAAGTATATCCAATCTGCAACAATTTACAACGCAAATAAGAACCATCTTCCACATAGAAACTGGACACACGCTGATAGTTCAGGTTCAGGTCGTTATAAGACAAGCGAGGAATGTCGTTGCTTGTTCCTTCACCATCCCATGCCTTATTCAGTGTACCAGCCCACACATTCTGACCGTTGGCACCAGAATAATATCCTTTTGTCGTATTAAAGATATCATTTCCCACAGTACCATAGAAGTTGGCGGCAAAATCGATATTCTTATACGTAAATCCCAGGTTCAAACCAATCATCAGGTCCGGATAAGGGTTACCGATGAAAGTCTTGTCGCTGGCATCCAGATTACCATCGTGGTTCAAGTCCTTGAAACGGATATCTCCAGGCTGAGCATTAGGCTGAATCAGATTTCCGTGTTCGTCGGTATGTGCATACACCTCATCCCAGTTCTGGAACAGTCCGTCTGCCACATAACCGTAGAAACGAGAAATCAGACCTCCATCCTCGTTGCTGATAATCTGGTCACTGTTGAATCCACCGGTATAAATCGGTCCATCACCAGAGAACTTGATGGCTTTATTACGTACAGAAGACAAGTTCAAACCGATGTTATAAGAGAAATCACCCTTCTGATCACGCCAGTCCAAACCTAATTCCCATCCGTATGCCTTCATGCTACCTACGTTCATCCATACTGTACTGTTCCAGTTCGGATAACCGATTGCGAAGATATTCTGTTTTTCATACAGCATGTCTTTTGATTTCTTCTGGAAATATTCAAAAGTCACGCCCAAACGAGATTCAAGGAATGACATATCCAATCCCACGTTCCAGTCTTCCACGGTTTCCCATTTCAGCTGATTATTACCTACGGTAGAAATAAAGTAACCGTTTGCCAATGTACTTGTCTTACCAAAATAATACTGTGTCTGGTCCAACAAAGTCAGAGTAGCATTGTTGTCAATGTTCTGGTTACCTACACGACCCCAACCTCCACGGACTTTCAAGTCACTGAAGATTGACTGGTTTTGCATAAATTCCTCACTGATTACACGCCAAGAAGCAGATACAGATGGGAACAACGCATATTTATTTCCTGCAGGGAAACGAGAAGAACCATCCGCACGTAACGAAGCAGAAATATAATAGCGGTTAGCATAGTTATACATCACACGTCCCAGGAAAGAAACCATGGAGTTGAAAGTTGTTTCACCATAAGCCTCTGCATTGTCTGCATTACCGGCATTTACTTCCTGCATCTGGTCGATGTTGCTCGGCAAATCACGACGTAAAGCTTTCGTATTATACCATGCATAACGTTCTGCAGTGAAACCTCCCATGACATTCAAGTTGTGCTTTTCAGCAAAAGTGTCGGCATAAGTAATGGTGTTTGTCCAGTTCCAGTCTAACCATTCCTGTGACTGACGAGAAATTTCATTCAAATCGGTCTTTTCCAGTGGGTCCAAGCTAAATTCCGGTGTAAAGCTGTCTGAACGACGGAAATGTGCATTGGTACCAAACTGTGTACGCAAAGTCAGTTTCTGGATAGGGTTAATCTGCAAATAAGCATTCAAGAGTGCACCCATCTCACGTGAATGACTGTTGGAACGGGCAATAGAACCTGCCGGGTTCCAAGTCTGGTTGTTGTAAGAACGCTGGTAATTGTTATATTCATTATCTACCCATTCTGATTCCGGCTTGAATACAGGAGTTGTAGGGTCCATTGACATGGCAGACGAGAACTGATTCGGTGTATCGTCCCATGATTCCATACGGGGAGCGATGTCCACACCCATCTTTACATACTTATTAAAGGTATATTCGGTATTCAAACGTACGTTGATCTTATCCCAATAACCTACATCAAACTGAGAGTTGTTACGGTAATAACCCAAGCTGAAGTTATATACCAGCTTGTCTGTACCTCCAGCCACACTCAAAGCATAGTTCTGAACCAAGGCAGTCTTGTTGACCACTGTATCCCACCAGTCTGTTCCGCCCGGATTGGTAGTAGCTCCCGTATCGTTCCAGTTGGAAGTAGAGCCATCGTTCGTATAACGTTTGTTATATACTTCTTTATATTCAGCGGCATCTGCCATATCCGGCTTCGCAATAGTCTGGAAACCTACAGAAGCACTAAAGTTCACATTTGCCTTACCAGATTTACCTTTTTTCGTAGTAATCAAGATGACACCGTTAGAAGCACGAGTACCATAAATAGCAGCTGCAGAAGCATCCTTCAATACTTCCATAGATTCAATATCATTGCTGTTCAAGAAATTGATGTTATCACCAACCGGCATACCGTCCACTACATAAAGCGGATTACTACCGTTGACAGTAGTGACACCACGAATCAAGACCTTCGGAGTAGTACCCGGTCCACCACCGCTGGCCACTTGCACACCATTGATTTTTCCTTGCAAGGCATCCATGGCGTTACCCGTTACAGACTGCGTGATTTCTTCTCCTTTTACAGTAGAAATGGAGCTGGTCAAGTCGCTTTTCTTTACGGTACCATAACCGATTACGACTACTTCATCCAACAACTCGGTAGCTTCTTTCAATACGACATTAATGACCGTCTTTCCATTTACAGGGATTTCCTGTGTGTCATATCCAATAGAAGAAAAGACCAATACGGCATTTGAAGAGACGTTCGTCAACGTATAGTCACCATCCAATCCGGTAATCGTTCCATTTCCTGAACCTTTGATCTGCACGGTGGCACCAATCATAGGTTCCTTGTCGGAAGCTGAAGTTACCGTTCCTTTCACAGTAAGTGTCTGTGCATAGCCACACAACGAGAGCAGCATCAGACATACAATTAAAAATTGTTTCTTCATGTTTTATGATTATTGGTTAATTATTCTTTTACTAATTTGGCTCTACCCAAATGTGAATCGAAGTAGAAACGATAAGTACCTCCTACAGTCACTGTGGGCTTTGACCATACATCATTTCCAGTCTTCGGTCCTGTGTATTTATCATTTTGTGATCCGCTCTGTGTATAATAATTGAAGACATCCAAATCCGTTTCAGTATTACTACACCATCTAACCATGTTCCACCATTCAGAAGTATGATAATTATGGATAATAAAATTCATCTGCTCACCGGATGCCAGTTCCATCGGTTCAGAATAGAACAAATGAGGATTTGTTTCATCTTGAATGAATGATTTTACACCTGTAGGATTATCAGAAGTCAATCCAAATGTGAAGTTGATATATTCAGAACCGTCTCCCCAAAGGTCAAAGCATTTCTCACCGTATGTCAGCACAGTAGGATCCCATGGATCTTGAGCTTCCTCCAAGGAATAAACACTCATGCTGTACGTCTTCTCCAGAATATTGAAATCAATCTTATAATATACATTTGCTTGATCCAATACAATTGGTTCTGCCAAAGAAGGATTATCTGTCAGTCTCTCGTTATTTGCAGGATCAAGACCATAACATATCGGAGAAAAACTTGTATTCTGCGGAAGGAAATAAATCTCCGTACCACTCTTCGCATTATAATAGAGAGCTTCATACTGATATTCCCCTACGTGATTAACCAACATCGGGACGCCAAATACATCGCTATTCAGTTCTGCATCAGTGGCCACATCTGCTAAATACATTTTTTCAAAATCAACCACATCGGTAACAGATATCGTACATCTAACGGTATCAGTTTTTTCTGCATAGTCAGTCACTACGATAGTTGCCGGATAATCTTTCTTCTCAGCAGGCAATTCAATCTTCCAAGTATAAGTAAAAGAAGGTACACTATCAATGTCTATTACTACATCTTCATACCCCGCAGCACCTTCGATATCCAAATACAAAGATTTCAATGCCCGGTCGTCAGTCAACTGAAGCTGCATATCATAAGGATCCACACTTCCATCTCTCAACAACATAGCCACCAAGCTACCATCTTCCGGCGCCACTGCAAATACGGGATTCTCAAAATCTCCGTCCATTGTAATCAACACATCTTGTGAAGTCTCACGTCCACCGACATCTATGACAGTTACCTTTACCGTGAACTGTTCACCGACTTCATCTTTTGCCAGACTGAATTTATAGCTCAAATCGTAAGAGGTTTGAGGAGCCCCATAAATATCAATCAAATCAATGGTCTTGTTCAGATACAAATCTGCACATTCCAATTTAATTGCAGAAATACCGTCTGCATCCGTAAGCGTTCCTTCAATCGTGAAGTCATGTCCGGCACCACTCTGAATATGGTCAGCTTTTAATACTGCAACAGGTGCTTCCCCATCCACATCCGCATACTTATTATCATCACTACAACCTGTTACAAAGACCCCTGTGGCAAAAAGCACACAGAGCAAAGAAACTTTCAAGAATCTTGTCCTCATAATTATTAGCATTTATGATTAAACATTATTTTTTCGAGTGCGAAAATACTTATTACCTTAAATTTAATACAAAACCTATCGTGCAATGAGCGACCACAAATCGCTCATTGCACGATTTACATACTGTTAATTCCACAAATATTCGTATTTTTGAAACGCTAAAAAATCCATGATATGAGAACTTGTTTTACCTTGCTTTTACTCCTGCAATCCCTTGTTATCCAGGCACAACTCTACACCATTAAAAAGTTAGGACTGGAGAAAAAACTCTCCAACAGCTATGTCATCGACATCGCGGAAGACAAAAACGGCTATCTTTGGTTCGCCACCGAAGAAGGACTGAACAAATTGGAGGGAAATTCCTTCACTTCATTCTACAAAAAAGAAGAAAGGAGTTCACTCAACTTGACAGGCAATGAACTAAATTGTCTGTTGGACGACCCCAAAGAGCCTATTCTATGGATTGCCACCCAACGGGCAGGATTAAATGCATTCAACTATAAGACATGCCAGCAGATTGTCTTCCAACACAACCCCAAAGACCCGAACAGCATCGCCACCAACGATGTCACCAGCCTGTCGGTTGCAGCCGATGGAAATTTATGGATAACCACGTACTGGAGAGGCATCGACTATCTGGATAAAGCCACCGGAAAATTCACACATTATAATCAGGGCACTGTCCCCGGACTCCCCAGTAATACGGTCTGGGCAGTGGCAGACGACCACAAAGGAAACTTATACATCGGACACGCACAGCATGGGATGAGTATCCTTTCCATCAAGGACAAAAGAATCAAGAACTTTACGTACGACAAACAAGACATCCACACCCTCCCAAGCAACAACGTACAATGCATTTTCAAAGACAATACAGGCAACATCTGGATTGGCACAGAAAAGGGACTGGCACTTTATAAACCTGAAACGGAAAACTTCATCCGTTTTGGAGAAAAAGGCTCTCCCCTTTCTCACCGCATTTATGACATCCAGCAATTCAATGAACACGAGCTGTGGGTGGCCACGGAATTTGGCGGCATCGCCATTATTGACCTGTCCAAAAGCATGTTCAATACAGCCGAAGAGGTCCACTTCATTCAGGCCGGAGACAATGAATACAACCTGAATAATTCGACCGTACGCTGCCTGTTTCAAGATTCCAACCAGAACATCTGGGCCGGCACATGGGGAGGAGGAGTGAATTTTCTCAGTCCCAATGCAGCCTTGTTCAAATCGTTCAGCTATTCCCCCAACTCTCCGGGAAGCAATTTAAATGCCCATATCGCCAGCGCTGTCTGCATTGACAAACAAGGCACTTTATGGGTGGGCACAGACGGAGGAGGCATCAACGTACTGGAAAACGGACAAAGAATAGCGACTTATACCGAAAACAGTGGAAACCTTAGTGGAAACTCCATACAGGCCGCATTGTGTGACCAGAAAGGCAACCTTTGGTTCGGCATCTTTTATGGAGGCATCATGTTCTATGACAAACATACTAGAAACTTCCGGCAAATCTTTCCCAAGGAACAGGCTACCTATGACGTGCGGTCACTCTTTGAGGATAAGGAAGGCATCATCTGGGTAGGTACGAGCGAAGGGGTTTTCCAGATAGACAGAAACTCCCAAAAGATTCTCCATCACATCAATATGCCCGACAATCTGGTACGCTCAGTCATCAAAGACTCCAAAGGGCAAATATGGGTAGGAAGTTTTGGAAGTGGAATCTTTCTTTATTCTCCCAATTGGAAACAATTAAAGGAGTTCAACACCTTCAGAGGATTCCCATCCAATACCATCAACCAGCTTTTTGAGGATTCAACCGGGAATATATGGGCAGCTACCGGGGAAGGACTCGTACAATTTGAGAACCAGTCACCTTGGAAGTATAAAATCTTCCAACGTAATGAAGGACTGACCAACACTTTCATCTGGGCCATTACAGAAGATGACGACAAAAATATCTGGTTCAGCACCAATCAAGGAATCAGCTGTCTGTCCAAAGACAGGCAAGATATCTATAATTACGATTACAGGGACAACATCCCCATGGCCAGCTTTATGGGTAGAAGTGTTTGTAAGGATAAAAACCACACTCTCTACTTCGGTTCGACCAACGGACTGTGCTATTTTACTCCCAGCCAGATTCTGGATAAAAAACAATCTCCCAAAGCTGTAATCGGAAAAATAACGATATATGAACCGCTGACCTCGGAAAACAGCAATGAAACGGAAATTCCCCTGATTAACCGGGAAAGCATACGGCTGAAATTTTTGCAGAACAATTTCAACATTTCCTTCCACATACAGGATTATTCCTTGAACGAAAGAGTGGAATATGCCTATATGCTGAAGGGACTTGAAAACGCATGGTACACGGTGAAAGACCCGCACAACGTGACTTTCCGCAATCTGCCGCCGGGGAAATATGAGTTCCAGGTGAAAACCCGCATCCGGAACCAAGAGTGGTCGGATGATATCTCAAAAGTGGAAATCGTCATCGCTCCTCCCCTTTGGCTCTCCTGGTGGGCAAAAATTCTTTACGTACTTGGAGGTGTCGGAATCCTCATCGGCGGACTGTGGGCCTATAAACGCAAACTGAACCTGGAGTATCTGTATGAGTCTGAAAAGATGAGTCACGAACAGGAACAGAGACTGAATGACGAACGGCTGAGGTTCTTCACCAACATTACGCACGAATTACGCACACCGCTCACCCTGATTCTAGGACCACTGGAAGACATGGTGAAAAACAGCAGCCTTTCTCCCAAAGATCACCACCGGATTTCGGTCATCCATCAAAGTGCTGTCCGCCTGCTGAACCTGATTAACCAGATACTGGATTTCCGGAAAACGGAGACTCAGAACAAGAAACTGTGTGTCACCAAAGGGAACCTGACCAGTGCGGTCTATGAAACCGGGCTGAAATACAAGGAATTGAACAACAATCCCAACATACAGATATTAATAGAGGTGGAAGAAGAGAACATGATTCTGTTCTTCGACAAGGAGGTCATCATGATGATTCTGGACAACCTGATTTCCAACGCGCTGAAATATACCGAAAAAGGCTATGTGCGTGTACGGGCAGAATGGGTTACGGAAAACGATGTACGATATGCACAGCTTTCCGTGGAAGATACCGGCTATGGCATCGGAAAGGAGGCGCTCGACCATATCTTTGAACGCTATTATCAGGAAAGCGGGGAGCATCAGGCTTCGGGAACAGGCATCGGACTGGCCTTGGTAAAGAATCTGGTCACCCTGCATGAAGGGGATATCCAAGTGAAAAGCCTCCCCGACATCGGTACAACCTTCTACCTGCGTTTACAGGCCAACAACACTTATCCCAATGCCTTGCATGGAGAGGATATACATACAGAGGAAGAAACGCAGGAAGTGAAAGAAGAAACCATGGAAAAGCTGGAAATGGCAGACAACGCAAAAAATTCACGTCCCATCGTACTGGTGGTGGAAGACAATGCCGACATCCGAGACTATATTGCCGATGCGTTCACGGATTTATATGAAGTGAAAACCGCCTCTAATGGAAAGGAGGGGCTGAAAATAGCCACTGAATGTGCCCCCGACATTGTCGTCAGTGACATCATGATGCCCGTGATGAACGGTATCGTGATGTGCCAGAAGCTGAAAACAGACATCCGTACCAGCCATATCCCAGTCATTCTCCTCACTGCAAAAGACAGCATCACCGACAAGGAGGAAGGATATCAGGCCGGGGCCGACTCCTACCTCACCAAGCCTTTCAGCGCCAGCCTGCTGCAGAGTCGAATCAGTAACCTGCTGGCACAACGGAGACTACTGTCCGAACGTTTCGCTATCCGGCCGGAGAAGCCACAAAGACAAAGCATGGAGGAAAAGAGGGCCATCATCACGGAATCGATGAACAAACTGGACAAAGAATTCCTGGACAAGATTACCCAGATCATAACGGAAAGCCTCTCCGCAGCAGAAAACGTGGATATCACTGTATTGTCCAACGCATTATGCATGAGCAGTTCCACGCTTTACCGAAAAGTGAAAGCGCTTACAGGGATGTCTACCAACGAATATATCCGGAAAATCAAAATGCACCTGGCTGAGAAATACCTGCTGGAGGGCAAATATACCATCTCCGAAATCGCCTTCAAAGTGGGCATCAACAGCAACGTGTATTTCCGTCAGTGTTTTAAAGAAGAATTCGGCATGTCGGCCTCAGACTATCTGAAGCAGCTGACAGGGACTTCTATCGAGGATACGACCAACGAAAAGGAGGGTTGAGAACCTTTTTTCATCCCCGATAAAAAACGTCCTCACGTTTGATTTGAAAGTACAACCGTCCGCGATAGCGTTCACCACATAAAAAGATAGCCTTCCAGATTTTTGGGCGGCTATCTTTTCATCTTCTTCCATCTATCCGGAAGCAAATCACGATATTTATCTATAGGAGTATTAGGAGGCCATGCGGCACAACGGTCTATAATGTCGCAGAAGTATTCAAAGATGTTTATTCCACATCTATGGCATGTTATGGCTAATGAGTGGTATAACACCGCCACTTCGGCTCCTGTATGAGAGCCTATTGTCAGACGTCTTCGTGTCAGTGATATATACCTGTTTATTCGTTCAACTTCATTGTTGTCAAGCCTGTATTTAGGAGAAGAGAAGATTGCCGGTATTTCATGCCACTGTTTCAGCGCATAATCGGCGGCGGCATTAAGAGAATCATCAGGAGGTATCCCCGGACGGTCTTTAATCTCAATCAATCCTCTGTAGATTTTTTCAATCATCACTTTTGAGTAGCGTTGCCTCCACTGAAGGTGGTCCTCGTCAGTCCATCCGTCCTTTCCTGTTTTGTGTTTATGCTCGAAGTGATACAATAGGCCGAAGCGCTTGGCCATTTGCTGGGCAATAGTACTATCCTTTATATCCAGAAACTTCCGTTTTATATGCTGCAGGCATGGAAGTCTTTTTATTCCTTTCAGATTGCCGATTCCGATATGACGGTATCCGGAGTAAAAGTCACACTGGAAGGCTCCGTTAAATCCTTTTATTTCATTTTCAAAGACTTCAGCCGAACGTGATCCGTCATCATAAAAGAAATACACCAGACCTGTGGTCATACCGACAAACACCCAGATATATCCTTTCTTTATTTTCTTCCCTGAATCAGTGACTGTCTGCAGACGTACTTTCTGATAAGTCTCATCACCACAGATATAGTTGTCCTCAAGGATTGCCTTTGCAAGAGCCTTATAAAGGTTCTCAAGCTGAACCTTGGTTTTGCTGACAAGCTTCCGGGCGGTACCCTTATCAAGATCGAAGCCGTGTGAGCGGAAGTATTCTACCGCATTTTCAAGCGGCATTCCGTGCAGATAGCGCAACTCCGCCAGACCTGCGATAAAAGAGGAAGTGTATTGGGAGTTCAGCAGCGGAGTTGCCGGAACAGAACCTTTGAAGATTGTACCGTTCTGAACATACTTCTTGACCTTATAGATTGTCTTGATAAAGCGCATGGGAACCATTGAATAACGCACGACATCGCATGTACACATATATCTGGCCAGTTCCGGATCAAACCCCGGGTCGTCAGGTTCTACATCAAAGGTTTCAATCTCACATTCCGGATGTGTCTTTTTCTTCGCACCGTTGTTTGTATGTCTCTTTTGTATCTTCTGTTCAGGAACATCAGATTTGGGGAGCATCTGTCCGGTCTGTCTTTCCGAGGGAGATTCCTGCAGACGGCGCATTGCCTGACGGACAGTTTTTTCCTTGCTGAGTTCAATGTCCTTTCCTTTGAGAGTTTCCTCCAGAGAGGTTATCTGCTTTCTCAGTTCTTCAACCGTGGCAGTCAGTCTCTCGTTGGCTGAAGTCAGTGAACGGACAGATGATAAGGCTTCCTCCAGTTTGCCCTGAAGGAAGCCGTTCTGGCGTTGCAAAAGTTCTATCAGTTCATCCTTTTTCATGCTTTAAAGTTACGAAAAAAGGCGGATTTATGCAACTTCTTATAGATTTAATTATTTGATTATCAATATTATATATACTACCTTGCAGCCATTCTAAAGCGTTCTTCGACAGTTACTTTTACAGGTGTGAGCCCCCTCATCAGCATGTAGAAGTCATCCCATTGAAACCTGCGGACGCTGCCATCACCGTTTTTCAGCACCTCACGGAAACGCCCTTGGGACAGTCTTTTAGTGTACATCAAAAAACCGTCGCCGTCCCATTTTAATGCCTTCATGGTCTTACGGTCCTGTGAGAAAAACACATATACATTCCCCGAAGCCGGAGAATGTCCTTTCCACGACCATATCATTTGTGTCAGACCACGGATGCCATAACGCATGGATACAGGATGCTGACAGACCCACAGATGCAGACATGAATCAAGGCTCCACATGAGTGACCTCCTTTCCCATTTTACGGATAAACTTCGCAATAACAGACAAGTCCGTATCTTCCGGAAAGCTTACTTCCACATTGCCATCTACCCTGACAGTAATCACATTGCAGCTTTCTGCAGGAAGAAAACCGGCTTCCTCAAATATCACATCCTCAAAAGGTATTTCCTTATACCGGGAACTTCGACATGTATGGGGACTTGTATATCCGGGCAAATCCGAAACACGGAGTCTGTTGCGCCACAGAAAGTCCTTCATCTGTTTCCTTGTTATTCCAAAACCTTTATAATAATCAATAAAGCGTCCCGGTTGTCTGCCATCGGCACAGAGGGACTTAAATTCTTCGTAAGCCTGAGAACAACGAAACTTCAGACAACTTCCTCTTGTATATCCGGGAACATCATTCAAGCTTGTGTATTCTTCCTTCAATATCAGATACATCCTGTAATAATTGACACCATGCCCGCGGCAATATTCACGAAAGGAGCATGATTGTTTGCCAGATGAACATAATTCTTTAAAAGCAGAAAAAATCTGCCTGTAGTATTCTATTTTTACCATATCTAAAATTTTATGGCAAAGTTAGAATTACTACAGGCAGACTACAAGACGCTATCGCGGACGGTTGTACATTTGAAACTCCTTTACGTTTGGTTGAGAACGTAAGGGAGTTTTACTTTAAATGCACTTGCGTTTGAAGACAAACGTCCTTGCGTTTAAGGACAAACGCAAAGGCGTTTTCCAGCACGAAAGAACGCATAAAAAAACGGCTGTCTTCACGCGGAAAACAGCCGTTCTTCAAACATTATATCAGAATCTTATTATGCTTCCTCTACTTCACCTACTTGCTTCGGCATCTTGTGTCCCATAGTCAGGTAAGCTACCGGAGCAGCCACGAACAAAGAAGACAATGTACCGATTACCACACCCAGAATCATGGCGAATGCAAAGCTACGAATGCTGTCACCACCCAGGATGAAGATACTCAGCAACACAATCAAGGTACTCAAAGAAGTGTTGATGGTACGGGCCAAAGTCGTATTCAATGAGTCATTGAACAGCTGGGCACGTTCGCGTTTCGGATACAGACCGATAAACTCACGCACACGGTCGAAGATAACCACCTTATCGTTGATAGAGTAACCGATGGCCGTCAGGATGGCACCAATGAACGTCTGGTCAATTTCCAGAGAGAACGGCATCCATCCGTAGCACAAGGAGTAGGCACCGATAATCAATACGGTATCTACCATCAATGCCACCGTAGCACCGATACTGAAGGCGATGTTGCTGAAACGAATCAGGATATACACACCGATGGCAATCAGAGCCAGTACAACCGACCAGATAGCGGATGTCTTGATGTCGTCGGCAATGCTAGGACCTACCTTCTGAGAACTGATGATAGAACCTCCGGCACGGTTATCACGGTCGATGAAGATTTCGAGCGTAGTACCCTTGCCCAGCAAGTTACCTTCTTTCAATGCATTGTAAAGGAACTCTTCGATTTCGGCATCGATTGTCGGAGAATCTTCGTTGATGCGGTAGTTGGTAGTCACACGGATAGTCTTTCCATCTGTACCCAAGGCAATGGCCTGTACGTTGGCATCTCCCACTTTCGGCTGCAGCAGGTCGCGTACGGTTTCCGGCTGTACCACCTGTTCAAACTGAACCACGAAGTTACGTCCACCGGTGAAGTCGATACTCTGTGCCAGTCCGCGTACAAAGAAAGAAACGATACATACTACAATGATAATCGCCCAAATCGTAAACGAACGTTTGGTAATACCCATGAAGTTATAGTGTACATTCTGCATCAGGTTCTTTGAAACGCCTGTAGTGAATGTCAGGTTCAACCATTTGTCTTTGTTCATGAAGTGTTCGTAAACCAGACGAGTCAAGAACACGGCTGAGAAGAACGAACAGAGGATACCGATAATCAAGGTAGTGGCAAAACCACGGATCGGACCGGTACCGAAGTTGAACAGGATAACACCTGTGATGATAGAAGTCAAGTTAGAGTCGAAGATGGCAGAAAACGCGTTCTTGTAACCTTCGGCCAAAGCCTGCTTGGTTCCCTTGCCTGCACGAAGCTCTTCTTTCGTACGTTCATAAATCAATACGTTCGCATCCACGGCCATACCCAGTGACAACACCATACCGGCGATACCGGACATCGTCAAGGCAGCCTGGAAAGAGGAAAGGATACCCAGTGTGAAGAAGAAGTTGATGAACAACGCACCGTTGGCCACCATACCCGGAATGAATCCGTACATCACACACATGTAAGCCATCAGGACAATCAAAGCCACGATGAAGGATACGATACCCTGGTTGATAGATTCCTGTCCCAGAGACGGACCTACAATGTCTTCCTGTACGATATGTGCCGGAGCCGGCATCTTACCGGATTTCAACACGTTGGCCAAGTCTTTTGTCTGCTCTGGAGTAAAATTACCTGTAATCTCAGAATGACCTCCAGCAATTTCACCGTTAGAACGTGGGGCACTGTATACATATCCATCCAATACGATAGCAATTTCACGGCCCTCATTCTTTTTAGTCAATTGCGCCCAACGACGAGCACCTTCCGTATTCATAGCCATCGTTACACAAGGTTTGTTATACTGATCATAGGAATCACGAGCATCTGTAACAACATCCCCCTCCAACGGCGCACGACCATTACGTTGGGTAGATTTAATAGCATATAACTCAAAAATACGTCCGCTCTTATCCAAATCAGAAGCTCTTACACCCCACATCAGTTTCAGGTCGCGCGGCATCACTTCCTTCACGGCCTTCATGTTCAGGATACGGTTCACATCGGCTGTATCTTTATAATCGGCATAACCTACGATACAACCTACTCCGCTCTGGTTCAGCTGCAGTACAGACAACAACGGATGTTCTTTTTTCATCTGTTCCATATCGGCGTTGGAAGCAGCCGGTGTCTCTCCCTTCAGGGCAGCCGTCAAGCTGTCTTTGGCAGAAACGGCAGAAGCCTGAGCCACTGCAGTCGTATCGGCTTCAGCCTGTACAGAATCAGCAGGAGCCTCGTTGTTCAGCAAGCCACGGGCGCGGTTATCAGCAGAAGCCAATACCGGCACGATATCTTTTGCTTCGAAAGTTTCCCAAAATTCCAAGTTGGCAGAACCCTGCAAGAGTTTTCTCACACGCTCCGGTTCCTTGATACCCGGCAGTTCCACCATGATACGGCCCATCTTTCCTTCCAGTGTCTGGATGTTCGGCTGAGCCACACCAAAACGGTCGATACGTGTACGCAAAACATTGTAAGAGTTGTCTACGGCAGCTTTTACTTCCTCGCGCAATACTTTCTCAACTTCTGCGTCTGTACTACGGGTATTCACTTTGTCTTTCAACTGCTGGGTGGCAAAAAGTTCAGCAAGTTTGCCTTCCGGAGCCAGTTTTTTGTATTCTCTGACAAACAGGGTCACGAAATCTTCCTGACTGTTAATCTGCAATTTGGCAGCTTCAGCCACAGCCTTGTTAAAGGCTTCATCCGGTTTGTTGTCGGCCAACGCCTTCACTACGTCCGGTACGGAAACTTCCAGAATGACGTTCATACCACCTTTCAGGTCCAAACCCAACCCGATTTCCATCTCACGACATTGTTTCAGCGTGTAAATCCCCAACCACACCTTCTGATTCTGCATGGAATCCAGGTAATGTGCCGAACCCTTCGGGTCCTCAGCCGCCTTGTTCATCTGATAACGTGTAACGAATGAGAATGAAAGGTAAAAAGCACACGCAAGGGTCAGTAATACCGCAAAAACCTTTACAAATCCTTTGTTTTGCATGTTACTTTAATTTATTATATTTACTTTTAAAATTTGATACGTTTATTCAAGGTTGCAAATATAGTTTTTTTTCATTAGATATGCGGAAACGATTGTAAATATTTAAGCCATAGAGCCTAAAAAAGGAGCCATCGCTTGCAAAAATTAAGCAATAGCTCCTTCTTTTATTTATAAAGTACAGGATACTCCCTGTAATTCAGACATTTTATTTCAATCCACGTGCCTGCAACAGCGGTTCGATACTAGGTTCTGCCCCACGGAAGGTGACATACAACTTCATCGGGTCGTCGGAACCACCTTTTTCCAAGATGTTCTCACGGAAGGAAGTGGCTGTAGCCTGGTCAAACAGTCCGTGTTCCTTGAATGCTTCAAATGCATCCGTATCCAGGCGTTCTGCCCACAGATAACAATAGTATCCGGCTGCATAGCCACCCATGATGTGATTGAAATAGGTAGAACGGTAACGAGGTGCGATTTGCGGAATCAGGCCGATTTTATCCATCAGCTGCTTTTCAAACTGCAGTACGTCAAAGCCTTCCATGGTAGTCAGACTGTGCATTTCCATATCCAGAATAGCCGCAGCCAGCAACTCAGTCGTCATGAATCCCTGGTTGAACAAGGCTTGGTTTTCAATCTTGGCAATCAAAGAATCCGGAATGGCCTCACGGGTCTTATAATGCTTGGCATACATTTTCAGCACTTCCGGAGCCACAGCCCAGTGTTCCATAATCTGCGAAGGAAGTTCCACAAAGTCACGTGCCACCGAGGTACCGGATACACCTTTATACTTACACTGTGTCAGCAAACCGTGCAGGGCATGTCCGAATTCATGGAACATCGTACGAGCCTCATCAATGGTCAGCAATGACGGAATGTCACCGGCCGGTTTGGTAAAGCTGGCCACATTGTAAATCAACGGGCGGACACCTTCCTGTTCTTCACGGAAATTGCTCATCCAGGCACCGCTCCGCTTGCTGGCACGTGGCATATAGTCACTGTAGAACACCCCCAGGAGCGAGCCGTCCGCATCCTTCACAATGTAAGTTTTCACATCTTTGTTGTACACCGAGATAGAATCACACGGAGTAAGGGTAATGCCATACAGCTTGTTCACTACCATGCACAAACCGTTGAACACGTCTTCCTGACTGAAATAAGGCTTGATTTCGTCTTCGTTCAGACTATATTTTCCTGACGGAGTTTCTCGGCATAATACCACCAGTCCCATGCTTCCAATTTCTCGCCTTTTCCTTCACGGTCCATGATTTTCTGGAGCTCTGCAGCCTCAGCCTCGGCATTCTTGATGGAATATTTCCACAATCCATACAGCAAATCCAGCGCATTCTGAGGTGTCTTGGCCATGTTGTCGGACAACTGGTATTCCGCATAGTTACTGAATCCCATCAGCTGTGCCTTTTCCAGACGGAGTGCCAACACCTGTTTCAACACGTCCTTGTTGTCGTTGGCATTGCCCCGGTTGCCCAAACTGGTATAAGCCTGATAAATATTTTTTCTCAACTCACGGTTCTGTGCATACTGCAGCAACGGCGTACGGCTGGATTCCTGCAAAGTGAATACCCATTTCCCGTCTTTCCCGTGCGCTTTTGCTTCATGAGCCGCTCCTTCAATCACCGCTTCCGGCAGACCGGCCAAATCTTCTTTCTTGTCTACCACCAGCAGATAATCGTTGTTATCGGCCAACACATGATTGCCAAACTCGATGGTCAGTGTAGAAAGCTGCTTGTTGATTTCGCGCAGACGCTCCTGTTTCTGTGCATCCAGTCCCGCACCCGAACGGACAAATTCCTTGTAATATTTATCCAGCAGATAATGCTGCTCTGTGGTCAGCGTGATTTTTCCGGCCTCCTCCTGTGCATGCACGGCAGCTACCCGCTTATACAAATCCTGGTTCAGGAAAATATTGTCACTGTGTTCAGACAACATCGGAGCGATTTTGCCCTCCAGTGCCATCAGTTCATCGTTCGTATCGGCTTCAGTCAAAGCAAAGAACACCCCACTCACCCGAGCCAGGATTTCTCCACTGTTATCCAATGCCACGATGGTATTCTCGAAAGTCGGTTCTTCCGGATTCTCCACAATAGCCTTGATTTCCTGATTCTGCTGCTCAATGCCTTTCAGAAAGGCCGGTTCATAATGCTCCACCTTAATCCGGTTGAAATCCGGCGTGCCATAAGGCGTTTCAAACTCAGTCAGAAACGGATTGTCCGTATCAGCTGCCTGCTGTCCACAGGCACATACCATACAACTCATAGCGGCTGCAAAAATTAAATTCTTCATCATATTGTTTTTATCAGGTTATAATTTCTCTACCAGGCACCACAGCGGATAATGGTCGGAAGCCGAAATGGAATTATCCACCCGGCATTTCAAAGGCCGGAAGCCCTTGTTCACAAACAGGTGATCGATGCGGAAATACAGGAAATTCCGGTTATAAGAAAACCCCGGCCCCCATCCCGCCGCACGATAGGCATCGGTCAATCCCCTTCCGATGGTACGATGGGCATACGAAATCGGCGAATCATTGAAATCGCCACATACCAGCAAATATTGGGTAGCCTCCCGGGAGATGACCTGAGCCACAGAATCTGCCTGAGGAGCACGAATCACCGCCGCATCCGCCAGTTTCCGAATCAGATACTTCCCGTCCGATTTGACTTTCTGTTCATCCGGCGATTTCAACAATCCTTCATACACCTCTTTGTCGTGTGCATCCAACTTGTTCGATTCCAAATGGTTGCATACCACCGTCAAGGTATCCTTTTCCATCTTTAACTGAAGAAGAAAACTCCCGTTCGTCCCGCTTTGATACGATATCGGCCGTGCCGAAAGAATAGGGAAACGTGAAAGACATCCCATCCGGTTCCCATTTCCCACATCCAGACTCCGCACGTAAGGATACATTGGAAACGCTTTTTTCATCTGTTTCTCATCCCAACGGAATTCCTGCAGACATACCACATCGGCATCACTCTGCTGGATATAAGTCTGTATCGGATGAGATTCATCTTCTGCATCCCCTTGCATCCCCATCACGTTATACGTCAAGAATTTCAACACCTCTCCGTCTGCCGTTTCCTGTGCACTGCGAAAAGGACAGTACGTCACAATAGCCCCTCCACCCAACAGCAGAAAGGCCAGCGGTACCCACAAAAACCGTCTGTAATAAAACAGCCAGACTGGTACAAACACCAGTACAGCCAGCAATAAAAAAGGGAAAAACAGTCCCGCACACGAAAGCACCGGATGGGCTACAGGCGACAAAGAAGGGCTATACGCACACAACAGGAATCCCGCTCCCGCCCCGATATTCGCAAGCAGAAGCACCCCTTTTACTGTATGTCCCAGAATATTCATTTCTTACTCGCGTCAAATAATCTCTTTTTTTCTTCTTCCGTCAGGCTGTTGTATCCCGACTTCCGCAATTTATCCAGAATCCGGTCGATTTCAGCCTCCCGTTCCTTCTTGCGGGCATTGTAATCGTAATCGGCCTGACGTCCTCCATAATGCACCTTCATCTTAGGCTTGCGTTTCACCGGATGTCCCAGCCGCATGCACCAGTCGCACACCGCATTGATTCCTTTCGTGACATCACGCCCGTGCTGCAAACCGGCTGCAAATCCCCATCCGGCCAACGCACCGCCCAGATGTGCGATATGTCCGCCCGCATTGCCGGAAGTCATGAACAGCAAATCGAGCACCACCATGAACAAAGCCACATATTTCAGACGGACCGTACCGATGAACAGGAACTGCACCGGATAGTTCGGCTCGCGTACACCCACTGCCACCACAATGGCCAGCACCGAAGCCGATGCCCCCAGCAGATAAGACGAATACACTACTTCCTGAAAATAAGGAAACACATTATACGCCAGCATGTACAGCAGTCCGCCGCAGATACCTCCCAGAAAATACAGTCCACGCAGGTGCTTGCCCGAAAAGAACATCAGGAACAAACGTCCAAACCAGAAAAGCCACAGCATGTTGAACAGAATATGCAACACGCCGGCATGCATGAACATGTACGTCAGCAGCGACCAAGGCTGACGGATAAACGCTTCCGTCCACGCTGGCAGCTCCAGGAAATGCATCCAAGGCGATGAAGGCACATTAAACAGGGTCAGAAAAATCTGTACCACCGTCACGGCCAGAAACACTGCCACGTTGATGTACACCAACCGCACCGCAATGTCGCCCTGCTGGAATTTCCGTTTCAAATCAGTAATAAATCCGTCCGCTGCCATTTTTCTTTTTCCAATAAATAATCAGTATCAAGCCGAACAGCATACCGCCCAAATGTGCGAAGTGTGCCACATTGTCACCGCCTCCCAAACCGAGCACCAGCTCCAATACCGCATAACCAATCACGAAATATTTTGCCTTGATGGGCATCGGAATAGGGAAAACGAACATCTGGCTGTTGGGAAACAGCATTCCGAAAGCCAGCAGAATACCATACACAGCTCCCGAAGCACCCACTGTGGTCAGCTGGTTCAGGAAGGCTTCCATCGGAATGACACCCAGTCCCGTATCGACCGAAGTATAGTTCGACCACACCATGGCATATTCCAGGTACTGCACCAGTTCCTGAATCAGTCCGGCCCCGATACCGCAAACCAGGTAGTATGTCAGGAAACGCTTGGGTCCCCACACCTGTTCCAATACCCGTCCGAACATCCATACCGCAAACATATTGAAAAAGATATGCGAGAAGTTGGCATGCATGAACATATACGTGATGAGCTGCCCCAGGTTAAAGTCAGAGGCCATGAAAAAGTGAAGACCGAGCAGATTCTCTATATCTACCCCGTATTTCCGGGCCACAAACATACCCAGAAAACAGAGCACATTGATAATAAGCAGGTTTTTCGTTACTGTTGGAAGATTATTCATGTTGTTAAATCATTGATTCAGTTGCAAATGTACAATATAAATCTGGTTTGGACGCATCTGTATGCTTAAAATTCATTGCACACACCGATAGAGTCACGCAACACCAGCAAGCTTTCCGGCCCCATATCAAAAAGCAGGTCTATCACACTCAGGTTAGGCAGGAAGCCCAGTTTCTGGTCAAACACTTGATAATAAGGCTTCGGCACAAAATCCTTGTCCGCCTCCCGGAAATCCCGCTTGGGATGAATCCGTTCCCGGAAATCATCCGCAGTCTCCGGCTCCGGCACATAATCGTCGGTCGGTATCAGCCGGGGCTGCATATCAATCTGTTGGCACACCCACTCACACAATTCCAGATTGAAATCGAACAAAAACGCATACTTCTGCTCAAAAAACCGATGGAACTCATCCGCATAATAATCGAAGAACGGGCTATGCTTGTAAGCTGCCACAAAAGCATTCCAATGCACGTGCCGCCAGTTGCCATGGTCGGAAATACGTATATCCTTCATCAAGCATTTCAGGTCATCCCCCTTTTCTGTCGGGATGGTCAATGCCAGCGGGCCGTCGGCCGATGCAATCACGCAGCGGTTCCGATAGGTCTGCTTCATGTAGTGGTCATACCGCTCCACATACACCGAAGGATAAGCAAAAAGTTTAGTATAATATTCCACGGGAGCCAGATAGGCCGACCCTAAAATCACTTCATCTTTCATTTTTTCTCTTTTAGTCATTGCACCCGTTGCCCGAAACGTCCCTTCCGGGAAGAATACCAGATAAGCCAGGCCTTTCCCACCAGATGGTCTTCCGGCACCAGCCCGAACAGACGGGAGTCACAGATATTCACCGGGTCGTTCGAGGCCATCCAGTAGTAGTCCTTACTGAAGGTGTACGCCTCTACCGGCTTTCCTTTCACCCACAACGTGTCGTGACGTACCTCTGCCGGCTGATGCTCATGCGCTACAATCGTGTTGCACAGCAACGTCACATTCCACGGATACACCTTCACCGGTATTCCCTTTGCCGGAATCACATACGGATGCGCCTCCGTACGGTTTTTCTCGTCCAGCGGAATCAGCGGAATCCGCCCTTCCAGCTTCTGCGAAAGCAAATAATATTCATACTGGCTGAAACTCCGGATATACCCCCCGTCGGAAGTATACCCCACCAGCGCATTGCCCTTGAGACCCAGCACCGACAGTACCGTCAGCATCAAATCCTCCGTCGATACCGGATAAGCATACAGCGACTTGGCATCCGGGCTCAGCACCTTTCCGCCTACATCATTCAAATCAGCGTCCAGCATCAGCGTATCGCCCGGCGTACCGATGCAACGGCTGATGAACAGTTCCCGCCACTCGATTCCCGTCTTCTGATTCTCAGGATGCGGATTGTTGAACAGCACGATATCCCCTTTCCTTGCACGGGAAGCTGCCAGCCGGTGATAGCCGAAAAGTGAACAGAAAGGCAGGCGCAGCCCGTAACTCCACTTGCTGACCAGAATCCGTTCCCCTTGGTACAGTGAATTCTCCATGCCGGAGGAAGGAATCACACAAGTCGTCACAAGCAGTGTCCGCACCAGCCAGACGGTCAGCACCGCCACGCCGGTTGCCTTCAACCACCCCCATCCGGACTTTCCTTTGCTCATACACTCATTTGATGGAATCTACAAACTTGAACAGACGGTTCCAGCGAACCTTTCCGTTGAACCACCCGCGGTCCTGATCCAGCGACAGCCAGATAAAAATCGGCTTGCCCACGATATGGTCTTCCGGCACAAAACCCCAGAAACGGGAGTCGGCCGAGTTGTGACGGTTGTCTCCCATCATCCAGTAATAATCCATCTTAAAGGTATATTTCGTAGTTTCCTGTCCGTTGATATAAATCTTTCCGTCCTTCACCTCCAAACTGTTGCCTTCGTAGTTCCGGATAGGACGTTCATAAATCGGCAGGTTGTCCAAGGTCAAATCCACGGTAGCCCCTTTTTTCGGAATCCATATCGGCCCATAGTTGTCTACCGTCCATCCCGTCAGTTTATTGTCGGGATACAGACCGCCCGCATCGTCGTCCGGTACATTCTCAATGGAAGTCACCAAATCTTTCCGGGCCAACAGAGCCGCTTTGGCCTTCTCGGTCAGCGGCATGTTATACACCGATTCCTCCGTATAATACCCCATCAGGTCTTCCTTGCTGATACCCAGCTCATGACACAAATCCTCCGGCAGCATGCCTTTGGTATGTACGAAATAACGGTACTGTACATTGTCCGGCTCCTTGTTCGGCTTGCCGTCCAGATAAATAATCCGGTCCTTAATCTGCAACGTCTGTCCCGGAAGTCCCACGCAACGCTTCACGTAGTTCTCCCGGCGGTCTACCGGACGCGTAATCACCTTACCATACAGCTGCGGATTCTCATCAATATATTTGCGGCCCACCGAATAATAATAATCATACACTTCGCGCTGCTGTTCCACATTCAAGCTGGCCAAGTCGATGGGCTGCGAAAGCTGCTTGCCGATGGCATAGCTCATGCGGTAGATATCCTCTGCCGGATTGCCGGTTGCCACCGTATCACCAGCCGGGAAGTTGAACACTACGATGTCGTTCAGCTGCACTTTCCCCAGTCCGGACACCCGTTTGTAGTCCCATTTCGGCCATTCCAGGTACGACTTGCAGTTGAACACCGGCAACGTATGCTGCGTCAGCGGCATGTGAAGCGGGGTCTGCGGGATACGGGCTCCATAACTCATCTTGCTCACAAACAGGTAGTCGCCCACCAGCAACGATTTCTCCAATGAAGACGAAGGAATCACGTAATTCTGGAAGAAATACAGGTTGACGAAATAGACAGCCACCAAAGCGAACACGATGGCATCCACCCACCCCATCACCGTCAGCACGGTCTTGTTGGTCGACTTCTTCCACCATGTCCAAGGAATCTTCTTGGAGATATAAGCATCAAAGATGAACGGAACCACAATCAGTCCCAGCCAGCTTTTCAACCAAATCAGGAAAATCAGGTAAAGCACCAGCACTATGCCGAACTTTATCCATTGTTTACGTGAGGCTTGTATCATACTCAAAACTGAAATAAATCATTCATACCCAGAAAACCGGTGTGTCCGGCTGTATATTCGGCAGCCAGCACCGCTCCCAAAGCAAACCCTTTACGGTTCTTTGCATCGTGCGTAATCACGATGGAATCGGCTTCCGACTCATACTTGATAGTGTGGATACCCGGTACTTCTCCTTCGCGGATGGCACTTACCGGCAATTCATCCGGTGCACAATCGGTCGTACCCGTCACGGTTCCATCGGGAGCCGTCAGCGTGCCCATCACCCATTTGTGCTTGCGGTCCAGGTTTTCCAGAATCCCTTCCACCAGCGTGATAGCCGTACCACTCGGCGCATCCAACTTGTGTACGTGGTGCGTTTCCACCATCGATACGTCATAATTCGGGAACTGGTTCATGATTTTGGCCAGATACTTGTTGACCGCCGAGAAAATAGCCACTCCCAGGCTGAAGTTGGACGACCAGAACAAAGTCTTTCCTTCTTCCTGACACAGGCGACGCATTTCCTCCCCGTGTTCAGCCATCCATCCGGTACTGCCTGACACCACCTTCACTCCATTCTTAAAAGCCTCCAGGCAATTGCCGTAAGCCACCGACGGCGCCGTGAACTCAATGGCCACATCTGCCGAACGGAATGCTTCGGAAGCAAAATCTTCCCGGTTATTTATATCAATGATACTGACAATTTCGTGTCCTCTGGAAAGAGCTATCTTTTCGATTTCCTTTCCCATCTTTCCATATCCAATCAATGCAATTTTCATAATTCTGCTGATAATTTTATTCGCAAAGATAGTGTTTTTCAGTATTAATCATTACATTTACCCGACATTTACACCTCGTTAACATGGAACATCTACTCCAATTTGTATGGAAACACAAGCTTTTTCCGCTCACCCCGCTGCATACTACCCAAGGGCAAATTATCGAAGTCATTGACCCCGGACTTCCCAATACGGACGCCGGTCCGGACTTCTTCAACGCGAAAATCAAGATAGACGGCATCCTCTGGGTGGGCAATGTGGAAATCCATGTGCATTCCTCCGACTGGAAACGCCACCAGCATCACTTGGACCGTGCCTACGACTCCGTGATTCTCCACGTGGCTTCCGACATCGATGCCGAGACCTTCCGTACGGATGGCGAACCCATCCCACAAATGGAACTGCACTACCCGCCCTATTTGCTGGAGAACTATCGCGAACTGATTGAAACCAGTCACTATCCGGCCTGCTACCGCCTCATCCCCCAACTGCCCAAACTCCTGCTCCACAGCTGGCTCTCCAGCTTGCAGACGGAACGTTTCGAGCAAAAGACACAACGTATCCAGGCCCAGCTCACCCAAAGCAAAGGCGACTGGGAACAGGCCTTCTTTCTCACCCTGGCCCGCAACTTCGGTTTCGGCACCAACAGCGATGCCTTCGAACAATGGGCCCAGACCATTCCCTTACAGGCCGTCAACAAACACCGTGACAATCTTTTCCAGATAGAAGCGATTTTCTTCGGACAAGCCGGTCTGCTACAGGAACTCCCTTCCGATGACTATTCTGCCCAGCTTACCAAGGAATATGCTTACCTGGCCCATAAATTCGAACTGCATCCCTCCGAACACCTTCGCTGGAAGATGCTCCGCATGCGTCCGGGCAATTTTCCGCACGTGCGCATCGCCCAACTGGCCAACCTCTATCATCATTCCCAGGGGATACTTTCCCAGCTCCTGCTGGCTCCTACCGTGAAAGAGCTGCGCGACCTGTTGCGGGGAGGTACCTCTCTCTACTGGCTCACTCACTACGTATTCGGCGAACCGTCGCCCGCCCGTCCGAAGACTCTCAGCGATGCTTCCATCGACCTCCTAATTATCAACACCGTGGTGCCTTTCCTTTATGCCTATGGCAAGCACAAAGGTGAAGAACGGCTCATCGAACGGGCTAGCAACCTGCTGGAACAACTGAAACCGGAAAATAATTACATCATCCGCCTGTGGAAGGAATGTGGCCTCTCTGCCGCCCATGCCGGCGACAGTCAGGCACTCATCCAACTCAAGAAGAACTACTGCGACCCGAAGAAATGCCTGTTCTGCCGCATCGGATATGAATATTTCAAGAAAAAAGAAAGTTAAGAACCGAAGATTTTCTCCCTTCACACACGACTCTTTCATTTCAATCAAAGTCAGTCTCTCAGTACTTCCTCGGCAGTACTCCAGTACTTTCCTTGGAGTACTACAGTACTTTCATGGAAGTACTCCAGTACTGCCAAGGAAGTACTGAAAGTAAATAAAGCTATATTTCTCAACATATTACAGAAATTTACAGAGAATCCAGCCATCCCTTTCGGGAAAAAATCATTTCCGTCCTGACAAAGGAATATAGACCGAACACTCCCAGCCTGAAAGTCGATTACGCAAGAAAGGAGGCATATTGAACTTCCTTGTCATACCCCATTTGTATTGCACAGCCACTTCCATGAATCTGAAGTCATACGCCAATCTTGCAAATACCGGCAAGTCGAAGAAACTTTTGTCATAAAAATAAAAAGTAGGCTCCACTCCTACCGACAGATTCAATCCTCGAAACAGGTACCGTCCCACACTTCCAGCAAAAGATGCCGACCACAGATTACGGATTCCTTCCCCGCCCACATACGTCGTATGCACGTCAGAAGAAAGATAACGGAATCCATAGCTGTAGCGGCCATATCTTGCCGATAACGACAAGTCGAACAACCAGCCGGTATCCGGACGATTCAGCCGCCAGCGGTATCCGGCGCCCAAAGTAAAATCAGCCCTCAAACGGGAGTTTGCCAAATCGAAAGGCGGCAATCCTTTCTCCGGTGAAGCCATCTGGTAGTTTACAGTATTTTTCCCTCCATAAAGCATCAGGCCTGAAGAACGGAGCATCTGTGCACGAACTGTCATCCATAAAAAGAAAAGGAATAAGAAAAAAGATAATCGTTTCATACAGATTTCGAATTAGCGTTATTATTTTCAATCTGGTTTCTGTTTATTTACTTTAAATTTAAATTTTCCTAAGCCTTGATAATCAATAGTAAAAGTACCATGACATGGATAATATGCACCTACACCTCCAGGGAAAGCCTCATATACGTGCGGTCCTTTTTTATCTTGAGATGAGGTTATAGGAAAATGAACAACCCCTGAAGCATAATACAAAGAACCTACTAAAGTCGTTTTCGACTTATAATTTCTCCATCGTCCAAAAACTGACTTTTTTCTAAAATTAGCTTCCATCCTAACAAAATTACCCGCATAAGTATTAAGCCAAAATTTTCGATCCCCATCAGCTTGTTCTGGTATATTATTTTCAAATTCTGTGTTATGATCTACAGAATAAGTTATAGCATCATCTGGAGCTAGCAATCTTAGTTCAAGCAAATCTTCCGGAGTTTTAATATCAGTAATATCCACTACTTTATTACCAATCTTCACATAACCTTTATTATTCAACAATTTTGCCACAGCCTCATTCCTAACAGGTAAAAAGAAAGAATAATCGTCTTTATACTCCGGGAAATACAATCCAGGAAACATTTTCTTAAATTCTTGATATTTTTCTTCCGACTCATAATACTTGTCAGATAAATCCCATGCTCTTTCATATTCATCGTATAGCGAAATAAACCGGAAATTCTTTTTTATCGAATCCACATAATATTCAACATTAAGTACTGCATGGTCAAAATCGGACCTAGTTTCAAATTCTAGCATATCCAAACAAGACAAAGTTCGAGAATTAACTTGACTCTCAGCAAGATTATCTACATCAAACTCCTGACAGCAAGAAGACATCAAACACAATGCCAATCCCGCAAATAAAAAACTTTTGTTCATAAATCTAAATTTTAGTGTTTAACAAATAAATAACAACTCACTCTTTTAAACTATCCATCCACTCCGTTTGCCGCAAGCTGCAACCACCGACCAATCCGAAACCGTTCTCCACATTGGTGTAAGTAGCCCGCATGGGAGCCAACTCCACATTACCCAGTTCATTATTCTTCTGCTCATTAAGTGATTTCAAATAACGGTAGAACTCTTCAGACAGACTATATAAATAAACCTTATATTGCTTTCTGTTTATAAAAGTTTCATCTTGAATAGAAGTCTTGTAATCAGGTATGTAAGTCATATTCAGGCGAAGTGTGTAATTCTTTCCCTGAATTTTCTCATCGCTCCAAAAATACAGATTCTGATAGTACGCATAGTTTCCCATAAAAATGTCATCCAAACCCGAAGAAGCATCCAACATTGGCTCATCACTCCAGTCCATATAAGCAGAAGACGGTTTGCCATAATGCACCTCCGAAGTCCCCTCTTTCCAATACTTTACCCTTTCTTTGACCGTTACCGCATAGTAATTTTCAGTTTTTGCATAATCGGTAAAATTTATCTGAAGCTGGAGCACATTCAACTCAGAGGATTTTCGTTCTATTTTGACAGTGTTTAAAGGGAAAGGAGCAGGAATAATAGTAAAGGCAGACACCGCTTTCACCCCTTCTACCGAAGCTGTAAGCCGGACACGGTCGCCCGTCTCATAGGACTGTACCACATAATAACTTTTGGCGGGAACTCCCGGCAAGGAATCCTCTGTCCACCACAAAGGAACAGCAATGTCATTCACTTCCAGGCGGATGTCCCTACCCTTTAATCCATACATCTTTCTGCCTTTATCATGAACCGGAAGACTGTGCGAAAGACGTACCACCGTAGTGTCGCCACTTCCCGGATAACTATATACCGTTAACTTAGGAACCTCTGAAATCTCATCCAAGTCAAAATGATACACGCAAGATGAAAACAGACTGAAGGCTGCAAGTATTATTATGAGATTCTGTTTGTTTAAATGCATAAATACAATGTTTAGAAATTTGTTATAATCAATGACATTCCAATGCATGCCGATTCAGAAATTTAAAGTGTAGCTAAAAGAAGGAATTATCGGGAACAGCCCGATAGCCTTTCCTCTGAAACTTCCGTTGGCCTGCCGTTCTATCTTAGTATAAAAAGGATTCATACGGCAATAGGCATTATAGATACTCACATTCCAGATTCGCTCGAATCCCCGCTTGGTAGTCCGCCGGAAATTGATACCCACATCCAGCCGGTGGTAGGCAGGCAAAGTAATATTGTTAGGTTTTCCATACATCGGCTCTAAGTCCGACAGTTGCGAGGTACCGGGCAGGCAAGGATTTTCCACATACTGTGTAGGAACTGTCGCATGGTCACCACTACGATAAGTCCACGCTGCATATACATCCATTCGACGGCTGAATTTACGACGATAGACTAGATTCAGTTTATGACGATTGTCAAACTTGCTGGGATACCAACCGGAATAAAAGTCATCAAACTTTTGCTTGCTCCATGACAAAGTATAACCAGCCTGAAAGAGGTTCCGCTCATCATGATACACCAGCGATGTTTCCAACCCATACGATTTGCCGTCTCCCACCCGTACCACCTGCTCCCAGTTTCCGGCAGGCAATGTAAGACTGCCTCCCGCCTCGTACTCCAACATTCGGCTGGTAGTACGGAAATAGCTTTCCACCTCCAGGCGCAACCTCCACGGAAGTTCCATGTACACACCACCTGCCACCTGTCGCGAACGCATAGGACGTATACGGGAGGTAGAAGGGACCCAACAATCGGTCGGCAAGTTTAAATAAGAATTGGATAACTGGTGTGCAAACTGACTCATCTCGGTATAGGAAACTTTCAAAGTGGTACGACTGAACAGACGATAGCTTGCCGATATTCTCGGTTCCAGCGAATGATATACCACTCCCGAAACCTGATACATGGTATAACGTCCCCCCAGATTTATCCGCAGTTTCCGGGTCAGCCTCATATCGTCTTCCGCATAAAAAGAGAATTCATTCCCCTTGTAATGGCTCTCTACGGATGACAATAACGTATCCGTCATTTCCTCCGTACCTCTTATATCCTGTGATAACGTATGCTGCGGACAATAGATATGATACAAGTAATCGCTTCCGAAACGCACATGATGATTCGCCGTAGGAAGGTAATGAAAATCCATGCGAAAACCTACGTCATCAATAGTAGAATAACTGTCCCTCTGCATCCGGTCCACAGAATATTCTTTATCATCTTCCCCTTTATCAAAACTATCATCTGACCTGAAGTCGTACTTAGACAGATTACGGGCATATACCAAAGAAAAATTACCGGTCAGTTTATGATTGAACTGATTATTCCATGACAACGCGGCAGAAAGATTTCCCCATCGGATATGGTATTCATCCGTGGTCTGTTCTTTCTCTTGATGGAGCGGATTTCCTGACGGGAAAAGCTGTTTATCCTTCATTTTAAACAAATCTCTTCCAGAATACACACTAAAAGAAAGTCTGCTCTCATTGGAAAACCGGTGTGTGATTTTCGCATTGATATCATGAAAAGCATAACGGGCATTGATGTCTTCTTCGGGAAAGAAACGATTGGCAATCCGCAAAGCAGGAGCAGAAAGCACGTCCAACCAGCTCCGGCGCATACCGAACACGAAAGAGGTTTTTTCCTTTATGACAGGCCCTTCGAAACGCAGTCTTCCGTCCAGCAGCCCCACCGATACCGTACCGTGAAACTTCTTTAAGTCCCCCTCCTTCATACGGACATCTGTCACAGACGAAAGCCTCCCTCCGTAACGTGCCGGGAAACCACTCTTGTAAAAATCCACATTCTTCACTATATCCGTATTAAATGCAGAAAACAATCCTCCAAAATGATTCACCTGATAGAGAGGCATGCCGTCCAATAAGAATAAGTTTTCATCATTCTTTCCCCCATGTACATAAAGGCCGGAGAGCAGTTCCGTGCCAGCAGATACCCCGGGAAGCTGCTGAATCGCCTTGACTAAATCCGGTGAACTGAACAATGAAAATTCCGTATTCAACTGTGCTGGAGTCAACGAAACCTTTCCAGTCTGAGTCGTAAAAAGAGAAGTATTCAAATCGGCCGTTACCACTACCCCTTCCAATGCAGTGGAACTTTCCTTCAAATAAATCGTGCCAGAATAATCTGAACGCAGTTCCAGTTCTTTCACCACCTCTTCATAACCTACATAAGAGAAACGCAAAGTATGCTTTCCTTCCGGCAGTGTCAAACTAAAAAAGCCATGTTCATCCGTCAAGGTACCAATATGCATATTCTGGTCATACACCGTGACATTAAGGAGTGATTCCCCATTATCCTGACACACGTGGCCTGAAAAAGTGTACTGACTCGATTTAAACAACAAGACATAGCTGCCTTTTATCTCCCATTTGATTCCGGTTCCGGAAAAGACAGTTTGCAGATTCTCCTTCAATGACTTACCAGAAGAAAAAATGCCAGATAACCGCATCACTTCCAAAGAAGAATCATAGACGAAATTCACGTGATACAAGTCTTGCATTTGTACGATTGCTTTCTTCAATTCAGAAGTTTCTGAACGAGGATACCCCCCTACACACAAACAAACAGCCGCCACAGTCCACAAGGTACTCATCATACTTGTTTTTTAATATGCACTTTTAATACTTTTTCTATTATCTCGATGATTTCGTCCAGACTGTGTGCATCGAAACTGGCTGTCAACCGTTTGTCTGTCCGGTCGGCTACCAGCTTTACCCCATAATAACGGGATAGCTCTGCAAGTACTTTCGGAAGAGGAGTATTCTCAAATACAAAACTTCCTTTCTTTACAGAATCTGGACGACGAACGATTTGCGGAACATGCTGACCTTTTACCACTTGTGCCTCCATTCCAGCCAGAAGTTCTACACCTTCCGACTGACCTAGTACAGAAAACCGTACTTTTCCCGATTCCACCTGAACCCATGCGGTATCCGCACGGCTTTCATCCATTACGAAACAAGTACCCAACACTTGAACTTCAGCCAACTTTCCTATTACTTTAAACGGACGAGTACAATCTCTTTTTATCCTAAAATCAGCTTTCCCCGTCAATTTCACTTCACGACATACCTTTGCGTAATCCTTTGTACGGAAACAAATAGAGGAATAAGGATATACCGTAACGACCGAACTGTCCGGCAACTGGTACTTTACTGCATGCTCGTATGCTGCCAATTCTGTCCACTGCTTCTCAGTAGATATGCCCACCCAGACAATAAACGCCAACAATATAGCCGCAGCCAGCCCGGATAAGGTCAGGAAATACCGGTTCTTTCCGCCTGCCCTTCCAACCACTCCATGCTTTTCCTTGAAAACTTTCAAAGCCTGCCGTGTGTCCAATTTATTCTTTTGATAATGCCTCAACACAAAACGAAGGCATTTTTCTTCTAATTCATTCATGTTTCTGGTGATATTATACGTTCAATCCTGTGACAATAGAAACCCCAAAAATCACTACGTGAAAACCCTGAATTTTAGTTAAAGAGAAATAGATAGACTTTATATGCCCCCTCACGTATCAAACGAAATGCCTTCTGAATATGACTGTCGACTGTATGAACCGAAATATGAAACCTTTCAGCAATCTCCTGATACTTCAGGCCATCCCGTTTATGCAAAAGAAAGACCTCACGGCAACGCTCAGGCAAGGCATCTATGGCGGTCCACATTCGCGCCTCCATCACACTCCGTTCCTCCACCTCCTCATCCAACAGGGTTTCCTCTAAATCCGTAAACGAGACTCCCGATTTGAACAGATTTTCCTGACTCAAATAATCCAAGCTACGGTTCTTCACCATCACATACAAATAAGCCTTCATATTACTTACCTCACAGGACTTTTCATCATTCATCTTTTCCCACAAAGACGAAAAGCAATCCTGCACGATATCTTTGGCCGTCTCTACGTCCTGTACATAATGTGTGGCATACAAACACAAAGGTCTATAATAAAACTTGAACAACTCATCTATATTTAATCTGTCTCTTCCCATGTGCAAATCGATTTCCATTTCAAATAGAGACAGATGGAAATACCAAAATCACCATCCTACTTCTGTAAAAAAAGTTAAGTCTTTTCAGTTCTTCATACCTTTCACCGCAACGCCTCTTCCACTGCCCGCAGATACCCGTCCAGACGATTGCTCTTCAAGATAGCCTTCCGCCGTTTCTTGTCCAAGTCCGGCAGCAGATACTCCCAGCAGGTCTTCAGCTTGGCCAGCAGCTGCGCTTCTCCACCTTCTATCACCCGATAGTAGTACAAGTACATCAGCCGGTGCATCTGTGCTACTCGCCCCTTTAACTCGCCCTCCGACAGTTCTCCTTCCCGGAAAGCAAGGGCCAATGACGGATTGGCCAGCAAGCCTCTTCCCAGCATCACCCCTTTCAGCCGAGGAAAGGCTTCCAACACCTCCCGGATGTCGGCCACCGTCTGCAAATCGCCATTATATACCAGCGGCAGCTCACAAGCCTCATAGAACGCCCGGAACGCCTCCCGGTCGACCGTTCCCTTGTATTGCTGCTTCCCGATACGTGGATGCAGTGTGACCTGCGTCACACACGAACCGTTGAGCAACGGCACTAGCGCTCTCCATTCGTTGGGTTCCTGTCCTCCTAATCTCATCTTGACCGAGAAACGTATCTCCGGAAAGGCCTTCATCGTCTCCAACAAAGCCGCCACTTTCTCCGGAGAGGACAAGATACCCGCTCCTTTTCCACGGCGGACAATCAGTGGGAACGGGCAGCCCATGTTCACATCCAGCTCCCGATAGCCCAGTCCTGTCAGGAAATCCGTCAGCTGTCGCAACTCCTCCGGTTCCGAGGCAATTACTTGGGGAATCAGCCGAGGCACCGTATTCTCGTCGGGCGACACGTCTCGCCTGTCCTTGTTGCGGATGACTCCCTTTTCCAACCGCACAAAAGGCGTGTAATAAGCCTCCACACCTCCAAAACACTGCGCATGGGCATTGCGCCACGCCGCTTCCGTAAAGCCCTGCAAAGGGGCCGCATAAATTACCGGTACATTCTCTTTCATATTCCGCAAATATAGGAATAATTCCTTATCTTTGTAGAAATACATAAATCTCACCCGCATGGAGAATTACATCTTTGAACTGAAAATGAAGGTCCGCGACTATGAATGCGACCTGCAAGGAATTGTCAACAACGCGAATTACCAGCACTACATCGAGCATACCCGCCATGAGTTTCTGACCTCTGTCGGCGTCAGTTTCGCCCAGCTCCACCAGCAAGGCATCGACCCCGTGGTAGCCCGCCTGAACATGGCCTTCAAGACCCCGCTAACCAGCGGCGACGAGTTTATTTCCCGGCTGGCTCTCCGCAAGGAAGGCATCAAATACGTCTTTGTACAGGACATCTACCGTCTGCCCGACCTGAAACCCGTCATCAAATCGACCGTAGAGACCGTGTGTGTCATTAACGGACGACTGGGTGACAGTCCCCTTTTCAATGAAATCTTTGCGCCTTACCTGAAATGAACGAAAAAGAACTCCTCTGCCGTCTGGCCCTGCCCCTTCTGCCCGGCATCGGCCTGGTAAGCGCCCGCCACCTGATTCAGGCTGCCGGAAGTGCCACCATGCTTTTCGAGCATACCCGCGAACTGCCGGCCCTCATCCCCGGCCTGTCGCCCAAGATAGCCACCGCCTTCCAGCACACCGAAGTGTTCCGCGTGTGCGAAGCTGAACTGTCGTTTGCACAGAAACACCAGATTCAATGCCTGACCGAAGACGACGAAGCTTACCCTTCCCGCCTCCGCGAATGTCCCGACGCCCCGCTCGTGCTGTTCTACAAAGGCTCGGCCAACTTGAACAGCCGGCACATTCTGAGCATCGTGGGTACCCGAAACGCCACCGACTACGGCAAATCGCTCTGCCAGCGGTTCATGCAGGAACTCAGCACTCTGTTGCCCGACACACTGATTGTAAGCGGACTGGCCTACGGCATTGATATTCACGCCCACCGGGAAGCCCTCTCCCGCGGCTTCGACACCGTCGGCGTACTAGCTCACGGACTGGACCGCATCTATCCCGCCGTACACCGCCGCACCGCTGCCGAGATGCTGACACAGGGCGGACTACTCACCGAGTTCATGAGCGGCACCAATCCCGACCGGCAAAACTTCGTGAAGCGCAACCGTATCGTAGCCGGGCTCAGCGACGCCACCCTCGTAGTGGAATCCGGTCCCAAGGGAGGTTCTTTGATTACAGCGGAAATTGCCGAGAGCTACCAGCGCGACTGCTTCGCCTTTCCGGGCCGTGTAGGCGATACCTACTCCACGGGCTGCAACGTGCTGATACAAAAAAACCGCGCTGCCTTGATACAGAGCGCAGAAGACGTAGTAAAAGCCATGAACTGGGACCATACCCCCGTTGTGCCACAGGTGGTCCAGCGCCAGCTTTTCCCGGAACTGACACCCGAAGAAGAACAGGTGGTCACTCATTTAAAGAAACACCCCGACGGTATTCAGGTCAACACGCTTGTGGTGGAGACCAACATCGCCATCAACCGCATGACCAGCCTGCTGTTCAATCTGGAGATGAAAGGCGTGGTCCGCGCTTTGGCAGGAGGAGTTTACAAGTTAGCCTGACTTATCACCTCACGATAAATGGCATTTGCAATACGCAGAGGCTTGTCACGCACCACTAAGCCCATATCCACTACATACTGGATGTCGTCGTCTTTCAGGTGTTGCTCCACCTCTCCGTCCTCGTTGGCCAGAATCGGAGCGATTACATTTCTCACCCTCTCTTCCCGAAGCTTGTCTATCAGTATATCGATGTGCGTATCACGACGGTAAATCAGCCGTTCCTGCGCACGATACATCATTTCCGGTATAATCCGCACACTCCGGTCACGGTTCTCACGCATGTTCATTGTCACCTCATAGCCCAACGCATTCACCAGCCACGGCTGCCCCTCTGTGGCTTCCCATATCTGCGGGAAACAAGCCTCATCAAATACCTGGCCCGTAGCCGCCGTATGCTGCATATAAAGCTGATGAATCTCTTCACGGGAGAAATTCCCCAAACGAAGCGATTCAGCCTTGATGTTGAACGCAGAACCACCCGTCACAATATCCTGATTCGACAACACAATCCGATAGTCACGCACATCGCGCACCCCACACAGAATAATACTCTGCGGAAATGCCTGAGGCCGCAAGTCGTATCCACTGCGAAGCTGACGCAACACGCTCACCAGCGAATCGCCTACCAATGCATCAATCTCGTCTATAAACAAAAGTAAAGGTTTGTCCAATGCTTCTGAAAGCATCTTTAAATACAAAGCAAGTCGGTCCTGCTCCGGACTGGCAGCTACTTTATGAAACAAATCACGAGGCAAATCTGATTGCAGTGTCATCGCAGCACGCTCCGCTATTGTACCCACTACACGACTCTCCACCGTTTTCACATCATTTCGAAAAGCCTGCCCCCCTTCCACATTGGCATACACGGCATAAAATTCCCCCTGCTTGTTGATGTAGTCACGTAAGGCCAGCAGACACGAAGTCTTCCCCGTCTGGCGTGGCGCATGAAGAATGAAATACTTGTTCTGCCGGATGAGCGACTCTATTTCCTCCAAGTCAAAGCGTGTCAGCGGGTCAATGCAGTAATGCAGCTCCGGCTTCATCGGGCCGGCTGTATTGAAAAATTTGGGAACAGGTTTCATAGGCTTTGCGTATGTATATAGCAAAGATACGAAAATCTGCTTACAGTGCCGCAATCTCCTCCCGAATCTTTGCGTAAGGCGCATCCTTCAGCAGCACCTTCTTCGAGCCGTCCAGCAGATACAGCGAAGGCATCGCTTTCAGGTCGTACAAGGCCCCCTGCTTCACCGTTTCATGGTCACTGCCTACCGTCCATCCCTGAGGCAAATCACTCAGTGTACGCTTCCATACCTCCTGATTCCCTTCGGTGTACACCGCCAACACCGTCAGTTTTCCGTCCTTTACGGCTTCCGCCAGCAGCCCGTCGGCCACCATCTCCTGCATCGTTTCGTGACAGCTCGGGCACTCCGGATCATAGAACACCAACAGCAGACGATTGTTCTTTGCCCGCGTCTGCGCCAGCGACCGCTTGCTTCCGTCCGGCAGGAAATACATAAAGTCCGTTGCCACCTTTCCCGGACAGTTCCGGCTAATCAGGTCAAGGCTGAACTTCAGCGAACTCTTCCGCGCCTCGTCTACATATTTGCTTTTCAGCATCCGCTCCAAGAACAAGGCATACAAGGCCTCATTATGGTAAGGCGAATTCGGGTTATACAGGTAGTCCTCCATCATTTGCAAGAACACCTTCCGCGCATGCTCCTGCACTTCCAGCCCTTTGCAGAAACTGTCCAGACTGCCTTTTATCCGCTCCCCGGAGAGCGTCCCGTCGGCCAGTATGGCCAAGTAGTCTGCCGCTCCCTGCTCCGCCACGTTCCGGTTGTTCACCAATGCCGTATCTGCGAAATTAAAGTTATCCCAGTAGTGCGCCATGAGATATGCTTTCCGTTCGTCCGGCTGGGTGAGCATGGTGGGGATTTCAGGGAAAGGGAACTTGGCTTCCGAGACGGTTTGAGGGTTTTCTACCGTTGCAGTAGTTTTTGCTTGCTTCTGCTGGGAAGAATTTCCACAGGCAGAAAACAGCAAAATCATTCCTATCCCTAAAAAGTATCCATTCATTCTTGAGACCGATTTATTGTTTTTTTAATGTAATGAGCGGCACCGACTCACCAATTTCATGACTTACCAAATAACTGAACGTAGTAGTCAACTGATAAACCACGGAAGTATTTGGAACCGTATAGTAAATAATCAAGTCCTCATCCATTGTAAAATCAAATTCCGGTCGTAGGGTCAATTTATAGGTCGCTATATTCCCCTCCACAGATTGTATATCCAAATCACCCACACGCGTGCCATTTTTGCGCTGCAACGTAATAAATGAATTGGTACTTAACGGTTCTTCACCGTCTAAAGTCAGTGTACCTGTGATGGGAAGATTCGTAAACGAAGCTGAAGCAGGAGTAAACAATGCTTGCGAATCATCCGCTGTACGTATGGTGACGGTTTCCGCACTTGCAATCCGATTCGTCAAGAACTTTATCGTTCCTCGTTGCTCCAAAGAAGTGCCTTTCGGTATGGTAAGATAATATCCTCCCACAGTTTCTTCAAGCCATTCCGCATGTTCACCATTAGGGTCACGCTTCAAATTATTCGTTTGAATAAACAGTTTCAAATCCGTATACTGCACCGCAGCCTCCGGAATCGTCAGATACATGTTGGCTGGCTGGTTCAAGCCATATTTTACCGCATCCACTTCCGGAGTATCATCTACAATATTAAAATCGAATGTGAAATTCTTCGGAGTCGCCCGCAGCTCGACAGCGGCCGATTTAAACCAATAATCAGAATTAGAGTTATAACCAAATTCATTTTCATTATCAATTGAAAAGCGCACCAAATCATCCACATCCGGAGTATTTGTCAGGAAATTCAAAGTCAAACTGGAAACCTCTCCTGGCTTAATCCAATAATAGTTCACAATACCATTCGTCGTAGGAGTCCCATTGTTGATATATTTATTCTTCTCACTGTCCACAGGAACCAATGAAGTGGTCGCAATACGCATCACAGTGTTCGTTGTAGGAGTCTCTCCTGTAAAATTCAACTTAATAGTAACTGGCTGATTGACTGTGGGAGCCAATTTTTCCAACAAAAAGCCCGGATTATTCTCATCTGCTCCGTCCACTGTAATATACATACCTTTCGATCCCGACTGGAATAAAACGACCTTTTCCTCGTCCTTAAAGTTTTCTGCTTCCAGAAATACATGTGCATGCTTCTCCTTCAAATAAGGGCAAGATGACCCTACATATTCTACTGTACCCTCCGGATCATTCCCTTCACTTACATTCAATGTAAAAAAGACTTCCTGAATACCTGGTCTGGTGGCTGTATAAACAAATTTATATCCCCAATTGGTAGTACGGTTTGGTTCTTCCGGTTCTCCATCCTCCGTTTCAATATGATACTCGCAGTCCTCTATTATAACAGGTAACTGTACCCCCAAATCATCATTGGCATTCATGGTATTTGTAGCAATCTTGCAAGTAATCGGAAACAATTCGCTTGGATAATTATCCGGGATGACAAATGTCATGGACAACCTTTCATCTTTCTCCATCGGGACTCCGGTAGACACCCATACAGGCTTGAACTCAAAGGGCTTCATCAGATAAACTTTTATCTGACGGGTAAACACACCCGCCCGCAACAACAAGGTACCAATCACCGGGTCTTCCTTTGGTTGCGCCAAATTCATTGTAATGGTATATGTATTATTGCCTGTAGAACTCAATTGAGGAGTTACACTGGAAAGTGTTCCGTCATTATCAAGCCACGAAACAGAAACGTCCTCACTATTACCATCGTAAGTAAAATCAATTGTCTGTTCACCTCCCTCGTTGAATATCTGTGTCGTCCCATTCAGAATGTTCAACGTATGCGTTCCGTCGCTGAGTTCTGGAATCTCCGGATCGACAGAGACCCAGGCATTATTGGCTGCAATGCCCTCCTTCGCCTCATCAAAAGTGGTGTAACCCATTGACTCAGGAGGAGCAGAACTAATTCGAATCACATATTTAAAATTACGGTAAATAGGCAGCAAATTCTTGTTGCCATCCACAAACATGATTTTATAATACTTGGCCGATTCTTTCGTTTCTCCAATCAGCATGACGGCATAAACGGGAGCATCGAGCGTATTCGGATTTTCAAATATATAATGAGGGTCTCCTTGCGCCTCATCTCCCTGCACCGTCACATCCGTAGCGTCGGTCGACAACACCTGATAGTCTGCAGCAGGTTCCGTTACATAAGGAGCATCCAGTGAATAATTAAATTTATCTTCATCCTTTTCTGCATGCGGATTAAAAGGAGCAATGGTTCCCCATGCCCGGCGGTTACAAACCGCATACCCAAAAACCTGCAATCCGCCCCCTGACTCTACTTCCCAGCACACCTGGGCCTGATTACGGTAAAGCACTATCGACGAAGGGAAACTGTTTAAGTCTGTTACAGCCACACGTCCCCAATAGGCCATGAGCCCTGAAGCGGAAACAATAGAGGGTATCAAGGTTGTCTCACTCATGCCAGGCACGGCATTTATATCATCCAAATAGACATTCGACAAAAAATGTATTCTACGCGTACTACTCGGTACCGTTACATCGAACCTATATGCATAATTCCCATTCTCACCGCTTACCAACTGAATGTTGGAAGCATCACGACGTCCTATATAAGAACCATACTCATCAAAACAAAACAGATAAAGCGTTTTTATCCCTAAACCATCGGGGTCAATATCACGTGTAGTCACCACTTTCACATCCGGCACACTGACACTCAACTGAAGTGCCACATCTCCCTCGGCTACCGTTTCTTGTCCGTTTTCTACGGCAACCTCGTCAGTGCAAGCAGACAAGCCTACCAGTAAAAACAAACACATCCAAAAAACATATATCTGTTTCATATATCTAACTATCTTTCGTTTTTATTTATCTGATATTCTGTGCACGCAACTCTTTCAAATCTTCTGGAGTCACATCCCGTATACAACGTACTTTCCCATCACTTTTTGAATCTGTACCAGTAGGAATCCGATTGTCTGTTGGTTTTGGGTCAGCTGTTATTAAATACGTATACTTGTCTGCAGCCCAATAATAATCATCTGTCAACACCACATCCATCACTTTGTCCTGCGTCGATTGGTAACCTGCGATAATCTGCAACTCTGCGTAAGTAGGTAACCGCCAGTCATCAAAACACCGATGTCCCATACTGTCATAAGTTTTCCCATTTAACCGATCTGCCTCCTTAACTGTATAAATGCTATATTCCACATAATATTTGCAGTTATCTTGTGCCCTAACCCAATTTACATCTCCAATATTTCCCAAATTGGAAGCCAACATAAATGAAGGAGAGACTAGTCGGTTATTTTCCTCTCCCAAAGCAGTCACACTCCCTACTCCTGTACCTGTCATTTTAGGACGAGCCACTGTATATTTTTCACTCGTACTGGATATCTGCACCAAATACATCCGGTTGTTATGTGCATCAGTGTTTTCCCTCACATGGTTTGAATAGCTCTCATCTATACGATAAATCTTCTTCTCCTCCACCCTATAAAACTTAGATTTCATATAAGGATTATTACCTATATGCCCATTCAGTCCTTTTTTTATATCTGTAAAATATTCTCCATCCCAGTTAAAGTTACTGGGCCATCCACCATTCACCTTCACAGTGTTCCCTTCTTCGTTTATATATTGTTCTACATAGGAATACAAACCTGGCACACCCGAGATATATTCCAGAGGATATTGTATCACATGGATTGTTTTCTCCATGTCCTCCTCGTTCGTAACGGTCAACGTAAAATAACGTGCTGTCACAATCTTAGGTACCTCACTGTGAATCTTTAACTCCCCAGACAAAGCAGATTTATCATAATCCACAGAATACCAATCGGAAGATGTTTCTTTCAATGAAATCTCATTTCCAGATTTATCCACATAATAAGCTGCATCCAACGTGACTTTTATGGCTGAAGAAGAGAAAAAAGTGACTACCGTGTCAGCCACATTATGCATCTCAATCTCATCTTCGCTGACAATCAAATATTTATAGGCATCTCCTCCCACCTCTATTTCTTTATTTTGCCAAGAAGCAATCGAAATTTCAGGCTTAAGTTCTACAGGCTGGTCTATCTCTTTATTTCCCACACGGTCTACTGTCACATTGATAGTATAGACCGTATTACGTTTCAAGCATAAGTCGGCGGCTGTATTGGAGATACGTACCGGAATCTTATAATAATTCTGATATAAATCTCCCTGACTGCCGTCTGTATACGGGATATTCATCAATATATAGGTTTCCTGATCGGCTACATTATCTCCCCATTCATTGGGATAACTATATGCATAAAGCACATCCTTTCGTGCTACCCCACTTCCTTCTGTATGATTGAATGTAGACATACCTACACCGTCTGCATCGCCATATAAATCAAGAATGGGGATGGGATCCGCCTCTGCCAGCACACGGACATCCTGCGCATAGCGTACAAGTTTCTTCCGTACATCTACAATCGTCCTATCTGCAACCAGAAAATCGTCTGTATAGCTTACATTCACCACAATCTTGGCAGCAGCCCGTGCCAAATCAATGGCAATTGTTTCGTCTGTACCTTCACTGGGTGTCCATCCTTCTTTTTTGCCATCCATCATGAACTTCTTTCCCGTATAAGTTTCCTCATTTCCAAACTTATCGTTCTCTACCTTAAAAATATCCGGATCCGTATCACTGAGAGCCACCAATGCCGTCCAAGTCTTTATCCGGCTTAAATCTGTCTCTGTTTCCGGAGTAGAAGCATCATCATACTGATGAAAATTGGCCACTACATAAACGTCATAACTCGCTTCCGGGAACTTGGATTTCCAGTTTCCCGTTTCCAAAAGCACTTTACCATCTTCCCCCACCTCTTTATGATAATAACGGGCCACCTCTTCTTTATTGTCTGCGGCAAAGAAAAACACATCCACATTCTCTACTAAATCTTCTCTCAAATCTTCGTCTGATGCAATAGAACGCCCTGCCACAACAGCTTCACCACTTGCCAGCAAATTCAAGACCAGCCCTTCAGAAACCGTTTCCTCGTCAGCCCACATCTCATTTTCCATGCAACCAGTACAAAAAAGCAGGCTACACAGCAAAAGCAAGCACATATATAAATAATCTCTTTTCATCATATACTCTCAATTTATCATGGTTGAATGGCAGCAGCATCCCACTGGTCAGCTGAAACCTGACGTATCCGGATACGAGTAATAGTTCCAGGATGATTCCCTTCATTATTGATAACCTGCTCTCCGTTTTCTGTTTCTCCTCCATCCACCAAACGGGTCAAGGTTATATAAAGTTCTGTTTCACGTTCTACAGCTGCATCAAATGCCTGAGTAGGTCGAACAGAAAAAGTGACCGGTCCCGCTCCACCAATACCCGAAGCCGTACCAGAAGCACTTGACTCACTATACAGCTCAAATTCATTTCCATTTGATAAATTGGCAGTCCACCTAGCACCAACAGGAACTTCCATTTCCATCGTAAACGTCACCTGGCGGTTTTCATCATTAAACACCGTAGCATACGCTTTATCTCCCTCAACACGTACATCCTGACTGGAAAGGACAAGACTACCCTTAAACTGGTCATTATAGCTAATGAAAATTTCATCTTCAGTATCCCACGGAAATACCACGAAATTCAAATTCAGTTCTCCCGAATAGTGAGCATATACCACGACAAAATGATTACGTATGATACTGCCATCCAACACGACCTCCCGACTTCTGAATTCCCCATTTATTGTATACCGAATGACACATTTCACTTGATTTGAAGCTGCTTCATGAATATAATATGGAGTCAGAGAAGTAGCTGTCTGATTCAGGGCGTCAAGATAGGCCTGTTCCTTGCCTTCCTCCTGAATGATTTTAGACTGGCCTGTCCCAAATGTGGTCGCTTCCGGAACAGTTATCGTGAAACTTTCAGAAGAAACAGAAGTATTCGGTATAGAAGGGGCAGTAGGACGCGAAGTGACCTTGTCAGCCATTACTGATTCAGGAAAGACCGTACCTTGCGATGACAATCTGCTAAAAGCAACTGAAGTCACCCTAAAATCCTCACTGGTCTGATTTGTAAAATAGCAGCCCATTTTGGCCACCCCCCTTTCCAGCAGAATCTGGAAAGTCCCCGTCTCCAACTGGGTTCTGGTGATTCCCGTTACAATTCTTGACATCAACAGTCCCTCATCTGTCAACATAGAATATGGTTTACTGAAAACAGCCTCCTTAAGTGCCTTCCGTGAAGATTCAGCAGACAATCCGGTTTCCTCTCCTCCGTTCACCAGCACATAGATGTCCGACTCGCCTTCCCACTCGGAAGGAAGAACCATTTCTACCCGCAACGTGCCCATATTATCTGTATAACGTAAGGCATCAGGCACATACTTATAAGCCAATGCCTTATCCTCATCAGCGGCAGAAGAACCGAAAATCCAGATACGAGCATTATAAAATGTGCTCTCTCCTTCTTCAGCATTTACAATTCCCTCCGCACGCGTACGAGTGGTGTAAGGCTGCAAAGAAGGAAAATTTAATGTCACAACATGTGCATACGTCGCTTCCTCTTTAACCTCTTCCTTACAACCCGGCAACAGGCTTATCAACGCCCCCAGGACTACCCAATAAATCCACCCTATCTTATACATAAAAACTCTTCTTCCTGTTTCACATACTCAGCCTAAAGTCACATCTTCCAATGAAATTACCCATCCATTGACGATGATATAATTTTGCAGGAAAGTATCTCCATCCACAAAGAAAGTAACGGCATACGTATCCTGACGATCCAGATATTCCTGATCATCCCATTCCGCACGATGCTCTCCTACCGCCTGCAGTGACAGAAACCATGTCAAATTAATGTCTAACACATCCTTTCCGGTCCTGTTATTGATAATTCTAAAACGAGGCCCTTGGTCTACCATCATTCTTGACGTATTGAGTTCGGCCACCACCGCATGATTGATTTCCGCATCGTCCGCACGTGATTCTCCAGATACAGTTTCATCTCTCAACAATTCCTGATAATAAGGCTTATAGGTCACTTCACCCTGCCCATAAGGATCGGCTTTATAATCCAACCATCCATTCTTTCCGTCAATCACAAACGAATAATCTTCCTGATATAAAGTCTGTCCCGCACGAGCCGGCATCAAGATAACACGCAATGTATTGGTACACTTCATCATGTCGATTGTGAAGACTTCTTCTTCTGCACCCGTCACTTCCACATCCAGCGTACCGCTCAACAGTCCGTTCAAACGGGTACTGCACACATTGTCTTCATCGCGGTTCAAATAAGCAGTTAAATCACTCACCGTTGATTGTCCCGCAATCAAATCTGGAAAAGAGAACTCCGACAGTTCATCATCATAATCCATACTTTTTGCCCAAGCCACCAGTTTATACTTACCCACTGACAAAGACGGCAACGCCAAAGTATAACCATTCACAATGTGATCACCTTCATCTTCTTGCATGGAAACGAACTTTCCTTCTTCATCAAAAATCCATACACGTACATTCTCCGCTTCCTTTCCAAAAGCATCATTCTCTACTATATTATACGTGTAACGAAAGTTCACTTTCACACCGTGGCCTACAGTAGCCGGACAATCATCTCTGTCTTCACGAATACAAGATGTACACAGCAATACCCAGAACGCTGTTACCAGCATGCTCCACATCCCTACTTTCTGACTTCGTTTCATGATTCAGTGCTTTTATTTTATATATCGCAGGAAGCCCACTTAGGACATTCCCTCATTGTTTTCTACTTCGGGGCAACAAAACAAATGTTGCAAAAAAACATGTATAGTCTACCGACTTTTATACAATCCATGGAACAGTCACAAACTGTTCCATGGACTTTTCTCTTCCATTTATTGCAAGTCTACATCGTAATTACTCAAAACCCAATGATTTACCTGGCACTCTACCACCAAATAAGTCTTCGGAGTAGTAGGATCTTCCGGATCAGTATCCGGATTCCATCCACCCGGAATATCATCTCCAATATTTTTTACAGAATTTACAGTCAATCCGTAAATAGTATTACGCATAACAGACTGATAGTTCACTTGAGCCTGTTCACTATCTGCTGCCGTATAGTTTTGATCTTCAATATAATGTGTATAATACATCACTCCGTCTTCATACACATGAATATTGTATTTCACACGGAAGTCAGAAATAGTTTTTACTGTAGCTTCTTCGCTTGCCGTTCCGGCTTTAGCTGATTTCAACTCAGCCTCCGCTACTGCTAGTTCTTCTAATCTATCATTGTCAAGTCCATCTTTATCATCAAATACTGCTGAATATTTAGCTTGAACAGCCCCCAATGTAGCAAAATACTCGCCATTGTAGGCATAGAAACAGTTCTTTCCTGCACATTCATCACTTCCTGCAACCGTAGCTGTGGCCTTAAAAATTACCCCCGTAGTATTACCATTCAAATCTGAGCCCTCAGCAAAACAATTATCAGTTGTTGATCCTGAGTTATTTTCCATACAATATAAAGCATTTGTAGTAAAAGAAGTATTCTTTACATCAACAGCTGCAGTATAAGAATCACTTACCTTAGTCACCGTACGGAAATCATCCCATCTGTTATAAAAATTATCAGAAGCATTATTCGTTACTGTGGGGGTTAACAAAGTATTTATATGGGAAGTTCCCGTAGCAGTAGGGGCAGCCGCATTCCAATGCTGTTGCAGATAAAAATTTTTGATTCCATTTACCAAAGCAAAACCATTGAATGTAATCCCAGTCAATTCTGTCAACTCTCCTTCTGCAGCACTAATATCGACCCCCCCTTGTTTTTCTTCATAAGTAATCTTTGCTGCTAAACGGTCGAGTTTGATAGGTTCAGCAGTCCTAGCCGGATTGTCATAATCATTTTCAGCAGATACGGTTATCTCCTGCCCTCCTGTCTTATCAGTTCCATGACATTCACTAAACATCAGGAATTGACTATTTGTAGCAAAATCAGCACTACTTGTAATTGCTTTCTCCAAGCTCTTAATATTACCTGTAATTCCATCAAACAAAGTAGTTCCCGGATTTGCAATCACATACACATAATAAGTACCCACTCCAGCTTCTACCGGATAAGTTTCCACGCTGCTATCATCCTTTTTTATACAACTCACTTTCTTTGCAGATTGTATAGTTCCATCAGAAGCACACAAAACTACCATAGCTTCTGAAATCGTTGACTCTGCTACCGTTCCTTCCACTGTACCATCTTCTCCAGCCACCGTTCTAGAACCACTGTTTTCTGTTCCTACCAAAGTCAACGTCAAGAATGTACCACTATGACTGTTGTCAGCCGACGGTACATTGTCTTCATTAGAGCATGCGAACAAACCCAAGCCCGCAAATGCCAAAAATAAACTTTTAGACAATTTCATAACAAATAAAAATTAAATTACACATTTTCTTATATGATTCTCTATCCTATTTCATTCGGCCATATATTCCATATACTGTTTCAGTTGTGTCAGATTCTCTGCTGCTTGAGAATAGCCTTTAGCCTGCGCCTCAGAGAAAGCCTGTACGGCCTTTTCCAGATTGCCAGCCTTGACATAAACCACTCCCTTCATATTCAGCAATTCGCCTTCTGCCGGAGCGTTATCCAGCAAACGGATAGCTTCACCTGTACGGTTGGCCTCCATCAGGGCCAGTGCAGCATTGTTCACAGCCGTCACATCGCTTGGATAAGCCTTTACACCGCTCACCAGGCAATCCACATATTCAGGACTTCCCTTACCGTAGCTGTCGGCTACTTGCTGAATCTCACTTATGCTCATCAGCTCCGGATGGTTCTTAATCATCTCCCGGCCCTCTTCTACCGTAAAGTGACGCACATTGTATTCTATACGGTATTCGTTGCGACGAACTGCCGGATACAACTCCTTCAGCAAATACTGATAGATGGTCGGTGGTACCAACGCTTTCAACTGTTTTTCGCAGGCATCTTTGTCATCCCCGCAATGATCGATGATATCCAAAACTTCTTCACGCTTCGGCAGGTCGAAACATTTCACCACCTCTTCACGCAGACCAACCCAGTCTTCACCTTTCCAGTCCACGTGGTAAAGCTGCGGATCAATCGCTTTCAAATCGTCTTTCATATATTCCGTAAAGGCCTTCGCACGACGCTCAGACAGCTTCATATTATAGGCAAAAGTTCCTTCCGGAGAAGCGTAACCCGTTACATAAATCCCCGTAATGGTCAGGTCATCGTTATCTTTTACCAGCGCAATGGAATTGCTCACGGTGTCCAGTTCTGCCTGGTTGCCCTTGTACTTCGGCTCAATGCGATAGCTGTCCTGACGGAACTGCAAGCGTGCAGAACGGGTCTCGGAACGACGCTTCACAATCTCTTCCTTTGGCTGGATAAACGGAGAATAGTAAACCGGAGTCATCGGTGGGAAAATATCGCCCGTAGTGGCTGTTTCGTCACCGTCATTACACTGGGCACAGCCTGTCACATACGCACGGAGTTGAAGATTGCCTCCAATCATCCAGCGTTTGAAGGGTACGGATGCCTCGTAATCCACCGTCTGAGCCTCACCGTTCTTACGGCGTATCTTTGCCACGGCTCCGGGATTGAAATCGATATGTTCAAAAGCTTCCGTACGCTGCTGCACTTTATCGCGCACTTTGCCGTTCACCACAAAAGGAGGAAGTTCCTGTTCCTGACTGCCGTCGGCAGAAAGAATGACCGGCACCACGCGCAGCGAATGCTGTTTTTTGATGTCCAGATTATCCAGATTCACCGTCATCTTCACACGGGCCTGACGGTCGGCTGTCTTCGCCACTTCGCGGTTCACTATCTTTATTTCACTCAGATAAGAAGTCTGGCCCAGAACGGGAATACCGGCAGCCAGCACGAATACGAGAGAGAGAATATATTTTTTCATCCTGCGTTCCTCCATCATTTAATTACGTAAATCAAGGATATGGCTGCCTTGGTCAGGCCGAAATAGTCTTTCTTGTCGCTTCCACGCCATTCCCCGCAATGCGGACAATCATACTGGTCGTAATGGGCACGTATCCATCCGGCACCAATTTCAAGCCCCAAGTTCCAATGTTTGGAAAGCACGAACTGGTAACCGTAGCCGATACCGGCTCCGTACATGCTGCCTTGATAACGATAGTCCTTAAAAGAAGGGAAAATGCCTAAATCCATATCGGCGACATTAAACTGTCCGCCCAATGCATGAAGTGCCAGAAAATGTCCGTTGAAAGCCTCACAGAACCAGTAACGCGCTTCAGGCTGCACCAGCCAGTGTTTCATCTTCTTGTCATTACCCAAATTAAAAGGATTATAGTTACCCGACACGTCGATAGTCCACTTCGGTGCCACGCTAAACTCTACACCAAGATTTAACGTGGTAGTTACATCATAAAGCATGTTCGTTTTCACAGCTATTTTTTGAGCGGATACCGATACGCATACAAACACACAAAATATCCATACAAGTGTTTTTTTCATAGCCTTTTTCTTTTAACTTTGCGTTACTCACTTGTTTAAAACCATAACATATATTATTCTATAAGAATAAAAACAAATGTTCACTAATTTTTATCAGAAAAGCTTTTATCCCCTGGTAGAATTATGCATCTACCCTGAAAACTCTTTCCATAGTTTCAATTATCTTTAACATTTCGATTACAAAGATATATAGAAATGGAAGATGGCATAAAGTGAAAACTTCTCATATTATCAAAAAAGATTCCCATTTTGTCAAGAAATCTGCCGAAAAATGAGAATAGAAGAAAATAGCACAAACGACAATTCAAATAATCTACGCATGCATGATTTGCGTATGCCGAAATCATCAGTCCAGGGTTTTCCGGAAACTGTTGGGACTGATGCCATACTTGTCTTTAAACAGCCGGTAGAAGGTAGAAGTGCGGGGAAGCGCGCTTTCTTCCGCCACCTTATTGATTGACCAGTCGGGATGCTCCCGAAACAGGGTGACTGAATATTCCAAACGAAGCTCGTTGAGATAAGAACTCAGATTGTGGGAAGTGAATTTCTTCAATATGGCGGCAAAACGGTTGCGGTCCACTCCCATCAGCTGGGCATAATCATCGCGCCCCAGCTGATAGTTCAAATACAGCCGCTGCTCTTTCACCTGGCGATCGAAATTGAAAAACAGCTGTTCATCTGTCCCCTTCTCCTCTTCTCTCTTCTGCCCCTTTTCCACGCAAAAGCTTTCCTCCCGCTGATTGTCCAACTTCAGCACCAGCTCGGCCATTTTCCGGTTCTTCCGGCGAATCACGAACAAAGCCCGCCAAAGCGCGCCAAGCAATACCAGTAAAACCAGCATCACGGCCAGCAGCCCCCAAATAAAGTTATGCTGGACTTCCAGGTGATAATCGGCCTTCTTCAGCTGATATTCACGGGCCGCAGCCTCCGTCACATCTGCCAGCTGGAGTATCTGGCTGCGCTCGCGGCTGGTAGCCATCTGCTGGGAAATCTGATGTACCTGAAGCATCGTGAGGTAAGCATGCACGTAATCCCCCAACGCGCGGTATGCCTGGCTGCTCTGCGCAAGCGTACGAAGACGGATGAGGTTCAGGGAGTCTGCTTCATTCACTTGGTTCAGATAATCCTCATTGTGGTGCAATACCTCCTCATAATGGCCTATCTTCAGCAGATAATCGTTCATTTCGAGCAAGCCTGCCTGGGTCTTGGAGAAATTGGTTGCATAGAATTTTCCGGCATAAGCATCAGACAGCCCCCTTTTTTTCAGCTTATAAGCCAGATAGGCCATCTTACTGTAGAAAAAACCTTTATGACGGTCCAGCACATGCGCATCTTCAGTCAGGCACTTTTCCCACGCGGCAAGGACTTCTTCCCGCCGCAGACCTATTTCCCAGGCCTTCTGCAACCGGTTATCATTTATGTAATAAAGCATCAGGTAGCCCATACTGTTGGAAAGCAGGAGATAATCTTCCTGTGCCTTGGCCCCCGACAACAGTGCCATAGCCTTCATGACGCATTCATAGCTTTTAGACAGAAGTCCCATCTTGCGGTAAAGGTCGCCTTCCATTTGCAGCATATTGGCCCTCAGACCCAAATTATGATGCTGCAAGGCATAGTTTTTCCCTGCCGCAATCACTTTGGCCGCTTCTTTCAGCTGAAAGGAGAGAATGGACGACTTGGCCCACAGCATATACGCATACGGAACCAATATAGAATCTTGCTGCATGCCTTCGCTGACGAATGCACGACGGACATAATACACTGCCATGTAATACTGCGACTGAGTGTGATAGGACAAAGCCCGCAGATAATCTACCTGATAGGAAGAACAAGCCGAACCGGTCTCCAGACTGTCCAGCGCAGCAAGAGCACCTACAGGGTCGTAGGCAATCCTTCTGCGCATATCATCGAAAGATACCGATGCCCCATAAAGGAAAGATATAATCCAACCAAACCAGATACATACTATAAACCGCTTCATAATCCCCCAACTTTATATAAAGCTGATTCTAAAATACCAATTTTTTTTCATTCTCTACCAAAAAAAGGGTAAAAAAAATGGGAGAACGCTTTCTCCCAACCTTGTTAACCTTAAATCTAATACTATGAAAAAAATCACGTGACAAATGTATGAATAACACTCATTCTATGCAAATATTCACCCGTTGATTTTCAGCTTTTTAAAAATCTTTAGCAATATAGAAACAATTCGCCCCGAAACAATCTCTGCTCCGGGGCGAATCTGGGTTTTATTCAGAAATAATTGACAATTAGTCTTTCAGTTTGGCCTTGATGAAATCGCGGTTCAAACGGGCAATATTGCTGATAGAGACACATTTCGGGCATTCAGCTTCGCAGGCACGAGTGTTCGTACAGTTACCGAAGCCCAGTTCGTCCATCTTAGCAATCATGGCTTTCGCACGGCGCAAAGCTTCCGGCTTACCCTGAGGCAACAGGTTCAACTGGCTCACCTTGGCAGAAACGAACAGCATGGCTGAACCGTTCTTACAAGCTGCCACGCAGGCACCGCAACCGATGCAAGTGGCTGCATCCATGGCTTCGTCGGCTACCGGCTTCGGAATCAGGATGGCGTTGGCGTCCTGAGGAGCGCCTGTACGCACGCTGATGAAACCACCGGCCTGCATGATTTTGTCGTATGCCGAACGGTCTACCATCAGGTCCTTGATAACCGGGAAACCGGCAGAACGCCATGGTTCAACCGTGATGACATCGCCGTCGTGGAAACGACGCATGTAAATCTGACAGGTAGTAGCACCCGTAGCAGGTCCGTGAGGATGTCCGTTGATATACAAAGAACACATACCGCAGATACCTTCACGACAGTCGTGGTCGAATACAATCGGTTCTTTTCCTTCTTCAATCAGCTGTTCATTCAAGATATCCAGCATTTCCAGGAAAGAAGTATCGCCCGGGATATCTTTCATCTGGAATGTATCGAAATGACCTTTATCCTTAGGTCCGTTCTGACGCCAAATTTTCAGCGTAAATGATATATTTTTATCCATTTTACTTAGATTCTTTAATTGTTTAACTTCACTGATTAGCTCTTGTAGTTACGAGTCTGTACTTTGATAGCTTCGTAAACCAGCGGTTCTTTGTACAATACCGGAGCCTTGTCGTCGCTTCCCTGGTATTCCCAGCAAGCTACGTAGAAGAAGTGTTCGTCGTCACGTTTTGCTTCGCCTTCTTCTGTCTGGTATTCTTCACGGAAGTGACCACCGCAAGACTCGTTACGGTTCAATGCGTCGTAAGCAATCAGTTCACCCATTGTGATGAAGTCGTTCAGACGGATAGCCTTGTCCAGCTCGATGTTCATGCCTTCCTTAGAACCCGGGATGAACAGTTCGGTTTCGAATTCCTTACGGATTTCTTTCAACTTGGCCAGACCGGTCTTCAAGCCTTCTGCCGTACGTCCCATTCCGACGTATTCCCACATCACACGGCCCAGTTCCTTGTGGATAGAATCGACTGACTTCTTACCCTTGATGTTCATCAGGTGGTCAATCTTGTCCTGAACAGCCTTTTCTGCTTCTGCAAATTCCGGCAGGTCGGTAGAGAAACGAGGAACTGTAATCTGGTCGGCCAGGTAGTTCTGGATAGTGTAAGGCAATACGAAATATCCGTCGGCCAGACCCTGCATCAATGCAGATGCACCCAGACGGTTGGCACCGTGGTCAGAGAAGTTACATTCACCGATAGCGAACAGACCCTTGATAGTAGTCTGCAGTTCGTAGTCTACCCAGATACCACCCATTGTGTAGTGGATAGCCGGATAAATCATCATCGGATTATAATATTTCACGCCATTGATTTCTTTTCCTACTTCACCCGGATTGACGTCAGTGATTTCTTCGTACATATCGAAGAGGTTACCGTAACGCTGACGAACTACATCCAAGCCCAGACGTTCGATACATTCAGAGAAGTCCAGATAAACAGCCAGACCGGTGTTGTTCACACCAAAGCCATGGTCGCAACGTTCCTTGGCAGCACGTGAAGCTACGTCACGCGGAACCAGGTTACCGAATGCCGGATAACGACGTTCCAGATAGTAGTCACGGTCTTCTTCAGGAATGTCTGTCGGCTTCATCGTGCCAGCCTGCAAAGCTTTGGCGTCTTCCAGTTTCTTCGGAACCCAGATACGACCGTCGTTACGCAGAGATTCAGACATCAAAGTCAGCTTAGACTGCTTGTCACCGTGTACCGGGATACAGGTCGGGTGAATCTGTACGTAAGCCGGGTTGGCAAACAAGGCACCTTTACGGTAGCAAGACATGGCAGCTGTACAGTTACAAGCCATGGCGTTGGTAGACAGGAAGTAAGTGTTACCGTAACCACCGGTAGCGATTACCACTGCATGGGCAGCGAAACGTTCCAGCTTACCAGTTACCAGGTTCTTGGCAATGATACCGCGTGCACGACCGTCTACGATGACGATGTCTTCCATTTCATAACGGGTGTACAGTTTTACGGTACCTGCACCTACCTGACGGCTCAATGCAGAATAAGCACCCAGCAACAGCTGCTGACCTGTCTGACCTTTGGCGTAGAAAGTACGAGATACCTGTGCACCACCGAATGAACGGTTGGCCAGTGTACCGCCGTATTCACGAGCGAAAGGAACACCCTGTGCCACGCACTGGTCAATGATGTTGTTTGACACTTCAGCCAGACGGTATACGTTGGCTTCACGTGCACGATAGTCACCACCTTTCACTGTATCATAGAACAGACGATATACAGAGTCACCGTCGTTCTGGTAATTCTTGGCCGCGTTGATACCTCCCTGTGCAGCGATAGAGTGTGCACGACGCGGAGAGTCCTGAATACAGAAGTTGAATACGCGGAATCCCATTTCACCCAGAGAAGCAGCTGCAGAAGCACCTGCCAAACCTGTACCTACTACGATGATGTCCAGACGACGTTTGTTAGCCGGGTTCACCAGTTTCTGGTGAGCTTTATAATTGGTCCATTTCTCAGCTATCGGGCCTTCAGGAATCTTAGAATCAAGTATCTTAGTCATAATGTTTTTTCAATTTAATCAGTTACACTTAAATTAGCAAGCACCGCAACCCATCAGGCTCTTCAGGAAGAACACTACAGCTACCAGCATGAAACCCAGTACGATGATGGTAGAATAGATGTTTGAGATGCATTTCCAGCGGTTAATCCAGATGGTGTTGTTCCAACCCAGCGTCTGCATGGCGCTCCAGAATCCGTGAGTCAAATGGAACCACAAGGCAATCAGCCAGATGATGTACAGTACAAAGAACACCGGATTAGAGAATGTCTGCAGGATGTAGCCATAACCGTCGGCTGCATGAAGACCTCCCAGCATCGGGTTGCCCACGATTTCAGCGAACTGCATTTTGCTCCAGAAGTTCACAAAGTGAAGTGCCAGACCCAGAATCACGATGATACCCAGCACCAGCATGTTCTGAGATGCCCATTCCACGTTTTTCGGTTTTGCTGTCACTGCATAACGTTCGTGACCGCGTGCGGCACGGTTCAGCATCGTCAGCCAGAAAGCGTAGATGATGTGAATTACAAACAGGGCAGCCAGTCCGACAGTAGCTACCAGTGCATACCAGTTAGCGCCGAGGAACTCACAAACCATGTTGTATGCCTCGCCCGAGAACAATGCAACAAGGTTCATCGCCATGTGAAATGTCAGAAACAGGACAAGGGCGATACCTGTGACGCTCATCACCACTTTCCTTCCAATAGATGAATTACTTAACCACATAAATGATTGAATTTAAATTATTTAATTGTTAGAACTATAATTTCGCACTTCACGGTCCAAATTATGATGCAAAATTAGAAGATTTATTCAGATAATACAACAGATTATGGAAAAAATTCTGTAATCGGCCGGCGGATTCGGGGCACAAAAAAACGCAAGTGCGTTTGAAACAAAACGCCGAAGAGTTTTGATCCAAACGCACTTGCGTTTTAATGAAAACGTCCTTGCGTTTTTCCGCAAACGCAAGGACGTTTTTCGAGGGTTATCTTTTGGGGAAATTCATGCCGGGCTCACGCAACAGTTCCACGGCCTTTTTCATGCTGTCGTTCAGCGTGTTAATCACCTGGAAGTATTCGCTCATATCCCAGATGTCGCGGGCCAGCAGGGCTTTCAACTGGGTCTTTACCAGCGGCAGTGCGGTCTGGAACTGGGCCTCATTGTAGGTCACTCCCAGCGAAGTGCCCTGTGCCACCAGCTCGTCGAGCATCTCCTTCGTCACCTCAAACTCGCGGTTGAAACGGTCGAAAGTCTTATATTGCTTGAGCCATTCTTTCCGGTGACGGTCGATGAGCTGGATGTTCAGCTTCACCATGGCTCCTTTGTCGCGGAGAGACAGATAATAATCGGTGTACATCGTAGTGTCGATGGGCACGAAATAGTCGGGCATGATACCTCCGCCGCCATACACGGTGCGTCCCAGCTTCAGGGTCTTGGCCTTGAGCGAATCAGGGAAGTGGATGCTGTCGGCACTCATCATTTCACCCCGGTTGTAGCGGTCAATCAAATCCTGGTTGTATTTTTCAATACTTTCGTAGGGCTTCTGGATGCAACGGCCCGAAGGAGTATAGTAACGGGCCACCGTCAGACGAATCATGGAGCCGTCGGGCAGGTCGATGGGACGCTGCACCAGTCCTTTTCCGAAGGTGCGGCGACCGACTACGATACCGCGGTCCCAGTCCTGAATGGCTCCGGTGACAATCTCGCTGGCCGAAGCCGAATATTCATCGACGAGCACCACCAGACGACCTTGCTGGAAATCGCCGTCGCCCTTGGCTTCAAATTCCGCACGCGGATTGCGGCGGCCTTCGGTATAGACAATGAGTTCCTTTTCGCCCAGTATCTGGTCGCACAGGCTGATGGCCGCATTCAGGTAACCGCCGCCGTTGCCCTGCAAGTCGAGTATCAGGTCTTTCATGCCCTGCTTCTGCAATTTATGGAGGGCATCCGTGAATTCCTTGGCGGTAGTGGCGGCAAAACGGTTCACTCGGATATAGCCAATCTGTCCTTCCACCATATAGGAAGCATCGAGGCTGTACACGGGAATCTTGTCGCGCTTGATGGTGAACGGCAGGAGTTCCTTGACGCCGGCACGCAGCACTTTCACCTTCACTGTGGAACCTTTCGGTCCGCGCAGACGGCGCATCACCTCGTCGGTGTTCATCTTCACACCGGCAATCACGGTGTCGTTCACTTCGATGATGCGGTCGCCGGCCAGGATACCGACTTTCTCGGAAGGCCCGCCCGACACAGGCTGGATGACAAACAAAGTATCGGTAGCCATATTGAACTGGATGCCGATACCGTCGAAATTTCCTTGCAAAGGTTCATTGAGGCGCTTCACTTCCTCCGGGTCGGAATAAGTGGAGTGCGGGTCGAGCTCTTCAAGCATGCTGACAATGGCGGTTTCCACCAGTTTGTCTTCGTCCACCTTGTCGACATACAGGTTGGAGATGGCAAATTCTGCCAGCTGCAACTTGCGCGAGGGAGAATCGAGGAGTTTGTTCTGTGCCGACAGGGCCGTACAGACAGCCAGTCCGCAGAAGAACATCCATACGTGTTTTCTGATTTTCATGTGTTGAAAGTTTTATTTTTCGTCTATTTCCATTCCTTCGGGCAGGAACGCCGACACGTCCTTGCCATACTGCAGCAGTTCACGCACGATGGTGGAGCTGATGGCAGTCAGTTCCGGCTCGGTAAAGAGCAGGATGGTTTCCACGCCGGCCAGCTTGCGGTTGATGTCGGCAATGGTTTCTTCGTATTCAAAATCGTGTACGGTACGGATGCCGCGGATAATGAATCCGGCTCCCCGTTCGCGGGCAAAATCCACCGTCAGATTGTCGTATGCCTCGACGCTGATACGGGGTTCATCGGCATAGAGTTTCCGGATCATCTCCACACGGCGTTCGGTGGGGAACCAGGTTTTCTTCTTGTCGTTCACTCCGATGCCGATAATGATTTCATCCATAAAGGTCAGGGCACGCTTCACCACGGAATAGTGGCCGATGGTAAACGGGTCGAACGTGCCCGGGAATATTGCTTTTTTCATCACTGATGACTGGCAGTTATTAATTATTCATTTTCATTCTTCATTCTTAATCAGGTCTTCTTCCACCACCAGATTGTCGATAATGAAGTTCTGACGTTCCATGGTGTTCTTGCCCATATAGAACTCCAGCAGTTCCTTCACGGCATCGGTCTTGCGGAGGGTGACCTGTTCCAGACGCATGTCCTTGCCGATGAAATGGCGGAACTCGTCGGGCGAAATTTCTCCCAGTCCCTTGAATCGGGTGATTTCCGGATTGGGGCTCAGTTTCTCAATGGCTGCCAGGCGCTCCTCGTCCGAATAGCAGTAGATGGTTTCGTAAACCCCTTTCTTACGGTTGCGCACGCGGAACAGCGGGGTCTGTAAAATATAGACATGGCCTTTCTTTATCAGGTCGGGGAAGAACTGAAGGAAGAAGGTTATCATCAGCAGGCGGATGTGCATACCGTCCACATCGGCATCGGTGGCTACGATTACCTTATTATATCGGAGACCGTCGAGCCCGTCTTCGATGTTCAGGGCTGCCTGCAGAAGGTTGAACTCCTCGTTCTCGTAGACCACCTTCTTGGTGAGGCCGAACGAATTCAACGGTTTACCGCGCAAGCTGAACACGGCCTGGGTGTTGACATCGCGGCTCTTCGTGATGGAACCGCTGGCCGAATCTCCCTCGGTGATGAAGATGGAACTTTCCAGACGAGGGTCGTCTTCATCGTCTTTCTTACCACCTTTCTGGTCATTGAGATGGATGCGGCAATCGCGCAGCTTACGGTTGTGCAGGTTGGCTTTCTTGGCACGTTCACGGGCAATCTTCGTCACGCCGGCAATGGCCTTGCGCTCTTTTTCGGATTCCTGGATTTTCTGCAACAGGATTTCGGCCACGTCGGGATGCTTGTGGAGGTAGTTGTCCACCTGCTCCTTCACGAAATCGCCCACAAACTTGTTCACACTGACGCCCGAAAGCGGATAAGGGTTGCCTTCGGAATCTTTCTCGGGAGCCATGGTAAGCGACCCGAGCTTGATTTTGGTCTGGCTCTCGAAGGTAGGCTCAATCACGTTGATGGCAATGGCGGCTACCAGTCCGTTACGGATGTCCTGGTATTCGAGGTTCTTTCCGTAGAACTCCTTGATGGTACGGGCAATGTGTTCCTTGAAGGCACTCTGATGGGTTCCTCCTTGGGTGGTGTGCTGTCCGTTGACAAAGGAATAGTATTCTTCGCCGTACTGGGCGCTGTGGGTGAAGGCAATCTCGATGTCCTCGCCCGTGAGGTGTACGATGGGATACAGCCCCGGCGCCGTCATGTTGTCGTTCAGCAAATCTTCCAGTCCGTTACGGCTTATAATGCGATGACCGTTATAGTAAATGGACAAGCCCGTATTTAAATAGGTATAGTTACGGAGCATGGTCTCGATGAACTCTGGACGGAAGCGGTAGTTCAGGAACAGGGTATCGTCGGGTTCAAAGAAGATATAGGTACCGTTTTCCTCGTCGGTGGCGCAGGTCTCGTCACTAATCAGTTCCCCACGTTCGAAAACAGCCTTGCGCATCTGTCCGTCGCGGACACTCCAGGCCACAAAACGGGAACTCAGGGCATTGACCGCCTTGGCACCTACTCCGTTCAGTCCCACACTTTTCTTGAAGGCCTTGGTGTCGTACTTACCTCCGGTGTTCAGCATGGAGACGGCATCGACCAGACTTCCCAAAGGGATGCCTCGGCCATAGTCGCGCACGGACACACGAAGGTTGTCTTCCAGCTGAATCTCGATACGTTTTCCGGCTCCCATCTTGAACTCGTCGATGCTGTTGTCCACCACTTCCTTGAGCAGCACATAGATGCCATCTTCGGCCTGCGAACCGTCACCCAGTCGTCCGATATACATACCGGGACGGGTACGCACATGCTCCATGTCGCTCAGGTGGCGAATGTTCTCTTCCGTATAGTTGGCGGAAGAAACGGTGTGTTCGTTAATTTCCTCCATAGATATATCCCCTTTTTGGCATTAAATCATTTTCTTGTAAGCCCGGCGGCGCTTGTGCTGCACGGATTCGAAGGCACTCCACTGTGCCTGTACTTTCTTATTGAGTTCCAGTTCCGGATTACTCTCGCCGTACTCAAATCCCATTTGCTGGAAGATAGGCACCAGATCGTAGAACAGCAGGGCATTGACTCCCTTGCTCTGGTATTCGGGCTTCACACCTACCAGCAGCAGGTCGAGAATACGGGGACGCTTAATGAACAGAGCTTTCAGCAAATGATACCAGCCGAAAGGCAACATCTTTCCCTTGGCTTTCTGCAAGGCAACCGACAACGAAGGCATGGCGATACCCACCGCTACCAGATTGCCTTCTTCATCTTCCACCAACGACACCATCCGCAAATCAATGAGGGGAAGATACATCTTGACATACTGGTCAATCTGTCCCTGCGTCATCTGCGAATAACCATACAAAGGTGCGTAAGCTTCATTAATCAGGTCGAATATTTTCTGTCCGTAATTTCCTTTCTTGATTTCGCTCCGTTTGAGCTTCTTGATTTTCAGCTTGTATTTCTGCAGGATGATTTCCGAGATACGTACGAACTTTTCGGGAAGCTGGTGCGGCACAGTGAGCTTGTATTCCACCCAGTCGGCTTCTTTCTCGAAGCCCAGCTGTTCCATGTGTTCGGAATAGTAAGAATAGTTATAGATGGTAGCCATCGTACCCAACTGGTCGAACCCTTCCACCAGCATACCTTCGGCATCCATGTCGGTAAACCCCAGCGGTCCCACCATGGCTTCCATTCCTCGCTCCTTCCCCCATTTGGCCACGGCATCGAGCAAGGCAGCCGACACTTCTTCTTCATCAATGAAATCAATCCAGCCGAAGCGGACTTCTTTCTTGTGCCACGTATCATTGGCCCGGTGGTTGATGATGGCTGCCACTCGCCCTACAATTTCATCGCCCCGATAGGCAAGAAAATAATCGGCTTCACAAAACTCAAACGCAGCATTTTTTTTCGGATTGAAAGTGTTGAGCATATCATCGTACAAATCGGGAACCGAATAAGGATTGTTTTTATAAAGTTCGTAATTGAAACGTATGAACTTCTTCAGTTCTTCTTTCGTCTTAACTTTCTGAATCGTGATAGTCATTGTGGTATAATTTTCTTTCGTTCGCTGTGAGTTTAGAAAAATTAAGGCTGTAAAGATAATGCTTTTTCTCTGAAAAAGCGGTCTATTTACTGATTTTCACACTTTAAGCGATGGTGGAGGAAAATGGACACCGCTCTCTGCGGCTTGTTGAAAAGTCGGATTTTAAGATTTCTTTACACCCTCCTTCCAGATTGGTGAAACCCAATTCTCCGCAATTTATTGTTTTACAAGAAAATAAGCTATCTTTCCCTCGCGAGACTTCAAAATTCATCTCTTTCCGGACAGACGACCACAATTTTCACATTCTCGCAAGTTCACCGCCACCAGCCTGACGGCAAAGACAAGACCATAGAGATAACTTCTCCATAATTTTTCTGGCCGGACGAAATCTGATTGCCTTTCAGGTACCATTCATAAATCTGCGCCTGCAACCGTCCTACCCACGGGCTGTACTTCGAATCCCAATAGGTTTCCTTTTCCCGAAGGGCCTGCCACACCTCCGGACGGATGGAACGGCACAACTGCTGATAAGCCTCTTCGTCCAGCAAACCGACAGCATTCGAGAGGACATAGGGCAGCAAGCCGAAATAACCGGCATAACGGACCGACGGCGACTGGGAACGGATGCAAATCTGATAGGCCCAGAAATTCGCTTCGGCTTCACTGCTCACCCCGAGCAAATGGGCGTATTCATGGGCGTAGGTGAAGGGCCATTGCAAAGGAAGCAGTTCACTATTCAACTGCGACTCGGAGAAGAAAGGTCCCATATAACCTAGTACCCCCACGCCGGAGTAAAGGGCATTGAAGGCAACTGGCTTGGGATGCTGGTAGCTGCGAGGACTGGAAAGTCCGAAACGGGAAGGGACCTGTGCGTACAGCTGCTTCACTTCCTCTTCGATTTCTGTGGAAGCAGGAAACGCACTCACCGTATACGAAGCATTCAAGGAATCAGTATAGGCAACCAGAAAACGGTGGAAATCGGCTGCTACATAAGTTACCGGTTCGGTAGAGGAACGGACAAAGAAATCTTTCCGGAAATAGTTGATTCCCCATCCCCAATAAAACCAAAGGTAACAGATTACCGCGCACTCCACTTCGGCACGCAACGCCCATCTCCAACCTTTTCTGCGGCGACGGGCCCAGAACGGCAAGCCCATGAAAAGGAGGGCGAAAGCGATGACCAACCATTCCTCCACCGAGAACGGAATCCATGCTACCAAAGCGGACAACACGGCAGACAGCACGGGATAGACGTAGCGGGCATATACCTCGCCCGCCGTCGGCCAATAACGGCAAAGGATAACCACTACCAGCAAAAGGGCTTCTACGGCCCAACGTATGTAACGCGACGGAAAACTTTTCATACACACAAAGTTATATGTTTTCAAAGAAGGTGAAGGTAGTGACAAAGAAAATATATACTTTTGTAACACAGATTAATCATGAATTATATTTAGACAGAAAATGGCATTAAACTACATCTGGATTGCATTCTTTCTGCTGGCTTTCGGGGTGGCCCTCGTGAAACTGGTGTGCTTTGGCGACACAGCGGTTTTTCCAGCAATCATCAACTCTACTTTCGACTCGTCAAAGACGGCTTTCGAGATTTCTTTGGGACTGACCGGCGTGCTTTCGCTTTGGCTCGGCATCATGAAAATTGGTGAAAAGGGAGGCGTGATCCAGCTTTTTGCCCGACTGCTTAGCCCGCTGTTCTCCAAACTGTTCCCGGACATTCCGAAAGGACATCCGGTGACGGGCAGTATTTTCATGAACCTGGCGGCCAACATGCTGGGACTGGACAATGCGGCCACGCCGCTCGGTCTGAAAGCCATGGAGGGACTGCAGGAACTGAACCCGCGGAAAGATACGGCCAGCAATCCGATGATTATGTTTCTGGTGCTGAACACTTCGGGCCTGACCCTGATTCCTATCAGTATCATGGTGTATCGGGCACAGCTGGGAGCGGCTCAACCCACCGACGTGTTTGTGCCTATCCTGCTGGCCACGTTCTTCTCGACTCTGGCCGGTATCCTTGCGGTCAGCGCGTATCAACGTATCAATCTGCTGAACCGCACCATCCTTCTGTTTCTGGGAGGAGCCAGCCTTTTCATCGCAGGTATCATCTATTTTTTCCACCTGCTCACCCGACAACAAATCGACCTCTACTCTACCACTTTTGCCAATGTCTTCCTTTTTCTGATTATCATCGGTTTCATCGTGGCTGGCGTACGGAAAAAGGTCAATGTTTATGATGCGTTCGTGGAAGGAGCCAAGGAAGGTTTCTCCACTGCCGTGAGAATCATCCCGTATCTGGTGGCCATTCTGGTAGCCATCGGCGTGTTCCGGGCTTCAGGAGCCATGGACTTTCTGATACAGGGCATCGCCACACTGGTGAGAAGCTGCGGACTGGACGACCAGTTCGTGGGGGCCTTGCCTACTGCCTTGATGAAGCCGTTGAGTGGAAGCGGGGCCCGCGGCCTGATGGTAGATGCCATGACCACGTACGGGGCCGATTCGTTCGTAGGACGACTGGCCTGCATTTTCCAAGGTTCCACCGATACCACGTTCTACATCCTGGCTGTCTACTTTGGCAGTGTGAGTGTGACCCGCACCCGGCATGCCGTCCCCTGCGGCCTGATTGCCGACTTTGCCGGTGTACTGGCTGCCATCTTTATCGGATATTTATTTTTCAATTAACATACCATTATGATCAGTTATCAAACCGAAGGCGTGGAAATGCCCGCCATCAAGCAGCGTGAAACCACCGCATGGATCAAAGCCGTAGCGGAAAGCTACGGAAAAAGAGTGGGCGAAATTGCCTACATATTCTGCTCGGACGAAAAGATTCTGGAGGTGAACCGACAATACCTGCAACACGATTATTATACGGATATCATCACCTTCGACTACTGCGAAGGAAAACGGTTGTCGGGCGATTTGTTCATCAGCCTGGACACCGTACGGACCAACGCCGTGCAGTTTGAGGCCCCGTATGAAACGGAACTTTTCCGCGTCATCATCCACGGCATCCTGCACCTGTGCGGTATCAACGACAAGGGCCCCGGCGAACGCGAAATCATGGAAGCCGCCGAAAACAAGGCCCTGGAAATGCGGAAAGATTTCATGTAATTCGTATTTTTGCAGAAGAAATAAAAACATAAAAACGAATGGATTTTAAGTATGATGTAATCGTAATCGGTGCCGGTCATGCCGGATGTGAGGCAGCAGCAGCTGCAGCCAATCTGGGCTCAAAGACCTGCCTGATTACCATGGACATGAACAAAATCGGGCAGATGAGCTGTAACCCGGCGGTCGGAGGTATCGCCAAGGGACAAATCGTCAGAGAGATTGATGCCCTGGGAGGATACATGGGACTGGTGACCGACAAGACGGCTATCCAGTTCCGCATGCTGAACCGTTCCAAGGGTCCGGCCATGTGGAGTCCGCGTGCGCAATGCGACCGTGGCAAATTTATCTGGGCCTGGAGAGAGGTGCTCGAAAATCTGCCAAACCTGCATATCTGGCAGGACACCGTGGAGGAATTGCTGGTAGAAAACGGAGAAGTGACAGGACTGGTGACTTGCTGGGGCGTGACGTTCCATGCCAAATGTATCGTACTCACTGCGGGTACATTCCTGAACGGACTGATGCACATCGGACACAAGATGCTGGCGGGCGGACGCTGCGCGGAACCGGCCTCCTACCATCTCACCGAATCCATCACTCGGCACGGCATCACGGCCGGACGAATGAAGACGGGTACACCGGTACGTATCGACGGAAAGAGCGTCCACTTCGACCTGATGGATACGCAGGATGGAGAAAACGATTTCCACCGTTTTTCGTTCATCAGCGAACCGCGCCACCTGAAACAGCTGCAGTGCTGGACGTGCTTCACCAACGAGGAAGTACATGCCACTCTGCGGAAAGGATTGGCCGACTCTCCCCTTTTCAACGGACAAATCAAGAGCATCGGACCGCGTTACTGTCCGAGCATCGAAACTAAAATCGTGACGTTTCCCGACAAACCGCAGCACCAGCTTTTCCTGGAGCCGGAAGGGGAAACTACCCGCGAACTTTACCTGAACGGATTCTCTTCTTCCCTGCCAATGGAGATTCAACTGGAAGCATTGAAGAAGATTCCGTGCTTCAAAGACCTGGTGGTGTACCGTCCGGGATATGCCATCGAATACGATTACTTCGACCCGACCCAGCTGAAGCATACACTAGAATCAAAGGTCGTGAAGAACCTGTTCTTTGCCGGACAGGTGAACGGAACGACCGGATACGAAGAAGCGGGCGGCCAGGGAATCATTGCCGGCATCAACGCCCACTTGAACTGCCACGGCGGAGAGCCTTTCGTCCTGGGACGCGATGAAGCCTACATCGGCGTACTGATTGACGACCTGGTGACGAAGGGAGTGGACGAACCGTACCGTATGTTTACGTCGAGAGCCGAATACCGTATCCTGCTCCGACAGGACGATGCCGACATGCGACTGACGGAACGGGCCTACCAGCTGGGATTGGTGAAGGAAGACCGTTACGCCATCTTCCAAAAGAAACGGGAAGCCATCGACCACCTGGTCAGCTTCGTCAATAATTTCTCGGTCAAAGCCGACAGGATAAACCACGCGCTGGAAAGTCTGGGCACCGCCCAGCTCACCCACGGATGTAAGCTAGTGGATTTAATCAGCCGCCCGCAGATTACCATCGAAAATATTGCCCCACACATCCCTGCCTTCCAAGCCGAGCTGGATAAGATTGACGACCGCAAGGAAGAGGTGATAGAGGCCGCCGAAATCCGCATCAAGTACAAAGGCTACATCGACCGCGAACGGACCATCGCCGACAAGATTCATCGGTTGGAGTCCATCCGCATCAAGGGCAAGTTCGACTACGAAAACCTGCAGTCCCTCTCAACTGAAGCACGCCAGAAGCTCGTGAAGATAGACCCGGAAACCCTGGCACAGGCCAGCCGTATTCCAGGTGTCTCTCCCAGCGACATCAATGTACTGCTCGTGCTGCTGGGGCGCTAAACAAACCATGTTTCACGTGAAACAATTCATTTAAGGATTACATATAAAATACTGGATATGAACAAAGAAACATTAAAGAAAAACCTCCGGGAAATCCCCGACTTTCCGAAACCAGGCATCTTGTTCTACGATGTCACTACCCTCTTCAAAAACCCTGAATGTTTACAGGGCATGATTGACGAACTCTACGAAATGTACAAGGACAAAGGCATCACAAAAGTCGTGGGAATCGAGTCAAGAGGATTCATCCTGGGAGGTGCCTTGGCGGCCCGTCTGGGGGCAGGCTTCATCATGGCCCGTAAGCCCGGTAAGCTTCCCGCTGAAGTGATAGAAGAAACCTACGCCAAGGAGTATGGCACCGACACCATCCAGCTTCATAAAGATGCCATCAGTCCAGAGGACGTTGTGCTGTTGCACGATGACCTGCTGGCTACGGGAGGAACCATGGCGGCTGCTCACCGACTGGTGAAACGCTGCGGGGTAAAGCAAGCGTATGTTAACTTCGTCATCGAATTGGAAGGTCTGAACGGCCGGAAAGCTTTCGATGAGAACGTAGAAGTAACCACCTTGCTGAAGCTGTAAACAGTTTCCGTTTTAATAGAAAAGAATTCAAGCAGCCTTCTTTGCAAGGAGCGAAAAGCCCCTGCAGGGAAGGCTGCTTTTCAACCTGAAGAAAGCAACCATGGAAGAGGTAGAAAAGAAAGAAAATACCAGCGAATACCTGAAGGGAATTGTATTAAACCTTCCGGAAGGACCGGGCATATACCAGTATTTGAACAAAGAGGGAGTCATCATCTATGTAGGAAAGGCCAAGAACCTGAAGCGGCGTGTGTACTCTTATTTTTCGAAAGACCATCAGTCGGCCAAGACACGGATGCTGGTATCCAAGATTGCGGACATCCGTTACATTGTGGTCAATACGGAGGAGGATGCCCTGTTGTTGGAGAACAACCTTATCAAGAAATACAAGCCTCGCTACAACGTCCTACTGAAAGACGACAAGACCTACCCTTCCATCTGCGTCAGCAACGAGTATTTTCCGCGTATCTACAAGACCCGGAAAATCATTCGCGACGGTTCCAATTATTATGGACCATACAGTCACATTCCTTCAATGGTAGCGATTCTGGAACTGATTAAGAAACTGTATCCGCTGCGCACCTGCCACCTCACCCTGACACCCGAAAACATCGCACAAGGGAAATTCAAGGTGTGCCTGAAATACCACATCAAAAACTGCCTGGGTCCTTGCATCGGACAGCAATCGCACGAAGCATACATGCAGCACATCGCACAGGCAAAAGAGCTGTTGAAAGGAAACACACAGGCCGTAAGCAATGCTCTGATGGAAGAGATGAAACAGCTGGCCGGAGAGATGCGTTTCGAAGAAGCACAAAAGATCAAGGAACAATACATGCTCATCGAAAGCTACCGCGCCAAGAGCGAAGTGGTCAGTGCCACCCTGCACCAAATCGATGTTTTTTCGATTGAAACGGACGAGAATACAGCTTACATCAATTATCTGCACATCACCAACGGATGCATCAACCAGGCCTTCACCTTCGAATACAAATTGCGGATGAACGAAAGCAAGGAAGAATTACTTTCTCTCGGCATCGTGGAAATGAGGGAACGATACAAAAGCACATCCAAGGAAATCATTGTTCCCTTTGAACTGGACATGGAAATGAACGGAGTGACGTTCACCGTACCTCAAAGAGGCGAAAAGAAACACCTGCTCGACCTCTCGCTGATGAACGTCAAACAGTATAAGGTGGACCGGTTGAAACAAGCGGAAAAGCTCAATCCGGAGCAACGAAGCGTGCGGTTGATGAAAGAAATCCAGGCACAGCTTCACCTGGAGAAAATGCCCAACCACATCGAATGTTTCGACAATTCCAATATCCAAGGCTCAGATGCCGTAGCTGCCTGCGTGGTGTTCAAACAAGCCAAGCCCAGCAAAAAAGACTATCGCAAATACCTCATCAAAACGGTAGTGGGTCCCGACGATTATGCATCCATGCAGGAGGTGGTACGTCGCCGCTATTCCCGTATTCTGGAAGAACAGGGTGAACTGCCCGACCTGATACTGACCGACGGTGGAAAGGGACAAATGGAAGTGGTACGCGAAGTCGTGGAAGACGAATTGCACCTGCAGATTCCCATCGTTGGACTGGCCAAGAACAACCGCCACCGGACGTCGGAGATTCTGTATGGATTCCCTCCTCAAACCCTCGGCATCAAGCAAGGTACTCCCCTTTTCCATCTTCTGGAGAATATACAAGACGAAGTGCACCGCTTTGCCATCACTTTCCATCGGGAGAAAAGAAGCAAGAGTCAGATTGCCTCGGCCCTCGACACCATCAAAGGCATCGGGGAAAAACGGAAGACGGCTCTGCTGAAAAAGTTCAAGAGCGTGACCCGTATCCGTCAGGCAAGTCTGGAAGAAATTGCAGAGGTCATCGGAGAAAGCGCGGCGAAAAGCGTCAAGGAATCCCTGTCGGAATCCAAATAATTTTCTTACTTTTGTAAAAACAAGAAAAGAAACATGAGAGTAGTTATACAACGTGTGACACGTGCCTCCGTCACCATTGACGGGACATGCAAATCGGCCATCAAGGAAGGCTTCATGGTACTGGTCGGCATCGAGGAAGCCGACACGCAGGAAGATGCTGACTGGCTCTGCAAGAAGATTGTCAACCTCCGTGTATTTGACGATGAAAACGGAGTGATGAACAAATCGATTCTGGATGTACAGGGAGAAATTCTGGTCATTAGCCAGTTCACCTTAATGGCTTCTACCAAGAAAGGGAACCGCCCGTCTTATATCCGGGCAGCCGGACACGAAACGGCCATTCCTCTCTATAATTATTTCTGCAACGAGTTGAGTATCGCCCTCGGCAAGGAGGTTGGCACCGGTGAATTCGGGGCCGACATGAAAGTGGAACTCATCAACAACGGACCGGTAACCATCTGCATGGACACCAAAAATAAGGAATAACTATGACACTGGAAGAAGCACAGAAAACGGTAGATACGTGGATCAAGACGTATGGAGTGAGATACTTCAGTGAGCTGACCAACATGGCCGTGCTCACCGAAGAAGTAGGAGAACTGGCACGCATCATGGCGCGGACGTATGGCGACCAGTCGTTCAAGGCCGGAGAAAAGACAGACTTGGGCGATGAAATGGCGGATGTGCTTTGGGTGCTGCTCTGCCTGGCTAACCAGACAGGTGTAGACCTGACGGAAGCTTTCCGCAAGAACCTGGAGAAAAAGACGAACCGTGACAAGGACAGACATAAAAACAACCCTAAACTATAATAAGAGTATGGAACATTATCGCGAACATGGGGGCGGATATACCCCCGAGGATGAAAGAGAAAACCCGAACCAGACCAGCAAGTATGAAGAGGCTTTACACAAGTACAATACGGCGCTGAATGACGATGAAATCGCTGAAAAGACTGCAAAACTCATCGAAAAACATCTGGAAGAGAACAACACCCTGGAGGTAAAGAAATTCCTTTTCAACTGCATCGACCTGACCACACTGAAATGTACGGACAGTGAAACGAGCGTAATGAAGTTTACCGAAAAAGTGAATGAGTTTGTAGACCGCTATCCGGACCTGAAGAACGTGGCTGCCATCTGCGTCTACCCCAACATGGCCGAGATTGTCAACGATACCCTTGAAGCAGACAACGTCAATATTGCCTGCGTATCGGGAGGATTCCCTTCCTCACAGACTTTCATTGAAGTGAAAGTGGCCGAAACAGCCATGGCACTGCATGCCGGCGCCGATGAAATCGACATTGTTATCTCAGTGGGCAAATTCTTGAGCGGAGACTACGAAGGCATGTGCGATGAAATCGAAGAACTGAAAGAAGTGTGCGGTGACAAACACCTGAAGGTTATCCTGGAAACAGGTGCACTGGGCAGCGCTTCCAACATCAAGAAGGCCTCTATCCTTTCCATGTATTCAGGAGCGGATTTCATCAAGACTTCTACCGGAAAAGAGAACCCGGCTGCCACTCCGGAAGCCGCTTACGTGATGTGCCAGGCCATCAAGGAATACTTCCTGGAAACAGGTCGGAAAGTAGGTTTCAAACCTGCCGGCGGCATCAATTCCGTACACGATGCATTGGTCTACTATACCATCGTGAAGGAACTGCTGGGCGAAGAATGGCTGACCAACGAGCGGTTCCGTTTAGGCACCAGCCGTATGGCCAACCTCCTGCTTTCGGAGATTGTAGGCAGTGAGACCAAATTCTTCTAACCAAGAAAAAAGGAAATAAAATGCCCCTTTCTATCGCGGAAAACCACGGAAGAAAGGGGCATTTCTTATGGATGACACGAATTACTTGTTTCGCTCGATGACGTAATCAATATAAGCAGTAAGTGAAGTACGAATCGCCTCGTCGGTAGAGACAGGCAAAAGTGAAAGAGCCTTCTCGCGGAACTCATACATTTTCCGGGTAGCGTATTCAATGCCTCCCTCCTTCTTCACCGTCTCGACAAACTGGGCAATCTCTTCTTTCGATGCACGCAAGGCGCGTATCCGCAACGCGAGTTCCTTCAAGGAAGCGTCATGCAGCTTGTTCAACACGTACAATGCCGGCAACGTAAGCTTACCTTCCAGCATGTCGTTGCCCGTCGGCTTCCCAAGCTCAGGACTCTCAAAATAATCGAAGATATCGTCTTTTATCTGAAAAGCGACTCCTATCATCTCACCAAAAAGTGCCGCTTTCACCGCTTCTTCCGGGGAGGCATCGACCGATACGGCCCCGCTTTTCGCACTAACTTTGAACAAGGCCGCCGTCTTCTTACGGATAATATCGAAATAAGTATCTTCTGCAAAATCGTCCTTACCGGTGTTTCCCAACTGAAGAATCTCCCCTTCCGAAAGTTCTTGTCCCAGACAGGCCACCAGTTCCACCAACTCCACCTTACCGGTATGCGCCGCATGTCTCAGGCTTGTGGCCAGCATGTAATCGCCCACCAGTACCGATACCTTATTGTTGTAAATGGCATTGACCGACGACTGTCCGCGACGTTCATTGCTTTCATCCACCACATCATCATGAATCAGACTGGCCGTATGAAGCAGTTCCAATGAAAGAGCCGCATGAAAAGTGGAATCGTTTATTGTACCGAACAATTTAGCCATCAGCATCACCAATATCGGACGCATCATCTTTCCACTCCGCTTCTTGACGTACGACAAGACTTCTCCCAGCAAAGGGTCTGTACTAGTCAGCGAATGCTCGAAAAGCGTTCTGAATTCTTCCAATTCTTTTTCAACAGGCTGCTTTATTAACTCAATTTTGTTCATGTACATTTATTTAAGCCCACAAAAGTAATAATAAAAGACTGAATACCGTATTTTTTTGTACTTTTACATGAAAAATCTTAATATTTTTACACGAATGGAGAAACTATTTCTACTAGACGCTTACGCGCTGATTTATCGTGCTTACTACGCCTTCATCAAGAATCCCCGTATCAATTCCAAGGGACTGAACACCTCGGCCATCCTGGGATTTGTCAACACACTGGAAGAGGTCTTGCGGAAAGAAAATCCGACACACATCGGTATTGCTTTCGACCCCGCCGGACCTACGTTTCGCCACGAAGCCTATCAAGCCTATAAAGCACAGCGGGAAGAAACTCCGGAAGCCATCCGGCAGTCTGTCCCTATCATCAAAGATATCATCCGCGCCTACAATATCCCGATTCTGGAGGTGCAGGGCTATGAAGCCGACGACGTAATCGGTACGCTGGCTACTGAAGCCGGGAAGAAAGGTATCCCCACCTACATGATGACACCCGACAAGGACTACGGTCAGCTGGTGGGCGACTGCGTATTTATGTATCGCCCCAAATATGGTGACAAGGATTTTGAGGTGATGGGTGTCAACGAAGTCAAAGCCAAATTCGACATCGAATCTCCTCTGCAGGTCATCGACATGCTGGGACTGATGGGAGATACGGCCGACAACATTCCCGGCTGTCCCGGTGTGGGAGAAAAGACGGCCCAGAAACTGATTGCACAATTCGGAAGCATCGAAAATCTGCTGGCACATACCGACGAACTGAAAGGAGCGCTTAAAAAGAAGGTAGAGGAAAACAAAGAACAGATTACGTTCTCCAAATTTCTGGCAACCATCAAAACGGATGTGCCCATCACCCTCGACATGGAAGCGCTGAAAAGAGAAGCCCCCAACGAAGAAGAGTTACGCCGCTTGTTCGAGATGCTGGAATTCCGGACCCTGATTGACCGGGTACTCAAAACCGAACAGAAGACTCCTTCTTCCCCCTCCGCTCAACCCGATCTCTTTGGCTTATTTGCGCAGGAAGATACAGGCGACGCCAAAAATTCAAATCTCACGAGGTTAGAATCTCTCACTTACGACTATCAACTGGTTGACAATCAAGAGAAAATGGAGATTTTAGCCAAAAAATTACTTGCTCAGAATTTTTTCAGTCTAGACACGGAAACCACGGGAGTAGACCCAATCACTGCCGAACTGGTGGGAATGAGCTTCAGTTTTGCCGAAAATCAGGCTTTTTATGTACCTGTACCAGCCAACCGTGAAGAAGCCCTTAAAATTGTAAATATATTTAAACCTGCCTTCGAAAACCCTCATTCGCTCAAAATCGGACAGAACATCAAGTATGACTTGAATGTACTGGCGCATTATGGAGTGACCCTGCAAGGAAAGATGTTCGACACCATGATTGCCCATTATGTGCTCCAACCCGAACTGCGTCATGGAATGGATTACCTGGCCGAAGTGTACTTGCACTACGAAACCATCAAGATTGAAGAACTCATCGGACCGAAAGGAAAGAAACAGGGCAACATGCGCGACCTGCCTCCAGCCGATGTCTACAAATACGCCTGCGAGGATGCCGATGTCACTCTCAAGCTGAAACACGTACTTGAGAAGGAACTGGTGGAAAACGGAGTTGAAAAACTGTTTGAGGAAATCGAAATGCCGCTCATGCCGGTACTGGCCTATATGGAAAGAAACGGGGTACGTATCGACCCGGAAGCCTTGAAAGAGACCTCCCGTCATTTCACGGCCCGCATGAACCAGATAGAACAGGAAGTATATCAACTGGCCGGAATGGAATTCAACATTGCCTCTCCCAAACAGGTTGGCGAGGTACTCTTCGACCGCTTGAAGATTGTGGAAAAGGCCAAGAAAACGAAAACAGGACAATACGTCACTTCGGAAGAGGTGTTGGAAAGCCTGAAAGGAAAGCACGAGATTGTCGGAAAAATCCTGGAACACCGTGGCCTGAAGAAATTGCTGGGCACTTACATCGATGCCCTCCCCCAACTGATCAATCCGGCTACGGGACGTATCCACACGTCCTTCAACCAGACGGTCACAGCTACCGGACGACTGAGTTCCAGCAACCCGAACCTACAGAATATTCCTATCCGCAACGAGGATGGAAAGGAAATCCGCAAAGCCTTTATCCCCGATGAAGGTTGCGAGTTCTTCTCAGCCGACTACTCCCAAATCGAGCTGCGCATCATGGCCCACCTGAGCGAAGACCCGCACATGATAGAGGCTTTCCAGAAAGGACAGGACATTCATGCGGCTACCGCAGCTAAAATATATAAGGTGAAACTGGAGGATGTGACCCGCGAACAACGCAGCAAGGCCAAGACCGCCAATTTCGGTATTATCTACGGTATTTCAGTCTTCGGACTGGCCGAACGCCTGAACGTTGACCGGAAGGAAGCCAAGGAACTGATTGACGGCTACTTTGAAAACTATCCGAAAGTGAAGGCTTACATGGACGAAAGTATCCGTCAGGCACGGGAGAAAGGTTACATTGAAACCATCTTCAAACGCAAACGCTATCTGCCCGATATCAACTCCAAAAATGCGGTAGTCAGAGGCTATGCCGAACGAAATGCAATCAACGCCCCCATTCAAGGCAGTGCAGCCGATATCATCAAAGTGGCCATGATCCGAATCTACCGCCGTTTCCAGGAAGAAGGTATCCGTTCGAAGATGATTCTTCAGGTACACGATGAACTCAATTTCAGCGTCTTGCCGGAAGAAAAAGAAAAAGTACAGCAAATTGTGATATCTGAAATGGAAGCTGCTTACAAAATGAAAGCTCCACTGCGTGCAGACTATGGTTGGGGACAAAATTGGCTGGAAGCACACTAATCTATCCAATCTGTTAACGAATGCTTAATTCGTGACATTTTGCTAATTTATCGCATTTTTTTAGCGGAAATGCATACAACCTATCAAAGCTTTTACTACATTTGCACCGTCAAAAGGAACAAAAAGTAAGTAAAACCTTAAAATATAAAAGATATGAAAAAGATAAGTTTAGCAAAGTGTTTGGTTGTTTTGGTTATGACTTTCATCGCAAGTGTATCAACTTACGCTGCAAAAATGAATAATAATCTGATTTACAACGCAGAAGAAGTTAACGGATTGAAAGTTTCTGAAACTGTATACAAGAAAGATGGCAATATGCTGACAAACTATATGAAATATAGCTACAAGTATAACGCCAATAACCAAATGACAGAAAATATGTCACAGAAATGGGATGCAAGCGATAACTGCTGGAAAAATGATTTGTGTATCCGTTATACTTACGACAACAAGAGTGTAACGACTGAATACTACAAATGGAATTCCAAGAAGAACGATTTCATTCTGATTCCTGAAATGACCGTTACCATGGATAAATGATTAAATAAAAAATTCATAAACTCTCTTTAAAAGAGGCACTTCGTGAGGAAGCGCCTCTTTTTATTTTTATCCCCCCATTTGAACGGAACGTGATGCATAGCTTTCACTATCTTTCCAGAAGACAGGAGGCGCCTCGGCATAGTCAAATTCAGAAAACTGCGTTTTCTATTTGCCTCTGCGCGCGGCTTTCACTATCTTTGCAGAAAATTAGAGGATTATCTGTAGAAATAGATTAAAACAAACAATAAATTATGGCATTACAATGTGGTATCGTCGGTTTGCCGAACGTTGGAAAATCGACACTCTTCAACTGCCTGTCCAACGCGAAAGCGCAGGCAGCCAATTTCCCATTCTGTACTATTGAACCGAACGTAGGGGTCATTACCGTACCCGATGAACGCCTCAACAAACTGGCTGAACTGGTGGATCCGGACCGTATTGTTCCTACCACGGTAGAAATTGTCGACATTGCCGGACTGGTGAAAGGTGCCAGCAAGGGAGAAGGACTGGGCAACAAGTTCCTGGCCAACATCCGTGAGACGGATGCCATCCTGCACGTGTTACGTTGCTTTGACGACGAAAACGTAACGCACGTGGACGGCAATGTGAATCCTGTACGTGACAAGGAGATTATCGACACAGAGCTTCAGCTGAAAGACCTGGAAACCATTGAAAGCCGCATTCAGAAGGTGCAGAAACAGGCACAGACCGGAGGCGACAAGGTGGCCAAACAAACCTATGAAGTGTTGGTGCGCTACCGCGATGCCCTGCTGCAAGGAAAATCAGCCCGCACCGTACAGTTTGAATCAAAGGACGAGCAGAAAATCGCACACGACCTCTTCCTGCTGACTTCCAAACCGGTGCTGTATGTCTGCAACGTGGACGAAGCCAGTGCGGTAAACGGCAACAAATACGTAGAGCAGGTACGCGAAGCGGTCAAGGACGAAGGGGCTGAAATCCTGATTGTGGCCGCCAAAACGGAAGCGGATATCGCCGAACTGGAAACCTACGAAGACCGCCAGATGTTCCTGCAGGAAATCGGGCTGGAAGAATCGGGCGTAAGCCGACTGATACGGGCCGCCTACAAGCTGCTGAACCTGGAGACTTACTTCACGGCCGGAAAGATGGAAGTCCGCGCATGGACCTTCCATAAGGGCTGGAAAGCTCCGCAATGTGCAGGTGTCATCCACACCGACTTTGAAAAAGGCTTCATCCGCGCCGAGGTCATCAAGTATGACGACTTCATCCACTACGGTTCAGAAGCAGCCGTACGCGAAGCCGGAAAACTCAATGTGGAAGGCAAGGATTACATCGTGGAAGACGGTGATATCATGCACTTCCGCTTCAACGTATAAAACTCATCCCATCAGCACGGAGCATCGACCGCTTCCGTGCTGTTTTTTTATCCCTCTAAATTGATTACACCATGAACTATCTCATCATTGGAACAGGCGGTGTAGGAGGATGCATCGCCGGATTTCTTGCCTTGGCAGGCAAGGAGGTCACTTGCATCGCCCGTGGGAAGCACCTGGAGGCCATCCGCCGTCAGGGATTGCATTTGAAATCGGATTTGAAAGGCGAACATTTTCTCCCCGTGAAGGCCTGTACCGCCGAAGAATTTCAGGGGAAAGCCGATGTAATCTTTGTCTGCGTGAAAGGCTACTCCATCGATTCCATTCAGGAAGTGCTGGAACGGGCTGCCACTCCCGACACACTGGTCATCCCTATCCTCAATGTCTACGGTACCGGCCCCCGCATCGGACGCCTCGTGCCGTCGGTAAAAGTGCTCGACGGCTGTATCTACATCGTGGGATTCGTGTCGGGAGAAGGAGAAATCAGCCAGATGGGAAGCATCTTCCGCCTGGTATTCGGAGCCCGTCCGGAACAGCATGTCGCCCCCGAACGGCTGGAAGCCATTGCCGAAGAACTCCGTTCATGCGGCATCAAAGTAGATGTGTCGGACGATATCAACCGCGACACCTTCATCAAATGGTCGTTCATCTCCGCCATGGCCTGCACGGGAGCTTATCACGATGTGCCGATGGGAGAAGTGCAGCACCAAGGCGAAGTGCGTGATACCTTCATCGGCCTGTCGCGTGAAAGCGCACAGATAGGCGAGAAACTGGGTATCCGCTACCCCAGCGACCCGGTTGCCTACAACCTGATGGTCATCGACAAACTCGACCCGCACAGCACGGCTTCCATGCAGAAGGACATCGCCCGCGGTCATGAATCGGAAATTCAGGGACTGCTCTTCGACATGATTGACTTGGGAAAACAATTACACATCGAGATGCCTACCTACCGGAAAGTGGCACAAAAATTCAAACTCGCATGAAACACCTGATTGACATTGACACCTGGGAGCGGAAGGACAATTACCTCTTCTTCCGCGACTTCCATAACTCTTGGATTGCCCTCACCAGCGAAGTGGATTGTACGGAGGCTTACGCCGAAGCCAAGGCCAAAGGGCATTCCTTTTTCCTGTATTACCTGTATGCCGTACTCCGTGCCGCCAACGAAATCAAGGAATTCCGCTACCGATGGGACAAAGACGGACAGGTGGTCTACCATGACACAGTAGACATCACCACTCCGATTGCCGTCCCCGGAAAGACCTTCTATACCGTACGCATTCCCTGGAAAAGCGATTTCAAGGCCTTCTACGAAGAAGCACGGCGCATCATCACTTCCATTCCGGACGATGGAGACCCGTACGGCACCGACAAGGAAATTGCCGCACAGGGCGATTTTGATGTCATCCTGCTCAGTGCGACTCCCAAACTGTATTTCACATCCATTTCCTACACACAGTATGCCCCCGGCCATCCGTTGGATTACCCGCTGATGAACGCAGGAAAAGCCGTCAAACGGGAAGGAAGGCTGGTAATGCCCATCGCTCTGACGGTGAGTCATGCATTCGTAGACGGAGCCCACATCTCCCTGTTTTTTGAAAAGGTAGCACAATACCTGAAAGAAAGATAAGAAAACGCAGGCACATTTTCCGTACAACCGTCCGCGATAGCGTTCACCACATAAAAAGATAGCCTTCCAGATTTTTGGGCGGCTATCTTTTCATCTTCTTCCATCTATCCGGAAGCAAATCACGATATTTATCTATAGGAGTATTAGGAGGCCATGCGGCACAACGGTCTATAATGTCGCAGAAGTATTCAAAGATGTTTATTCCACATCTATGGCATGTTATGGCTAATGAGTGATATAACACCGCCACTTCGGCTCCTGTATGAGAGCCTATTGTCAGACGTCTTCGTGTCAGTGATATATACCTGTTTATTCGTTCAACTTCATTGTTGTCAAGCCTGTATTTAGGAGAAGAGAAGATTGCCGGTATTTCATGCCACTGTTTCAGCGCATAATCGGCGGCGGCATTAAGAGAATCATCAGGAGGTATCCCCGGACGGTCTTTAATCTCAATCAATCCTCTGTAGATTTTTTCAATCATCACTTTTGAGTAGCGTTGCCTCCACTGAAGGTGGTCCTCGTCAGTCCATCCGTCCTTTCCTGTTTTGTGTTTATGCTCGAAGTGATACAATAGGCCGAAGCGCTTGGCCATTTGCTGGGCAATAGTACTATCCTTTATATCCAGAAACTTCCGTTTTATATGCTGCAGGCATGGAAGTCTTTTTATTCCTTTCAGATTGCCGATTCCGATATGACGGTATCCGGAGTAAAAGTCACACTGGAAGGCTCCGTTAAATCCTTTTATTTCATTTTCAAAGACTTCAGCCGAACGTGATCCGTCATCATAAAAGAAATACACCAGACCTGTGGTCATACCGACAAACACCCAGATATATCCTTTCTTTATTTTCTTCCCTGAATCAGTGACTGTCTGCAGACGTACTTTCTGATAAGTCTCATCACCACAGATATAGTTGTCCTCAAGGATTGCCTTTGCAAGAGCCTTATAAAGGTTCTCAAGCTGAACCTTGGTTTTGCTGACAAGCTTCCGGGCGGTACCCTTATCAAGATCGAAGCCGTGTGAGCGGAAGTATTCTACCGCATTTTCAAGCGGCATTCCGTGCAGATAGCGCAACTCCGCCAGACCTGCGATAAAAGAGGAAGTGTATTGGGAGTTCAGCAGCGGAGTTGCCGGAACAGAACCTTTGAAGATTGTACCGTTCTGAACATACTTCTTGACCTTATAGATTGTCTTGATAAAGCGCATGGGAACCATTGAATAACGCACGACATCGCATGTACACATATATCTGGCCAGTTCCGGATCAAACCCCGGGTCGTCAGGTTCTACATCAAAGGTTTCAATCTCACATTCCGGATGTGTCTTTTTCTTCGCACCGTTGTTTGTATGTCTCTTTTGTATCTTCTGTTCAGGAACATCAGATTTGGGGAGCATCTGTCCGGTCTGTCTTTCCGAGGGAGATTCCTGCAGACGGCGCATTGCCTGACGGACAGTTTTTTCCTTGCTGAGTTCAATGTCCTTTCCTTTGAGAGTTTCCTCCAGAGAGGTTATCTGCTTTCTCAGTTCTTCAACCGTGGCAGTCAGTCTCTCGTTGGCTGAAGTCAGTGAACGGACAGATGATAAGGCTTCCTCCAGTTTGCCCTGAAGGAAGCCGTTCTGGCGTTGCAAAAGTTCTATCAGTTCATCCTTTTTCATGCTTTAAAGTTACGAAAAAAGGCGGATTTATGCAACTTCTTATAGATTTAATTATTTGATTATCAATATTATATATACTACCTTGCAGCCATTCTAAAGCGTTCTTCGACAGTTACTTTTACAGGTGTGAGCCCCCTCATCAGCATGTAGAAGTCATCCCATTGAAACCTGCGGACGCTGCCATCACCGTTTTTCAGCACCTCACGGAAACGCCCTTGGGACAGTCTTTTAGTGTACATCAAAAAACCGTCGCCGTCCCATTTTAATGCCTTCATGGTCTTACGGTCCTGTGAGAAAAACACATATACATCCCCCGAAGCCGGAGAATGTCCTTTCCACGACCATATCATTTGTGTCAGACCACGGATGCCATAACGCATGGATACAGGATGCTGACAGACCCACAGATGCAGACATGAATCAAGGCTCCACATGAGTGACCTCCTTTCCCATTTTACGGATAAACTTCGCAATAACAGACAAGTCCGTATCTTCCGGAAAGCTTACTTCCACATTGCCATCTACCCTGACAGTAATCACATTGCAGCTTTCTGCAGGAAGAAAACCGGCTTCCTCAAATATCACATCCTCAAAAGGTATTTCCTTATACCGGGAACTTCGACATGTATGGGGACTTGTATATCCGGGCAAATCCGAAACACGGAGTCTGTTGCGCCACAGAAAGTCCTTCATCTGTTTCCTTGTTATTCCAAAACCTTTATAATAATCAATAAAGCGTCCCGGTTGTCTGCCATCGGCACAGAGGGACTTAAATTCTTCGTAAGCCTGAGAACAACGAAACTTCAGACAACTTCCTCTTGTATATCCGGGAACATCATTCAAGCTTGTGTATTCTTCCTTCAATATCAGATACATCCTGTAATAATTGACACCATGCCCGCGGCAATATTCACGAAAGGAGCATGATTGTTTGCCAGATGAACATAATTCTTTAAAAGCAGAAAAAATCTGCCTGTAGTATTCTATTTTTACCATATCTAAAATTTTATGGCAAAGTTAGAATTACTACAGGCAGACTACAAGACGCTATCGCGGACGGTTGTACCATTTTCCTGACAAGGCCTCGTTCTTTTTTACGTTTTCCGATGCGGAACCGTATGTTTTCCTTACACGAAACGTACGTTTTCGCACCGAGAAACGTATGTTTCCTGACTGGGAAACCTAAAACAGGCAAGTCCACTTTTTCATGAATGCCGTCATGTTTTTGAATTCCCGCTTTTTTTCGTTTAATTTGCCCTCAAAGAAGCTGTCATGAAAAAAAAAATTATCATACTCCTGTTTGCCGCCGTTTTTTTCCGTGCCTGCATTGCCATCTGCGGCATCGCCTTCCGCTGCAGCCGGACACAGGTTCACACGGCCATCAACAAGGCTTTACGGGAAGCCGAACGCTTGCATTATGAGGACCGTCTAAATACTTTTCAGACAGACAACAGACTATACGTAGACCCTGCGCTCAAGGCCTATCTCCTCGCTCCCGTATCCAATCGGAAAATCAAGAGTTATACCCTCCAGACCCTGGAGAAAAAAACAACTTACGTGTTTCAGGACAGCCTTCCGGAAGCCACTGCCCGGAAATTGCTGAATGAATACCTGCTGGACGATATTCTGCCAGCCGATGCCGAGCAAATCAACCAACTGTTCCAGGCACAGCTCGCCCAAAGACACATCAGCGGAATGGCCGGAGTGTTTTATATCCACAAGCAGGCCCGTACCCAAACACGGGCAGGCATCCTGCCGACAGCCTCAGCTTATCGAACACCCGTCTATCAGCTCGATCTGACGCACAGTCTCCAGCTGCAGGGGTGGGCAGACTACGACCTCCTTACGCTGTTGCGTTATATCCCTGTGGCTTATTATGGTACCTTTTTCCTGGTGCTGTTCGCCGGAGGCGTATTGCTTTACCTACGCTATAAAAAACGGCAGAAAAAGCCTGCAAAAGGCCTCTACATCGACCTGACGCATCAGGTCCTCCTCATCGACGGCATACAATGTGCCATCTCCCGTCTGGATTTACAGATTCTCCATCAGTTGTGGGAGAAGAATGGAGAATGTGTCGACCGGGAAGCAATCACGTCCGTCTGCTGGCCGCACGACCCGCAGGCGAACGAAAAGCTGGAGGCCCATATACAAACCATCCGGAAAGTCCTGCAAGACTTCCCGGATTATCGGATTGTCACCGTCAAAGGACGGGGATATTATTTGAAGTGTACGCTTACTGCGGATAATGTTTCAAATTAAGAAGGCTGTCCGTTCAGGTATTCACACAAATGCTGTACGGCTCTTGCCCGGTGGCTGATTTTATTCTTTTCTTCTGCCCCCATCTCGGCAAAAGTCTCAGCATAGCCTTCGGGTACAAACACCGGATCGTAACCAAAGCCTGAGGCTCCCCGTTTCTCCCGGATGATTTCACCTTTCACGATTCCCTCAAACAGGTGCGACTGTCCTCCTTCTATCAGGCAGATGGCCGTACGGAACTGTGCCTTCCGGTTGTCTTTTCCTTCCAGTTCGGTCAGCAACTTCTTCATGTTGGCCTCCGAGTCGTGTCCTTCACCGCCCGCATAGCGTGCCGAATACACACCGGGTGCCCCGTTCAACGCCTCTACTTCCAGACCCGTATCGTCTGCAAAGCAATCCAGACCGTAGTGCTGATAAATATACTCCGCCTTGAGTGCCGCATTTCCCTCCAAGGTGTCTGCCGTTTCAGGAATATCTGCCTCGCAATGGATGTCCTTCAAACTCAAGATATCTACTTTCTCACCCAATATGGCACGTATTTCGTCCAGCTTATGGGCATTGTTCGTGGCAAAAACCAACTTCTTTTTCATCATGCAGTCTTTCTAAATAATCACATTTACAGGTACAAAGATACATATCGCCGGCCGACAATTCAAATGCTCCTCTCAAAAACTGCAAATAAAAAAGGTCCGACTCCCCATACGGGAAGCCAGACCTTTATCGTTATAAAAGAACTGTCGGTTTAGTTCAATACGATTTCATCCACAAACAGATAACCCGGATTGCCTTTTCCTCCGTGCCATGCCGGAATATTCTTTTCAGACAAAGCGGTCACTTTCACATAGCGGGCCTTTACCGGTGTAAACTTCAGCGTATGCGTATAAATCCGGTTGGCATCCTTCTCGGTCATGGCCGGGTAAGTTTCCGAAGCCACTTTCTTGAAGGTCTTGTTGTCATCAGACACCTCCACCGTAATACCTCTGGCATCGAAAATCCAGTCGCCTTTTTCCACACAAGTACGCAGGGTCATGGAACTGATTTCCGTAGCTTCCTTCAAATCGATGACGGCTTCCATATCATTCTTGTAGAACGCAATCCAGCGGCCGGTCTTGTAATTCCGGTTACCGGTCATACCGTCTACCAACGTCACAGCTCCCTTGAACTCATAGGGCTTGTTAATGGGCTGCAGCATCGTAATCGGTTTTGCAGTAGACTTGCTGAACGAGATGCTGTCGAGCGTCACGCGGGAATTGCCTTCCGGACGCACGGCCATCATACGCAATACACAAGCCGCATCAATGCTCAGACTGCCTTCAAACTTGGTAGAAGAAGCCGTAGGTTCGGTTCCGTCGAGTGTATAGTATATCGGAGCCTCATCAATCGTAGTAGCGCTGACATCCAGTTTACCGGTTTCTGAATTAGGCACAATATTCACGTTCACATCAAAGATATGAGTCGCATAGTTCCAGCCCTTCAGCTGATAAATCTTGGTCAGACGAGCCGCACGTTTCAGGAATCCCTGATAATCTTTCTTCTTTTCAGGAGCACTCCACTGGGTTTCGCAGAGGGCTGCCATACGCGGCAGTACCATGTACTGCGCCTGTGCAAGCGTAGGAATGTATTCGGTCCACAGATTGGCCTGTACACCCGTGATGTATTTCTGTTCTTCCGGCGAAAGGGCAGCAGGCATCGGTTCGTAGCTGTACACTCTTTCAATCGGGAGATAGCCACCGATGGCCAGCGGTTCATTGTCGGTATCCTTTGCCTGATAATAGTCGAAATACAGGTAAGTATTCGGCGTCATGATGACGTTGTGCTGCTGACGGGCTGCTTCAATACCTCCCGCTTCGCCTCTCCAAGACATGACTGTGGCATTCGGAGCCAGTCCACCTTCCAGGATTTCATCCCATCCAATCATGTTCCGTCCATGCTCGGTGAGGAACTTCTCCGCTTCATGAATCACATAGCTCTGCAAATATTCTTCCTTGGAGTGCTTGCTGTCGCCCTTGATACCCAAAGCCTTGATACGGGCCTGACACTTCGGACAAGTCTCCCACTTCACTTTCGGGCATTCGTCGCCACCTACATGAATATATTTGGAAGGGAAGATGTCGATAATCTCAGCCAACACATCCTTGATAAACTGGATGGTCTTGTCGTTTCCGGCACAAAGCACATTGTCGGAGATACCCCACATACGCCATACTTCATACGGACCACCTGTACATCCCAGTTCCGGATAAGCTGCCAAAGCTGCCTGCATGTGTCCCGGCATGTCGATTTCCGGTATTACCGTAATGTAACGTTCTGCCGCGTAGGCCACAATTTCCTTGGCCTGTTCCTGGGTATAGAAACCGCCGTAAGGTTTTCCGTCGTATTCGCCCGAATTGCGTCCGATGACCGTTTCACTACGCTTGGAACCGATTTCGGTCAGTTTCGGATATTTCTTGATTTCAATACGCCATCCCTGGTCTTCTGAAAGGTGCCAATGGAAACGGTTGATGTTATGCAACGCCAACATGTCGATATACGTCTTAATCTCATCCACCGTAAACATGTGACGGCCTACGTCGAGCATCATTCCACGATAACTGAAGCGTGGACTGTCGTTGATTTCTACTGCGGGCAATTCAATGGCCCCCCTTCCTTCATGTACAGACACAGACTTACGCAAAGTCTGGATACCGTAGAACACACCGGCTTCCGAAGGAGCGGTAATCATCACCTTCTTGCCGTCCACAATCAGCTGATAAGCTTCCGGAGAGTTGGCCTCCAGCCCCAACTTCAATACAATACCCTCTTCTTTGTCACCTTCCTGTGTTTTCAGTGTAATGCCCGTCTGCTCCTTGATGAAAGTAGCCAGGAACTCGGCATTCTTCTTCATCTTTTCATTTCCGACAGGATAGTAAATTGTTTCTCCGCTTTTCAGAAGAAACGAGCCTTGCGGTGCCGCTGTAATTTCCAATGGCATAGGCACAATCTGATAGTCTGCCACAGCGGTCGGACTATCCGCACACGAGGTTGCCAACATTCCTGCGAATGCCAACCCCAAGCAATTCATTTTTGAAAATGGTCTCATGTTGATAATATAAAGGTTAATAATTAGAATTTGCAATGTCACTCAGCTGATGTATTTCCATCGTAAAATCTTCCAAGGGACTTCCGTCGGCCGAGGTTACCGTCACTTTCTTGGTCACTCCCGGCAACAGGTCAAAGAAATTATCTGAAAAACGTACTCCTTGCACCGGTATTTCTATAAATACATCACGGGCCAGCTGGCTGGACTTCAACGTCAGCTCGCAAGTCCCGTCCTTCAGGACTTTCTTACAAGAAATCTTGGCTTTCGGCAAACGCTGGTACTTTGGATATACCGGATAATACACTTCGTCCGAAAGCACTTTCCGGCTTTGTTTTCCCTTTAATGTCATGCGCAAGTAGGAAGCCGTCGTATCACAGGCTGCAAAAGCCTTCTGCCAGTCTTCCTCATAAAAGACTTCCGAAGCATTGACCGGCAACGTCCCCTCTACCTGTTGCCGACGATGTACCTTTCCCTGGAAGTCAGTCCACTCCAGTTGCAAGGTCACTTTTTCTGCCTTCAGGCAATCGGACAACACGTACACGCGCAATTTTTCGCCTTCCCGAATGGCATTCACCAACACAGGAGCAAAAGCTCGTCGGGTCTGGTACTGCATGGCTTTCCAGTTACCGTAATAATCGATGGCCGACCAGGAAACCACCGGCCAGCTATCATTCAGCTGCCAAGGCAGACTCCCCATACAATACGGGCGATTCCGCCGATGCGCTTCCATGCCATGACGCATACCCTGCCCCTGCAAGACAAGTCCCATATACACCAGGTCCTCAAACTTCTCCGGTACCGGATAATAGAGGGCCATCGTCTTTTTTATCAAGGCATTCCCGATGGTACTCTTCTGATGTGCGTTCATCACCGGAGATTCCAGCTCATAGTCTTCCGGAGAAGCAAACGTACGGATGGTTTTCATTTCCGGGAAGGCCTGAAACCCATATTCGCTCATAAACCGGGGAATTTCCGTATCCAGACTCTCGAAAGGCTTCTGGCCATACCAGGTACCCCAGTTGTGGCTGTCGGCTATCTTCCAACTTTCCGGTCTTCCCCAGTTGGCCTCATAGGGAGACCCCTCCAGATAGAATCGTCCCGGATCCAGCTCTTTCACCTTTTCCGGCAGAAGATGGCGGAAAAGCACATCGTATCCCTTCAGCATCTGCTGATAGACTTCCGGTGTATATTTTTCTTTCCAGCCCCAATAACGCAGGCCTTCATAAATCTCATTGTTGCCACACCACATAGCCAATGAGGCATGATTCCGCAATCGTTTGATATTGTATTCGGCTTCTTCCGACACCCTATGCAGGAAAGCCGGGTCGTGCGGATACGTGGTACAAGCAAACATAAAATCCTGCCAGATGAGGATTCCCCGCTTGTCGGCCTCTTCAAAGAAGGCGTCATCTTCATAAATGCCTCCTCCCCATACACGTATCATATTCATGTGAGAGGTTTGTGCATCTTCCAGCAAACGAGCATAACGAGCACGAGTCACCCGCGGAAGTAAGGCATCGGAAGGAATCAAGTTGGTACCTTTGGCAAACATCGGAACGCCGTTTACCTCAAAATAGAAACTCATTCCCTCTTTGTCTTTCTCTTGTACCACACGTACCTGCCGGAGCCCTATCTGATGACTTTTCTGCGAAACCAGCTGTCCGTCGACCCACACCGACGCTTCAAACTCATACAACGCAGGCTCTCCCCAGCCGTTGGGCATCCACAAATGCGGCGACTCCACCGACAAAGGGAGCGATACGGTATTCCGTCCCGGCTGTAACTCCACCTTTTTCTCTATACTCTTATCTGCTTCGTGCGGATAACGATAGGTGACACGGACCAGAGCCTGCTGCTTATCATCGCCTATATTATTTATCTCTATCTGATTGTCTACCTCTGCACGGGCTGCACTGACCGAGGTCTGAAGCACAAAATAATCCTCTACCACCGCCTTACTGACAAACTCCAGATACACAGGACGCCAGATTCCGCAGGTCACCATACGGATTCCCCAATCCCAGCCATAAGAATAGGGAGCTTTACGGGTAAACACACTTAATTTCTGTGGGAAATGGTCGTTGTCTGCCGGATAATCGAATCCGTTACTTTCCCATTGGGGCATCGCCTCCCGAATGGGTGAACGGAAACGTATCACCAGTTTGTTTTCACCCTTTTTCAGTACGGATTTGACAGGTACCCGATAACCGACAAACATATTGTCTGCTTGTAACAACAAGGCACCGTTTAAAAAGACATCTGCATAAGTATCCAATCCCTCAAATACCAGAAACGTACCTTCTGCACCCATCTCTTCCTCGCTTAACACAAACGACGTCCGATACAGCCAGTCTTCTTTTTCGACCCACTGTATTTTCTCCTCATTCATGCCATAAAACGGATCAGGCAGTTTGTCATGAGCCAACAAATCCTGATGAACCGTACCCGGAACTTCAGCCGTCAACCATTCGTTACTGCCGTACATTGAAAATTCCCAGCCCGTATGCAACGGACGGACTTGAGGTAAGTCTTTTCCCCACACATAATTTCCGAAGGCATTGGCCAAACATAATATTGCCATCAGAATAAACTTGGATATTTTTTTCACGCTATAGATTTAAGTATCATTATTAATCTACAAAATAAAGTAAGTTTTCCCGATAAAACAAATTAAACGGGAAAACCCACTTTTATTTTAATTATCTTAGGGAAATGTTTATTTTACTTTAAGTTTATCAAAGCCTTCCCCGTATACTCCGACCACATTACTTTGCGAAATAAACGCATTGGGATCAATGTCTTTTACCAGACGGAAGATGTCGAGTGACTCTCTCTTTTTAGCCAATACCACCACAACCTTAATATCCTGCTTGCTGTACCAGCCTTTTCCATCGAGCAATGTTACCCCACGGTCCACTTGGGTAGCTATTCCCTCGGCTATCTCTTCATACTTGCGGGAAAATATCAGGAACTGTACAGACTGGCGTGTGCTGTTGATGACATAATCAATCACAATGCTCATGATAAACAGTACACAGAAGCCGAACAAAACCCTGCGCCAGTCGTGAAAGATAAAGTAGCACGAAGAAATGATGACAATATCACAATACATCATCATCCGCCCCAAAGTAACGTCCTTATACTTGTTGATAATCCATGCAATAATATCCGTACCTCCCGTACTTCCGTTGTTACAGAAGACAATACCGATACCGAAGCCCAACAACCCAGCTCCTATCACACAAGCCATGAAGTCCTGTCCAGGTCCCAACAACTGCGGCAGGTTCCCGTTTTCATCCTTCAGAATCATCTGGAAAAACCAGAGCAGGAAAGTCAGCATGAAAATGGCAAAAATAGTCTTGATACTGAACTTCGGACCCAAAATCTTCAAGGCAAATCCCAAGAAAACCGCGTTGATGACAAAATAAGAAACCTGGATTTCAATGCCCGTCGCATAATAAATAATGGCCGCAATACCCGTCACACCTCCCGTCGTAATCTGATACGGAAGCATGAAGGCCGCCCAGCCAATGGAATAACAAATCAGGCCAAAAGTAATGGCCAGATAGTCCCTTGACTCTCTTCCTAATTTCTTCTTCAATAATGTTTCCATAGACAAACAAAAAATCATCCGGAACAAGAAGGGGAAGCCTTTCCCTTCTTGTTCCGGATGAAAAATAAAAAATTAAAGTACAATGTTCACAATCTTCTTCGGCACGATAATCACCTTCTTCGGTGTCTTGCCGTCAATCCACTTCTGCGACTGTTCTTCAGCCATTACCGCAGCCTGGATGGTTTCATTGTCTGCATCGGCAGGGAATTCCATAGTGAAACGCGCCTTTCCGTTGAACGAAATGGTGTATTTCACGCTGTCTTCCTTCAGGTATTCTTCGTTGAATGCAGGCCAGTGCGCATCACATACAGAAGTGGTGTGCCCCAGTGCTTCCCACAATTCTTCTGCCAAGTGAGGAGCAAACGGAGCCAGCAGCACCACAAGGTCGCTCATCACTTCCTTGTTGCAACACTTCAAGGCCGTCAGCTCATTCACACAAATCATGAACGCACTGATGGACGTATTGTAAGAGAAGGTTTCAATATCGCCTGTCACCTTCTTAATCAGCTTATGAATGGATTTCAGTTCTTCCTTGGTCGCCTCTCCTTCGGCAGGCAAGAAAGTGCCCTGACGGTCATAGAACAAGTTCCAGAGTTTCTTCAGGAAACGGTGTACTCCGTCGATACCATTGGTATCCCACGGTTTGGACTGTTCCACCGGACCGAGGAACATTTCGTACATACGCAAGGTATCGGCTCCATAACGTTCTACAATCATATCCGGATTGACCACGTTGTACATAGACTTACTCATCTTTTCCACTGCCCAGCCGCAGATGTACTTGCCGTCTTCGAGGATGAATTCTGCATTGTGGTATTCCGGACGCCAGTTCTTGAAGGCTTCCACATCCAGCACGTCATTGGATACGATATTCACATCCACGTGCAGCGGAGTCACGTCATACTGGTCTTTCAAGCCCAGTGACACAAACGTATTGGTATCCTTGATACGATATACAAAATTGCTTCGACCCTGAATCATTCCTTGGTTCACTAGCTTCTGGAACGGTTCTTCCTTGATGCTGACACCCAGGTCGAACAAGAACTTGTTCCAGAAACGAGAATAAATCAAGTGACCGGTCGCATGTTCCGTACCTCCCACATAGAGGTCAACATTCTGCCAGTAGCGGTCAGCTTTTTCAGAAACCAGTTCCTTGTCGTTGTGCGGATCCATGTAGCGCAGATAATAAGCACTTGAACCGGCAAATCCCGGCATGGTATTCAGTTCGAGCGGAAATACCGTGACATTGTCAATCTTGGAGTTTTCCACCACTTCACCTTTTTCCACATCCCAAGCCCAACGGGTAGCATGTCCCAATGGAGGTTCCCCGCTTTCGGTCGGCAAGAATTTGGCAACTTCCGGCAATTCCAATGGAAGTTTGTTCTCGTCAATCATGTACGGCATACCGTCCTTATAGTAAACCGGGAACGGTTCACCCCAGTAACGCTGACGAGAGAAGATGGCGTCGCGCAAGCGGAAATTCACTTTCACACGTCCCAGGTTATGTTCTTTTACATATTTCTTGGTAGCGGCAATGGCTTCCTTGATGGTCAAACCGTTCAAGGTCAAGTCGCAATAAGGAGTCACACCGGCTTTCGGAGAGTTGCAGACAATACCTTCCTTGGCATCAAAACTTTCTTCACTGACATCGCAACCTTCTACCAACGGGACAATCGGCAGATTGAAATGCTTGGCAAACGCATAGTCACGGCTGTCGTGTGCAGGTACGGCCATGATGGCACCTGTACCGTATCCGGCCAATACATAATCACTGATCCATACCGGAACGGACTCACCCGTAAACGGATTCACGGCATACGAGCCACTGAACACACCGGTTACCCGACGGTCGGAAATACGTTCACGCTCGGTACGTTTCTTTGTGCGTTCCAGATAAGCTTCCACTTCCGCACGCTGTGCTTCGGTAGTCAACTGCGGAACCAGTTCACTTTCAGGTGCAAGTACCATGAAAGTCACCCCAAACATGGTATCGGCACGGGTCGTAAAGATGGTAAATTCCAAATCACTGTCTTTCACCTTGAAACGGACTTCCGTTCCTTCTGAACGGCCAATCCAGTTCCGCTGCGTTTCTTTCAGAGAATCGGTCCAATCCACCGTTTCCAGTCCGTCGAGCAGACGCTGTGCATAAGCAGACACACGCAGACACCACTGACGCATCTTCTTCTGTACCACCGGGTGGCCTCCACGTTCAGACACCCCGTCGACCACCTCATCGTTGGCCAGTACGGTACCCAACGCCGGACACCAGTTTACCATGGTCTCACCCAAGTAAGCAATACGGTAGTTCATCAGGATTTCCTGCTGTTCCTTTTCCGTCTTAGCCTTCCACTCTTCGGCAGTGAAATGCAGTTCCTCACTGCAAGCTACATCCAGGCCGTCCGTACCGTCCTTTTCAAAATGTGCCACCAGCTTGCTGATAGGCTGAGCCTTGTGACAAGAATTGCAATAGAAGCTGTTGAACATCTTCTGGAAAGCCCACTGCGTCCAGTGGTAATATCCCGGCTCGCAGGTACGCACTTCACGGTCCCAGTCGAACGAGAAACCAATCTTGTCCAGCTGCTCCCGATAACGGGCGATATTGACCGCAGTTGTGACTGCCGGATGCTGTCCCGTCTGAATAGCATATTGTTCGGCAGGCAGACCGTATGCATCGTATCCCATCGGATTCAACACATTGAATCCCTGCAAACGCTTATAGCGAGCATAAATGTCGCTGGCAATGTATCCCAGCGGATGACCTACGTGAAGGCCGGCTCCCGAAGGATAAGGGAACATGTTCAACACATAGAACTTCTTTTTGGATTCATCCTCGACAACCTTATAGGTCTTTCGGTCCACCCATCTTTGCTGCCATTTTTTTTCAATTTCTCTGAAATTATATTCCATATCGAAATATTATATGATTGATTTTTACGTATTTCTCCAAATTCTCCGCAAATATAGTAAGAGTTCAGCAATAAATAAGGATAGTTTCGACCGAAAAGTTTATCTTTGCCTGATAAATGAAAACCTAATCTTAAAAATCTATGCACATCCGTAATCTCTTCCTGCTCGCTGTCTTGCTCTGCAGCGTATGCAGCCTCAGCGCACAACGCCACGAACAACTTCTGGAAACCGGCTGGAAATTCCATAAAGGAGAAGCTTCCGGAGCCGCCTCCCCCACCTTCAATGACGCGCAATGGGAATCGGTCCGTGTTCCTCACGACTGGGCTATCTACGGACCGTTCGACCGCAGCAACGACCTGCAGAACATAGCCATTACCCAAAACTTCGAGAAACAGGCTTCGGTAAAAACCGGACGTACCGGCGGACTTCCCTACGTGGGAGTGGGCTGGTACCGCACGCGATTTGATGCAGACCCCGACAAAAAGACCACACTGATTTTCGACGGTGCCATGAGCGAGGCCCATGTATATGTCAACGGACAAGAAGCATGCTTTTGGCCGTTCGGTTACAATTCTTTCCACTGCGATGTAACTGAATTCCTGCATAAAGACGGGAAAGACAACGTATTGGCGGTACGTCTGGAAAACCGTCCCCAGTCTTCCCGCTGGTATCCTGGAGCCGGACTCTACCGGAACGTCCACTTGGTTACCACGGAGAAGGTACACGTGCCTGTGTGGGGTACTCAAATCACCACTCCTCACGTGGCTACCGACTATGCATCCGTCTGCCTCCGCACCACACTAAACAACGTGGGAAAAGAAAAAATTACCGTAGAAACGGATATTCTTTCTCCCGACGGACAGAAAGTGGCCAGCAAAAAGAACGAAGGACGCATCAACCATGGACAACCTTTCACACAGAACTTTATCGTGGAAAAGCCACAATTATGGTCACCGGAAACGCCCGTACTCTATCAGGCTGTCTCCAAAATCTATGTTGACGGGAAACTCACTGATACCTATACCACCCGCTTCGGCATCCGCTCCATCGAGTTCGTGGCCGACAAGGGCTTTTTCCTGAACGGAAAACACCGTAAATTCCAAGGCGTATGCAATCACCACGATTTAGGCCCGCTGGGAGCAGCCATCAATGTTTCGGCCTTACGCCACCAACTTACCCTGTTGAAAGACATGGGATGCGACGCCATCCGTACGGCCCACAACATGCCGGCTCCCGAACTGGTCAGTCTCTGCGACGAAATGGGTTTCATGATGATGATTGAGCCCTTCGATGAATGGGACATCGCCAAATGCGACAACGGATACCACCGCTACTTCAACGAATGGGCGGAAAAAGACATGGTGAACATGCTGCAACAGTATCGTAACCACCCTTGTGTGGTGATGTGGAGTATCGGAAATGAGGTGCCCACCCAGTGCAGTGCCGAAGGCTATAAGGTGGCCAAATTCCTGCAAGACATCTGTCACCGCGAAGACCCCACCCGTCCGGTTACCTGCGGTATGGACCAGGTAGATTGTGTATTGGACAACGGATTTGCTGCCATGCTCGACATTCCGGGATTCAATTACCGGGCACACCGCTACGAGGAAGCCTATCAGCGGCTGCCACAAAACTTGGTGTTAGGCTCAGAGACTTCTTCGACCGTCAGCTCCCGCGGCGTGTATAAATTCCCTGCCGAACGGAAAGCAGACGCCAAATATGAAGACCATCAGTCGTCTTCCTACGACTTGGAATACTGCTCGTGGTCCAACATTCCCGACATCGACTTCGCCCTGGCAGACGACCATGAATGGACCTTGGGACAGTTTGTATGGACCGGTTTCGACTACCTGGGTGAACCCAGTCCGTACGACACAAACGCATGGCCCAACCACAGTTCCATGTTCGGTATCATCGACCTGGCTTCTATTCCGAAAGACCGTTATTACCTGTACCGCAGTGTATGGAACAAGCAGGCAGAAACCCTGCACATTCTCCCGCACTGGAACTGGAAAGGACGGGAAGGCAAGGAGGTGCCCGTATTCGTCTATACCAACTATCCGACAGCCGAACTTTTCATCAACGGGAAAAGCTACGGAAAGCAGACCAAGAACCGCCAAACGGTGGAAAACCGCTACCGCCTGATGTGGCCGCATGCCATTTACGAACCAGGAGAAGTGAAAGTTGTGGCATACGATGAAGCTGGTACCGCCAAAGCGGAAAAAACAATCCGTACAGCAGGAAAGCCGCATCACATTGAACTGATTCCTGCACAGAAATCGCTGAAAGCCGACGGAAAAGATCTGGCCTACGTAACCGTACGCATTGTAGACAAAGACGGGAACCTCTGCCCCACCGACATGCGCCTGGTGAAATTCAAAGTAAAAGGTGCCGGAAGCTACAAGGCCTCTGCCAATGGCGACCCGACCTGTCTGGACTTGTTCCACCTGCCTCAAATGCATGCCTTCAATGGGATGCTGACTGCTATTGTACAGGCAGGAGAGGAAAAGGGAATACTCGAACTGCAGGTCAGCGCACAAGGCATAAAAACCGGGAAACTTCAAATCAACGTAGAATAAAACCCTCCTTATACCATAACAATGCCCCGTACCAGTCGGCTGATACGGGGCATTTTATATATTAACGCCATCCTTTTTATTTCTGGAAATCGGCCCAGTTGGTCAAGCGCATGTCACCCTTGTCAAGAAATACCTGATGCATGCCCAATGCAGCCGAAAGACTGTGGCAAGTCTGCCCTTTCGTGGAGATTTTCAGATAATCCCAAAGCAGCTGCTTGTAGTCCGGATGTGCACAGTTTTCAATCACTGCCTCCGCACGCTCCATCGGGCTCTTTCCACGCAAGTCGGCAATTCCCTGCTCGGTAATAATCACGTTCACGGAATGTTCGCTGTGGTCCAGATGCGATACCATCGGTACGATGGAACTGATGCATCCGCCTTTGGCCGTCGACGGACAAGAGAAGATAGAGATATAGGCACTGCGGGTGAAGTCGCCGGAACCACCGATGCCGTTCATCATCTTGGTACCGCAAATATGGGTAGAGTTCACATTGCCATAAATATCCGCTTCAATGGCCGTATTCATGGAAATGACACCGATACGACGGATAACCTCCGGACAGTTGGAGATTTCCGAAGGACGCAACACCAGCTTGTGGCGGAAAAAGTCCATGTTGTCGTAAATGTCCTGCAGACAGTCGTTGGTCACGCTCAGCGAACAGGTACTGCCAAACTTGATGCGTCCTTCCTTAATCAGGGTGATGACCGCATTCTGTATCACTTCCGTGTACATCTCAAACGGAGGAATGCTGGAATCTTTTCCCAACGCACTCAACACTGCATTGGCGATATTCCCTACCCCCGACTGCAACGGAAGGAAGGTGGAAGGAATGATTCCCTTGCGCATGTCGGCTGCCAGAAACTCCGCCACATTCTGTCCGATTTTATCCGTTACCGGATCGGAAGCATGGAAGCCACGGGCCTCATCCGGAATATTTGTCTCCACAATACCTACTATTTTGGAAGGGTCCACCTGAATGTAAGGAAGACCGATACGGTCGCTCGGACGCACAATCGGAATCGGCCGGCGGTAAGGCGGACGTTCCATCTCATACAAATCGTGCATACCAATCAAACGCTTGCTATGAGCTGCATTCAGTTCCACAATCACCTTGTCGGCCAGCCGGGCAATAGTCGGTGAAATACCCACACCGGCTGTCAGGTAGATACGCCCGTCTTCCGTAATCTCGCAAGCCTCAAGAATAGCCACATTGACATGCCCCAAGAAACCGGAGCGCAGGCGCTGTGCCACCTGCGACAGATGGATATCCGTATAATTGATTTCACCGTTGTTCACCGCCTTGCGGAAATCTGTGTTTGTGGTATAAGGAGCACGGAACTTGATGGCGTGTGCCCGGGTCAGTGCCCCGTCGCAAGAGTCTCCTGTAGACGCTCCCGTAATCACACCTATTTGAAAGGCTTCACCCCTCGCATGTTTTTCCTCTGCTATTTTTGCCAACTCTGCGGTCACCGCTTTCGGACTTCCTGCAGGGGTAAAGCCGCTCAATCCGACGATATCCCCATCCTTGATGTAGCTGGCAGCCTCGGCTGCCGTAATAAAGTTAAAGCTCATAGTATCAAGTGTTTTTTATGTTATAGTATTTAAGTATAAAAGTTTGTCTCTCAGTCGTATTTCCGGCGGAAGATTTCAGAATAGATAAAAGCCCGACGCGCGTCCGACGGCGTGCGGAAAGCATATTCCGAACGGTCTTCTTCCGGCTTCTCCATCTGTATGGAGGCCTGTTTTCCTTCTTTTGGAGGCTGTTTTACCTGCTTCGCGAAATGTTCCGCCCGCTTTTTCCGTCTTGTTGGCGGCGGAGTCATCCGCACTTCTTCCACCGCTTCCTCTGCCTTCGGGGAAGCATCTGCAAGAACCGTTTTTCTCACCACTTTTTTCTGAGCGGTCTTTTTCTGTGTCTGTTTTCTCGTCTGATAAAGCCCCAGACAGATTATTCCCAGAAAGATAAGAATTTGAAAAACGTCCATAAATACAAGTGTTAAGGTTTTCTTCAAAGATACGAATAAAATCTATATATCCTACCCTTTTCATGGAAGTTAACCAAGAAACAGATATCTTTGCAGGCAAAATTTTAATTCCAAAAACCTTATGACAAAAGAAATTACAGGAGCAGACTTTAAATCTGCAACTGAAAACGAAAGCAAGAAACTGTTTATCGAAACGTATGGATGCCAGATGAATGTGGCAGACAGTGAGGTGATTGCCTCTATCATGCAAATGGCCGGCTACACCCCGTGCGACAACCTGGAAGAGGCGGATGCCGTGTTTATGAACACCTGCTCCATCCGCGACAATGCAGAACAGAAAATCCTGAACCGACTGGAATTCTTCCATTCCTTGCGCAAAAAGCGCAAGCACCTCATCGTGGGCGTATTGGGATGCATGGCCGAACGAGTAAAAAACGACCTGATTGAAAAGCACCATGTCGACCTGGTGGCCGGACCCGATGCCTACCTGACACTGCCCGACCTCATCGGAGCCGTGGAAGCTGGAGAAAAGGCCATCAACGTGGAACTCTCCACCACCGAGACCTACCGCGACGTCATTCCTTCACGTATCTGCGGCAACCATATCTCAGGCTTTGTGTCCATCATGCGCGGATGCAACAACTTCTGCCACTACTGCATCGTGCCTTACACCCGCGGACGTGAACGCAGCCGCGACGTGAAAAGCATCCTGAACGAAGTGCGCGACCTGCAGCGGAAAGGCTACAAAGAAGTCACCCTTCTGGGACAGAACGTCAACTCCTACCGTTTTGAGAAAGACGGAGAAACGGTGACTTTCCCCATGCTGCTCCGTACCGTGGCTGAGGCCGTGCCCGACATGCGCGTACGCTTCACCACTTCCCATCCGAAAGACATGAGCGATGAGACCCTCCATGTCATCGCGGAAGTGCCTAACGTGTGCAAGCACATCCACCTGCCCGTACAGAGCGGAAGTTCACGCATCCTGAAACTGATGAACCGCAAATATACCCGTGAATGGTACCTGGAAAGAGTGGCTGCCATCCGTCGCATCATCCCCGACTGTGGACTCAGCACCGACATTTTCTCCGGCTTCCATTCCGAAACGGAGGAAGACCATCAAATGTCCCTCTCGCTGATGCGGGAATGTGCCTACGATTCGGCCTTCATGTTCAAGTATTCCGAACGTCCGGGCACCTACGCATCCAAGCATCTTCCCGACGACGTGCCGGAAGAAATCAAAATCCGCCGCCTGAACGAACTCATCGAACTGCAGAACCAGCTTTCGGCCGAAAGCAATGCCAAGGATGTGGGAAAGACCTTCGAAGTGCTGGTGGAAGGCGTGTCAAAACGCTCCAAAGAACAGCTGTTTGGACGTACGGAACAAAATAAAGTGGTAGTATTCGACCGTGGCAACCACCGAATCGGCGATTTTGTAAAAGTCAAGATTACGGAATCCAGTTCGGCTACCCTCAAAGGAATAGAAGTGACAGAATAATATTCCGGGAACTCACCAAAAGATAAAGTGAGAATTTCCCGACATCTTTTACGTTTCCCTCAAGGAAAACGTATGTTTCTCGCTGCAGAAACGTATGTTTTCCGTCCGGGAAACGTACGTTTCCGCACTGGGAAACATCCAACATACGAGCGCGTTTTTCTCTTTATATAAGTGCGTTTTCCAGTTTCAGTCGGTATCCCTTCCGGCTTCCGGCATAATCAGCCACAAAATCAGATAGACAATTCCCCCCGAAAAAGCGGTAAAGAAAGTAGCCAATACGTACACAATCCGCACCAGCGTAATATCCCAGTTAAAATAGTCTGCTATACCGGCACAAACCCCTCCTATCATGCGGTTATTCGACCGTGTCAATCGTTTCTTGTTCATATTTATTTTGCAAAGTGTCTATTAATGGCGGCTAAGATACAAAAAACAAACATAAAGCAGTCTAATACTCTTAAAAACTTTTAAAGAAAGTCGTTCTATAGGCTTTTTATTTGTTATTTTGCAGCAAATTAGGGAATGAAGTGAATACACTAAAAATAGATAAATGTCCACTCTGTGGAGAAAGCCATTTTGAAGAAGTAATGACATGTACGGACCACTATGCTTCCGGTGAGTCTTTTGCCATCTGTCGTTGCACTCACTGCGGCTTTCAGTTCACACAGTCCGCTCCCGTAGAAGCGGAAATAGGACGTTATTATGAAAGCCCGGACTATATTTCACACAGTGATACACACAAAGGACTGATGAACCGTGTCTATCATTGGGTGCGCCGTTTCATGCTTGCACGTAAAGCCCGCCTGATCAAGCACAATTCAGGCCTCAGCAGAGGAATGTTGCTGGACATCGGTACCGGGACGGGATATTTCCCTCATTTCATGCAGGAAAAAGGATGGCGCGTGTCGGCCATCGAGAAAAGTCCGCAGGCACGCCGGTTTGCCCAGACCCACTTCGGACTGGAAGTCCGCAAACCGGAAGAACTGACGGATTATCCGGACAAGTCGTTCGATGTCATTACCCTGTGGCATGTCATGGAACACCTGGAACATTTGAACGACACGTGGGAAACCCTCGGCCGTATTCTGAAAGACCGGGGTATTCTGGTAATCGCCGTTCCTAACCCCACCTCCTTCGATGCGGGGAAATACAAGGAAATGTGGGCGGCTTACGACGTGCCTCGCCACTTATGGCACTTCACCCCGTCGGTCATGCAGCAGTTTGGCGCCAAACACAACTTCATTCTCTGCGAACGCCATCCCATGCCTTTTGATGCGTTCTACGTGTCCATGCTGAGCGAGAAATACCGGAAATCCTCCATACCTTTTTTAAAAGGCTTATGGTCCGGCACCGAAGCGTGGTTCGTTTCGCTGGCCAAAAAAGAAAGAAGCAGTTCGATGATTTACGTATTCAGAAAAAAATAAACCGTTATGAGTCACAAGCCGGGTACACTTTTTGACATGCAGTTCATTACCTCCTGCATCAGCACGATGCTCGTGTTGCTGCTCCTGGGCATGGTGGTCTTTTTCGTCATGACGGCCAACAATCTTTCGGTGTACGTGCGTGAGAATATCAACTTCTCGGTCCTCCTCAACGATGACATAAAGGAAACCGAAGCCCTTCATTTCCAGAAACAGCTGGAAGAGGAGCCCTTCGTGAAACAGGCGGTCTACATCTCCAAGGCGCAGGCACTGAAGGAACAGACGGAAGCCATGGGGACCGACCCTGCCGAATTTTTAGGCTACAACCCTTTTACAGCCTCCATTGAAATCAAACTGAATGCGGCGTATGCCAACACAGACAGCCTGAAATGGATACAGGAGAAACTGCTCGACCACAAGCAGGTGATTGAAATCAACTACCCGCAGGACCTGATTGACACCATCAACCGGAATATCCGTAAAATCAGCCTGTTCCTGCTGGGCCTGGCTGCCTTGCTCACCTTGATTTCATTCGCCCTGATTAATAATACCATCCGGCTGACCATCTATTCCAAACGTTTCCTGATTCACACCATGAAACTGGTAGGGGCAAGCTGGGGGTTCATCCGCCGTCCGTTCATTGTCCGGAATATAGGCATCGGTATTCTCGCCGCGGCCATTGCCAATGCGTTGCTGACCAGCATGGCCTATATGCTGGTGAATTATGAACCGGGGCTGCTGGAACTGATTACGCCGGAAGTCATGCTTTACGTCATGGGGACGGTGTTCATCTCCGGCATCCTGATTACGATGCTGTGCGCCTACATTTCCATCAACAAATATTTGCGGATGAAAGCGGGAGAATTATATAGTCTTTAATATCAACTAACTAAATAGATAACGAATCGTTATGGATAAAAAAAGTTTTGCCTTCGATAAAACCAACTTCATCCTGCTGGCAATAGGCATGGTGGTGATTATCCTCGGTTTTATATTGATGAGTGGCCCCGGTTCCACAGAAACCACTTTCGAGCCGGACATTTTCAGCGTACGCCGTATCAAAGTAGCTCCGCTGGTCTGCTTTGTAGGCTTTATCTTCATGATTTATGGCATCTTGCGCAAACCCAAAGACAAAGAAATAACCTCTAAAGAAGAATAAAGACAATGAGTTGGTTTGAAGCCCTGATTTTAGGTATTCTGCAGGGACTGACGGAATACCTGCCTGTAAGTAGCAGCGGACACCTTGCCATCGGTTCGGCACTGTTCGGTATACAAGGAGAAGAAAATCTGACCTTTACGGTCGTGGTACACATTGCCACCGTACTGAGTACGCTGGTCATTCTCTGGAAAGAAATCGACTGGATTTTCCGCGGCTTGTTCAAATGGAAAATGAATGACGAAACCAAATACGTCATCAACATTATCATTTCCATGATTCCCATCGGTATCGTGGGTGTTTTCTTCAAGAACTATGTGGAAGAAATCTTCGGGTCCGGCTTGCTTATCGTGGGATGCATGCTACTGCTGACCGCCATCCTGCTGGCCTTCTCGTATTACGCCAAGCCGCGTCAGAAAGAGAAAATCAGCATGCGCGATGCCTTCATCATCGGTCTGGCCCAAGCTTGTGCCGTGATGCCGGGACTCTCACGCTCCGGAAGTACCATCGCCACCGGACTTATCTTGGGCAACAAGAAAGAAACGCTGGCTCAGTTCTCTTTCCTGATGGTCATTCCACCGATTCTGGGCGAGGCCCTGCTGTCGGGAATGGAAATCGTGAAGAACGCTTCTGCAGCCGATGCAGAAGTCAGCATCGGTGCCCTGATTATCGGTTTCCTGGCCGCTTTCATTTCAGGATGCGTGGCCTGCAAATGGATGATCAGCATCGTCAAGAAAGGAAAGCTCATCTGGTTCGGTGTATATTGTGCCATTGCCGGAATTATCACGATAGCATGCAGCCTGTGGGGTTGATTCCCTGTTTCTTCATACATTAGTATCCAAGAACGAAAAAGATAAGATGAATTTTAAGGAAGGAGAAGTTCTATACTTTGACAAGCCACTGAAATGGACATCCTTTGCAGTGGTCAATAAAATAAGATACCATATCAGCCGAAAGCTGGGAGTAAAGAAAATAAAAGTAGGACATGCCGGAACGCTCGATCCGCTGGCCACCGGGGTGATGATCATCTGTACCGGAAAAGCCACCAAGCGTATCGAGGAGTTTCAATATCACACGAAGGAATACATCGCCACCCTCCAATTAGGAGCCACCACCCCGTCGTTCGACCTGGAAAAGGAGATTGACGCCACTTATCCCACCGAACATATCACCCGGGAAATGGTGGAAGATGTATTGAAAAAATTCATAGGCACCATCGAACAGGTTCCCCCTGCCTTCTCGGCCTGCAAGGTAGACGGGAAGCGCGCCTACGAAATGGCCCGCAACGGGGACGAAGTGGAGCTGAAGCCCAAGATACTGGTCATCGATGAAATCGAATTGCTGGAATACAACCTTCCGGAAATTAAGATACGGGTGGTGTGCAGCAAAGGAACCTATATCCGGGCACTGGCCAGAGACATCGGGGAAGCCTTGCACAGCGGCGCACATCTCACAGGACTAGTCCGCACGCGAGTGGGGAACGTGAGACTGGAAGACTGCATGAAAGTGGAAGATTTTGAGACTTGGCTTGACCAGCAAGAAATAGAAGTTATAAACGATTAAGGAAAGAAAGGAAGAAGATGAAACTGTCACAATTCAAATTCAAGTTGCCGGAAGACAAAATCGCACTTTACCCGGCCAAATACAGAGATGAATCCCGCCTGATGGTAGTTCACAAATCCACCGGAGAAATTGAGCATGTCATTTTCAAGGATATACTGAACTATTTCGACGACAAGGATGTGTTTATCTTTAATGATACCAAAGTCTTTCCCGCCCGTTTGTATGGAAACAAAGAGAAGACGGGAGCCCGCATCGAGGTATTCCTGCTCCGCGAACTGAATGAAGAACTGCGCCTTTGGGACGTGCTGGTAGACCCGGCCCGTAAAATCCGTATCGGCAACAAGCTGTATTTCGGTGACGATGATTCCATGGTGGCCGAGGTGATTGACAACACCACTTCACGCGGACGTACCCTCCGTTTCTTGTACGACGGTCCTCACGATGAATTCAAGAAAGCGCTTTATGCCTTGGGAGAACCCCCATTGCCTCCTTTCATCCATCGTCCGGCCGAACCGGAAGATGAAGAACGTTTCCAGACCATCTACGCCAAAAACGAAGGAGCCGTGACTGTACCGGCTGCCGGACTGCACTTCAGCCGGGAGCTGATGAAACGCATGGAAATCAAGGGAATCGACTTTGCGTTCATCACCATGCATGCCGGACTGGGTAACTTCCGCGACATCGACGTGGAGGACCTGACCAAGCATAAAATGGACTCGGAACAGATGTTTGTCAACGCAGAAGCCTGCCGTATCGTAAACGAGGCGAAAGACAGAGGCAACAAGGTATGCGCCATCGGAACCACCGTGATGCGCACAATTGAAACCGCTGTAGGCACAGACGGACACCTGAAAGAATACGAAGGATGGACCAACAAGTTCATCTTCCCGCCCTACGACTTCTCGGTGGCCAATGCCATGGTGAGCAACTTCCACATGCCGCTTTCTACCATGCTGATGCTGGTGTGCGCCTACGGAGGTTACGAACTGATTATGGAGGCCTACAATGTGGCTTTGAAAGAAGGCTACCGCTTCGGTACCTACGGTGACGCCATGCTGATTCTGGATAAATAAAAAGCAGAAACAATGGCAAAAGTTTATCTGGGACTCGGCACGAATCTGGGCGATAAAGAAGTAAATTTACGTACCGCCATCTATAAACTGCAAGAAAGGATAGGGAAACAAGTTTCCCTATCCTCTTTTTATGAAACCGCTCCCTGGGGGTTTGAATCCGCCCACAGTTTCCTCAATGCGGCGATTTGCCTGGAAACCCGGCTCACTCCTTTGGAAGTGCTGCACGCCACCCAAGAAATCGAGAAGGAGCTTGGAAGAACGGAAAAATCGGCCAACGGTATCTATAGCGACCGTCCGATGGATATTGATATCCTTTTATACGATAATCTCGTCCTCCACACGCCCGAACTTACCATCCCCCATCCCCTGATGACAGAAAGAGACTTCGTGATGAAACCGTTGGTAGAGATTGCGGGGAATGTGATGCATCCTGTACAAAAAAAGACCTTATCTTCTCTTTTACAAAGCCTGATACAGGCTTAAAGGCCACCTCTCAGTAAAGCTATGTTAAAAACATACTGAAATTGTAATTATTCCAATTTATCTCCCTATCTTTGCAAGCGATTAAAAAAGTGGAAAGATTTGAGTAGCTTGCAACCACGGAAAAAAATGCTAAAACACATAGTTAGATTTCCTTGAAGATTACTTCTCTACTCTGTCCGTACACGGATAAACGAAACCATTAACAACTTATTTAATTTACCAAAACAATGGGATACTTATTCACATCCGAATCGGTGTCTGAAGGACACCCCGACAAAGTGGCCGATCAAATTTCGGACGCTGTGCTTGACAAACTGTTGGCTTACGACCCCAGTTCAAAAGTAGCTTGCGAAACGCTGGTAACTACCGGACAGGTGGTGTTGGCAGGAGAAGTGAAAACCAAAGCGTATATCGATTTGCAACGCGTGGCACGCGAAGTGATTAACAAGATAGGCTATACCAAGAGCGAATACATGTTCGAAGGCAACTCTTGCGGTGTATTCTCTGCCATCCACGAACAGAGCCCTGACATCAACCGTGGCGTGGAACGCGAAGACCCAATGAACCAGGGAGCCGGCGACCAGGGTATGATGTTCGGTTATGCAACCAACGAAACAGAGAACTACATGCCGCTATCACTCGATCTGGCGCACAAACTGCTGATGGTGCTGGCTGAAATCCGCCGCGAAGGAAAAGTCATGACTTACCTCCGACCGGACTCAAAGAGCCAAGTAACGATTGAATACGATGATGACCGCCGTCCGGTACGTATCGATACCATCGTAGTGTCTACCCAGCACGATGAGTTCATCCAGCCGGAAAACGATTCCAAGGAAGCGCAACTGAAAGCCGACGAGGAAATGCTGGCTCAAATCCGCAAGGATGTCATCGAAATCCTGATGCCGCGTGTCATCGCTGAAATCCACAATCCGAAGGTGCTGGCCTTGTTCAACGACCAAATCAAATACCATGTGAACCCGACCGGCAAGTTCGTCATCGGTGGTCCGCACGGAGATACCGGCCTGACAGGCCGTAAGATTATCGTGGATACCTACGGAGGTGCCGGTGCGCACGGAGGCGGTGCTTTCTCTGGAAAAGACCCGAGCAAGGTAGACCGCAGTGCGGCGTACGCTGCCCGTCACATCGCCAAGAACCTGGTGGCAGCCGGAGTAGCCGACGAAGTGCTGGTACAGGTGTCTTACGCCATCGGTGTGGCACGCCCTATCAACATCTACGTCAATACGTACGGACGCAGCAAGGTCAACATGACCGACGGAGAGATTGCCAAGAAGGTGGATGAAATCTTCGACATGCGTCCCCGCGCCATCGAAGAGCGCCTGAAACTGCGTAACCCGATTTACAGCGAGACAGCCGCTTACGGACACATGGGCCGTGAACCGAAAATCGTGACCAAACATTTCGAATCGGCTTACGAAGGCAATAAAGACGTGGAAGTGGAACTCTTTACATGGGAGAAACTGGACTACGTGGATAAAGTGAAAGAAGCTTTCGGACTGAAATAATCCGAAATTCTTAAACGACAACGATATCAAGCAGGAAGAAGAGTTCAAGATTTTCTTCCTGCTTTTTTATTTTCATCACCGGCTATTTCAACATATATTGCCGGGGAGTACATCCTACCGCAGCCTTAAAATATTTGCCAAAGAAAGAGGCATTTGCAAAATTCAGGAAATCACCTACCTGCTGGACGGTGTATTCTCCACTCTTCAACAAAGCCTTTGCTTCCAAAATCACATAATCGCGAATCCAATCCGGAGCATGGCGGTCGCTTACCTCCCAAATGACCTGCGAAAGATATTTGGGCGTCAGACAAAGTTTTTCGGCATAGAAACACATATTCCGATGTTCTCTATAATGTGTTTGAACCAACTCCAGAAAGGCCTCAAACAACTTTTCCTGCCTGCTTTCCACTTTACGCACCTGCTGCCGGTCATACTCCAACAACCATTGACATCCATTGTAAAAGAATACTTGCAAATAGCCTGCTATGGCTTCCAGCTTAAATTTATAACCGGGCTGCTCCAGCTTTTTCCGCATCGAATGATAGAGTATCATACACTCTTCCATTTGAGTCGACGAGATGTGTATCAGGGAAGTAGCAGTAAGCAAACGCAGGAAAGCCATACTTAAGGACGATTGTTGCCCTTTCCACAAACGATGACCGGATAAACCAATAATTGCCACCTCAGCCGCTGCACTCACTTCCAGACATTCTCCAATCGTACCTGGAAGCACCACCAGTACATCATTCTCCGACAATACATATTCTTTCAACTGTAGCCTTACTCGCATGGTACCACGCAAACAGAACATCACCAAGGTAAAAGTCAGCTTGAAAGGGTAGGAAGGAGACACAAAATCAGAAACCAGTTCCTTCTCCACATCCATTCCGATGTTATCCAGCAAAACCAGTTCATTTCCATAAATCAGTGTACGCCCTACATCAGGAAGCATCAACAAATGCAGCTCTTTAAAAGGAGAATCTTCTGTCTTCATCTATTTTGCTTTTTATCTCCTTACAAAGATAGTCCTTTAGAACATAAAATAAAGGAGAAAAAGGTTATTTAATCTACTAATCCTACTTTTAGGACATTTTGCAGGCTGATAAGGGTGTAAAGAAGAAAACAAAAAATGTGACCTTTGCATCTAAAGAACTTCTAAATCCATACAGATGAAACAATTATTATTACTTCCCTTCCTTCTCTGGTTGGCCAGTGGATGCACAGAAAAGCCCACGCAAACCTTTATCCGCAGTGTGATGTTGACCACTCCTATCCCGTCTGGAGCAGAGAGCATCAAAAACTTCTCTGGAGTGGTACAAGAGAGCCATAACATCGGACTGGGATTTAAAACCGCAGGACAAATTGAAAAAATATACGTAAAAGAAGGAGATTATGTAAAGAAGGGGCAGTTAATTGCCCAGCTGGACCACACAGACTACCAACTAGGTGTACAGGCTTTGGAAATACAATGCAAGCAACTGGAAGATGAAGTCAAACGGACAGAAGCCTTATATCGCAGCAAAAGTATTTCCATCAACGATTATGAAAAAGCACAGGCCGGACTACAGCAGTTGAAAGTACAATTACAAGTCAACCGTAACAAGCTGGCATATACACGCTTGTATGCTCCTACCGACGGATACATACAAAGCGTCAATTTTGCTCCATCGGAAATGGTAGACGCAGGTACTCCTGTCATCAACCTGCTCGACATGCATTCCATGGAAGTGGAAACCGAACTGCCGGCTGAGGTATATCAGCTTCGCTCCCGCTTCCAGCGTATCACCTGCGAACTTCCTTCCGCAAAAGAAGGAGATATTCCCATGAAAATATCGAGCATCGCCCCCAAAGCAGATGGGAATCAGTTATACCAGCTGAAACTGACCTTTCAGAAGAAGACCGACTCACGGCTCAGTGCAGGCATGAATGTCAATGTACGCATCTACATTGCAGCTACCGACAGTCTTCGTGCTTCTTTTACACTTCCCTTGCATGCCCTCATTCAATCACAGGAAGAGACCTATGTCTGGGTAATGAATACCGACTCTACCGTCAGCAAACGGAAAGTGAACTGCAACGGAATAGATGAAAAAGGCCGTGCCGTCATTACAACCGGACTGAAAGGCGATGAACAAATCATAAAGGCAGGGGTAAATGCCCTGCAGGAAAACGAAAAAGTCCGTGTCATCCATACGGATAGTAAAACCAACGTAGGAGGACTTATCTGATGAAAATAAAACTTACCGAATACTTTATGAAGCGGCCTACCTTGTTCTGGTCGCTCATGACCTTCATTCTGATAGCCGGCGTGCTGGCTTTCTTGCAGATGCCCAAGCTGGAAGACCCGGCTGTCTCCGTCAAACAAGCTATGGTCATCGTACCTTATCCAGGAGCTACCGCTCATGAAGTAGAACTGAAAGTGGCACAAACCATGGAAGACGAACTCCGTGCCCTCCCCAACGTCAAGAAAATCAAATCGGAATGTCAGAACGGAATGGCTACGTTCACCGTAGAATTTCAGATGACCGTCCTTCAAAAAGACTTGGAACAGCACTTCGACCTCCTTCGGCGAAAAGTGAACGACAGCCGTTCCAAATTGCCACAAGACTGCTATGACCCGATTGTCATAGACGACATGATGGATGTGTACGGCATCTTCTATGCTTTTACAGGTGAAGGCTATTCTTATCCGGAACTCTACAAATACGCCAAACTGATACGCCGGGAACTGCTGGGAGTAAAGGGTGTGAAACGTATCCTTATCACGGGCAACCGGGATGAAGTCATTCAAATCACGTTATCGAAAGAGAAGATTGCCCGTAATGGCATTATCCCAACCCAAATCATGATGAGCCTGCAGAATACCGGGAAAACGGTGAACGCAGGCAGTTACCAAAATGAAAGCGACCGGCTGCCATTGCATGTGAGCAGTGCCGTTACCGATGAGAAAGATATCCGTAACCTGCTCATCCGCACCCCGCAGGGGAAAACCATCCGACTGGGAGATATTGCACAAATAGAACGTACTTACAGCAAACCGCAACGAAACGGCTTCTTCGTAGACGGGAAACCGGCCCTGGCCATCTGCCTGACCATGGAAGAAAATGCCATTGTCCCCGATGTGGGAAAAGCTGTTGAAAAACGGCTGGCAGAAATCATGCCACAGATTCCCGCGGGAATGGAAATGGAAAAAATATTCTTCCAGCCCGACAAGGTGGATGAAGCCATCAGCTCCTTTATGGTCAACCTGGTAGAGTCGGTCCTGATTGTCATCCTGATTCTTATCTTCACCATGGGATTCCGCAGCGGCCTCATCATCGGCTTCGGACTGATTCTGACCATCGCTGTCTCCTTCCCCATCCTGTTAATGTGTGGCACTACGCTTCAGCGTATCTCCCTTGGGGCTTTTATCGTGGCCATGGGGATGCTGGTAGACAATGCCATCGTCATCATGGACGGCATCTTGATTGACAAAGCACGCGGGCTAGCCCCAAAGACTTATTTGTACCGCATCGGACAACACACCGCCATGCCTCTGCTGGGAGCTACCCTGATTGCCGTATCGACTTTCCTTGCCGTATATCTTTCTCCCGATTCAGCCGGAGAATATGCCGGCGACCTATTCCTGGTGCTCTGTGTCAGCTTGCTGGCCAGCTGGATACTGGCATTGATCCAAGTACCTGTCTGTGCCAAATCGTGGCTGCCTGTTCGTGAAAAGACAACCCAGCAACCACAGATATACCATTCACCCATCCACCGGTTTATCCGTCGTACCATCAGCTTGCTGGTAGAATACAAAAAGACGACACTGGCTACCTCCTTCATCCTCTTGGCTCTCTGTATATTCGGCATGACGAAGGTAAAAAATCTGTTTTTCCCGGATTTTGACTACAAGCAATTCATTGTAGAATATTTTCTTCCTTCGCAAACCGACCCCGACCGTGTACGAAAAGACCTTTTGGAAATATCGGCCCTGCTTAAGAAAAATCCTGCCATTGAGCGGGTAGCTGCCAGCATGGGAAGTGCACCTGCCCATTACTGCCTGGTGCGTCCCATGACATCAGGAGGCGACTGTTACGGTGAACTGATGGTCGACTGTAAAGATTATGAGACCGTGGTTGCACAAATTCCTGCAATTAGGAAACTTCTGCGCGAACGTTATCCCGACGCGTACATCCGCATCCGGAAATACAATTTTTCCATTGCCTCCTCTCATACAGTGGAAGTCGAGTTTTCAGGTCCGGACCCTGCCATCCTACGGAAACTGAGCCAACAGGCAGAAGATATTATGCGCCGCTGCCCGTACGTAGACCCTTATTCCGTGGGTAACAACTGGAAACCCGAAGGCAAGACCCTGACAGCCGATTATGTACGCGAAGATGCATTAAGGTCGGGTATTGAGCGAAGTGATGTAGGAAATGCCTTGCTGGCCGCTACCGACGGATTACCCGTAGGCGTATTGAACGACCAAGACCAGACCGTACTCATCCATCTGCTGGTACGAAATGCCGACGGAAGCCGGATTACCAACCTGAATGATATTCCCGTATGGAGTACGTTGAACCTACGCATGGACGACAACGAACTGAAAGGTCTGCTGACCGGTTCCACCAAAATGGACGAACTGCAAGACCAGTTGTTCCGTAGTGTACCCCTCGGCAACGTAGCCCGTCAGATTCGGCTGGACTGGGAGGACAACTACATCTATCGTCTCAATGGACAAAGAGCCATCGAAGCGGAATGTGACCCCAATACCGACTTATACGAAGCCACTCCGGCAAAAGTCGTCGCCTCCATTCAGAAAGAAATCGAAGGCATCCCTCTGCCGGACGGTTACAAAATGCGATGGGTAGGCGAAGGTGAATTGCAGGGAGAAGCCATCGGCAATCTGATGAAATACATGCCTGTGACCCTCTTCATCATTCTGGGTATTCTGTTATTACTTTTCAACAGTTGGAAAAAAGTAATACTCATTCTGCTCTGCTTCCCGTTTGTTTTCTGTGGCATCACGCCTGCCCTGTTACTTTTCCGACAGCCCTTTACCTTTATGGCTATCATCGGAATGATGGGACTTATCGGTATGATGGTGAAAAACGCCATTGTACTGGTCGATGAAATCAACCGCTTGCAACAAGAAGAACATCTTCACCCTTATCATGCCGTGGTAGAAGCAACCATTTCACGCGTACGCCCCGTACTGATGGCCTCACTGACCACCATTGTGGGCATGATTCCGCTTGTAAACGACCCAATGTATGGTTCCATGGCCATCACGATTATGGGAGGACTGACCGTAGGTACCCTCATTACTCTCGTGCTGCTTCCTATTTTCTATACCGCTCTGTTCCATATATACAAACCCTATTCCATGTCTAACCCTTCATCCAAACAATTATGAAACGATATATTTTAAGTGGGATACTGTGGCTCGGCTTTCTGACACAGCTCCCTGCACAACACATACTTTCACTCACGCAAGCCGATTGCCGGGAACTGGCCCTGCAACGCAACGAGGAGGTACAGAAAGCCACCAATACCTTACAGCAGGCCGAACTGGACCAGAAGATTGCCTTCAGTTCCTATCTGCCTAAATTCGACGGAATGGTATCGGGTTCCTATATGTTTCCAGATGTCGAAATGACTGGAATGGAACTCCAGATTCACGGCATGTACCTGGCTGGCATCAGTGTGACCCAGCCGTTATATGCCGGAGGGAAAATCCGGGCTGGAAACAAACTGGCCAAGATTGGTCGGGAGAGTGCCGCTGAAAGCAGAAGAAAGACACGCATGGAAGTCATTGCGGAAGCAGACAAGGCCTACTGGAACTACATTGCTGTCCAGCAAAAGGTACGCATGCTGGAAGCGTATCGCACACAGATGGATACTCTATACCAACAGGTAGAAACAGCTGTAAAAGCAGGCATGGGCACAGACAATGAACTGTTGCGCATCACCGCCAAACGAAGCGAAATCAACTATCAACTGCAAAAAGCCCAAAACGGGAACGAGCTGTGCCGGTTGGCCCTGTGCCATGTGTTGGGTGAACCGTTGGAAACACAGATTCTCCCCACAGACACCCTCATCCAAGTCACGCCTCCCGAACAATTGGACGAGGGAATTGACTCTCGCCCTGAGTTCAAATTGCTGAAACAGCAGATTGCCGCCCAGGAACAGCAAGTGAAAATGGCCAGAGGGAATATTCTGCCGCAAATAGGACTCTCTGCCGGATATGCCTACTACGGAAACATCAAGCTGAAAGGGATGACAGCCGACCCGCAAGGAAACTACATACCTTTTACGCAAAAAATGGATGACGGAATCGGACTGGTCATGGCTTCAGTAAGCATCCCGCTCTTCCATTGGGGAGAAGGACTGAGAAAGGTCAAGAAAGCCAAGCTGGACCTGCAAAATGCCCAACTGGACCTACAACAAAATTCACGTCTGCTCACCATCGAGGTACGACAGGCCATCCAGAACCTGACCAACGGATATAACCTGGTACAAACTGCCGCACTCGGTTCCAAGCAAGCCCTGGAAAGCCTGCGAGTGATGCGTAACCGCTACACCCACGGCCTCAGCACCCTGACCGACCTGCTGGAAGCACAGTCCCAATGGCAACAGGCTGAAAGCAACCGTATCGAAGCACTGACGCAATACAAAATTTATGAAACAGAATACAAGCGGTGCACGGGACGTTTGGAGGAATAGCTTTTACCTATAATATTGACAATTACAGACGATGCCAGGCATTGCATATAATTGTTTAATCTCTATCTTTGCAAAAATTATTCTCCTTTGCAATGAACGACATTAAAAATATATGCGTGTACAGCGCCTCCAGCACAAAAATTGACCCCATCTATTTCGAAGCAGCCGAACAACTGGGAAAGATTCTGGCCCAGAAACACATCAACCTCATCAACGGAGCCGGATGCCTGGGGCTCATGTGCCGCATCAGCGACGCCACATTGGCTGCCGGAGGTACCGTGACGGGCGTCATCCCCCATTTCATGGTGGAACAGGGCTGGCACCACAAAGGGCTGACCCAACTGATTGAGACAAAAGACATGCACGAACGCAAACAACTCATGGCCGACATGTCCGATGGCGTCATCGCCCTTCCCGGAGGATGCGGCACCTTGGAGGAACTGCTCGAAATCATCACCTGGAAGCAGCTCGGACTGTACCTGAAACCCATTGTCATCCTCAATATCAACCATTTTTATGATCCGCTGCTCCAAATGCTCCAGCAGGCCATCGACCAACATTTCATGCGACAGGAACATAAAAACATCTGGCATGTGGCAGAAACTCCGGAAGAAGCCGTGAATTTAGTGTACACCATTCCTCATTGGAGCAAAGAAATTCGTAAATTTGCGGCAATATGAACGAAGTCAGCCACATAGGTTTTTCACAGATTCAGGAACTTTACGAACAGCACGTAAAGGAAATAGACGATACGCTGCTGCATAGCAAAAAAGCGAAGTGCAGTACGGGTATGCCTGGAGAGCCACTTCCTTATCAGCTACGCACCGATTTACCCATTACTTGTGTGGTCTTCCTATGCTTCTTTCTGATTATTTATGCCCTGAAAAACGGGAAAAAATACCTTCACCAACACCTGAAAGGCTTTTTCCGACACAAAGAACGGGCCGGTCTGTTTGACGAAACATCCAGTTTCGACATCCGCTATCCCCTCACATTAGGGAGTATCAGCTGTATATCGGCCAGCCTGTTCATCTATGATTTCTTCTCCAAGACCGAACAGGTGTTGTATCAGACCGTTCCCCACTATGTCATATTGTGCGTGTACATATTCTGTCTGCTTCTGACCATTGGGGCAAAGACTCTCTTGTCTCAATTTGTCAACTGGATTTTCTTCGACAAAGAGCGAAACAGGACTTGGATTGCCGCCTATTTTGACCTGCTTTCCGGAGCTTCTCTCATCTTGTTTCCATTAGCTTTGCTGGTCATTTACTTTAATCTCGACTTTAATTTTTCCAAAACATTCGTACTCTTTGTAGTAATTTGTTTCAAAATATTGTTATTTTATAAATGCATTAGAAACTTTTTCAATCATTTTCATGGCATTTTACATTTAATTCTGTACTTTTGCAGCCTCGAAATTATCCCTCTCCTTTTCTTCTGGAAAGGACTGGCATATATAAACCACATTTTGATTTTAAATTTTTAGTAACGTTGAAAATAAAGAAAGTCCTCGTTTCTCAGCCTAAACCGACGACAGAAAAGTCTCCCTATTTTGACATTGCTGAGAAGTACGGAGTGAAGATAGATTTTCGCCCGTTCATCAAAGTAGAAAGTTTGTCGGCTAAAGAATTCAGACAGCAGAAGGTTTCTATTCTAGACCATACAGCCGTTGTATTCACTTCACGTCATGCTATCGACCATTTCTTTAGTCTTTGCACAGAGTTGCGTGTAACGATTCCGGAAACGATGAAATATTTCTGTACTTCGGAAACCATCGCATTGTATATCCAGAAATATGTGCAATATCGCAAACGGAAAGTATTCTTCGGAGCCACAGGTAAATTTGCCGACCTGCTTCCACTTATTGTCAAGCATAACACAGAAAAATACCTCATCCCGATGTCGGATGTACACAACGATGAGATTAAAGATTTGCTCGACAAAAACCACATCCAGCATACGGAAGCCGTCATGTATCGTACCGTGAGCAACGACTTTACGCCCGGTGAAGAGTTCAACTATGACATGCTGATTTTCTTCAGTCCGGCAGGTATCCAGTCGCTGATGAAGAACTTCCCGAACTTCGAACAGAAGGACATTGCCATCGGAAGTTTCGGTCCGACCACTGCCAAGGCGGTCAAGGACGCAGGTTTACGCCTCGATCTGGAAGCTCCTTCCAGCACTGCTCCTTCCATGCCGGCTGCACTGGATATGTTTATCCGCGAACACAACAAATAAGAAATACCTCTGACCAACAAAGCGAAGCAATAAAAGCATTACTTCGCTTTGTTACTTTTTAGTACCGTGTCTATGACTGATTCTCAAAAACCCACTTTGCCAAAGGTAGAACGGCTGAATAGCCGGATACTGATAGAGAAACTCTTTACAGGAGGCAGCAAGTCGCTTCCTGCTTTCCCTCTGCGTATCGTCTACATGCCGGTTGAAGGAGAAAATCTGCCCATAGCCACCATCCTGATCAGTGTGCCCAAAAAACGGTTCAAACGGGCCGTGAAACGTAACCGCGTGAAACGTCAGATACGCGAAGCCTACCGCAAGCATAAGCAAATCCTGATTGAGCCGCTGAAGAACTCGCACAAAAAAGTGGCTCTTGCCTTTATCTGGCTGGACAACGAACTCCATGACTCCGCTGAAGTAGAAGCTAAGGTCGTCAAACTGTTACAACTTACCGCAGAACGTCTGGCATGAGAAAGATTCTGACTTTTCTGCTTTTGCTTCCCATCTATTTTTACCGGAACTGCATCTCCCCCTTCACGCCTCCTTCCTGCCGCTTCACCCCCACCTGTTCACAGTATGCCATTGAAGCCATCAAGAAGCACGGCCCCCTGAAAGGATTGTATCTGGCCATACGGCGTATTCTCCGCTGCCATCCCTGGGGAGGCTCCGGATACGATCCGGTCCCCTAATCTTCTGCTTTATGGTTGAGACTCCTTTTTTCGACGCACACACCCATCACTTGACATCCGACGCACAGACCACCTCCATTCTCAGCTGCAGCATGATGGAATCGGCCTCTGTGATTTTCCAACAAGCCAAGTACCTCTCTGTCAGCCTCCATCCCTGGTACCTGTCCGCAGAGAACCTTCCATTACAAACAAACTGGATGGAACACTGCCTTTCGTCCGACCCACGGATAGTAGCCGTGGGAGAAGCAGGACTTGACAAGCTGTGCGATGTTCCTCTTCCGCTGCAACAGGAAGCTTTTCAGGCAGCCATTGCATTATCCGAAAAGTACCGTTTCCCCTTACTTATTCATGCTGTCAAGGCTACAACAGAACTTCTGGCATTCCAAAAGAAACACCGTCCTGCGCAACCCTGGATTATCCACGGATTCAGAGGAAAGAAAGAACTGGCTGAAGACTTGCTCCGGCATGGATTTTATCTCTCCTTCGGAAAGAAATACCAGGAAAAAGCCTTGTCTGCCGTACCGGTAGAAAGATTGCTGCTGGAAAGCGATGAAGAAAACATCGATTTCCAGAGCTTCTATTCCGAAGTCGCCTCCGTGCGTGGAACGACTGTAGAAAGCCTCATCAAAGCCCTCAACGAAAATGCTAACCGTCTCTTTTTTAACCGCTAAAAATTGGTTATTCAGAGAAAGTGTCGTACTTTTGCTTCAATTATTAAATAAATATGTTAAACTAAGAATTTCATTCGATGAATTTTGTAGATGAACTAAGATGGCGTGGAATGATACATACCATGATGCCAGGAACAGAAGAACTGCTGAAGAAGGAAATGGTAACGGCTTACCTGGGTATTGACCCTACAGCCGACTCGTTGCATATCGGTCACCTGTGTGGCGTGATGATGTTGCGTCATTTCCAACGCTGCGGCCACAAGCCGTTGGCACTGGTAGGTGGTGCCACTGGTATGATTGGAGACCCTTCAGGCAAGTCGCAGGAACGTAACTTGCTGGACGAGGAAACCCTGCGCCACAATCAGGAGTGTATCAAGAAGCAGTTGGGCAAATTCCTCGATTTTGAATCGGATGCCCCGAACCGTGCAGAACTGGTAAACAACTACGACTGGATGAAAGACTTCTCTTTCCTGGATTTCGCCCGCACCGTAGGAAAACACATCACCGTGAACTACATGATGGCAAAGGAATCCGTACAGAAACGTCTGAACGGAGAAGCCCGCGACGGTCTTTCTTTCACAGAATTTACTTACCAGCTGTTACAAGGATACGATTTCCTGCATCTGTATGAAACCAAGAACTGCAAGCTGCAGCTGGGTGGCTCCGACCAGTGGGGAAACATCACCACAGGTGCCGAACTGATCCGCCGTACCAACGGAGGAGAAGTGTTTGCCCTGACTTGCCCGCTGATTACAAAAGCCGACGGCGGCAAATTCGGAAAGACCGAATCGGGAAACATCTGGCTGGATCCCCGTTATACTTCTCCTTACAAGTTCTATCAGTTCTGGCTGAACGTAAGCGACGAAGATGCCAAACGCTATATCAAGATTTTCACTTCCCTGAGCAAGGAAGAAATCGAAGGCCTGATTGCCGAACACGAACAAGCTCCTGAAGCACGCGTGCTCCAGAAACGTCTGGCCAAGGAAGTGACCATCATGGTTCACTCGGAAGCCGACTACAATGCGGCAGTGGAAGCCTCTGGCATCCTGTTTGGAAAAGCCACTTCCGAAGCCCTGAAGAGACTGGACGAAGATACCCTGCTCTCTGTATTTGAAGGGGTTCCTCAATTCGAGGTATCCAAGACGGATATCGAAGCCGGTATCAAGGCGGTAGATTTGTTTACCGAAAAAGCGGCCATCTTCCCGTCAAAAGGTGAAATGCGTAAGCTGGTTCAAGGCGGTGGCGTTTCTCTGAACAAAGAAAAACTGGCTGCTTTCGACCAGGAAATCACCGCAGCCGACCTGCTGGATGAAAAATACCTGCTCGTACAGCGCGGAAAGAAAAACTATTATCTGGTAATCGCCAAATAAATTCTTTCAGAAAAAGATAACGAAAGGCTGTCTCACTTCAATTGGGGGCAGCCTTTCTTGTGTCTTGAAGTCTGCCAGTACTTTCAGGTCAGTACTGCAGTACTCCCTAAGCAGTACTTTAGTACTTTCAAGGAAGTACTGGAGTATTGCCAAGGGAGTACTGGCATGAGATAAAATTACCTCGGGAATAAAGGTCAGAAAACAAAAAATACCGGCTGACTCATTGTGAATCAACCGGCATTTTTGTAAGTCCGGAAAGACAGTTCTCCCGGAAATTTCAGTCCTTATTTCTTCGCATCCAGCTCTTTCAGCAGCTCGTCTACTGCCGCCTTCAACTGCGTATCTTCTCCTTTCACAATGGTTTCGGGCGCGTTCAGCACATAAATGTCCGGCTCCAGTTCCTTATTTTCCAGGTAACTGCCGTCCGGCAGACGGTAACCGATGACTGGAATACCGTAAATCAAATCCGGATCTTGCATCCGTACCCAGTTCACACTCGTCATCGTACCCGGAACCGGTGCGCCTACCAGCTTGCCGATTCCTTGGTGCTTGTATACCCACGGCGTGCCGTGTGCATTCGAATAGTTGGCCTCGCACTGCAACATGATGGAAGGCTTGTTCCAGCGACGGCTCGGCATGTCGCAGGCTTCCCGGCCGCGGATGACCTGCGTCAGGTATTTGTGTCCGCTGAACAACACTTCGATGTCTTCATGCAGACGGCCTCCTCCGTTGAAACGCGTATCAATCACGATACCTTCCCGGTTATTGTATTTACCCAGGATATTCGAATAGATGGTACGGAAACTGCCGTCGTCCATAGATTCGATATGTACGTATCCCAGGCGACCGTTCGACCATTTGTCCACATCTGCCGCACGCTGTTTCACCCAACGCTCATACAACAGGCCACTCAAGGCTCCGCCGCTGATGGGTTTCACTACTTCATCCCAACGGGCTTTCGACTGGGGATCGTAGAACGAAACCAAGACCTTCTTGCCAGCCTTTCCATTCAGCAACGCCGCAAAATCCCCCTCGGCCGGCTGTCCGTCAATCTTCTCAATCACCACACCCGGTTTCACCTGTGTCGTCTTCCGGTCGAACGGGCCTTTTTCCACCACTTCGTCCACCTTCATGCCTTTGCCCGTGTAACTCCAGTCATACAGTAATCCCAGACTGGCGGTAGCTTCCTTGGCTCCCGGACGGTAACGGCCTCCCGTGTGCGATACATTCAGTTCGCCCAGCAGTTCGCTCAGCATTTCCGCATAATCATATTTGTTGTTGATATGCGGCAAGAAACGACGGTAATTGGCCGTCATGGCCTTCCAGTCTACTCCGTGCATCTTCACGTCATAAAAACGTTTCTGCTCCTCACGACACATGTTATCGTACATGTAAGCCCGTTCAGCAGCCAAGTCCATCTTCACATCCGCGCGATAAGAAATCGGCTTCAGCTTCTCCCCGCTCATGTCCATCTTCTGCATGGAACCTGAACCCAGCACGAACAGATTCTTTCCGTCTTTGTCCATCTCCATGTCGGCCCATCCGGAACCCATCTTGTGCAACAGTTTCGTTTCCCGCTTGCGCAAATCCAGTTTCCACATGTCGAAGCCCCGTTCGAAAGCCGACAGATAATACAAGCTCTCTCCGTCCTTGGACAGAATGGCCGAAGCAATGCTCGATGAATTCGGTGTCAGACGCACGATACGGTCCTGAATGCCCTCCAGTTCCACTACGATGTCTTTCACCTTGGCAGCCTCATCTTTCTTGTCTTTATCCTCTTTTTTATCTTCCTTCTTTCCGTCTTTCTTTTCCGCAGCCTTCTCCTGTTCTTTTTCCAGTTCCTTCTGCAACTCGTAATCTTCCTTGCTCATGCGGTACTTGTCGTAGGCATCCTGGTTCACAAAAACCATCATCACGTCGTCCAGTGAACCCCAGGAAGCATGGTTACGCATTCCGTAACGCTCGGTGGTGAACAGGATGGCATTGCCGTCCATGGTCCATTTCGGCGAACCGCTGGTGTAACCACTGTTGGTCAGGTTCACGAGTTTTCCTTTTCCGTCGGCACTGACTAAAGCGATGTCGGTATACGGATCGTGCTTGTTGCCGATGAACTCCAGCGTAAACCATTTGCCATCGGGCGACCAGGCATAATGGAATCCCCCGCTCAGTTCATACCACGTACTTCCGTCAGTAATCTCACGCACCTTGTTCGTTTCGAGGTTCAACACCTTCAGGCGGATACGGTCTTCAATGAAAGCCACCTCCTTGCCATCGGGCGAGAACTTAGGATACATCCGTTCCACGGTCTTGGAAGGCAACAGCACCTCTTCCTTAATCAAAGTGGCATTCGGGAAATTCAAATCCTCTTTCCGTTCAATTTCCGCCTTGTAAAGCTGCCAGTTTCCTTCCCGCTCACTGGCATATACCAGCGTACGGTTGTCTGCTCCGAAAGACAGTCCCTCTTCCGCTTCCGGCGTATGCGTAATCTGCTTGGTCGTACCATATTCCACAGAGGTCACGAACACCTCTCCGCGCACAATGAAAGCCACCTGCTTGCCGTCTGGCGAAACCACCGCTTCCGAAGCACCTCTCGTATAGGTCAACGTCACCGGAATATCCTCATCGTCGCGTGTCAGTGAAACAGCTACTTTTGCCGGTTTTCCACCTTGAGCCTGTGTATAAATTTCTCCATTATACGTATAGCACAGCGTACCGTCGCTTCCCAAAGAAAGGAAACGCACCGGATGTGTGGAGAAAGAAGTCAGCGGCTTCACCTGGTCCGGGTTATCCAGCGGGAACGAATACACATTAAACGAACCTTTGTTGCGCTCACTCAGGAAGAACACTTCCTTGCCATCGGCCGACAATACCGGGTTACGGTCTTCTCCCGCCCGTTTGGTCAGGTTGGTATGCTTGCCCGAAGTCATGTCGTACATCCAGATATCCCTTGTGATGGAAGAAGTGTGATGCTTGCGCCATTCATCCTCAAACCCTTTCCGGTCCTGATACAGGAACTTATCGCCCGCTGCATTGAAGCAAACCATTTCGGCAGGCGTACCCAAAATCTGTTCCGTCTTTCCCCCTTCTGCCGGTACCTTATACAATTCCGTCATGGCAGAAGTCGGAAACAACGCACTGCTGGCCGGGTCCTGAATGCTGGCCGAGAACACAATGTACTTTCCGTCTGGTGTGAAAGCAGAAGGAATTTCCGAAGCCGAGTTAGTGGTCAGTCTGCGAGCCGAACCTCCGTTGGCCGACATCACAAACACATCCGTATTTCCAAAACGGTCGCTGGCAAAGGCAATCTGCTTGCCATCGGGCGACCACACCGGAGACGACTCGTAGGAATCCTGGGTAGTCAGCTGTACCGCCTCACCCCCTTTGGAAGCTACCTTATAGATGTCTCCCTTGTAACAAAACAAAATTTCTTTTCCGTCTGGGGAGATTCGCACGTCACGCATCCACAACGGGGTAACCGCCATGGCACAAGTCACTGTGCTTCCCAGCACCAATGCAGACAATAGTTTCTTCATCATAATCAAATGGTTTTGAAAACAAAGATAAGGATTCCCCACAGAAACGGAAAAAAAGTCAGAATTTATTTGGAAAGTATTCCTAAAAACATTTATCTTTGCAACGTTTTCTGAGGAAAACAGCATAAAGTTTGGACTATGGTGTAATGGCAGCACAACAGGTTTTGGTTCTGTTTGTCCAGGTTCGAATCCTGGTAGTCCAACTAGAAAAATGAGGCCGTCTCAAAATAAACCTTGAGATGGCCTCTGTCGTTTCATATCAGATTGAAGTCGTTTGGATTTTTCCTCAAAAAGGAATTTACAAGTTTCCTTCTACAGATTTCACGTTTTACACCGTTTTTCCCTCGTCAGAAGCCTCCTAAGAGGCTACTTTTGCAAGATTATGCGCTATGGCCAGCAGGCCAAACTCAATTTCCACCTTTTTCAGCCCACGAAGATGGAACCTCTTGAAGTGCTTGTTGTTCTTGAGGTTTCCAAATACGGCTTCCACATCCTGCGGCCGCTGGCTCCGGTATTTAAGACCTTCCGCAGAGAGGAGTTTCTTACGTTCCCTTTCCTTGATTTTTCTCAGCCGATGATTCACTTGCACAATCCTTTCCGACCGGCTTCTGTGACACCGGCATCTTAACGGGCAGCCCTTGCAGTTCCGTGCCCTGTACCTTGAGATGGTCTGTACAAAACCGTTGTCTGTCGTCCGCTTTACATCGGAGAGTCTTTCCATCCTCTGTCCCATCGGACAGTACATGCCGTCGGTTTCTTCATTATAATAGAAGTTGGCAGACAGGAACGGGTCATTCCTGAAGCTCCTTTTCTGTTCCTTGTGGAAATAGTTGTACTTTATGAAGGTTTCGATGCCGTGCCTGAAGGCGTACAGGTAGTTCTCCTCACTTCCGTACCCGGCGTCACAGACGGACACGTCAGGATATCTGCCGTACAGGGAATGGAAGTCTTCCATGTGCAGGGGATAGGTGGAGGTGTCACCGGCACACTGGTGGAGGGTATAGTTCAGGATGAACTGTCTGTTGGTACTGACCTGCGGGTTGTATCCGGGCTTGAGCTGCCCGTTCCTCATGTGGTCCTCCTTCATCCGCATGAACGTGGCGTCGGGGTCTGTCTTGGAGTAGCTGTTGCGCCCGTCGAGAATCTTTCCCTGGGATTCGTATTTCTTCAGCTGTTCGGGCCATGCCTTCCTCACGCGCCGGACCTTGGCCTTCACTTTCCGGTCCGCATCCGTTCCCTCCAGAGCTTCATGTATCTGTTCCAGCGCCCTTTCCACCTTCTCGGGGGTGATGTCCTGGTAAGTGACGGGAGCGGAGTCGCGCAGCTCCTGCTTGGTGACGGACTCGGCGTACCGCCATATCTCCTCAAGCTGTTCCGCAATTCTGGAGATGCGGGTGTGGATGGACTTGCCCCAGACGAACGTATAACGGTTGGCGTTCGCCTCCATCTTCGTCCCGTCGGTGCAGGCCACGTCCAGACTTACAAAGCCCTCCGCCACGAGGAACTTCACGATGGTGGCGAAGACGGTCTTGAGTACATCCTTCAGCCGGCTGCTGCGAAAACGGTTGATGGTGTTGTGGTCAGGCGTCCTGGTACCGGTCAGCCACATGAAGCGGATGTCATTGCGGCAGAACTCCTCAATGCGGCGGCTGGAATAGATATTGCGCAGATAGGCATATACCAGAATCTGCAGCATCATGCGGGGATGGTAGGCCGGACAGCCTTTGACGGAGTACTTGCGGTAAAGTTCTTCCAGGCTGATCTGTTCAATGATACGGTGAACAACCCGGACCGGATCGTTCTGGGGAATAAAATCGCCTAAACACGGAGGTAAAAGCAGATTATCGTTGGAGGTATAGTTTTTAAACATTATCTTTGGGATATATTGCTTGATTCCCTAAGATACGAAAAATTAGGGAGACGGGCAAGTCCTGACTGAGCGAAGTTTGGGCTTGCCCGATTTTTTTTGCAGACACAAAAAAGGCCATCTCAAATTATATTTCATTTTGAGACGGCCTCATTTTTCTTTTTCAACAAACTCTTTTCAAAGGAAATTTCTCCACTGCCTTTATATTCCCAATCATCATTCTCTCCCATCCATAAGAATCACCCCCAAAATACTGTTACAAAAAACCGACAATTTCTACTACTGGCATTATATGACAATCTTTTGGCACCATACGAAAAATATATGTGATAAGATGATGATATTTTTGCAAAAACTAAACAATGAAGAAAAATATGAATAAAAAACAATTTCTAATCAGTATAGGTTTTTGCACCTTGTCACTAATCTTGAATGCGCAGAATGGCCCAAGAAATAACAGCAAAAACTTTCCTGAGGCAATTCCAACCAACAAAAAAGTACAACTGTTTAACCAAACAAAAGAAATATATGCGTTAAACTACCAGAAAGATGTGGTGTACGCCACCAAAGAAGGTGTAGACTTAAAACTGCAGATTGTGAACCCAAAGCCTTATGACCAACCTAACAAAACTTTCCCTTGCATTCTTTACGTGCGAGGCTCCGCATGGATGAAGCAGAATCTGTATGTCGACGTGCCTCAGATTTCCGCAATGGCAAAACGTGGATATGTAGTAGCCATCGTAGAATATCGCTCCTCTGATGTAGCTGTTTTTCCCGCCCAACGTAACGACGCCATTTCGGCCGTCCTTTTTATGAAAGAGAATGCTGAGAAATATCACATTGATGCAAATAACATTTTCGTATGGGGAAGTTCATCGGGAGCACATACAGCTCTATTTACCGGACTTTACCTCAAAGACTCCGAAGGAAAAAACGACACGCTACCTTCCATTAATGGTATCATCGCATATTATCCTCCTACCGACGTGCTTCACTTGAAAGATGACCCTACCGCCGCCTCAAAAGGTGATGAGAACAGTCCAGAAGGCCTACTCATCGGCAAGATTGCTGTATGGGATGCTCCAGAAAAAGCAAAAGAAGCCAGTCCGCTCTACTATATAAAAGATAACAAAGACATGCCTCCTGTATTTCTGGCACATGGCACTAAAGACCGGGTAGTTCCTTTCTCACAATCAGACTTGCTGGCTAATGAACTGGAAAAGAACGGCTGTGAATACGAATTTCATGCATTAAGAAATGCGGACCACGGAAGTTGGCAATTTTGGACACAAGAAATGTTGGATAAAGTGGAAGCATTTGTCTTAAAACACCTTCGGAAATAAGCATAAGAAAACACTGTCATATTTTTAACGAATTACAAGCAGCTTGTTTACGTTTCCGCATCGGAAAACATATGTTTTTCGACGCAGAAACGTATGTTTCCACAAGGAAAACCGTACGTTTCACACTAGAGAAACATAAAAATCGCCACTACTTCTAAAAAACTTCACACTTTTGTTTCCAACTCCTCAACCATTGCCTATGTTTTTCCCTACATTGAGTAAGATAAAATCAAAAAACACATATAATATTTATACCATTCCCCTTATTCCTATCAATTTAAAACCACACAAAAATGTAAAATTATCACACAAAACAACCAATATCATATAAAATTTCATACATAAAGTTTTTTATTGCATAAAACTTCTGACTTCAGGAGAAAAGCAATATCTTCGCGGCCGATTTCAACCACACAAAAACTTATAATTTGAAAGTACAGTATGAAAATTATCTGGTCCATCCGGTCATTTAACTTTACAAACGTACCATAGAAAGGTTCCTGGCGAGAGAATAATTTTCTATGTTTCATTTTATAATCTATTATTTTCATGTTCACTTTTATTTCTATAATGGCCGTAGGAGTCCTTATAGGCTATCCTTTACGCCGTAAACAAAGCATACATAAAATACCCGTACTGATACAAACCATGGTTTGTCTGTTACTTTTTATTTTGGGACTGTCTATCGGGACAAACAAGCTTATCATTGGAAACCTGAGTTATTTCTGCCAGCAGGCAGCCCTCATCTCCCTGCTAAGTCTGCTGGGAAGCTCTGTAGCCGCCCTCCTTGTATCACACTTTTTCTTCAAGAAAGGAGCAAATCGTGAAGGGTAGTATTTTAATTTTGGTGTTTTTCCTGATGGGATGTCTGATTGGCTATTTTTATACCATCGGATTCGACATTCATGAAATGTCCGTAAAGGTTCTTTATGTATTAATGCTTCTGCTAGGAATCAATTTGGGAGGCAACCAGGACTTAAAAGGATTTATCGCGCAATTTAATTTCAAGATGCTGCTCGTTCCTATGGGCACAGTCACAGGTACTTTTCTTTTCTCGGCCATTGCAGGCTTTATTCTGAGCCAATGGAGCGTATTCGACTGCATGGCCGTAGGCAGTGGATTTGCTTATTATTCTATCTCATCAGTCCTTATCACCCAGCTCAAAACACCGAGCATGGGACTGCAAGTAGCTACAGAACTGGGAACAATAGCTTTACTTGCCAATATTTTCCGTGAAATGACGGCATTGGTCGGTGCGCCTTTCATCCGAAAATATTTTGGACGCCTGGCTCCCATTTCGGCAGCAGGTATCGGGTCTTCCGACATACTGCTGGCAGCCATTACCAAATATTCCGGCAAAGACGCCATCCCATTGGCCATTCTGCATGGTATTCTGATCAACCTTAGCGTACCTTTTTTTGTCTCATTATTTTGTAAGCTGTAAACCAGATACACAACTTCACGCAAACGTAACTACATAGCAATCCTTCTGTAATAAAAAACATGGACCTTTGGGCAGACTTTTAAAAAGGAGGTTAAAATGGAAACTAATGGAAGTAAATATGTAGTGGAATGCACTCCAGACGGACAATATTATGCTTATCTGTCCAATCACGAGCAATGCTTTGCCTACGGCGAGACGGAAGAAGAAGCGCTGGAGAACCTGGAAGACGCTGCAGAAGAATTTTATGGCGAAATCAATTCTATTTTCTATATCGAAGACATAGCCTGATACTATTTGAACACATTGTAAAAATAAATTGCCGATATTTAGTCATTTCTCAAAGCCATTTCCGCGGGATGCCGAAATGGCTTTTTTCTTTCTATTCCCCGCCTGTGTATGAAACAGGTTATTCACCTGACAGTCACACGCTTGTAATATACTTTCTCTTCCTTTGTGAAGCGTTAAGAAAAACATATATCTATGGAAGATAGACCTTATTACCGAACCATCGTGGTTTCGGATATCCACCTGGGGACCACCCATTCAAAGGTGGATCAAATCAGCGATTTTCTGAGCAGAGTCGATTGCGGACGGCTGATTCTGAACGGTGACATCATCGACGGATGGCACTTGCAGAAATCGGGTATCAGCAAATGGAAGCCGGCACATACGCATTTCTTCAAAATTATCATGAAGATGATGGAAAAGCATGGCACGGAAATCATTTACATCCGCGGAAACCATGATGACTTTCTGGACAACCTTGCCCCGCTGCAATTTGCCAATCTGACCATCACGAAAGATTATATACTGGAAAGCAACGGCAAGCATTATTTCGTGACGCACGGCGATGTGTTCGACAAGGTGACCACCCAGATGAAATGGCTGGCCAAACTCGGCGACATGGGCTATACGCTGCTGCTGTGGCTCAACAGCCAGTATAACCGCTACCGGGTGAAAAAAGGTAAACCTTACTTCTCGCTCTCGCAGGCCATCAAGCAGAAAGTGAAATCGGCCGTGTCTTATATTTCCGACTTTGAAAACGTGCTGGTGGATTTCGCCCGCAGCCGCCAATGTGAAGGAGTGATTTGCGGCCACATTCATCATCCGGAAAACCGCATGATCAACCACATCCATTACCTGAATTCGGGCGACTGGGTGGAAACGATGTCGGCCTTGACGGAAGATGAAAACGGGGTGTGGAAAGTGGTGTACTACACCGAACTGGCACAGCAAGCCGACAGGGAAAAAGAAAATAATGTCATACCTTTCATACCGATTGCCTCATGAGAGTGTTGTTTATTGTACAAGGAGAAGGACGCGGCCATCTCACACAGGCCATATCCATGGAGAAGTTGCTCCGAAGCAACGGACACGAAGTGGTGGAAGTGCTCGTAGGAAAAAGTGAATCCAGAAGACTCCCCGGTTTTTTCAGCCGGAACATCCAGGCACCTATCAAACAGTTCATCAGCCCGAATTTCCTGCCCACACACGCCAACAAGCGGGTGAACCTGACCAGAAGTGTGCTATATAACCTGCTGAAACTTCCTGAATACGCGGAAAGTATCTCTTTCATTCATCATCAAATCAAGGAAACAGAGGCCGACCTGGTCCTCAATTTTTATGAACTGCTCACCGGACTGACTTATCTCTTCTTCCGCCCGTCGGTGCCTCAAATCTGCATCGGACACCAGTATCTGTTCCTGCACCCGCAGTTCAAATTGCCCAAGAAAAACAAAGGAAGTCTGTTCATGCTCAATTTCTTCACCCGGCTGACGGCACTGGGAGCTTCGCAGAAACTGGCCCTCTCCTTCCGGGCCATGCCACAAGACAAACATCAGCATATCAGTGTAGTGCCTCCCCTGTTGCGTCAGGACGTGCTGCAACAGGAAAGCCAGCCGGGCGATTACATCCACGGCTACATGTTGAATGCCGGATTCTCGGAAAACATTCTCCAATGGCATCAGAAGCATCCGGAGGTGCCCTTGCGTTTCTTCTGGGACCACTGGGAAGAAGAGCCGGTGAAAAAGGTCGATGACACCCTCTCCTTCTACCAGCTCGACGACACGGAATTCCTGCGTCAGATGGCGGGATGCAAGGCCTATGCCAGCACAGCCGGATTTGAATCCGTGTGCGAAGCCATGTACCTCGGAAAACCCATCCTGATGGTACCGGCTCATATCGAGCAGGAATGTAATGCCCTTGATGCCCTGCAGAACGGCGCCGGCATTATCGACCGGAATTTCAACCTGAGCAACCTGTTGCGCTTCGCACAGACCTATAAATCCAACCGGCTATTCGGCGAATGGGTAAAGTCGGCCGAATACATCATACTGAATGAAATAGAGCGTTTTGCACCGCAAAATACCCTGCAAGGCATGTACATGGTTGAGGAGTTTGTGTAAAAAAATCTAAATAATCGTTTTGAAATCATCTTGTAACATAAAATCCTTTTCTTTGCAAAAAAAGTGATTTTATGGTAACAAGAAATAGAAAAAAAGAAAAGCCTTATTTGGAAAGAGACATCAGCTGGATGTACTTTAACCGCAGGATTCTGCAAGAAGCAACCCGTAGCCATGTGCCCTTGCTGGAACGGATGGCATTTCTTGGCATCTATTCCAACAACTTGGATGAGTTTTTCCGGGTAAGAGTGGCTTCTCAGAACCGTATTGCCGAGTGCATGGATAAATCGGCTGTCAAAGAACGGGAGAAAGCCAAAAAACTGCTTAAACAGATTGGAAAACTGAATGCACGCTATGTAAAAGACTATGAAGAGGCGGTAAGCACGGTTACGCAGGAATTGAAAAAGGAAAATATCTACCTGGTATCCGATTCGGAAGTCACTCCCGAACAGCTGCAGTTTATCCAGTCTTTCTACAAAGAGAAACTGAACGGGTTCATCGTGCCGGTATGGTTCTCGGCCATCAAGCTGCTGGACTGTGAAAACGACGAAAACATTTACCTGGCTGTGAAGGTGAGCAAAAATGGCAGCAAACCCTCCCCGGACTATGCCTTTCTGGAACTTCCGGTCAATATCTGTGGCCGTTTCGTACAGCTGCCCGACCATGAGAACAAGAGTTACCTGATGTATCTAGACGATGTCATCCGCTGCTGCCTCCCGTTGGTTTTCGAAGGACTGGGTTACGACAAGTTTGAAGCTTATGCCTTCAAGTTTACCCGCGATGCGGAAATGGAAATCGACAACGACCTGCGCACGGGTACCCTTCAGAAAATCTCCAAAGGGGTAAAGAGCCGCAAAAGAGGCGAACCGCTCCGTGTGATTTACGATAATCACATGCCGAAGGACCTGTTGAAAAGGGTGTTGAAAAAGCTCGACCTCGACAGCCTGGATACGGTGATTGAAAGCGGACGCTATCAGAACCACAAGGATTTGATGAAATTCCCCGACTGTGGACACAGCAACCTGAAATATCCGAAATGGCCGCCTATCCTGAAGAAGGAACTAGACGGTCCGGAAAGCCTGTTGAAAAAAATCCAGCAGAAAGACCGTTTCATCCACGTGCCTTACCATAGCTTCGACTCGTTTATCCGGGTGTTGCAGGAAGCAGCCGTGAGCAAACAGGTCACAAGCATCAAAATCACACTCTACCGTCTGGCCAAGGAATCGAAGGTGGTAAAAGCACTTATCGGGGCAGCCCGCAACGGTAAGAAGGTGACCGTAGTCATCGAACTGCTGGCCCGCTTTGACGAGGCTTCCAATATCAACTGGTCGAAGAAGATGCAGGATGCAGGCATCAAGGTGATTTTCGGAGTGGAAGGCCTGAAAGTGCACTCCAAAATTACGCACATCGGCATGAAGACCGGTCCGGATATCGCTTGCATCAGCACGGGTAACTTCCACGAAGGAAATGCCCGGATGTACACCGACTGTATGTTGATGACAGCTTACCCGAAACTGGTAAAGGATGTCAATCAGGTATTCGAGTTCATCGAACGTCCTTACACGCCAATCCGGTTCAAGGAACTTCTCGTTTCGCCCAACGAAATGAAGAACAAGTTCATCACCCTCATCAACAACGAAATCAAGAACAAGAAAGCGGGAAAACCTGCGTACATCAAGATAAAAATCAACCACATTACCGACCCGATTATGGTCAACAAACTGTATGAGGCTTCCGAAGCGGGTGTGGACATCGACCTGGTAGTACGTGGCAACTGTTCTCTGATAACCGATATTCCGGACCTCAGCACACACATCCGGATTCACGGTATCATCGACCGCTACCTGGAACATTCGCGTATCTTCATCTTCGCCAACGGAGGAGAAGAGAAAATATTCCTGGGTTCTGCCGACTGGATGCCGCGCAACCTCGACCACCGTATCGAGGTGATTACGCCAGTATATGACCCGGCCATCAAGGGCGAAATGAAACGGATTGTGGAATATGGATTGAAAGATACGTTGCAGGGACGTGTGGTAGACGGGCTGGGCGACAATCAGTTCTGGAGCGAAGAGGGACAGGAAACTCCTTTCCGTTCACAGGAGGCACTCTACAATTACTACTTGGCCGAAAATTCCGAAGAATAACTTAAATACTATTATTATGGACAATCTCATAAAAAATTGCGAAACTTATTATGGAGCCATTGATATCGGTTCCAATGCGGTGAGGTTACTCATCAAGTGTGTAGAGGAAGACGAGCAGGGCAAGGCTTTTTTCTCGAAGGTACTCCTGCTTCGTGTCCCCCTTCGTCTGGGATTCGATGTGTTTGCCATGGGCAAGATTGCCGAGAAAAAAGAAAAGAACATGCTGCGCCTGATGAAGGTGTTCCGCCATCTGATGAAAATCTACGACGTAGAAGACTATCGCGCCTGCGCCACTTCTGCCATGCGGGATGCCAAGAACGGAAAAGCCATCATCAAACGGATTGAGAAGAAGACGGGTATCCGTATCGAAATCATCGACGGACAGGAAGAGGCCCGGATGATTTACAACAACCACATTGAATGTATGGAAGACCGTAACGGAAACTACATGTATGTAGATGTAGGTGGTGGTAGTACGGAAATCAACCTGCTTTCGCAAGGTACACTGGTGTGCAGCCGCTCGTACAACATCGGTACGGTCCGTATCCTGAACAATGCCGTGAAAGATACGGAATGGGAACGGTTGAAGACCGACATGCAGGAACTGGCTGCTTCCTATCCGGGCACCAACATCATCGGTTCGGGTGGAAACATCAACAAACTGTACCGCCTGGCAGAAAAGAAGGACAAGAAGAAACAAAGAATCACTGTAGAAGTATTGCATAAACTGCATGATGAACTGAAAAGTCTGTCCGTAGAGGAACGCATGGAGAAATACCAGCTGAAACCCGACCGGGCGGATGTCATCGTACCGGCAGGAGATATTTTCCTGACCATTGCCGACATCATTCATGCCACTTATATCTATGTGCCTGTCATCGGTCTGGCCGACGGTATCATCGACGGTTTATATGCCAGTCACCTGGAAGAGGCACAACCGCTAGTAAAAGACAATACACCCGAAAAGCAAACAGACACTCCGGAAGAAGTGAATCAATAACGTACATAACGACGGATTATGGAAGCGACCCTGCAGGAAATCCACCTGTAGGGCCGCTTTGTTATACACCGATTTATCCACAACCTGTGAACAACCTGTTATTCTACAAAAACATTCTGTATTTCAAGAATATACATCTTATGAAATCCTCCATTCCCTTCTCCGTACCAACGGTTTATCAACAACTTATCCACAAAGTTATCAGCATCTATGAAATCGGCATACAGCTTCTTGCACTCCAATACCAGGCGAGCCTGTTCATAAGCAATGTTCCCATTTTCCGTCACATACGGTTTCAGGCCGGAAGCAGCTACTTTATCGATGTCCCTACCCGATTGGCTTCCACAAATTTTATGTATGTCCCGATGCGCTTCTCCCAGGAAAGACAGGGTCAATGTATCGCCCTTTTCAATGAACTCGTAGGTATAACGTTCGGGACGGATAAAAATAAATGCCACCGGTTTTCCCCACAAGATACCGGTACCTCCCCAGCTGGCCGTCATCATGTTAAACTTTTCAGGCGTGCCGGCAGTCACCAGCATCCACTCCTTGCCAATGGCATCAAACATATTGTCCTTCAATTCGGACACACTAATTTTCTTCATAATCTCTTTACTTTAAATTTCCACAAAGCTAAGGAAATTCTGGTTCCCATTTTTCGTTTTTTAAACCGAATTTAAATAGCATCCTAAAAAATATCTTTTTTCATTTCGGGCTTTTAAAGTATCTTTGCAGGAAATATCATGAACTAAAAAAGAAAGGACTGAACCGTGGCAAAAGATACAGAGGTGGTATTGACCCCGATGATGAAACAATATTTTGATTTAAAAGCCAAACACCCGGATGCTATCATGCTTTTCCGGTGCGGAGACTTTTATGAAACTTATTCCGAAGATGCCGTGGCAGCAGCCGAGATTCTGGGAATCACTTTAACAAAACGTGCCAACGGACAAAGCAAGACAGTAGAAATGGCTGGATTTCCTCACCATGCCCTCGATACGTACTTGCCCAAGCTGATTCGTGCCGGACGAAGAGTAGCTATCTGCGACCAGCTGGAAGACCCGAAAACCACGAAAAAACTCGTCAAACGTGGAATTACGGAACTGGTGACTCCCGGTGTGGCCATCAACGACAATGTGTTGTCGTACAAAGAAAACAACTTCCTGGCTGCCGTGTATTTCGGCAAGACAGCCTGCGGTATTTCCTTTCTCGACATATCAACCGGTGAATTCCTCACTTCCGAAGGGCCTACCGATTATATTGACAAACTTCTGAACAACTTCGCACCGAAAGAGGTGCTTTTCGAACGGGGTAAAAAGCCTATGTTCGAAGGCAACTTCGGCAACAAGTTCTTCACGTTCGAACTAGAGGACTGGGTGTTCAATGAGACTTCTGCCCGGGAAAAGTTACTGAAGCACTTCGAAACCAAGAACCTCAAAGGTTTCGGAGTGGAAAATCTACACAATGGCATCATTGCTTCCGGAGCCATTCTTCAGTACCTCGACATGACCCAGCATTACCAGATTGGACACATCACGTCACTCTCCCGTATCGAAGAAGACCGCTACGTGCGACTGGATAAATTTACCGTACGCAGTCTGGAACTGATTGACAGCATGAACGAAGGGGGTACTTCCCTACTGGACATCATCGACCATACCATCAGCCCGATGGGAGCCAGAATGCTGAAACGCTGGATTGTCTTCCCTCTAAAAGATATCAAACCCATCAACGAACGGCTGGATGTGGTGGAATTCTTTTTTAAGGAACCGGATTTCAAGGATTTCATCGAAGAGAAACTGCATCTGATAGGCGACTTGGAACGACTCAGTTCGAAAGCAGCCGTAGGACGTATCTCACCTCGTGAAGTGGTACAGCTGAAAACAGCCCTTCAGGCTATTGAGCCGATAAAAAATGCCTGTCTGAATGCTGACAATGAGAGTCTGCGCCGTATTGGCGAGCAACTGAATCTTTGTGCTTCCATCCGCGACAAGATTGCCAAGGAAATAAACAATGACCCTCCCCTGCTGGTCAATAAAGGCGGGGTGATTGCCGACGGTGTCAACGCAGAACTGGATGAACTGCGCAAGATTGCGTATTCCGGCAAAGACTACCTGCTGCAAATCCAGCAACGGGAAAGTGAGCTGACAGGTATTCCTAGCTTGAAAATCGCTTACAACAACGTATTCGGTTACTATATCGAAGTACGAAATACCCACAAGGACAAGGTACCGGCCGAATGGATACGCAAGCAGACACTGGTCAACGCGGAACGTTACATCACGCAGGAACTGAAAGAATATGAAGAAAAGATTTTAGGAGCGGAAGACAAGATTCTGATTCTGGAAACCCGATTGTATAACGAACTGGTTACCGACCTGGCAGAATTTATCCCGGCCATCCAAATCAACGCCACACAGATAGCCCGGCTGGACTGTCTGCTGTCGTTTGCCAACGTGGCCCGGACCAATAAGTACATTCGCCCGAATGTGGTGGATGACGATGTACTCGACATCCGTCAGGGACGCCATCCGGTGATTGAGAAACAGCTTCCTCCGGGAGAAAAATACATAGCCAACGATGTGTACCTCGACACGGAAGAGCAGCAGATTATCATCATTACGGGACCGAACATGGCCGGTAAGTCTGCCCTGCTCCGTCAGACAGCCCTAATCACCCTCATGGCACAAATCGGTTGTTTCGTACCTGCCGAGAGTGCCCACATCGGACTGGTGGACAAGATTTTCACCCGTGTGGGAGCCAGCGACAACATTTCCGTGGGCGAATCTACTTTCATGGTCGAGATGAATGAGGCAGCCAATATCCTGAACAACATCTCCCCACGAAGTCTGGTACTTTTCGACGAACTGGGTAGAGGAACTTCCACCTACGACGGTATTTCCATTGCCTGGGCCATTGTGGAACACATCCATGAACATAAGAAAGCCCGGGCTCGTACGTTGTTTGCCACCCACTACCACGAACTGAATGATATGGAAGGACAGTTCAAGCGCATCAAAAACTACAACGTGTCGGTCAAGGAAGTGGACAACAAGGTGATTTTCCTCCGCAAACTGGAACGCGGCGGAAGTGCGCACTCCTTCGGTATCCATGTGGCCAAAATGGCAGGTATGCCGAAATCCATCGTGAAACGCGCCGATGAAATCCTGCATCAGCTGGAAGCAGAAAACCGCCAGGAAGGAATTTCCGCAAAGCCGCAACCGGCCAAACAGGCTTCTTCCGACGGAATACAGTTGAGTTTCTTTCAACTGGACGACCCCGTACTGTGCCAGATTCGCGATGAAATCCTGAACCTGGACGTGAATAACCTCACCCCACTGGAGGCACTGAACAAACTGAATGACATTAAAAAAATAGTAAAAGGAAGATAAACCGTCACGCCTATGTCAACTATTATTTATCCGGCCCCTATCTTCGGCCCCATCCACAGTCGCCGTCTGGGCGTATCGCTTGGTATTAACCTGCTTCCCGCCGACGGCAAATTCTGTACGTTCGACTGCATTTATTGTGAATGTGGATACAACAAAGACTTTCGTCCGAAACAGAAAGTGCAAACCCGTGAAGCCGTGCGTGAAGCACTCGAAAAACGCCTGGCTGAAATGAAGGAAAACGGTCCGTTTCCCGATGTACTGACCTTTGCCGGCAATGGGGAACCGACGGCCAATCCGTATTTCCCGGAAATCATTGACGACACCCTGGCTTTGCGCGACAAGTATTTTCCCAATGCCAAAGTCAGCGTATTGAGCAACTCTACTTTTATCCACCATCCAAAGGTCTTTGCAGCCCTGAACAAAGTGGACAATAACATTCTGAAACTGGATACGGTAGACCCGGACTATATACAGACCGTTGACCGACCGACCGGAAATTATCAGGTAGAAGATATCATTGAAGGTCTGAAGGCTTTCCACGGCAACCTGATTATCCAGACAATTTTCCTGAAAGGTACTACCGACGAAGGTAAAGATGTGGACAATACCACCGACAAGTATGTACTGCCTTGGCTGGAAGCCATCAAACAGATTCGTCCCCGTCAGGTGATGGTCTATACCATCGACCGGGAAACCCCTGACCGGAAACTCCAGAAAGCCACTCACGAGGAATTGGACCGCATTGTCCGGCTGGTAAAAGAAGCCGGCATCGAAGCCAGTGCTTCTTATTGAAAAAGTACATCTCACCAAAAAATAACAGCGTGTACGCCTGCTTGAAAAGCATTTGTACACGCTGTCTGTTTATTCATCTATACGTCCTTTTTTCTCACTTCATAAAAGCCGGCACCGGCAGGTGCATGCCTGCCATTGTCAGCCCGTTCTCCCGGGCATATTGCAAGTAATACTTACGGCTCTTGACGGCTCCTTTCTTGTCCATGTCATACTGCGCACAGATTTCCGGATGTGCCAGCTGCAAGGCTGCTCCATGGAACAAATCTCCTATTACCAACAGTTTTCCCACTTGGAACACCGTGTGTCCGGGCGTATGTCCCACCGCATTCATGGCCATTACATTTTCCGGGAGCGTATCCCCGAAAACAAAGAGATGCAAACGGTCCTTGTAAGCCTTCATGGTTTTCTCTACCTGTGCTTTCTGGTCGGCCGGCATCTTCGTCCATGCATCGTATTCCAGTTGGGAAGCATACACTTCCGCACGCGGAAAGACCACACTGTCGTTTTTCATCATGCCGCCGATATGATCCCCATGAAAATGGGTTATGAACAAGTAGTTGATATCTTCCGGATGGATGTGCAAAGCCTTCAAACCCTCGAGCAACCGGCTATCGGGCGCCCCCATTCCGGTATCGAAAAGCATGCGCACGCCATCCTTTTCAACCAAGAAGGTGCTGATAGAAGCCGGTACCCCATTCTGTAAAGAAAGACTGTCTATCTGTACGTCACTGGCATCAGGAAACAAAGTGCGCGGCATCAGACGCGCCTTGGCATTATCGCGAATCCAAGTCACTTTCATCCCGTCCAGTGTCAATGTAGCCAGCATGCTGTCTTTCTGCATCTGAACCAAACTGACTTCCACGTTTGTACTGTCTGTATTCATTTCCTTTTCTGCTTTTTGTTTGGATTGTCCACCGCAACCAACAAACAACATTGCCGCAACCATTCCTGCGACATAACTCCACTTACTGTTTTTCATTGTTATCTCATTTTTACGTACAATAAATACCTTCGGCTTTTCCACAAAAATAAAAAAAGCTGCGCGTAGAGACAATAGAAAATAAGCGTTTTCTAATCTGGAAACTATTTTATTCAGATGTATAACAGTAAAACAACTACTCCCTAAAAACAACAGCGTGTAAACTTGCCTTTAGAAAGGTAGTCGTACACGCTGTCTCCTTATATATAACAGATGTTAGGGGTTTTCTCTGATAATTGATTGATAATCCGGATATTTAGCCTTATAAATATCCGATTTACCTTTAGGAACTATTATTTCCATAATACTTTCCAAAAAAGGCAACGAATAATTTCCAATTTCAGGAGCCTCATCACCTTCAAATCGAATTCTTTCTAATTTATAATTCGTTCTTAATCCATAATCTTTGATTTTTCGGACAAATTTTGTGAGGATTATCTCTTTCAGATTGGAACATTCCATAAATATTCCTTCCTGTAATTCAGCAATACTCTGAGGGAGAATGATTGTCGTCAAAGACCGGCATCCTTCAAAAGCTGCTCTTTCCAAAATACCCTCAGCCCATTTCACTTGTCCCACATAATTAACTTTCTCCAGTTTCTCGCAAGTATAAAAAGCCCGTTCACCTACCTTTTGTATATTGTTGGGAAGGGTAATTGATTTCAATGTAACTACTTCCCGGAAAGCCTCGTTTCCGATTTCCTGTACCCCTTCAGGCAGCACCACATTCTCCAGTTGGGTTTTTAAAAACGCCTGGGAACCGATTTTCTTCAAGGAAACAGGAAATGCCACCTCTTTCAATCCTGTTTCACGAAACGCATTCGAACCGATTTCCTCCACCTTCGTTTTTGAAAGATTCAGTTTCGTCAGAGCCACACAATCCTCAAACGCATGTTTTCCGATTACTTTCAAGGAAGACGGAAAAGTCACAGAAGCCAATTTCGTGCTTCTAGCGAACGCTTGCACCCCAATCGACTCCAACCCTTCATTGAGCGCCAAAGATTCCACATTCGACTCCCAAAAGGCGCCTGGAGCGATACTTTTCACTTCTGCCGGAAGTACTATCTGCGTCAACGAAGGATCTTTCATTCCCATCAACACGCCATCTTCTATTAGAAACGGACTTTCAGGTTTCACGTCCTTGTCCTGGGCTATATTCCGAGTATCAACTTCAATCTTAAAAAAACATTTCTTTCCAATTGTTACCGTACCTCCCATGCTCCACCATTCATAATTACTTACATCCCGCATATTCAGTACTACAAACATCAGTTCCTTGGAATTGCCACCTGCAAACCACCGTTGGTTTTCTAATATAAAATTCGCCTTTCCTTCCTGATTGGTAGTCATTTCCAGCAAGGCCTTGACGGTCTGATCTTTTTTAAAAGCCTCATAAGTGACATCGTCATACATCTTGACCAGCTGGTTTTCCAGTGGCTCTCCTTTTAAATTACACACTGTAATTTCTACCATGGAAGAACCGTTATTCACAGAAAGTTTTTCTTTTTTACAACTCAAAAAGAGCGTACAGATACCTAATAAAACTACGGACAATAATTTAAATATGTTCATAGGGTCACACAATAAAAATAAGAAGTGATTTTAATCATATTTTTTCCACAGAGAACACTCTGTTTTTTCACAAGGGACGGCAAAGATATCATAAAAATGAATATATATAGAAGAAAAATTCATATTATTAGATTCTTTATCATTTGTTTTTAATTTTATCGCCTTTCCTTTCTGGCTCAAAACAGAAGTTTTTTTCCTTTACCTGCCATCTCTTGTCTTTTTCACCTCATTTTGTTGAATTGTATAAAACATCCACACAAAAATGGGAATAAATTACACACTTTCGAACTCGTTCGATTCATGAAAACTTTTATATTTACTTAACTATCAGCGATTTAATAAAAATCCAATTCTTTGGCACCGCATTTGAACTACAGTCAGTGTAAAACTTATTTACTAACTATTTAAAATGAAAAGCAATATGAAAAAGTTATTTGTAGCAGTAGCATTGGTAATGGGATTAGGAACTTCAGTAGTATTTGCCGAAAACCTGAGCACAAGTGTAGACACTGTAAACGTAGTCAACGAATTCAAGCCTATTGAAGTGAAAGACCTTCCTCAGGCAGTTCAGGATGCCATCACAAAAGATTATGCAGAATGGACCATCAAAGAAGCATACGTAGAAGAAACAGAAGGTGTGAAAACCTATAAGGTGGTACTGGCCGACCAAGAAGAACACACCGCTACATTGGTCTACAATGAAAAAGGTGAAGTACAGGAATAAGCATTAACTTTATGATTTGAGTTCAGAAGAAGGATGCCCCAGTGACGAATCTGTCACGAAGGCATCCTTTATTTTAATAGCATGACGATACTGCCACACGTAATTAACGCCGCTCCCACAATCACTCTCAAACTGACCGGTTCCTTCAAAAACAGGAAAGACAGGCAAATGGTTATTACCACGCTCAGTTTGTCAATGGGTGCCACTCTTGATACATCGCCTGTCTGCAAAGCCTTAAAATAAAACAACCAGGACAGACCGGTAGCCGCACCCGACAAGATTAAGAAAAGCCAGGTATGTGTATCCACATGCTTTACATTCACCACTTGACGCTCAGAAAACACAATTCCCCAAGTAATCAGCAAAATAACACTGGTTCGAATCGCTGTAGCCAAGTCTGAGTTGATATTCTTCACTCCTATTTTTGCAAAAATAGCTGTCAGTGCGGCAAAAAAAGCCGACAATAAAGCATAATATTTCCACATAGCTCCTCTCTCCTTTCAATGGCTGGAAAACACCCAAAACAAAAAAGCCCTGATTCTTTTCTGAATCAGAGCTTCATCTATCGCGGTGCGTACGGGACTCGAACCCGTGACCCCATGCGTGACAGGCATGTATTCTAACCAACTGAACTAACGCACCATTAAGTTTTTCTTTCGTTGCTTTCTCTCTCGATTGCGGTTGCAAAGGTAGTGCATTTTTTGAAACCCACAAACATTTCGAGCATTTTTTTTCATATTTTTTCGGCAAAAAATCACAAACGATTGATTTTCAAGTATTATCAAAGCAATCTTTTTTTCACCAAAAACCGGAGCTATATGTAATATCGGCTTGTCTTCATTCATACATCCCTATAAAATCTGAAAGTGTACTTATCAAGAAAAGATAGTTGTCCCGCATTTTTTATGTTTTGCGGACGGAAAACGTATGTTTCTGCCTGGGGAAACATACGTTTCCAGTAAGAGAAACGTAGATTTCCGGGTAAGGAAACGTAAAAAACAACTGCCAGTTTCCTGCTTACCGATGTTGCGGTAACACATTCACCTGCCGGCAATAAATAAAAGAGGAAACGTATGGACATAAAAAAAGGAGTTCCGCTGAACTCCAACCTTTGTTAACCTTAAATCTAATACTATGAAAAACACAGTGCAAAGGTAAGGACTTTCCAGATATCTACAAATTATTCCTTCTAAAATCTATGCTATATAACATGTTTTAAGAAGGACGATATCGTCATTAAAAGCCCTTAACAAAAAAGATTGGGACTGTAATCACAGTCCCAACTTTGCAGATATTTCAAGCATCTTCTGGATAGGTTTGATGGCTTCTTTTGCCACTGCTTCATCCACCTTCACTTCCGGCCATTCATACTTCAGCGTGTTATACAGTTTTTCCAGTGTGTTCAAACGCATGAAGTTACATTCGTTGCAAGCGCAGGTACTGTCTTCCGGCGGAGCTGGAATAAAGTGCTTGTCCGGACACTTCTTGCGCATTTCATACAGAATGCCGCTTTCTGTAGCCACAATGAAGTTTTTCTTGTCACTGGCCATGGCGTATTTCAGCAATCCTGCCGTCGAACCGATTTTGTCGGCCAGTTTCGCTACGGCTCCCTTACATTCCGGATGAACCAGGATTTCTGCATCCGGATACTGCTTTTTCACTTCCAGAATCTTTTCTACAGAGAATTTCTCGTGCACATGGCAGGCACCATCCCAAAGCAACATCTGACGCCCGGTAATGGAATTGATGTAATTTCCCAAGTTCTTGTCGGGACCGAAAATCAGCTTTTCATCTTCCGGGAAGCTTTCCACAATCTGGCGGGCGTTGGTAGAAGTCACCACCACATCCGTCACCGCTTTGACTGCCGCACTGGTATTGACGTACGAAATGACTTTGTATCCCGGATGTGCCTTCACAAATTCGGCAAACTTGTCGGCCGGACAACTGTCGGCCAGTGAACAACCGGCATTCAGGTCGGGAATCAGCACTTTCTTGTCCGGACAAAGGATTTTCGCGGTTTCACCCATGAAGTGAACTCCACACATCACAATGATTTTCGCATCCGTTTTGGCGGCCCATTGCGCCAGTGCCAGACTGTCGCCGATAAAGTCGGCAATCTCCTGTATTTCGTCCGCCTGGTAGAAATGTCCTAAAATGACCGCTTCTTTTTCACGACATAACTTTTTAATCTCAGCCTTCAGGTCGAGATTCTTTTCTACGGGTTCATCCACATAACCCTTTTTCAACCATTCTTCTTTATTCATTATTAGATTATATTTTTTCTTCTTTTTAAAAGAAAATATGATACTGATAATATCCCGTTAATAGTGTTCGTAAAAATGATGCTTCTTTTTTTGTTTTTCCGTTATCATCTTTGAGGTGAAGGATATCAGTCACTCATAAACAGGCTTACTGATTGATATCATTATCTTTACCGATTCTATTAACAAATTGTTGATACGTTGCAAAGTTAAAAACTTTTCGGTGATTCATTTCTGAAAATTCAATAAGAATGTGTTTAAACTGTCAGTGAAAATTATTTCTAAGTTTTTTGGATGGTTGGTTTCAAGCCTGCTATAATTGATTTGTGGAATCTTGCAAGAAATAATTTTCATTTTCTATGCGCTCGTTTTTTACACCTTTTCCACCGTTTTCAACAGGGTTATGAATATAGTTTTTATCTTTGCAGCCGAACGTATTTCAAAGATAGGAATTATGGCTGAATTAAGGAAATTGAAGGTGACGGAGATGAACCGCCTGACGGTGGAGGAGTTTAAGGAAGCAGATAAGCTGCCGCTGGTGGTGGTGCTGGATGAAGTGCGCAGTCTGCACAATATTGGAGCGGTATTCCGTACATCGGATGCTTTCCTGGTGAACAGTATTTATCTTTGTGGCATTACGGCTACTCCTCCTCATCCGGAAATGCATAAGACGGCGCTGGGTGCAGAATATACGGTCGACTGGAAATATTTTTCCCGTACGCAAGATGCTGTGAATGAACTCCATGACATGGGGTATACCGTGCTGTCTATCGAACAGTGCGAGGGGAGTACCTTGCTGGATGAGTTGGCATTGGAGAAGGGGAAGAAATATGCCATCGTGCTGGGAAATGAAGTGAAAGGTGTGCAGCAGGAAGTGGTGAATATGTCCGACGGATGCATTGAGATTCCTCAGTATGGCACAAAACATTCCTTGAATGTGTCTGTCACGGCAGGTATCATGATATGGGAGTTTGCGCACAAATTGTTCAAACTGCGTTGAACACTGCTTGTGAATATCCTATTGATAACTTGTTAATTTATTGATTTACACTGTTATATCTGTCCGTTTTCGACTAGTGTAACGACTCTTTCTACCATCTTGTCGTCATCTTCAGGATGGTATTCTTTTTTCAGGCTGGCTCCGAACAGGGCAGCGAACGCCTGATAAAATCCGGCCTTGAAAGGTCCCATGAAGGCCTTGACCAGTTGATAGGAAGACTGGTTGCATTCTCGGTTGACCAGCTTGATCAACAGTTTGCCTTGTGAGAAGGTGAGTTTCTTCATGCGAGGGGTGTACTGTTGTTTCAACCCTTTTTCCACCAGTTTCATGTGTTGCTCTCTGGCTTTCTGATTGGGTAAGGTTTCCATATACTCATACGTTTCAATCACCGCTCTTTTGATTTCCTTAGCCAGAGGTAGCGTCTTTTTTACATCGCGGACCAGTTTATAGTAATATCTTTCTTGCCTTTTGTTTTTAAACTTGAGTTTCGGGTAAACGTAAATGTTTCTTAGCGTTATACAAGGTATAGTGTCTCCTTTATAGACGCATACAGGGACTTTATGACCTATAATCACTGTAGGGGTCAATTCCTGGGCATGTGTATAGAGGCAGCTGCTTAGCCACAGAATCATGAATATGTAGAGACTCTTTTTCATATACGCAAAAATAGAAATAATATTCAGATTACGTGGCATAATTAACGTATTTATAGGATGTGTATAACCTTGTGAATAACATGTGGAAAAGGTTTGTTTATCTCTGTGTATCAGTCGTTTTTAGTGGTTTAAATCTGTATGGGCAATCTTCGTGGATAGAATGGGAGGAACAGATGGGAGAAGAGGAGAGTGCGGTTTCTTGGGAAGAGAGGTATGAGGAGTTGAGCGAGCTGGCCGAACATCCTTTTAACGTAAATGCCGTGACGAAGGAAGAGTTACAGCAGTTACCGTTCTTGTCCGACCGGATAATTGAAAATCTGCTGTATTATGTATATAAACACGGACCGTTGGTCAGTTTGAATGAGTTGTGGGGAGTGGAAGGGATGGATCGTCAGACGCGTTTGTTTCTGGAAGATTTTCTTTATGTAGGCGAAACGAATCGTGGGGAATCTTTCTCTTGGAAAAATTTTTGGAAATATAACCGTCAGGAAATGTGGATAAGAACTGATTATCCGTTAAACAAGAAGGCGGGGTACGCGGGCATTCCTTCCGGACAAGAGGATAAGCTGTCTTCGAAACGGTATTACGGAGATCCTTTTTATGTGAATATGAGGTACAGATTGCAGTACAGGGATAAAATAGCTGTCAGTTTTGCGGCCGAAAAAGATGCGGGGGAACCTTTTTTCAACCGTTATAACCGGAAGGGATTTGATTTTTACAGTGCATCGGTGCAACTGAAGGATTTCGGACATTTGCATACACTGGTACTAGGCAACTATAAAGCCAGTTTTGGTTACGGACTGGTAATGAACATGGGGTTCGGGATGGGAAAATACACTTCCTTTTCGTCATTAAACCGTGCGGGAAAAGGGTTGAGCAAGTATACTTCCATGAACGAGGCAAATTATTTGCAAGGGGCAGGAGTTTCCTGGAAGTGGAACAGACGATGGGCGTGGACTGGATTCTTTTCTTTCCGCAATCAGGATGCTACGGTGGATAATGGGTGTATAACTACGTTGAAAACCGATGGATATCACCGTCTGAAAAAGGATATGGAAAAGAAAAATTCAGTTTTCAATACCTTGGCAGGTAGTAATTTACGTTATGACGGAAAGTATTTTGAAGGTGGACTGACGATTGTTTATAATGTTTTCAACAAGGTGTTGAATCCGGTGGAAAGATTGTATAACCGTTATTATCCTCGGGGAAAGTATTTCTATAATGTAGGTGTGAATTATAAATGGTATAAGGGGAAGTTTATTTTTTCCGGGGAAACGGCCATCGACAAGCAGGGTAAGGTAGCTACATTGAACCAGCTGACTTATTCACCGACTGTGAATACCTCATGGATAGTTATTAACAGGTATTATGATAAGAAATACCAGAGTTTATATGGCAATGCCTTTGGTGAAAATTCCAGATTGCAAAATGAAACCGGAATTTTTATTGGGCTGGAAACAAACTTTTTACGGAATATCAAGCTCTTGTGTTCCATAGATTTCTTTTATTTCCCATGGTACCGTTATTTAGTGGACAAACAGAAAACAACAGGAATGGAAGGTGTTTTTCAACTATCTTATTCACCGTTAAATTCACTGGATATGTGGATAAAATACAGTTATAAGAATAAGGCTAAAAACTATAAAGAGTCGGATGAAGAGAAGTATGTGTTACCTGATATCCGGCAGCGTCTGCATTATCAGCTGATTTATTCACCGGTGAAATGGGTGCAGTGGAAAACGGTGGTGGAATATGTGCGTTCATCCGTGTTCCGGAAAGAAGTATCCAATGGAGTGGCGTTGGGGAGTAGTCTGAAATTGGAAATCCCTCGTTGGAATGTACGGGCTTTTTTGAGTGGAGCTTGGTTTCGTACAGAGGATTATGCTTCACGGGTATATTTGTATGAACAAGGATTGTTGTATGCGTTTTCCATGAGGGCCTTGTATGGAAAAGGGGAACGGTTGGCTGTAGGAATGGATTATAACTGGAAGAAACGGATGTTTTTTCAGATGAAGTGGGGATGGACACATTACAGAGACCGGAACTTAATTGGTTCGGGAGCAGAGGAAATTCAGGGAAACCAAAAATATGATTTACAGTTTCAGGTGCGGTTTAAGTGGTGATTTTCTGAAGTAAGGGTATAAAAAAAGGAGTACCGCTGTACTCCAACCTTTGTTAACCTTAAATCTAATACTATGAAAAACACAGTACAAAGATACGGAATTCTGGAAATAATGCAACTCCTGAGGTGAAAATAACGGGTTTTATAACATGATTTAAAGAAAACTCCCATCCTGTTAAATCCTATTTTGATTTTAACAGAACGGGAGTTTCTATTTTAACGTTTTATTTTGCGTTGATTTCAGCTATTTCCTTGGTGGCTACTTCCAGTGCTTCATTGATGTTGCTGCAGATATTCTCTTTTCCAAGCAGTTCATAGAAACCGGATTTTTCCAGCACTTGATGTACTTTCTCATTGACACCCGACAGGATGATGTGAATGTTTTCTTTTTGTGACATTTCACATAGGGTCGTGAGGTTATGGATACCTGTGGAATCAATGAAAGGAACTTTTCGCATACGGATGATGCGGATTTTCGGACGGTCGCCCAACCGGGACATGATTTCTTCGAACTTGGTGGCGATACCGAAGAAATACGGACCATTGATTTCATATACTTCCACGCCTTGCGGGATGACCAGATGTTCTTCGTGTACTTCCAGGTCGGATTCGTTGTTGGGGTCTATTTCGTCTGTGATGACAGAAATCTTGGTTGTTTCCATGACACGCTTCATGAATAGTACACAGGCAATCACCAGACCGACTTCAATGGCTACTGTCAAATCGAAGATAACCGTCAGGAAGAAGGTGATGAGCAATACCACTACATCCGACTTTGGGTTTTTCAACAGTCCTTTGAACACCCTCCATCCACTCATGTTATAAGAGACAATGACCAGTACGCCGGCCAGGCAAGCCATCGGAATGTATTGTGCAAGGGGCATCAGGAAAAGGAGAATGAGCAGCAACACTACGGCATGTACGATACCGGCAACGGGCGACTTGCCTCCATTATTGATATTGGTCATCGTGCGGGCAATGGCTCCAGTGGCAGGAATACCTCCGAAGATAGGGGATACAAAGTTGGCGATACCTTGGGCGATGAGTTCCGTGTTGGAATCATGACGGTCACCGATGACACCGTCGGCCACGGCTGCAGAAAGCAAAGATTCGATAGCTCCCAGTACAGCAATGGTGATGGCTACAGGAAACAGGTTCTTGATGGCTTCCCAATCGAGTGCCGGAACGGCTGCTTCTGGAAGTTGTGACTTGATGCTGAAACGGTCGCCGATGGTATCGATGCAGGTGATTCCTCCATACATTTTCAGGTAGTATACTCCTACGGTTACCAGAATGATAGCTACCAGTGAGCCTGGAATCTTTTTGGAGAATTTAGGCGTGATGGCAATGATGAACACGCTGACCACACTCACTATGACATTCCACCAATTAACCGTATCGAAGTGATGGAAATAAAGAATCCATTTTCCAATGAAATCTCCCGGTACTTTTTCACCTTGGAAATCGAGTCCGAAAATATCGGCAATCTGGGTGGTGAAAATCGTGACGGCGATACCGCTGGTAAAGCCGATGATGATAGGGTAGGGAATAAATTTGATGACGGTTCCCAGTTTAAATACTCCTAATAATATAAGGAGAATACCGGCCATCATAGTGGCTACCATCAGTCCTTCGATTCCGTACTGCTGGATGATACCATAAATGATGACGATAAAAGCGCCGGTTGGTCCGCCAATCTGTACCTTGCTTCCTCCCAGAAACGAGATGATAAAACCGGCCACAATGGCTGTGATGATTCCTTTTTCCGGACTTACTCCGGAAGCAATACCAAAAGCAATGGCTAATGGCAGGGCAACAATTCCCACGATGATACCTGCCATCAGGTCGGTCATCAAATCGGCCTTGGTATAGGTTTTCATCATGGTGAAAAGTTTGGGTTTGAATTCTAATCCTTTCATCTATCTTAAAAATGTTACTAATTTAAAAAGAAGCACAAAAGTATATATTTTCTTATATTTGAGCGACCTTTGCTTTAATTATCTTTGAAAAAGATACTGTAAATGGAAAAAGAACCGGGTTTGATTCAAGAATATACCATTTATATGAAATTTTGTTGGGTCTATCTTATTGTGTTTGATTTGGAAAACTATTTTGGAGCGTGAATTGTTTTATATGTAGATAACCTTATTATAAAAGGATAAAGCGTTAATAAAATAGAAAAATAAAATTGTAATGATTACAAATTTGAATAAAACTTCTATATTTGTAGTGCAAACTTAAAAACGTAATTTATTCATCAACTTAATAACTAATAGATATGGGAAAAAGCATTAAAGGAACAAGAACCGAGAAAAATTTGGCAATCTCTTTTGCAGGTGAATCACAAGCCAGAATGCGCTATACTTATTTCGCAAGTGCAGCCAAGAAAGAAGGTTTCGAACAGATTTCAGCTATTTTCTTGGAAACAGCTGAACAGGAAAAGGAACACGCCAAGAGAATGTTCAAGTGGTTGGAAGGTGGAATGGTGGAAATTACAGCCAGCTATCCTGCCGGAGTAATCGGTTCTACATTGGAAAATTTGAAGGCTGCAGCTGCAGGCGAGAATGAAGAGTGGAGTCTGGATTATCCGAAATTTGCCGACATCGCCGATGAAGAAGGTTTTCCAGCCATCGCAAAGATGTATCGTGAAATTGCTGTAGCCGAAAAGGGACACGAAGAAAGATACTTGGCTTTCGTGAAGAATATTGAAGATGAAACCGTATTCAAGAAAGACGTGGAAGTGGTATGGCAGTGCCGTAATTGCGGTTATATTTATGTAGGAAAGGAAGCTCCCGAGGTATGTCCGGCTTGCTTGCATCCACAGGCTTATTTTGAAGTGAAGAAAAATAATTACTAATCCATTTTGATTGCATGACAACAAAGAAGGACTGTGGCTGTTTGTTCAGCGGCAGTCCTTTTTTTGTAAGGTAAAATACCTATTTCAAGGTATTGCGTCGTGCGTAGTAAGTTCTCATTTTTGTATATCAAATTTTAAATGCAATAAATATGAAAATAAAGTCGGTTATAGGTCGTGAAATACTCGATTCACGAGGAAATCCTACTGTAGAGGTAGAAGTGAAACTAGAGTCTGGTGTGATAGGACGTGCTTCTGTACCGTCGGGAGCTTCTACGGGTGAACATGAAGCGTTGGAATTGCGCGATAAGGATGCACATCGTTACGGAGGAAAGGGAGTCTTGAAGGCTGTCGAGAATGTAAACAAGGTGATTGCGCCGGCATTAATCGGTTGGTCTGTATTGGATCAGCGGAGTATTGATAAGAAAATGCTGGAACTGGATGGTACGCCAACCAAATCTAAGTTGGGAGCCAATGCCATTTTAGGTGTATCGCTGGCAGTGGCCAAAGCTGCTGCTGCTTATTTGCAGATACCTTTGTACCGGTATATCGGAGGAGTCAATACATTTGTGATGCCGGTTCCGATGATGAATATCATCAACGGAGGTTCACACAGCGATGCTCCCATCGCTTTTCAGGAATTTATGATTCGTCCGGTAGGGGCACCTTCTTTCCGGGAAGGCTTGCGCATGGGAGCGGAAGTGTTTCATGCCCTGAAAAAAGTGTTGCACGATCGCGGGCTGAGTACGGCCGTAGGAGATGAAGGTGGATTTGCTCCGGCATTGAAAGGTACGGAAGATGCACTGGAGTCTATTTTGGCGGCCATCCAGCAGGCTGGATATGTGCCAGGAAAGGATGTGATGATTGGAATGGACTGTGCCTCTTCTGAGTTTTATAAGGATGGGGTGTATGATTACACTATTTTTGAAGGTGAAAACGGGAAAAAGCGTACTTCGGACGAACAGATTGCCTATCTGGAAGAATTAATCAATAAATATCCGATTGATTCCATTGAAGATGGAATGAGTGAAAACGATTGGGAAGGATGGAAAAAACTGACGGAGCGGATTGGAAACCGTTGCCAGTTGGTAGGAGATGATTTGTTTGTGACGAATGTGGAATTCCTTTCAAAGGGAATCGCGATGGGATGTGCCAATTCTATTCTGATTAAGGTAAATCAGATTGGTTCGCTGAGTGAAACACTGGATGCCATTGAGATGGCTCACCGTCATGGATACACCACAGTGACGTCTCACCGTTCGGGAGAAACAGAAGATGCGACTATTGCGGATATAGCGGTGGCTACGAACAGTGGCCAGATCAAGACGGGGTCATTGAGCCGTTCCGACCGTATGGCGAAATACAACCAGTTGTTGCGTATTGAGGAGGAACTGGGTGATTTGGCTGTGTACGGTTATAAGCGTATCAAGTAATTAAAAGATTCATTTAGCCATGAAAAAAGAATACAGAGCTGCCGCGGGCGGTTCTGTATTTTTTTGTTGAATACTTTTGTTAAGGGATTTAATTGAAATATGGTAGATGGTTAATATGTGTTGTAAAACATGATTTTTTAGCTGTTTCTTTTGTGGTTTCAACCGGAATGTTTACTTTTGCACTGTGTTTTTCATAGTATTAGATTTAAGGTTAACAAAGGTTGGAGTTCAGCGGAACTCCTTTTTTTATGTTCTTACGTGAGGTTTCCTTTTTTCTGATGCCTGAACTGTTTTTATCTGTCTGTTTTTTGCAAGCCGTTTTTCAGTTTTTCCCATGAGCGGCCTTTCCGTTCTTTTCTTGTAAGCGTTCCGTTTGTTTTCTCTTTATGCGTGCTTTATTCTAGAAATGTCGGTAAGATAACCTTCCGCTGCCTTTATGTTTTCCATGTTTCCGGTAGGGGAGCCGTACGTTTTCCTGCCGTGAAACGTAGGTTTCCGCCGGGGAAAACGTATGTTTCCCGGTAGAAAAACATAAAAACTATCGGGAGTCTTGGGAAAGAATGTGCCTGCGGTTTTAAATTGTCGAGGTGATTCAGGTTGTGCTGCATGGAAAAATCACGGTTTTGGGACAGGCTTTACTGTCTTTGTTTTCTGTTTTATCGGAAGTCTTTTCTGATTTTTTTGGCGGAATAAAAACTTCCGTCAGTATTACCTAGTAAGGAAACATAAAAAATGCGGGTCTTCCTGTGCAAAAATGTCCTTGCGGTGGGAGATTTCCGTAGTGCCATTTGCCTTGCCACATGGAAAAAACCGGTTCTGGAGCTGTAGCTCCGTTTCCAGTTTTTCAGGAAATTTTTTTCGGATTTTCTGCTTTTCTGGAAAGGAATTCCGGTCGGGATTTCCCAGCGGGGCGAAGAAAAAGGTTGTCAGATTTATTTTTTTTCGTCTTCCGATTGGCATGAGGGAAATTCTTGTCCTTTGGATGACATAAAATTGGCAGTTCCTGGGAAGTTTCTGTTCTCCGGCTGGCATAAAAATGACTGTTCCCGGGAAACAGATCCGGAAGACCATGGATTTTTTGGGGGGTCAGAAACGAATTCTTTTCAGTTTTTTCTCCGCCCTTTGAAAAAATACAGCCCAAGTATGGATAGATTTTTCTGTGTCTCCATCGGTTTTTCCCGTTGCATGACGGTTGTTCAGCCGGTTTCTTCGTGTGTGCAGCTGCAAGTTCCTTTGCGCGTACATGTTCTTCTTTTTCGTGTACATGTATGTGCGCGTACACACGCCCGCGCGAAATATATAATGTAGGGCTGTTCCCGTCTGTTTCCGGAGTGGTCGGAAAAACATGTCCTTCAACACGTTCTTTTCCAGCGACTTATAAAAATCTTCAAAAAATTCTTCAAAAAAGAGTGTGATAAAAGTTGCAGGATCGGAAAAAGTGCGTACCTTTGCAACCGCTTTCGAGAGGGAGAGCCGCTGAGAATGACAGACTGGTGAAGAGAGGCAGACTTTCAAAGGCGCTGCACCCGAGTATCTTACCTTGCAAGGCTGCAAGGGAGCGAGAAACGGATAAGCCCCGCGAGGTCCTCCCGAAAAACTTTTTCGAAAAAAACTTCGGAAAAATTTGGAGGGAAAGAAAAAACGCCTTACCTTTGCAGACGCTTTCCCGCTGAAACGGGAGCACGAAAGAAAGATAGTTCTTTGAAAGACTTTAGATAAACAAACGAAGATGTAGTACAAGAAGTAGTCTTATATATAATGTATATATGGGATGAAACAAGAACCGTCAATAACCTGAAAAAGGATATAGAGAATCGGTTTCCTGAAACAGAGATTAAAAAAATACCCGCAAGGGTAAGAAAATATTTTACAATGAAGAGTTTGATCCTGGCTCAGGATGAACGCTAGCTACAGGCTTAACACATGCAAGTCGAGGGGCAGCATGAACTTAGCTTGCTAAGTTTGATGGCGACCGGCGCACGGGTGAGTAACGCGTATCCAACCTTCCGTACACTCAGGGATAGCCTTTCGAAAGAAAGATTAATACCTGATGGTATGATGAGATTGCATGGTAACATCATTAAAGATTCATCGGTGTACGATGGGGATGCGTTCCATTAGATAGTAGGCGGGGTAACGGCCCACCTAGTCGACGATGGATAGGGGTTCTGAGAGGAAGGTCCCCCACATTGGAACTGAGACACGGTCCAAACTCCTACGGGAGGCAGCAGTGAGGAATATTGGTCAATGGGCGCGAGCCTGAACCAGCCAAGTAGCGTGAAGGATGAAGGTCCTACGGATTGTAAACTTCTTTTATAAGGGAATAAAGTCACCCACGTGTGGGTGTTTGTATGTACCTTATGAATAAGCATCGGCTAACTCCGTGCCAGCAGCCGCGGTAATACGGAGGATGCGAGCGTTATCCGGATTTATTGGGTTTAAAGGGAGCGTAGACGGGTCGTTAAGTCAGCTGTGAAAGTTTGGGGCTCAACCTTAAAATTGCAGTTGATACTGGCGTCCTTGAGTACGGTTGAGGCAGGCGGAATTCGTGGTGTAGCGGTGAAATGCTTAGATATCACGAAGAACCCCGATTGCGAAGGCAGCCTGCTAAGCCGCGACTGACGTTGAGGCTCGAAAGTGTGGGTATCAAACAGGATTAGATACCCTGGTAGTCCACACGGTAAACGATGGATACTCGCTGTTGGCGATAGACTGTCAGCGGCTTAGCGAAAGCGTTAAGTATCCCACCTGGGGAGTACGCCGGCAACGGTGAAACTCAAAGGAATTGACGGGGGCCCGCACAAGCGGAGGAACATGTGGTTTAATTCGATGATACGCGAGGAACCTTACCCGGGCTTGAATTGCAGACGAATTACGGGGAAACCCGTAAGCCGCAAGGCGTCTGTGAAGGTGCTGCATGGTTGTCGTCAGCTCGTGCCGTGAGGTGTCGGCTTAAGTGCCATAACGAGCGCAACCCTCGTGTCCAGTTACTAGCAGGCAAGCTGAGGACTCTGGACAGACTGCCATCGTAAGATGTGAGGAAGGTGGGGATGACGTCAAATCAGCACGGCCCTTACGTCCGGGGCTACACACGTGTTACAATGGGGGGTACAGAAGGCAGCTACCGGGCGACCGGATGCCAATCCCGAAAGCCTCTCTCAGTTCGGACTGGAGTCTGCAACCCGACTCCACGAAGCTGGATTCGCTAGTAATCGCGCATCAGCCACGGCGCGGTGAATACGTTCCCGGGCCTTGTACACACCGCCCGTCAAGCCATGAAAGCCGGGGGTACCTGAAGTGCGTAACCGCAAGGAGCGCCCTAGGGTAAAACTGGTAATTGGGGCTAAGTCGTAACAAGGTAGCCGTACCGGAAGGTGCGGCTGGAACACCTCCTTTCTGGAGAGGGACCGACGAAGGTTCTTGCCTTGTGCTGCAGATGAGTTTGTTTTTCGATATGAAGAGAGAAAGATGAAGCCGAGTCGGAACGGACGAGGTTGAACTGAAATCATCCAATTATTAATTATTCATTTTTAATTATTAATTGAAACAGTCCTATAGCTCAGTTGGTTAGAGCGCTACACTGATAATGTAGAGGTCGGCAGTTCAACTCTGCCTGGGACTACCTCGAAGAAAGGAAGCGAAAAAAAACTTCCTTAAAATTTTGCAGGAACGAAGGAAAATGCTTACCTTTGCAGCCGCAAAAAACGGGGGATTAGCTCAGCTGGCTAGAGCACCTGCTTTGCACGCAGGGGGTCAACGGTTCGAATCCGTTATTCTCCACTACAAAAAACGGTCTATGACATGATGTAACAAGCAAAAAGTAATTTTAGTACGAAAGCTAAAAGTATATATCATCCCGCACCCGTCGGAAGACGGAGTGTGCACGTGATAAGGAAAGTAGGAAAGGGCGCATGGCGGATGCCTTGGCTCTCGGAGGCGATGAAGGACGTGATAAGCTGCGATAAGCCGCGGGGAGGTGCAAATAACCTTTGATCCGCGGATTTCCGAATGGGACAACCCGGTGTGTTGAAGACGCATCATCCATCCTCAGATGGAGGCTAACGCAGGGAACTGAAACATCTTAGTATCTGCAGGAAAAGAAAATAACAATGATTCCCCCAGTAGTGGCGAGCGAACGGGGAAGAGCCCAAACCTCAGATGTTACGGCATCTGAGGGGTTGTAGGACCGCGACATCGCAAGACATCTCGTGAATGGAACTGTTTGGAAAATCAGACCGAAGACGGTGAGAGTCCGGTACATGAAGCGAGAGGAAGCGTAGCGGTATCCTGAGTAGCGCGGGACACGAGGAATCCTGCGTGAATCCGCCGGGACCATCCGGCAAGGCTAAATACTCCCGAGAGACCGATAGTGGACCAGTACCGTGAGGGAAAGGTGAAAAGCACTTCGAACAGAAGAGTGAAAGAGTACCTGAAACCGTGCGCCTACAAGCGGTCGGAGCGCGCAAGCGTGACGGCGTGCCTTTTGCATAATGAACCTACGAGTTGCCGTGTCTGGCAAGGTTAAGGGGCACGAGTCCCGGAGCCGAAGCGAAAGCGAGTCTGAACAGGGCGTCAAGTCAGATGCGGCAGACGCGAAACCAAGTGATCTACCCTTGGCCAGGATGAAGTCTGGGTAACACCAGATGGAGGTCCGCACCAATAAGCGTTGAAAAGCTTCTGGATGAGCTGAGGGTAGGGGTGAAAGGCTAATCAAACTTGGAGATAGCTCGTACTCCCCGAAATGCATTTAGGTGCAGCCTCGCGGGTTACTGATGTGAGGTAGAGCGACTGATTGGATGCGAGGGCTTCACCGCCTATCAAGTCCTGACAAACTCCGAATGCGCATCAGTTCTACCGCGGGAGTGAGGGCATGGGTGCTAAGGTCCGTGCCCGAGAGGAGAAGAATCCGGACTATCAGCTAAGGCCCCGAAATGACAGCTAAGTTAAACTAACGAAGTCTGATTGCTAAGACAGCTAGGATGTTGGCTTGGAAGCAGCCATTCATTTAAAGAGTGCGTAACAGCTCACTAGTCGAGGAATCGGGCGTGGATAATAATCGGGTATCAAGTTGTCTGCCGAAGCTATAGAACCAGCAATGGTTGGTAGGGGAGCATTCCATTCGGCGTCGAAGGCGTGGCGTGAGCCACTCTGGAGCGTATGGAAAAGCAAATGTAGGTATAAGTAACGATAAAGGGGGTGGGAAACCCCCTCGCCGAAAGACTAAGGTTTCCTGATCAACGCTAATCGGATCAGGGTAAGTCGGGTCCTAAGGCTCAGCCGAACGGCGAGGCCGATGGCAGAAACGGTTAATATTCCGTTACTACCTTTGAGGGTGACGTGGGGAAGCAGCAGTGACACCGCCGCCGGCTGACGGAATAGCCGGTTGAAGGGTGTAGGCGCCGATTTCCGCAGGCAAATCCACGGAAAGAGCCGAACCTGATAGTACGCCAACTCCTTCGGGAAGCGGTGATAGCGCGGGTAAGCAGACTGCCGAGAAAATCCGCTAAACATAACTTCAGAGGTACCCGTACCGCAAACGGACACACGTAGTCGGGTTGAATATACTAAGGCGCTTGAGTGAATCACGGTTAAGGAACTAGGCAAACTGACCCTGTAACTTCGGGATAAAGGGTCCCTACCCAGAAATGGGAGGGCGCAGAGAATAGGTCCAGGCAACTGTTTAACAAAAACACAGGGCTGTGCGAATATGAAAGTAGAGGTATACAGCCTGACACCTGCCCGGTGCTGGAAGGTTAAGAGGAGATGTCATCGCAAGAGAAGCATTGAATTGAAGCCCCAGTAAACGGCGGCCGTAACTATAACGGTCCTAAGGTAGCGAAATTCCTTGTCGGGTAAGTTCCGACCTGCACGAATGGTGTAATGATCCGGACGCTGTCTCAACCGTGAGCTCAGTGAAATTGTAGTATCGGTGAAGATGCCGATTACCCGCGATGGGACGAAAAGACCCCGTGAACCTTTACTATAGCTTAGCATTGAATTTGGGCACGCGATGTGTAGGATAGGTCGGAGGCTGAGAGACGGGCACGCCAGTGTTCGTGGAGCCGCTGTTGAAATACGACCCTTCGTTTGTTTGAGTTCTAACTCCGGGTTGGAGGACATTGCTTGGTGGGTAGTTTGACTGGGGTGGTCGCCTCCAAAAGCGTAACGGAGGCTTCTAAAGGTGCCCTCAGGACGATCGGTAACCGTCCGCAGAGTGTAATGGCATAAGGGCGCTTGACTGGGAGACAGACAGGTCGAGCAGGTAGGAAACTAGAGCATAGTGATCCGGTGTTTCCGTATGGAAGGGACATCGCTCAAAGGATAAAAGGTACTCCGGGGATAACAGGCTGATCCCTCCCAAGAGCTCATATCGACGGAGTGGTTTGGCACCTCGATGTCGGCTCGTCACATCCTGGGGCTGGAGAAGGTCCCAAGGGTTGGGCTGTTCGCCCATTAAAGTGGCACGCGAGCTGGGTTCAGAACGTCGTGAGACAGTTCGGTCTCTATCTATCGTGGGCGTATGAAATTTGCGTGGCTCTGACACTAGTACGAGAGGACCGTGTTGGACCGACCTCTGGTTTGCCGGTTGTGCCGCCAGGCGCATCGCCGGGTATCCAAGTCGGGATCGGATAAGCGCTGAAAGCATCTAAGTGCGAAGCCGGCCACAAGATTAGATTTCTCAGGGTCGTTGAAGACGACAACGTTGATAGGATGCAGGTGTAAAGCTGGAGACAGCAAAGCCGAGCATTACTAATTGCCCGTCAGCTTTCCTTATCCGCGCCGGGCGGATGGAACAGACATCGTAAGGATGATATATACGTTCAGCCGAGTGCTGAGATTGCTTGCTTGTAAGTCATGATGAAATATGATTGATAAGGAGAATGGATAGGTCATTATGTTCATTATTCATTATTCATTATTAATTGAAAGGATATTAAGGTGACTATGGCGCGAAGGTTCCACCTCTTCCCATTCCGAACAGAGAAGTTAAGCTTCGCCACGCCGATGGTACTGCGTACAAGTGGGAGAGTAGGTAGTCGCCGTCTTAGATGAAGCCCCGAGGCAGAAATGCTCCGGGGCTTTTTTGTTGCCCGTAAGGGAACGGGAAACGGAAGGCTGCGGACGTGCATTCCGGAGATACGGCCTCCCCGTGGCGGGGGCAACCGCCGGTGTTTTTCGGAATGTGTATTTTTCTGGATGATGTCAGAGCTGCCGGTATGTCCTGCTGAAGCAATTTCCTGCTGACGGGCGAATATTAGGAGACTTGTGTCTCTTCTATCCAGCTTCTAAAGCTTATGTCCTCTCCAGACACTATTTTAAAGCCTTCTCGGCAATCTTTTGACGTTTTTAAGGATTGGTGTGGAATGTACAGAAATCTTGCGCCTGAAGGGAAATAAAAAGGTATAAAAAAAGCCGGAACGAAAAATTCCGGCTTCTGATAGGGTGTGTGTGGCAGATTATTTTTCTGCTTCACTTTTGGCTGCATGCGGATAATCAATCGTGTAATGAAGCCCTCTGCTCTCTTTTCTTTCCATGGCCTGACGGGTAATCAGGTAGCCTACGTTAATCATGTTACGGAGCTCACAAATCTCTCTGGAAGCTTTTACACGCTTGAAAAGGCGTTCTGTTTCTTCGTACAGAATATCCAGACGGTTCCAGGCACGTACCAAGCGCAGGTTGCTTCGAACGATACCTACGTAGGCTTCCATAATTTGGTTAACTTCTTTCATACTTTGGGTAATCAGGATACGTTCTTCATTGCTGATGGTACCTTCTGCGTCCCATTCCGGAATATCTTCGTTGAAATCGTAACGGTCGAGTACGCTGAGAGCATGTTTGGCTGCTGAATCAGCATATACGATGGCTTCTATCAGTGAGTTGGATGCCAGACGGTTTCCTCCATGCAGTCCGGTGCAAGAGCACTCTCCGAGGGCATACAGCCGCTTGATGCTGGACTGTCCGTCCAAATCCACCTTGATACCTCCACACAGATAATGCGCAGCCGGCGCTACCGGAATGTAATCCTTGGTTATATCGATACCCAGGCTCAGGCACTTCTTGTATATGTTCGGAAAATGTTTCTTGGTCTCTTCCGGATTTTTGTGAGTGACATCCAGATATACATGGTCTTCTCCACGCTGTTTCATTTCACTGTCGATGGCACGAGCTACGATGTCACGAGGTGCAAGAGACAGACGCGGATCGTATTTTTGCATGAATTCTTCGCCAGCGAGGTTTCTCAGTACAGCCCCATATCCACGCATGGCTTCCGTAATCAGGAAGCTGGGACGGTCGCCCGGATGATACAAGGCGGTAGGATGGAACTGGATAAATTCCATGTCTTTTACCACACCCTTGGCACGATATACCATGGCAATACCGTCTCCGGTGGCTACCAGCGGGTTAGTGGTATGGTTGTAAACGGCTTCACATCCGCCGGTGGCCATCACTGTCACTTTAGACAGGAAGGTATCGACATCTCCTGTAGCTTCATTCAGCACGTAGGCCCCGTAGCATTTGATGCCGGGCGTATGGCGGGTGACAATGATGCCTAAATGATGTTGGGTGATGATTTCTACAGCATAGAAATTGGTGAACACCGTAATGTTGGGATGACGTTTCACTTCTTCAATCAGGCTGGTCTGGATTTCGGCTCCCGTATTGTCTTTGTGGTGTAGGATACGGAATTCAGAATGTCCGCCTTCTTTGTGTAGGTCAAATTCTCCGTTTTCTTTTTTATCGAAATTTACTCCCCATTTTATAAGTTCCTCTATTTGGGAGGGTGCGTTGCAGATTACTTTTCTGACAGCGGCAGGGTCGCTGATCCAGTCTCCTGCAACCATGGTGTCGTGGATATGTTTTTCAAAGTTATCCACCTTCAGATTGGTCACTGAAGCGATGCCACCTTGTGCATAGTAGGTATTCGCTTCTTCCAGTCCGGCCTTGCAGATCAGTGCAACCGAACCTTTGTGCGCCACTTTCAGCGCAAAGCTCATTCCGGCAATTCCTGAACCGATAACGAGAAAATCGAATTTTCTTATCATAACGTTGGGTATTATGACACAAAACTACAAAAAAGTCAGTTAGATGATGCTTAAAAGCATCCTTTTTTATAAATGCTTTATAAGTAGACTTTTAAAATATTTAAAGTTGCATTTGAGATGTTTTATTTTCAAGCAGAATTTCTTATCTTCACGGGAAATTAAAATAAAAATCAGACGATGAATCGTACTTTTCAATCAAAAGTTGGTTGGTGGTATTGGATAGTAATAGGAATAACTTCTGTGTTGTTGTTCTTTTTTTTCTGGGAACACTATTTGCTATGTACAATTCTGTGCGCAACCATTGTGATTTTTGAAATCGAGATGCTTATTCATACCCAGTATGTCATTACAGGAGACGGTTGGCTGAAAGTGGAGACAGGACGCTTTGTGCCCAATGCTTCGGTGGAGATAACCGAAATTCTCCGGGTACGGAAAGTTCGTTCCATGGCTTTCTGGGAACCAGCCTTGTCATTTGAACGGCTGGAGGTCGTGTTTAAAAAGCATGGAAAAGTACATTCCATTTGCCTTTCCCCCAAGAATCCGCAGGATTTTGTCCGTTGTTTGCTGAAACAGAACGAGACAATCCAGTTTTACGACTGAGACTATTTATTAACTGAAGAAAAAATACTATGGTACGTGAATTTAAAATCCGCAGGACCCCTTTTAAGGTGTGGCTAGGGGTCATCATTGTGATTGTGGCCATCGTGTTGATGGCGTTGCACACTGAAAATTACTGGAATCTTTCACCGATTGTACTTCCTGTACTTTTATTGATTGACGAGCAGATGACTCGTATTCTGGTGCAGGAAAACGGTGATATCTGGTTGAAAAGGGGATTTAGCGGGAGTATCAAGGCATACGGTGTCATGCGGATTGTATTGCGGAAAAAAGATTCTTTGTTGAAAGGACGGGTGACGGTGTATTATACCAAAGGATTCCTTAATTTTGATCCGGCGGACTTGAAAGGTTTTCTGGCATGTGCGAAAGAGCGTAATCCACATGCGGACTATCGTGAAGAATAATCATCCTGTAAATTGAAAGTGTATGAAGTATCAACTGGCAATCATTGGTGGAGGTCCGGCAGGATATACTGCGGCAGAAGTAGCAGGAAAGGCAGGACTGAGCGTAGTTTTGTTTGAAAAGAACAATGTTGGAGGAGTCTGTTTGAACGAGGGATGTATCCCCACTAAAACATTGTTATATTCAGCCAAGGTGCATGATACGGCGATGCATGCTGCCAAGTATGGCGTCAATGTGAAAGAGGTGTCGGTCGATTTGGGAAAGGTGATTTCCCGAAAGGCAAAGGTGGTAAGAAAGCTGGTATTGGGTATCAAGGCAAAGCTGACGGCACAGCAGGTGACACTGGTACAGGGAGAGGCTTACGTGCAGGACGCACATACAGTCCGCTGTGGAGAAGAGATATATACTTGTGAGCATCTGATGCTTTGTACGGGAAGTGTGGCTTTTGTGCCTTCCATTCCGGGACTTGACACGGTAGATTACTGGACGCACCGGGAGGCTTTGGATAATAAGGAGCTGCCTTCTTCACTGGCGATTGTAGGGGGCGGAGTGATTGGTATGGAGTTTGCTTCTTTCTTCCATAGTTTGGGCACGAAAGTGACTGTTATCGAAATGATGGATGAGATTCTAGGAGGAATAGACAAGGAATTGTCCGGACTTTTACGGGCGGATTACGCCAAAAGAGGGGTTAATTTCCTGTTGAATACACAGGTGACCGGAGTTGCCCGGACAGAAGAAGGAATAGAAGTAAAATACGTACACGACGGAGAAGAAGGAGCGGTATGCGCGCAAAAGCTGTTGATGAGTGTTGGACGCCGGCCTGTGATGACCGGTTTCGGACTGGAGAATCTGAATCTGGCACTTACAGACCGGGGCATGGTGAAGGTCGATGAGTGCATGCAGTCTTCTGTGCCGGGTGTGTATGTGTGTGGAGATTTGAACGGAGTCTCTTTGCTGGCTCATACGGCGGTGCGGGAGGCAGAAGTGGCGGTACATCATATTTTGGGCGAAAAAGACGCTATGAGTTACCGGGCTATTCCGGGAGTGGTCTATACCAATCCGGAAGTTGCTTCGGTAGGTCTTACGGAAGAAGCTTTGGCGCGTGAAGGACGTGCCTATCGTGTCGTTCGGTTGCCGGCGGCTTATTCCGGTCGTTTTGTGGCCGAAAATGAAGGAGTGAATGGCATTTGTAAAGTCTTGGTGGGAGAAGACGACGAGATTTTAGGTGTACATTTGCTTGGAAATCCGGCTTCTGAACTGATTGTACAGGCAGGGATGATGATAGAAGACAGGCGCAAGCTGTCGGAATGGAAAAAATATGTTTTTCCACATCCCACGGTGGGCGAACTGTTTCGCGAGTTATAAATCAATTGAATAGATGAAACGGATAAACGGACTATTGTTTTTTTTGTGCTTTTGGGTAGGAAGTATCTATGCACAGGCCTCATTGACAGATAAGCTGGATGAGGTGATAACTTCCGACCCTTTGTTGAAAACCTCGGAAGTGGGCATTGTGGTCCATGATTTGACTACAGGAAAAGAGCTTTATGCGTATCAGGCAGATAAATTATATCGCCCGGCTTCCATTGAAAAGGTGGTGACAGCGGTAACTGCATTGAATGTATTGGGCAGCGAGTATCAGTTCCAAACCACACTTTCGTATGATGGAGTCATAAAAAACGGTATTCTGAAAGGAAACCTGTATGTAAAAGGAGGTTTCGATCCGGAGTTTATGGACCTGGATATGGATTTTCTGGTTCGGGCCATTCAAGAGGCAGGAATACGAGTTATTTCCGGGAAGCTGGTGGGAGATGTCTCGTTGATGGATTCCCTGTACTGGGGAGCCGGCTGGTCGTGGGACGATACACCGGAATCCTTTCAGCCCTATCTGTCACCGTTGATGCTGAATAGAGGATGTGTGGACATCAAGGTCTCTCCTTCCTCCAAAGGTCAGGCGGGAAAGGTGGAAGTCACTCCAGAATCAGACTATTATCGGTTGAACAACCGTTCGGTGAGTCTGCGTCCGGATGCCGGACGTTTGAAAATTACACGCGACTGGCTGGTGAATGGCAATACGATTGATATTTCCGGCTGTGTGTCTTCCGTACGGAAAAGAACCCTGAACATGTACGATTCCAAGCGCTTTTTCATGGATACATTCTGTTACAAACTTAAGAAGGAAGGGCTTTCTGTGTCGAAAGACAGCATTTTCTTTATGGGGACTCCAGATAGCACGAAATGGGTTTATACCTGCCGTCGTCCGTTGGAAATTGTATTGAAGCGTGCGTTGAAGGAAAGTGATAACCTTTCGGCCGAAGCTCTGTTCCGGCAACTGGGACGGACGAACGGGCATGTGTCGCATCTTTCTTTTGAAGATTGCCAGAGGGTGGTAGAACGGTTTATGCGCCATTCGCTTGGATATGACCCTGAGAATTATCGGATAGTGGACGGAAGCGGGGTTTCCCTGTATAACTATGTTTCTCCCCGTTTGATTCTGGCCTATTTGAATTATGCTTACCGCCATCCGGATGTGTTCCGTCTTTTCTATGACTGTCTGCCCGTGGCGGGAGTAGACGGTACGCTCAAAGGAAGGATGAGAAGCGGAAAGGCGTTCCGGAATGTTAGGGCCAAGACGGGAACCGTGACAGGAATTTCCTCACTGGCTGGTTATTTGACATCCGTGAACGGGCACAAGGTTTCTTTTGTCATCATCAATCAAAATGTGTTGAAAGCCCGTCAGGCCCGAGACTTGCAGGATAAAATCTGTGAGTTATTAATCCGGATGAATTGATAAAAAACAGAGCTTCAAACGTATTTCTAATAAAAAGAGAGGGAAAAATACCAAAAGTAGCACGATTTTATAGTTTTTGTGAACGAATATTGTATCTCAAACTCAAGTGACTTTTGTATTTTTGTCTGTGTAGAGAGAAAATATTTGAAGTAATAACGTCAAGTTGTTTTCCGGCTTCTTCGGAAAGCAATGAGTGAATTTAAAATTATAATTATTTATGGTAAACTTTTCACTTGAAGGTAAGGTAGCCCTTGTGACAGGTGCTTCTTACGGTATTGGTTTTGCGATTGCTACAGCCTTTGCGCAAGCTGGTGCGACCATCGTGTTTAACGATATCAAACAGGAATTGGTGGACAAAGGTCTGGCTGCTTATAAAGAAAAAGGCATCCATGCACACGGTTATGTATGTGATGTCACCAATGAAGCTGCGGTCAATGCATTCATTGCACAGGTTGAAAAAGAAGTGGGTGTGATTGATATTCTGGTTAACAATGCCGGTATCATCAAACGTATTCCGATGTGCGAGATGACAGCTGAACAGTTCCGTCAGGTAGTGGATGTGGATTTGAACGCTCCGTTCATCGTTTCAAAGGCTGTGATTCCCAGCATGATTAAGAAAGGTCACGGAAAAATTATCAACATCTGTTCCATGATGAGTGAACTGGGGCGTGAAACTGTTTCTGCATACGCTGCTGCCAAAGGTGGTTTGAAGATGCTGACCCGTAACATCGCTTCCGAATACGGAGAATTCAACATCCAGTGTAACGGTATCGGTCCGGGTTATATCGCTACTCCGCAGACCGCTCCGTTGCGTGAACGTCAGGCTGATGGTTCCCGCCATCCGTTTGATGCATTTATTGTGGCCAAGACTCCGGCTGCCCGCTGGGGAACTCCGGAAGATTTGATGGGTCCTGCCGTATTCCTGGCTTCTGACGCATCTAACTTCGTAAACGGTCACGTATTGTATGTAGACGGTGGTATTCTGGCTTATATCGGCAAACAGCCCAAATAATGCACAGACCTGTATTCGAGAATAAAAAAATGTCATTCTGGGGAGGAGAATTCTTTCTCAGGATGACTTTTTGGTACATATACATAAGATAAAGATAATATTATGAAAAAGACATTGTTTGCTTTTGCTGCCTGTGGCACTGTGTTGCTGGCAGGATGCGGCAAATCAGAATCGGTCACAGTGACGGTTTCGAACCCTTTGGATATGGAACGGACGGGGGAGATGGTAGAAGTCCCCGTCGACGATATTTATGAGCAGTTGAACCTGTCCGACACGGCCCAGTTTGTCATTTATGATGACAAGGCGCAGGAAGTTCCTTATCAGCTCACCTACGATGACAAGGTGATATTTCCGGTCTCTATAGCCTCCAATGCTTCTGTGAATTATACCATACAACAGGGTACCCCTTCCCTTGTGAATGCGGTGGTATATGGACGGTATTATCCGGAGCGTCTGGACGACATTGCCTGGGAAAACGACCGTGCGGCTTACCGTGCATACGGTCCGGCTCTGCAAAGAAGCGGAGAGAAAGCTTATGGTTATGATGTGTTTACCAAGAGCGTAGAAGAATTGGTGGTAGAAGACCGCTATGCCATGGAACTGGATTCCATGGCGTGGGTGCAAATCAATGCACTGCGTGAAGCGGGCAAGAAAGAAGCCGCCGATAGCTTGGTGCGTACGATTTCCTATCATGTAGACCATGGCAACGGAATGGACTGCTATGCGGTAGGTCCTACGCTGGGAGGTGGAACTTCTGCATTGATGCCGGATTCGACAATCGTATATCCTTATTGCTACAAAGATTACGAGATATTGGATAATGGACCACTGCGTTTCACCGTCAAACTGGTCTTCAATCCGTTGGTGGTGAAGAATGACTCGAATGTGATAGAAACCCGCGTCATTCAGTTGGACAAAGGCTCCCAGCTGAACAAAACCACGGTGACCTATGATTACCTGACACAACCCACTCCCGTGGCTGCCGGTCTGGTATTACATGCGGCCAACCCGAAAGGTTATGCGTATGATGCTTCTGCAGGTTATATCTCTTATGCCGACCCGACCACAGAACCAGATTCAGACAACGGAATCGTGTACGTAGGTGCTGTGTTCCCTGAAACCGTACAAACCCGCGTGCAGCTGTTTGATAAACCTGTAGGTGATGCCTTGGGACATGTATTGGGGATATGCGGTTATGAATCGGGTAACGAGTTTGTCTACTACTGGGGTTCCGGATGGAGCAAGTACGGTTTCCCGAAGGCCGACGACTGGAACAACTACCTGAAGGACTATGCCCAAAAGGTACGCAACCCGTTGACGGTCACCATTCAGAAATAAGAGACTGTCATTATTCGGACAGACCAAACATAAAAAAGCGCAGGGTAAACGTGGAGGTTTGCCTTGCGCTTTTTCTGTGTCAGGGAAATACCTTAAACTCGTATCCTTCCTTCAAGAGCCATTCAATGGAGCGGGGAAGGGCATATTTGAGGTTGTTTTCCGACTTCAAAGAGTCGTGAAACGTAATGATGGAGCCGTTTCGGGCATATTTCTTGACCTTTTCGAATACTTGCGGACCGTTGAGCCGCTTGCTGTAATCCCGGGTCACCAAGTCCCACATCACAATCTGATATTTCTTTTTCAGCACATGATACTGCATCCAGCGCATGTGGCCGTGAGGAGGGCGGAAGAGGTTCGTCTGAAGATAAGCGTTGGCCTTGTCCGTGTTGGCCAGGTAATTCCGGCTCAGGAACTCAAATCCCCGTATGTGGTTGAATGTATGGTTGCCGATGCGGTGTCCTCGTTCCACCACCATCTGAAACTCCTTCGGATGTTTCCGTACGTTGTCGCCCACCATGAAAAAAGTGGCTTTTATGTGGTATTTGTCCAACAAGTCGAGCACCCAAGGCGTGATGTCGGGTATCGGACCATCGTCGAAAGTCAGATACACCGACTTCTCGGTCTTGTCCATGCGCCATAAGGCCTTAGGGTACAACAGACGGATGAATTGGGGAGGTTGTTCAATGAACATGCTTTCGTTGTTTTTTTAGAGGTTGTGTAATATCCGGAAGTCAGCCGAAAAAAATGTCATTCCGGAGCAAGCATAAGGTGAATCATCTTTTGCTGTGTCCAGAATGACATTTTATATCTGATGCTACAGCTGTCAGTAACGTTTACTGAGCCTGTCTACTGGTTCCTACCCGTTGTTCAAGCAATTTGTACAGCTGGTCAAACTTCTGTGCGTAATGCAAGGCCGAATCGGTTTCCTTTCCTGTCTTGCTGTCCTTGATGTTAGCCAAGGTCTTGCACACATCATCCAGTATGTAGAAATAACGCATGCAGTTCTCGTAAGAGCTGGCAAAGCGAGTATCGTCCAGGCTCAGGTACCAGGTAGCGTATTCCACCGCATTGTTGGCCAGTTCGTTGAGAATCTTCTCTGCCTTTTGGGTTTGTCCCAATGCCAGGTAGTTGTCGGCCATCTCCTTGGAGCTGCTCATCACGTAATCGTGAGGAACCGTGGTGGAAGGAATAACCTTCTCGCAATAGTCGAGTGCCTTCAGGGCCTTGTCCTTTTTGCCTTCCTTAATCAGCTGGCTGGTCAGTTGCACGAACATGCGGCGGTGTGTGTCGCACATGCGCAGTACCGTTTCATCCAGATAGATGTTCGGGTTGTCGATACCGCCGAACTTGAACTTGTGCATCAGGTTGTCGTACATCTTCTCACTGTCCAGACGTCTGCCCAGCTGTGCGTTGTCGAACGGAGTGATACGATAGGCCAGTCCTTCCTGCAGGAAGTTGTTGGTCAGGTTCAGGTGATTTTCCGAACCTACGGTGATGGCCATGTACATCGGGCGTTCCCAGTTGGTGTTGGCCAGCATTTCCAGCATCATCAGCTCACTCTTGTACAACACCCGTTTGCCTTTCAGCGAAATGTGCATATAGTCTGGAATAGAATCAGGTGTCAGCATGCCCGAACGTTTGATGGCTTCCTTGTCCAGCTTGATGACGATACTGTCGGTCGGAATCATCTGCAAGTCTTCTTTCGGCGAGCGCACCCAGTGTTCCAGAATGTTCTTCAGCTCGTAGGGATTGTCTCCGAATTCCTTGGCCGCTTCTTCCGGGTTTTTCTTGTAGAATTCCAATACCGTAGGCATGGCATCCGGACGTACATACACGGCTTCGTTGTGGCCGGATACATAGTCAATACGTTCCCAGTCGATAGGAACCGATGGAGAATCGTAGGCCGGACGGCGCATCTGGTCGATGTACCAGTCGGTCTGCAGGTAACTCAGGTTGCAGACACGTACATCCGTGCGCACGCCTTCTGTTTCCTGGTTGTACCACAAGGGGAAAGTATCGTTGTCACCGTTGGTGAAGAGAATCGGATTTCCCTTGTCCGGTACGGAGTTCAGGTAGTTCTGTCCGAAATCACGGCAGGTATAGCGGCCGCTGCGGTCGTGGTCGTCCCAAGTCTGGCTGACCATCTGTATCGGCACCAGCAAGCAAACGATGCTGGCCAGGATGGCCGCAGGCTTTTCGTTGATTTTCTTGCTCAGATATTCCGCGATGGCCGCTACTCCCAGTCCAATCCAGATGGCGAACGCATAGAAGGAACCTGCATACGCATAATCTCGTTCACGCGGCTGTTGCGGTGTCTGGTTCAGGTAAAGCACGATGGCCAGTCCGGTCATGAAGAAGAGGAAGAACACCACCCAGAATTGCTGGATACCTTTTTCGCCCCTGTAGGCTTGCCAGAACAGACCGATGAGTCCCAGAATCAGCGGCAGACAGTAGAACACATTGTGTCCCTTGTTGTTCTTCAGCTCGCTCGGAAGCAGGGACTGGTCGCCTACCAGCATCTTGTCGATGAACGGGATACCGGTAATCCAGTTACCGTGTTCAATTTCTCCCTGGCCCTGGATGTCGTTCTGACGTCCGGCGAAGTTCCACATGAAATAACGCCAGTACATGTAGTTCAGCTGATAGATGAAGAAGAACTTGATGTTATCCCATTGAGTCGGAATCTTGACCATAATCATCTCGCCACACTGGTCGTAAGGCACCTGACGTCCTTCCACGCCGCCCAGCCAGTCTTCATAGGCCTGTGCATGCACGTCGCTGTACATACGCGGGAACAACATGTTCTGCGCATATTTGTATTCCGTCTTGTGACGTACGATTTCGTAGCTGTCTTTTTCGTCCGGACATTCCTTTTCTTTCCGCTGGTAGACAGGTGCACCTTCTTCCACGTCGTACACACAGCCCCCTTCCGTCGGTTTCAAGGCCGGTTTGGAAGCATACGTTTGTCCGTAGAACAGCGGACGGGTACCATACTGTTCACGTCCCAGGTATTCTCCCAGTGTAAAGATATCCTCCGGAGAGTTCTGGTCCATCGGCGTGTTGGCCGAAGAACGGATAACGATGACGGCATACGAAGAGTAGCCTACTACAATCATCATCATGGCCAGCAGGCTGGTGTTCAGCGTGCGGGCACTGACACGGTACTTCTCGCTGAGGTTGGCGAAGAGGTAGATGGCCAGAATAGCCAGCACGATTATACCGATGAATACACTGCTCCATCCGTGTCCGTAGAACGGAATACCCAGCAGACCCACCGTGGTGAGGAAAGAGATGTTCATCCGCTTGCGGCTTTTCACCGTGTAGCTTTCATATACACCCCAGATGATGCTTGCGGCCAGGATAATCATGTAGATGATGACACCCGTGTTGAAAGGCATGCCGAAGTCGTTGACAAACAGCAGTTCAAACCATCCGCCCACTTTCACGATGCCCGGCACGATGCCGTAAAGCACGACTGCTACCAGCACCATGGAACCAATCAAGGCAATCAGGCTGCCTTTCAGGTTGGCATTGGGGTTTTTCTTGTAATAATATACCAGTACGATGGCCGGAATACAAAGCAGGTTCAGCAGGTGTACGCCGATGGACAACCCTGTGAGGTAGGCAATCAGAATCAGCCAGCGGTCACTGTGAGGCTCGTTTGCCCGGTTCTCCCATTTCAGAATCAGCCAGAAAACGAGGGCTGTGAACAAGCTGGAGTACGCATATACTTCTCCTTCTACGGCACTGAACCAGAAGGTATCACTCCACGTATAAGCCAAGGCACCCACGAGTCCCGAACCCATGATGGCAATCAGTTTTCCGGTTGTCATCTGGTTCTCATCCGGGCAAATCAGTTTCTTGGCCAGATGGGTGATGCTCCAGAACAAGAACAGGATACATGCGGCACTCATCAGGGCACTCATGATATTGACCATGCGGGCCACTTGTGTAGGGTCACTGGCAAACTGACTGAACAAATTGGCGGTCAGCATGAAGAAAGGTGCGCCGGGAGGATGTCCTACTTCCAGCTTATATCCGGTGGTAATGAATTCCGGACAGTCCCAGAAGCTGGCTGTCGGTTCGATGGTCATGCAGTAAGTAAATGCGGCCACCGCAAAAGTGAGCCAGCCAACCAGGTTGTTAATCTTGTTGTACTGTTTCATGAATTATTTTTGGTTTCTCGTTAAAATTCAATGCGGCAAAGATAGCAAACATTTGCAAATCAAGTCCCAAAAGTAAATGATAATGTTGCAAAAGGCGTTAAAAGCGGCCCTTTACTCTTCATGATGATGGCATTTCAGGATACGATGAGGCAAATTGCCATGTCCCAGCAGTTCGATGGGGCACTCAAAATGCGTTTCCAGCCACTCGGCGGAGACTTCCGTATCCGGATGGTAATCCAGTGTGCCGTTCACGCAGGCCACACTCTTCACGTTCTGCAGAATGGTGCCGATGTCATGACTCACCAGGACGATGGCACGTTCCTTGTTGATTTCCTCCAATAAGGCATAAAGCCGGGCTTCAAAGCGCTTGTCGATATATGTGTTGGGCTCGTCTAGAATCACCACTTTGGGGTCGGAAACCAGCGCCCGTCCCAGCAAAGCCCGTTGCAGCTGTCCGCCGCTCAGTTGTCCGATGGCCCTTTGCTCCAGTCCTTCCAGCCCCATGCGGACAATGGTCTGCCGCACTTTCTCGTGCTGTTCCTTGGAGAAAGCACGAAACAATGATTTCTGCTTGTTCAGCCCCGACAGCACTACTTCGTAGACCGAAATCGGGAACTTCTTGTCGATACGGTTGTATTGGGGAAGGTAGCCCATGGTAATTTCATCCACTTCCTTTCCCGCCTCAAAAAATTGGATGCGGCCGGAAGTGGGTTTCAGCAAGCCCAGTATGATTTTCATCAACGTGGTTTTTCCTCCTCCGTTCGGTCCGATGACTCCTAGAAAATCTTTTTCTGCAATTTCCAGGTTTACATTTTCCAAGACCTTTTTCTGGTCGTATGCGGCCGATATTCCGGTCAGTCTGATAAGCGGTTGGTTCATGGGCGATTGTTTATTGCTCGTTTTTGCTCAGGGATTTGGCGATATGAATCATTTCCTTGTCCCAGTTGTAAGTCAGCGGGTTGATGGGTACGATTTTCAAGTGAAGCTCCTGCGCTATCACTTCGGCATTGCGTTGGTCGAATTCCTGCTGTACGAATACCACCCGCACCTGTTTCTGCTTGCAGGTGTTCATCAGCTCCTGCAGATGCGTGGGCGAAGGTTCTTTTCCTCCCTCCTCGATGCTGATTTGCTGCAGGCTGTAGTCGCGGGCAAAATAGCTCAGTGCCGGATGGTAAATCAGGAAGCTCGGGTCGGCATTCGACAGGTAGCGCTGCATTTCCCGTTCCGTACGGTCAATCACCTGTTGCAGGCTGTCCAGCCGGTTTTGATAATACGCTTGGTTGTCGGGGTCAATCTCCGACAGCGCCTTGCAGACGTTGGCCGAGATGATGTGGGCATTCGGTATCGAATTCCAGATATGCGGCTCCACGCCGTCCAGGTTTCCATGCGTATGGGCATGCGGATGTATCTCATGAATAAGGTCGACTCCTTGCGACATGTCGTAAAACGGCAGTTTGGGCGTATTGGCCTGCAATCTTTCAGCCCAGGCCTGTTCAAAGCCGATGTGTCCGATACGCAGGTAGGCTTTGCTCCGTGCCAAATCAACGAGTTGTTGTGGGGTAGGGTCGTAAGTTTCGGGATTTCCTCCCTTGGGAACGATGCTCACCACCTGGAACTTGTCTCCGGCGATGGCTTCCGTGAAGTAGCGTAGAGGTTCAATGGTTACGGTCAGTGTTTGTCGTTTGTCGTTCCCCTTATTTCCTGTACATGCGGCGAGTACCAGCCCCATCAGAAGCAGGAAAAGGTATTTTTTTGTGCACATATATTCAGCTATTAGATAAGTATTTTTGCAAAGCTACAAAATCTTTCCGAGGCTTGAAAGCAAGCGTCTGAAGTTTCGTGTGGAGAGAAGGGAAAAACTCTTCTTGACCGTCTTATTTTTTCTTTCAGCTGGAGTAAGTGGGGGTTGTCTGGGGGAAAGGATATGTTTCGAAAGCAATAATGGGCAAATTCTCTTGCATGAATCGGAAAATGTTTTCTTGTTTTGTATGTTTCTCACAGCGGAGCCCTACGTTTTCCACCGCAGAAACGTATGTTTCCGGTGTGGAAAACGTAGGGCTCGCGGGCGGAAAACATAGACAATGTCGCCGCTTTTCACCTTTTATGACACGGTGTTTTCAAATTTCCTTGCTGGCACGGAGAATCTCCCGTTTGCCTCCCGGAGGACCCGGAAGCCGTTCTACGGTGAATCCGGCTGCCTGAAGCATTCTTCTTACCACGCCTTTGGCACAGTAGGTGGTAAGGATGCCGCCGGGATTCATTTGCCGGTACAGGTGGTCAAAAAGGGGTTGGCTCCACATTTCCGGCTGTTTTTCCGGTGCGAAGGCATCGAAGTAGACCACGTCGTAGTGCGACTGGAAATCAAAGTGCGTGAAATCTCCTTCTATCTTGTGCAGGGTGAAACAGGGAGAGAGGCGGACGGGCCGGTTCCATGGGGCAGTGTGCAGGGCATAGAATTTTTCGCTGGCTTCCGGGGCGATTGTCTCCGGATATCCCAGTTTCCGCACGATGTCTTCTCCCAGCGGGTATCGCTCGATGCTGGTGAAACAGACTTCTCTATGCTGTTTCTCAGCTTCCAGCAGGGTCAGAAAGGCATTCAGCCCGGTACCGAACCCGATTTCCAGTACATGAGGCTTTTCCGCCTGCGAGTGGTTCAGCCCCATCTGGATGAAGATGTGCTGCGATTCTGTCAAGGCTCCTTTCACGGAGTGATAATGTTCGTCCAGTTCCGGCACAAACAGGGTGTTGCTTCCGTCGGCTGTTGTTTCAAGTGTAATCATAAAGCTATCGATTGCGTTGTTGCAAAGATACGCATATCCTGTAAGTAAGGAAAATATGTGCCGGTTTCTTATTGGAGATATTGGAATACGCCCAGTGCCGTGGCCACGATGATGGCATAGCGTGCCAGCTTGCCGATGGTCATGGCAAGGGTGGTAATCCAGAAGTTGCCCCGCATGAAACCCAGGGCGATGAGCAAGGCGTCGCCGATGACGGGCAGGAACGAGAAGAAGGCCATCCATGAACCCCGTCCGTGAATGAAGCGGACGGCTCGGTCCATCTGCTTCTTGTCGACCTTGAAATATTTTTCAATCCATTCGGTCTTTCCCATCCGTCCTATCCAGTAGCAGGTCACACCTCCCAGGGCATTGCCTGCCGTGGTGAAAAGGGTAGACCACACCGGGTCCAGTCCCAGCCCCACGCAGGCCAGCAGGACCACTTCCGAACTGAAGGGCAGGATGGTGCCTGCCAGGAAAGCCGAGAGAAACATCCCCCAGTATCCCCAGTCTATCAGAAATTGAATAAATGCATCCATACATTAAATATGCATACGCCAATCCAGAGGGCGAAGGCTGCCCACAGGAAGATGCGGGTAAAACGGTTGAAGGTCAGTGCCAGCAGGTGTCCTCCCAGGATGGAGCCAGCAATGAGCGTCATGGTGAAAAAGGTATTGAAATGGGAAGGGATGAGTATCATGCAGACCAGGGTGGCCGCTCCGGTGATGAGAAGGATACGAAGCATGATACGTGTCTGTACCTTGTCCTGATAGATATGCAGCAAACTCTCTACACTGCAGATGGCAATAATCAGCAGGGCTGCGCCACCGGATACCAGCTGGGAGAGTGACAGCACGGAATAGTCTATCGGAGGAAAGCTGGAAAGTTGCAGGAACGGTTCGCCGATTTTTTCCGGCGTGCCTGTGTACAGGTGGTAGCAAAGCATAATCCAGTAGGGAGTGAAGATACCCGTCAGGCCCGCAAAGAAAGTGCGGAGAGTAAACGCGCGCAACCCAATCATGTAAAAGTAAATCAGAGGAATGAAATACAAGGTCTGTGGCAACAGGAAACTGCTGATGCCGATGCAGAGGAAGGTGTGGAAGATAGGGATGGCCGCGTAGGGCGACTCATAACTCCGGAACAGATAGGCAAAGCTGATGACAAACAGCAATGGAATCCATTGTTCGTGCGAGTAGGTGTGCAGGAAAGGAATCCCCCCAAAGAAAAAAAGATACAGGGCCGCATGCAGCGTGGTACGTGTGCGGATGAGCGAGAACGTGGTGTTCAGCTCTATCAGGAAGTAGGTTATCAGGCCGTGAATGGCCAAAGAAATGAAGTCCGTTTCTTCGTGGTAGGTGATGGCCCATAGAAGCAGACAGAAAATAACGGCAACAGGAAGAGTGATTCTTCCTGTTGCCAGTTCATATTGAAATTTGTTTCGCGCAAGCATGTTTAGAGGTCGAATCCGATGTCAGAACGGAAATATTTCTTCTCGAAGTGGATTTTTCCTGCATTCCGGAAAGACTGTGCCAAAGCTTCTTCCTTGTTGGCACCGTAAGAGCTGACGGCGATGACACGTCCGCCGGAAGTCACTACCTGTCCGTCTTTCAGGGCCGTACCGGCATGGAATACGGTGCTTCCGCCTGCTTTGGCTTCCTCGATGCCGCTAATCGGGAATCCCTTTTCGTAAGCCTCCGGATAGCCTCCGGATACCAGCATGACGCAGACAGCCGACCGCGGGTCGATTTCCAGCGTCTTTTCGTTCAGGTTGCCCTGGGCCACTCCCTCGAAGAGGTCTACCAGGTCGCTCTTGATACGCAGCATGACGCTTTCTGTCTCGGGGTCGCCCATACGGACATTGTATTCGATGACCATCGGTTCACCTTTCACGTTAATCAGTCCGAAGAAGATAAATCCTTTGTAGTCGATACCTTCTGCCGCCAACCCTTCTACCGTAGGACGGATGATGCGGTCTTCCACTTTCTTCATCCAGTCAGCGTCGGCAAACGGAACGGGAGAAACAGAACCCATACCGCCGGTGTTCAGACCTTTGTCGCCTTCACCGATACGCTTGTAGTCTTTGGCTTCCGGCAGAATCTTGTAACTCTTTCCGTCGGTCAGTACGAATACCGAACATTCAATGCCGCTCAGGAATTCCTCGATTACCACCGTAGCCGAAGCGTTGCCGAACATGCCGCCCAGCATTTCCTTCAGCTCCTTCTTGGCTTCTTCCAAGGTAGGGAGAATCAGCACCCCTTTTCCGGCACAAAGTCCGTCGGCCTTCAGCACGTAAGGAGCTTCCAGTGTTTCCAGGAAAGCCAGTCCCTCTTCCAGATTGGCTGCAGTAATGCTCTTGTATCCGGCTGTCGGGATGTGGTGACGTTGCATGAATCCTTTGGCAAATTCCTTGCTTCCTTCCAGTACGGCTCCCGCTTTCGACGGTCCGATGACCGGAATCTGTTTCAAGGCTTCGTCGTGCTTGAAGAAATCATATACCCCCTTCACCAGCGGGTCTTCCGGACCTACCACTACCATGTCGATACCGTTGTCGATGACAAACTGCTTGATACCTTCAAAGTCATCGGCCTTGATGGCTACATTTTCGCCCACTTCGCGTGTGCCGGCATTTCCCGGAGCGATGTACAACTTCTCAATTTTCGGGCTTTGTGCGATTTTCCATGCCAGTGCATGTTCGCGTCCTCCTGAACCTAACAGTAAAAGTTTCATATACGTATCTGTTTTTTAGTCGATTATTTCAAATGGTCTTCAAAATAGCGGGTGATGTGTTCGTGCAGGTGTACACGGTCGCGTCCCATCATGTTGTGTCCGTCTTCCGGATAAATGAAGAGGTCGGGGTGTGTGCCAGCTTCGATACATGCCCTCAGGAACGTGTAAGTGTGCTGGGGTACGCAGGTGGGGTCTGTTCCGCCGATGATGATTTCCAGACGGCCTTTCAGGCTGCCGGCTTTCAGTTTCAGGTCGGAGCCTTTGTAGCCTTCCGGATTAGCCTGTGGCGTATCCATGTAACGTTCGCCGTACATCACTTCATAGAACTTCCAGTCGATGACCGGTCCGCCGGCTACCCCCACTTTGAAAATATCGGGATAAGTCAGCATGAGGTTGGTGGTCATGAAACCGCCGAAGCTCCAGCCATGTACGCCGATGCGTTCACCGTCTACGTACGACAGGGATTTCAGGAATTCCACTCCCTTCATCTGGTCTTTCATTTCTTCCACTCCCAGGTGGCGGAACGTGCAGTTTTCAAACGCCAGTCCCCGGTTGTCACTTCCCCGGCTGTCTACTGTCAGCATGACATATCCTTTCTGTGCCATGTACAGGTCCCATCCTCTGGCATCGTAGAAGCGCGTGTTGTGGATGAGCTGTGCATGCGGTCCGCCATATACATAGATGATGGCCGGATATTTCTTGTTCGGGTCAAAGTCCACCGGTTTAATCAGGCGGTAATATAAATCCGTCTTTCCGTCGGCAGCTTTAAGAGTTCCGAGGGTGATTTCCGGCAAGTTGAACTGACTGCACATCGGGTCGTCCGCCTTCAGCAGGGTGGTTCCCTTCTTGCCGCTGGTAGGCAGCAAGGTGATTTCCCGTCCCACGGTGAAAGAAGAGAAGTTATCTATCAAATACGTACCGCTGGCGGAGAGAGAAGCCCGGTGCATGCCGTCTTTTTCTCCCAGTAGTGTACGTTTCCCGGTTTTCACGTTGAGGCTGAACAGATTGGTCTGCAGCGGAGAGATTTCCGTACTGCCGATAATAATCTCCTTCTTGTCCGCATTGAATCCTAAAATATCCTGAACCAGCCAGTCACCTTGGGTCAAAGGAGTGACTTTCAGGTGCTCCAGGTAGGTGCTGCCTTCCAGTTTGCCATTCTTCCAAACTCCTTCTCCTTTGGTTTTCGTATCCATCAGGTACAGGTGGTTGAAACCGTCGCGCTGGCTTTGGTAGATGAACTGAGTTTCATCCCATGGCAGGAATACCAATGGGTGTTGAGGTTCTACGTATTTCGGATGCTTTTCTTCATACAGGATACCTTCCTTTTCTCCGGTGGCAGCCTGATAGCTGACCAGCTGTGCATGGTTCTGGTCGCGGTTCAGCTCGATGACGTAGATATGCTGCTCGTCGGGCGACCAGCTGACATTGGTGAAATAACGGTCGGTAGGGTCGCCTGCCTGCAAGTAAATCACTTTCCCAGTTTTTACATCGTACACTCCCACGGTCACCTTGTGGCTGGTCATGCCCGCCATCGGATATTTGTCCGGTTCCAGGGTAGCGATACGGGTGGAAGTATTTACCTGTGGATAATCGGTCACCATACTCTGATCCATGCGGTAGAAAGCCAGGTAGTTTCCTTTCGGACTCCAGAATGTACCCTTATAGATGCCAAACTCGTTGCGGTGTACAGCCTGACCGTAAACCACTCCTTCTTCCGTCTGTGACGGATTGATTTGCCGGCTTTCTTCTCCCTTGTCGGCTACAAACAGACCGTTGCCGATGGTATAGGCTACTTTGTCATTGGCCTTGCAGAAGTCCAGGTTACCTGCTTTTTCGTTCAGGCGGAACAGGTTGGTAATCTTTTTCTGTCCGAAATCATATTCCACCCAGTAGTTGCTTTGCTGGAATACAATCACTTTCCGTTCCGCCCAAGGCAATGAAGCAGCCATCAGACTGCGGAGCGGTTTCAGTTCGTGCGACGGCTGGAAAGGCTTTTCTCCTTTTTCAAGAGCCTGGTTCACTTCTTTCAGGGTAACCAGTACGGTTTCCTTGCCATCTTTCAACTGGATACGGCGGATATTTTCCACGTCCGCGCGTACACATACATCCCCCCACCATTGCAGTCCCGGAATGTTCTTGGGCATCAGGTTGAAATAATTGTTGCCGCCCGGAATGACATCTTCCAGCGTATAGTCGGCTTTCTTTTCCTGGGCAAAAGTGGTGAGGACGGTCATACTACATAAAAAGAAGAATAAAAATATACGTTTCATGTGTGACTTGTCTTTAATCCTGTGAATTTTCTTCTTCCTCGCTGCGGCGCTTGTGCATGTAGCGAGGAGCAGGAGCCGCTTTCGGGCGTCCGTCATCCGTAGAAGGACGCGGGTTGCGCGGTTTCGGTTCCTCTTTGTATTTGAATTCCTTGCGGCGTTCGCGGGTAAATTCTTTTCCGTCGCCAGCTTTCCGTCCGCGGAACGTTTCTTTCTGGTCGGAATCTTTGCGGAAACCTTCTTTGCGTTCGCTTCGGAAACCTTCTTTCCGTTCTCCACGAGTGCCCTCTTTGCGTTCCTTACGTACGTATTCCACTTTTTCACCGTGATGACGTGAACGTGCCGGTTTGTCTTCCCGTTTCGGCTTGAATTCCTTGTCACTGTTTTCTGAGCGGAATTCCTTGTATTTCCCGTCAAAAATTTGGTATTTGCGGAACTGACACTCCAAGGCACCGTTGAACAAAGGCACTTTCACGGAAGCCTTCAGGCCAATCTGGTCGAAACATTCGTCGCGGTAGCTCAGAATCCAGGCATCGTTTCCTGTGAAGGCATGTTTCAAACGTTCCCCAATCATCTGGTAGAGGCCCAGCAAATCGTCGGAAGAGATACGTTCTCCATACGGCGGGTTGGTGATGATGATGCTTTTCTGTTCCGGCTTTTCAAACTGCTGGAACGGTTGGATTTTCAGGATGACATCCTTGCTGACTCCTGCCGCTTTCACGTTGTGCTGGGCAATCTCGTTGGCTTTCGGATTGTTGTCGTACCCGTAAATCTTATGCGTGAATTCACGTTCCTGTGAATCATCGTTATAAATGGCATCGAAAAGTTCCTGGTCAAAATCTTTCCATTTTTCGAATCCGAACTCTTTACGGAACACTCCCGGCGCAATGTTACGGGCTATCAGGGCCGCTTCGATAGGGATGGTACCTGAACCGCACATCGGGTCAATCAGGTCGCATTCGCCTCTCCAGCCTGTCATCAGAATCATACCGGCAGCCAACACTTCATTCAGCGGTGCTTCCACTTGTTCCTGACGGTAGCCTCTGCGATGGAGGGATTCGCCGGAACTGTCGAGTGCCAGTGTACATTCTTCTTCCGCAATGTGAATGTGAATGGCCAGGTCCGGATTACTGATACGTACGGAAGGACGGTTGCCGGTCTTTTCACGGAAATAGTCGACCACTGCATCCTTCACCTTGTAGGCCACAAACTTGGAATGGCGGAATTCGCTGGAATAAACCACGGCATCCACGGAAAAACTGCTCATGTTGTCGAGGTATTTCTCCCATTCGATACTTTTCACGGCTTCATATACTTCGTCGGCCGTCTTGGCTGTGAAATGTTTGATGGGTTTTAAAATACGGATGGCGGTGCGCAGGCAGAAGTTTGCCTTATACATCATGGCCTTGTCGCCGGTGAAAGAAACCATGCGTCGGCCGATTTCAATGTTGCTGGCTCCCAGCTCTGTGAGTTCTTGTGCCAGAACTTCTTCCAGTCCCTGGAAGGTCTTGGCGATAAGCTCGAATTCTTGATTCATCTTGATAAAATTACGTAATTTCAATTGATAGGGGCAAAAATACGAAATTTCAGGTTGCTAATCAACTGTTTGAAAATGTTTTCTGTGGAAACATGAAATCGGTTACTGGATTTTATCACGGAAGGAAGAGGCTGGAAGCTGATCTTTATTGACAAGATTGGCGCGGGTAAAAGGTTGCCAGCCATATCGTATATATCGTGGATGTTTGATTGAATCGGAGTAGACTCGGACCTTATCCCCCGCTATGACGGCCTGGGCAGGGAAATAGATTCCTTCATATTCTGCCAGCTCAAAGCCGATGAGCGGTTTTCTATCCGAGGTGTGTAGGCCTGCTGCATACGCAAATTCTATGATTGCTTCATGATTTTTTCTGATGGCTTGTTTGTACAGAGGACCGGATGGAAGTAAAGAATAATGATAAGTTTGATTTAATGCCCATTTGGCCAACCGTTCTCCGATAGGACGTTTGTCGGTAGGATGTACATTCAATGAATCGCCTTTATCGGTCGATACCACCATACCAGTATGAGGTATTTCGTTCATCAAACGTCGTTGGCTGTCACGGAACCAGGGCCATGAGGGACGGTTCAGGCTGGAAAGCTGGACAAAATAGAAAGGCATGTCTGGCTGGTTCCAGTTTTGTCTCCATCCGTTCACTAATAACTTAAATAATTTATAATGTGCTTCCATGTGGTGCGCATTTGATTCTCCTTGATACCAGATGACTCCTTTGAGGGGATATTGCTGGAGGGGGAGTATGCCGGCTTCATATAAATAACAGGGTTCGTATGGGTGACGTTTGAATGAATTTGTGCTTTTCTGGAGGTTGAGCAGGGCTCTTTTTCTGGCCCATTCTTGAATAAAGTCGTTTTGAGTCCAATCTTTCAGAATAGCGGGGAAATTTTTTTCCAATGAGTGGCGGTCGACCCACGATTCTGTGGTTGATCCTCCCACGGCATTGCAAATCAGTCCGATGGGAACTTTTAAACTGTCTTGTAGCATTTTTCCAAAATAGTAAGCTACAGCAGAGAACGTAGCCGCCGTATTGGAGGTGCATTCGGTCCATACGGTGGGTTGATAATAGAAAAGATGATTGATGGAATCGATGGCTTGGGCTGGCCATTCCGTGGCATTGGTATCCCATTTTCCTTTCATGTGAAAGAAACGGATGTGTGGATTGTATGCCTGTGATATGTCGATAGCAGCATCTTTGGCTTGTTGCAACATGAACTGCATGTTAGATTGTCCGGAACACAACCATACCTCTCCTGCAGCCACATGATGAAAGGTGCGTGATTGCTGTGGGGTTTGTATGGAAAGCTCATAGTTGGCTCCTGCTTTTATCGGATCTAATATTACTTCCCATTTACCGTTTTTATCAGTAATCGTTTTTTTATTTTGGCCGTCAATACTTACAGTCACAGGAGTTTTTGTATTGGCTGTGCCATGAATACGCAGTGGGATATTACGTTGTAATACCATATAATCAGTATAGAGAATTGGTAGTTTAAGTCCTCCATAATCGCCAGTGATGGCTGAGTATGCTGTCTGAGCTAGAAGATGTGCTCCTTCTTCATTGGGATGAATAGCATCAGGCAATAAAATAGGGTAAGGGTATAATGGAGTATGGAAATCTATGAGTTCTGCCTGAGTTATTTGAGCAACTACTTTAATTGCTTCTTGAATTTCCTCATGCCATTGTTGGGTACCTGAGATAAAACGAGGATGTCGGTCAGCTATTGGGGTAATGTATGCCAATAGAATGCGACACTGAGGATTGACCTTTTTAAAAGAGGCTATTAGTCTTAAATAATCATGAACGAATTCATCTCTGTAGTTAGGCCAGTTTCTTGGATCGGTGTCATTAATACCAAGGTGAATGACCACAATATCTCCAGCAAAATCAAGAGCCTTTTGATATTCTTCTTGTTGAATATAAGGATGATGTCCATGTGCCAATAGAGTTGCTCCAGGTTTTCCAAAATTACCCACAGAGTATTTCTTTCCCAGTAGTTTTTGTAATTGTGCAGGATAGGAATCTGTATCGCGATTGGCAATGCCGGTTCCGTAGGTGATGCTATTTCCTACACAGGCCACTTTTATTTTCTTGTCAGCTTGTACGGGTTGTAATAAGAATTGACAGAGCAGTAGAATTAAGATTGTTGGTTTCATTTTATTTCTTTAAATAGGGAGTGATAATTTCTTTCCATAGCATATAGCCTTTCCCAAGAAGGTGCAGCCCGTCATTGGTATATTCGGGTTTCATTTGTCCATTTTCATCTACGAAGTGAGTGAAAAGGTCAATATATTTCACATTTTCTTTTTGACAAATATTTAAAATAGCCTGATTAATGTCAGGGATTTCTTGCCAATGGGAAGTATGCTCTTGAAACAGGTTATACTTTGTGGTGACAGGTAACACGCTTTGTATCAAGATTTCTGTATACGGTGATTCTTTTTTTATTTTTTGTATGATTTGTTGTATATCAGAGGCTATATTATTCGGTGATTCTCCTTGAGGAACATTGTTGATTCCAATCATTAGAAAGATTTGTGCAGGCTTTCCTTTAAGTAAGACAGAAATTCTATCATATACCCCCCAAGTAGTATCTCCGCTGATTCCTCTATTTTTAACATGGGAATTTTGAAATAATTCACTCCATTCTCCTCCATCAGTTATACTATTTCCGATAAAAAGAATGTCATCCGAACTTATCGGGAGTTGTTCAAATAGAGAAACTCGTTGGTAGTAATAGGTTGAATATCTTCTTCCCGTTTGTCCGAAAGTGGATAGGCTATATGTTAAGCCTATAATTAGTAGTAAAATTGTTTTCATGGATTGCAGATTAATATGTTTTTAATTTAATTTCTCTCAGGTGAGTAAATGATGTTGTCGATTTCTTTTTTTCCATCTGGCGTTACAAAGACAGCATTGAACATCCATTTTACCAATCTGACCTCTGGTGTTTTAAAATTTCCTATAGGCAACTTGAGGAAGAGTTTGTTCCATCCTTTGTGTAGTGTTACTTGTATCGGAGGGCGGGAGGTTGCATTTTCGTTCGTTAGAGGAATCTCGTTCGACCGCTCTTTATGGTTGTTTTCCCATATCGGTGGAAGTATTTCTTGCTGGTTCAACCAAGCACGGCTGCCTTTATAATCCCATGTTCCTTGTTGTGGGGCCAAATCACTTTCGGAACGGCTATAATTCTGGAATTCCAGGAATAACCCCACCTTTTGCTTCTTAGGAGAGAATATCCAGGTGGTGGCATACGCCGTGTGGTTCTTTTCAGGTGAGGAATATAATCCGGGAACTAATTCTCCCCATACATGGCGCAAGTAAACTCCTGCTCCGTAGACGACATGGCTTTGGTAGATTTTCCCTTTATATAAGTAGCTTTCTTTTTCTTCTTGTTCAGGGGGAAACGTACGGGCCAGGTCTCCTTCATTGGGAAATGCATCTGTAATACGCCATACCACGTTAGCCTGTCTGACGTAGGGAAAAGGTTCTCCTTTGAAGGTGTGCGTCTTGTGCCAAAGCATTCTGTCTTCGAAATCAGTAAATTGTGTATAGATCTCTGTATCTTTTTTCCGTAAAAGGTTCGTGGTTTCATCGAAATAGCCGTAGCCGCCTCCCCGCCAACTTCTTTCGGCAAGCGCCAGCATGTGAGCATACAAATTGTTGTCCGCTACGATTTGTTTCTCGTTTTGGAGGTAACGGTCGTTCCAAATGGCCAAGATGCTTCCTGCAATGTCTTCGTTTCCCATATCTTGGTTGTAAATACGGCTGTTGTATAAAGCAATCAGGTCGGCAAAAATGTCGAAATGATTGACATAGTGATAGCGACTGTCGATGGCCGAAATTCCTGATTGGGCTTTTCCCCGGAAACTCCATAACTGTGTCATGTCTATTTCGCCTGTTTGGTATTTCCAACCAGGGTTCCATGAAATGACTTTTTTCCCTTTATTACGGATGTAGGCTACCATTTCCGGAACAAATTGTGGGTTGGTAAACTGTACTTCGTCCGTACCTATATGAATAAAGGGTACATCGAATGTTTCGCATACCTCATCCATGAGTCTTTTTAGAATTTCCATGCCTTTTTCGCTTTGCATGTCGGTGTGGAAAGTTCTTACAAAAGCAGCACTGTGACCAGGCATATCAATTTCTGGAATTAATGTTACATGCCGTTGCTTGCAGAACGCCACAAGGTCTTTTGCTTCTTGCAAGGTATAATATTTGCCTGGCATGCGAGTCATGCTCTCAGGAGCGTTGAGTTCAGGATATATTTTACTTTCCAGACGCCAAGCCTGATTCTCAGTCAGATGCCAGTGGAATACATTGATTTTGAACTTGCTGAGTAGCTCGATTTCTTTTTTCAGTTCTTTTATAGAAATATAGGTACGGCCTACATCCTGCATGAATCCTCTGATGCGGAAAGCAGGCCAGTCTATAATCTCACAGGTAGGAAGGTAATTTTTTGCATAGGCCGTTAATTGCTGGATTGTTTGTAATGCTCTGTAAACTCCTGTAGGAGAAGTGGCAGTGACTTCTATTTGCTTTTCGGTGATGCTCAATTTGTAGCCTTCATCGGTAGGAATAGGAATTTCCGGCAGACATTTTTTGATTTTAATATTGATTGTTTTATCTGTTTGTGTGGAAGTGGAAGTTGCATTAATGCTTTGTAGCCACTCTTTCCATTGTTTGGATATTTCTTCTGTCGTGTCAAGATATAGTTTATCTAATACCAATTGTTTATCTGTATAAGTTATTTTCTGCGGATAAGGCAGAAGAGGGTAGAGGGATTTCCCCCAGCTAGGAATCCAGCTATAGAATATGGCTATGAGAATGAAAAGAGGTTTCATAACAGAATGTAGGTTTATTGAATATGAGTGATTTTTAAAGTCCATGCATATTTGCATGGTATTTTAGTAAAAGTCAATCGCGGTAAATATACGATTAGATTTTTTCCTTTTTGTTCCCATTTTAGTTCGTTCGAATAACCAAGCAGGCGAATAGTAGTAAGCGGTGTAGATTTAATATCTTGCAATGTAATTTTATCATTAGGGTAGGAAGTTAAGATAGCATATAAGTTATTGTCTTTCGATGTGAAGAACGCCTCTTGTACAGCGTATCCAGGATCAGGATTAACAGTCTGTTTCAGAATAGAGTTGCCACTAACATAGTATTTTTCTTCTGATTTCCAGTCACGTTTTCCTTCCGACCACTGGCTGCTTTTCTTCCAAGGTCTGGTTTGGTATATAGCTTCTCCGTTAATCTTAAGCCATTCTCCTATCTGAAGCAATCGTTCTTGCATAATTGGAGGAATTTTTCCTTCTGCCGTAGGCCCTATGTTCAGTAAAAGATTTCCACCTTGGCTAACGATTTTTGCAAGCGTATGGATTAAAGCTTGTGGGGTAGCGTAATCTTCGATATCTTCAAGTTTGTTGTAGCCAAAAGAAAACCCCATGCCCCTGCATTCTTCCCATGGTTTATCATATTTCTTATTAGAAGAGCTATATTCACTTGTGTAGAAGTCTCCGTGTCTGCCGTTTTTGAACTTGGCCCAACGGTCATTGATTACTACACTGTCTTTTATGTCGGAAGAAGAATATAGCCATGATAAGAATTCTTTTGTCTTCCAAATATCCTCATCGTAGCTGTCTGGTCCGTCTGCCCAGATTAGGTCTGGCTTATATTTTGTGATGAGATCCTTTAGTTGTGGATACAGATGTTGTTCAGTATAAATAGGCATGTTTTCGGAAGTGTAGAGAGGATTATTCCATTCTCTTAGAGAAAAGTAGCATCCAACTTTAAGAGACGCTTTTCGCATGGCCTTGACAAATTCACCTACTAAATCTTTATGAGGACCAATTTCTACACTATTCCATGGGCGTGCGTGATTGTGAGATGCCTCTTTACTGTCCCATAGAGCAAATCCATCGTGATGTTTAGTGGTTAGAACAGCATATTTTGCTCCAGATTTTACAAATAGATCAGCCCATTCTGTAGCATTGTAATTTTGGGCTTTAAACAGTGGTGCAAAATCCATGTAAGTAAAATCTTCTCCATAGGTTAGTCGGTGATAATTATAGATCTCATCTCCTTTGAAGTCACCATTCCCAAATAATGTTTTATTATCTAACCAGTATTGATACCATTCGGCATAGGTTCCTTTAGGAGACCATGCTGGTACAGAATAGAGTCCCCAATGGATAAATATGCCAAATTTTGCATCTTGAAACCAAGTTGGGATGGGACGTTTATCTAGAGATTTCCAGTCAGGCGTGTAAACCTTTTGTGGAAACCCTTCGGTCAGGGCGATAAAAAATAAACAGATTCCTAAAAATAATTTTTTCATATAATATTGATGTTAGGGTATTCACATGGATAAAGGTGCTCTCATACAAAAAGGCCTTAGAGTTTTCCCCTTATTTCTTGGAGAAAATTCTAAGGCCTTTGTAAATTTTATATGGAGATTAGTATCCAGGGGTTTGCTTCAAGGCACTGTTTTCTCCTAATGTATTTTCATCGAGTGGCCATAACAGACGGCTCTCGTTTGCACTAGAATATTTAGTGACATATTCATTACCCATCAGGCGGATATCATACCAGCGTTTCCCTTCGAACAAGAATTCTCTCATTCTTTCTTTCAGGATAGCCTCAATAGGATTTTCATCACTGCCTACAAAGCGATTATTAGAATAGAAGTTAGCATCTTTGTCATTAGGATATGCAACCTCATTTTTGTGAGCATTGAAATATTCCGTCCCATAAGCACGTTCGCGCACTTCGTTGATTTCTGTGGAGATATCTTCACCTAAGAAAGCTTTGGCAGTGGCCAATGCCAGTAAGCAGTCTGCATAGCGGTAAATAGGATAATCGTCCAACCAGCTTCTTTGGGCATCACCTTCCAGTAAAACTCCCTGAAATTTATAGGCAATAGGAGCACTAAAAGTGAGTGGTTCGCTATCACTGTTTTTGCTATAGATACCTTTTATAGAGTATGATTTTCTGCTATCTCCCTCCCGGAATAATTGAGTATATAAATCTTGTTCTACTTGATAACGAATCAGTCCGCTCATATCAGCCATTTCGGTCTCATTTAGCAAGACGCCGTTTTCGTCATAATAGGTGCCAAAGTTTGCTTGGTTCATGACCATGGTTGAACGATATTGGTCATTCCACATGCTATACTCATTTCTTCCATTGTGTATGGCGAAAATAATTTCGTTATTTTCTTTATTGTCGTATGCAAATACTTTCTGGAAGTTACTTAGTAATCCTACTCCAGCTGCTTTTACTGCCGTCAATGCATTTTTGGCTGTTGTATAGTCTGCTTCACCGCCTCCCATTTGCTTTCCGCTCCATAAGTACACTTCACCTTTTAGCATCATGGTAGCCGCTTTCGACCAATAACATTTACCATATTTGAATGAATAATCATCACCAAAAGCATCTTCTGAACTTTGGATGTCTTTCTTGATTTGTGTCATTACATCGGCAGCAGAAGAGGCTGCTTTGCTTGGGTTACCTATATCGATGGAGTTACCATTGGTGTAATCCAATTGCAGTACCACATCTCCCCAAGAACGTAACAGGTGAAAATATACATAAGCTCTTAGACCGTATGCTTCTCCTAGATAATAGTTCTTAGTGCTGGCATCCAGCAAATCGGTAGATTCTGCATGATTGATCATCAGGTTTAATTGGTTGATTAATACGTAGAAATCACCATAATTACTAATGACAGGATTTGCTGCATTCAGCGTGTTGTCAATCATTCTTTCCACTCCCTGAGTTGCTTCTCCTGTAAATGGGTTGGAATTATAAATGTCGGCACGAGGTTCTCCTAATTCGAAGATGGTATAAGATCTTTCACGTAATAAACCGTGAAGTCCTACATTAAATGCTTCAAATTGTGCCGCATCTTTCCAATAGTTTACATCAGTAATACTACTAACAGGTTCCATGTCCAAGCAACCGGTAAAAGACGTTGCCAGACATCCGGCTATAATATAGTTGAATATTTTTTTCATAATCGTTATTTTTTTCAGAATGTTACAGATAAGCCAAACAATACGGTTCTTGGAGTAGGATAACGTCCATTATCGATACCTCTTCCATAGGTCGTAGATACGGCCGGTTCCGGGGAAACGCCATCATATCCTGTGATATAGAACAGATTTTGGCCGGTTACATATACAGAAGCGTCTTGCATGCCTGCTTTACCAATCCATTTTTTGGGTAAAGAATAACTCAATGTGATTTCTCGTAAAGCTAGATAATCCCCTTTCTCATAGAAGCGTGAGCTGTTATTATCGACAGCTGTGTTTCCATTGTTTGAACGGGTGATGTTTTTCTTGTTCAACTGGTCAGCATAAGTGAATACCGGAAGGTCTGTATCCGGATTGGTTTCGCTCCACGTATCGTGTACTTTATCAATGATGTTAAATTGTCCTTGGTACTGTCCTAAAGAACGAGCTTTTAAATCGTTGTAGATAGTGTGACCTAATGCATAGTCGAATCGTGCGTACAAAGACCAATTCTTGTAAGATAAAGTAGTAGAGAATCCACCGGTTACTTTCGGGAAGATATTACCTACAACAGCGCGGTCAAGGCTATTGATTTTTCCATCTTTATTGATGTCTTCCCAGCATACATCTCCGGGTTCGATAGGTTTCCATCCGTTGGATTCAGCGTAAGTGACACCTGTTTGTGGGTTGATTTCATTCGCCATACCTGGTCCATATAGGTTAGCCACTTCATCAATAATCATATTGGCGTTTGCTTTTACGTCATTCCAGTCTCTGAAGATATGGTTTTGTACATAGCCTACCATGTCTCCCAGTTTACCACCTTCTCGGTAACCACCAATCCATTTGGTTGGAGTTTCTCCTGTTTCTGGGTTATATAGTCCGGCTGCAACTTCATAACCATCAATCTGATTAAAAGGTTTGTCACTGGTCGGTAACTTCAACACTTTGTTGGATACGGAAGTTAAGTTAGCAGAAACTTCCCAGTTAAATCCTTTTACATTGGAAAGAATATTAGCTCTTACTTCCATTTCAAATCCGGAGTTACGCAGTCTTCCCAAGTTGGTTTTCATGGTTGAAAAACCGGTATAAGCAGGCAGATTTACATCTGTCAGCAAATCGTCGGTTGTTCTGTTGTAATAGTCCAGAATGAAGCTCAATCGGTTATTGAAAAAGCCCAAATCCAGACCAGCTTCAAATGAACGGCTCTGTTCCCATCTTAATCCAGTGTTTATCAGTGCTGAGTTGTAGTATGCGGTTGCTCCATTATACGTTCCAGCTCCGATTTGCTTGTACACTCCATAAATATCAAAGTTTCCAATGCCATTTACGTTACCGTTTACTCCATAACTCAGGCGCGGCTTGATGTTGCTGATGACATCTGAAATCTTAGATTCCTTCCAGAAATCTTCTTCTGTAACATTCCATCCGACAGAAACACCAGGGAAGAAGCCCCAGCGGTTATCTTTCAAGCGAGAGATACCATCATAGCGGGCTACCAAAGACAACAGATATTTCATCTGATAGTTGTAATTTACACGACCAAATACGGAGGCAATACGATAACCGGTTTTTTCGGATGTAGTATATGTACGGGTAGCGCCTGCATTCAGAGTCGGAATATCATCCGTCGGAGAATTCTGAGTCTTTGCCTGCATGGTAAATTGGTTGTAACCGAAGTATTCGCTACCTACCATTACGTCCAAGTTATGTTTTTCTTTGAAGGTATCTTTGTAATTTAATGTTCCATTTACTTGGATTTGGGTATAACGCTGTATTTGAGCACTTGCTTCACGTGTGTTGGTCGGTGTGGAAGAAGTCTGTAGCTGGTATGACTTGTTGAATGTTTCATATTGATAGTCATAATGGTAAAGAGAGGTGTTCCCGCTGAATACCAACTTCTTAGGAATGATGTCCAGGTCGAATCCAAAGTTATAGGTAGCTTTGCGAGTTCCATCTTCACTTGTCAGCTTGTCCCGATAATATTCAGGATTACCATCGCCGGTTCCCCATCCTGAAGCTGGAGTTCCGTCTTCGTTATATGGGTTCCATGTCGGACGTTGTGAACGGGTACGATAGAAGAGTTCGTATGAACCAATCCACAAAGAAGGCTGTTGTGACCATGTGTAGGTGGCTCCGGCTTTTACATTTAAGAATGGGAAAATTTTGTAAGTTCCGCTTACCGATCCGTTGAATCGTTTGTATCCAGTTCCTTTAATCTGACCATCTTCATTGTAGTATCCCATGCTGGCCATGTAAGTCCCTTTATCATTTCCTCCAGTAATATTTACATAATGATCTTGCGTCAAGGCGGTATTAGCAAAAACCGCATCATCCAGCTGACCACTATAATCTTTATAAAGAAGTTGTTTACCTTCGTAATAGGGATCGTCCATCACCAGCCATCCTTCATTTTGTAAATAAGAATTTTCATTGGTGAGATATTGAACATCAATCAGGTTGTTTTGTGTACCGTAACCTGTTTGCGTATCTACGTTGGCTGCTCCAGGCACGTTGTTGGTATAACGCTTATATCCCAAGCGGTTATAGTACAAATAATCGTGTGCATTACAGAACTCATATCCATAACGAGCAAAGTTTACACCCAGTTTGAACTTATAGTTTACTGATGCCTTGCCGGCTTTTCCACTCTTTGTTTCTACCAGAATAACACCTCCGTTGGCACGGGCACCATAAATAGCGGTAGAAGCAGCGTCTTTCAATACCTGTATGGATTCAATGTCAGAAGGGTTGATGTCACTCATGCTGTCACGGATGATACCATCCACAACAATCAAAGCTTTACTGTTACTTCCAGTAATGGTAGCTCCACCACGCAGTGTGATATCAGGCTCTGCACCCGGTTGTCCGGTGGTATTGATTACGCGTAAACCGGTTACTGAACCTTGCAGGGCTTGTCCAGCATTACTCATGGCTGCGTTTTTCAACACCTGGTCATCCATTTTAGAGATAGCCGTAGTCAGTGCAGCTCGTTTCTGGGAACCTCCATATCCCGTCACAACCACTTCTTCCAAAGTCTGAGTATCCTCTTTCAAGATAACGTTGATTGGGGTTCCATTCCATTTAATCGTTTGTGCAATATATCCTACGAAAGAAATTTCAATAACATCTCCTTTCTTTACGTTCGACAAAGAGAACTTACCGTCGATGTCTGTAATCGTTCCGTTGGTAGTTCCTTTCACTATCACGGAAGCACCGATGACAGACTCGCCTGTTGCATCTTTCACAATACCTTGACATATACCCGATTGTTGTACAATGTCAATTTCAGCTTTGTTGGTGGATAAGTCCGCATACGTCATCCCCGTGGATAAACTACCCAACAACAGACACATGCCGACTGACTTCATTTTTTTATTCATAACTCTTGTATATATAAGGTTAAAGTTTGCGATTGAAGGATTTAGGCTAACTTAAAGTCTTTTTTAGTCGATTTTATTAATATATCTATTTGCATGCGACAAATATATAAATAAAAAATTTGATATCACAATTATTTGATAAAATATTTTATAAAATATTGCTTTTTATCTGGGTGTTATTTTATTTATCTACTTGCTTTATGAATATTCATTTATTTAAGAATCGTCTTTAAGATTCGTAAATAAATAGAGAGTAAGAATGATATTATCTGATTATCAGCAAATAAAAAGGGAATATTGTAATAAATATTCCCTTTTTAATCAAATCTATTATATAATAAATTATTTTACAATATCGTGGAGCTTGATACTTTGGAACGTCATGTGGGCCACGCTGCTTTCATACAATATACCGATAGTTTCTTTATCAATCATGGTCAGGCAGGAATAACCCCAGTTATATCCTTCATCCAATAGTAACTGATGTTCCGGACTCCAGGTCTTTCCTCCGTCGAGACTGATTTTGATGGTCATGTCCTTTCGCGCGCTGGTTGAGTTGGGGTTGGAGAAAATCAGCAGGTCTTTCCCCAGCACGTTGTCCTTGGCTTTCACGCTGATCAGACTGGCCATACATACAGGCTCTATCAGGGCCGTACGGGAAGATTCATGTTCTTTCCACGTCTTGCCTAAATCCTGTGTGGTATATACAGCCCGGCTTCCTCCCCGGTTGTCACGCATGTTCAGCATGAGGGTGCCAGGTTCGAGTTCAGCCACCTGCGCTTCTGTGGTATTGGTACGTGCATGGTGGTGGATGGTCCAGGTCTTTCCATGGTCTTTGCTATACATGATGCCTGCATTCGGAATACGGGTCTTGTCGATGAACTGGATGGGGAACACCAAGGTACCGTCTTCCATGGTGATACCTCGTCCCGGTCCCTGAAGCAGGAAATACCATTCCGGAAGTTTCACTTGCTCGGTGATGTTGATGGGGGCGGACCAGGTCTTTCCGTCATCCGTACTTTTGGCAAGTACCAGCTGGGCTGTATGGTTCAAGTCCATGCCTTGGTGAGAACTCCACCAGGCTCGTTGGTTACCCATCCCGTGCGTCCAGGCTGCTACAATCCATATTGTATTTGTCTTGGTGTCTACTAATATGGAAGGGTCACCTACACCGTTCTGAGCCGATGGAAGTCCTCCATATTCTTTAAAGGACAGAGGCAGGCGCATCTTTTCCCAAGTCTTTCCTCCATCCGTACTACGGCTGAGGCCGATGTCGATGTGTTCTTGCAAATCTACGCTGCTGTTGTAGCGTACATCGTATACGCCCAGAAGAGTGCCTTTGTTGGTGGTTACCAGACCGGGGATACGGAAGGCGGCGGAACCGTCGTCACCTGCGTGACGTACGCCGACCCCCATTCTTTGTATCACTTTCTGTCCTGCTACGTTCTTGGTGGGCAGGATTTTCCCGTCAGCTTTCACTTGAGCGACTTCTGCAGAAATTTTGGTTTGCAGTGAGGCCGTAGGTTGCATTTCGATGCTGATCCAGAAGAAATTGTATCCGGGAAACAAGTTTTGCTTGCCTTCCAGGGTAAGGGTGCTGGTCTTAGGTGTTACCTCCGCTTTCTTGATGGAATAAGAAGGATTTGCCGACAAGGTTTGGCCAGGAGTATGGCTAGAAATGTATTCCACCGGAGCGAACCGTTTTTTTCCTCTATCCTGGGGAGCGTCTGTTCCTCCATAATATAACTTGACGGCTTTTATCTGTGAAAGCGGCACATTCTTGTCAAAAGTAAGGGTGACATTTTCCAGTGTCTGGGTTTCCTTTGCGTCAAGACGCAGGTAAGCCAGCACATTGTCATGCCGTTCTATCAGGATGGGCACCTGTGGGGTTTTCACAAATACCGTGTCTGCAGCCTGCAGCCCGATAGACATCATTCCGATACATAAGGAAAGTAATTTTCTCATAATTAGGGTTGTAGGTTAGATTTTTACTTTAGCTATCAGTTTTCTGATTTTTCCTTCTCCGATGACTGGAGCATGAGGGTCTTCCGGATAGACAATCAGGAACTGTCCCGGAAGCAGGTCCACGAAACAGGTGGGAGTGTCTGTATAGAGGGCGCAATCTCCTTCTTCCTGGTAAGCTTGTTTCAGTTGGCAGACATCTTCCATCGCTTTCCAGCCGATACGTTCTTTTCCTTCCAGCAGGATGTGTATGTCAATGTAGTCACGGTGTACTTCGAGCACCTGTTCGGATGCCTTTACACACGTGGGGTTCACATTGTTGATGAACAGGTTGTTCCCGTCCAGCTCGATTCTTCCACATGGAGTATGCAGAAGGTCATGACTTTTCACATAATCAAACAACTGTTTGAACAGAGGGTGGAGTGCTTCAATCCGGGCACTGTTTTGTAAATTGGAAACAATCATATTTTCAAAGTTTTATTATTCCATATTGTCTGTCTTGGGGCGCAGGAAGTATAATTGCACGCAGAGAGCGACAGCCACTACAATAGCCAGCATGGCAAAACCGGCTCCCAGGCTGCCGTTGTCTCCCCAACGGCCCAGTAGATGTGTGATGAAGGCACCGGCAGAGACTCCCACCATGTTCATCACTCCGTATGCCGTGGCTCTTTGTCTGTGTGATACAAACTGGCAGAGGATAGGCATGTTGTTGGTGTCGAAGATGCCATATCCGATACCGAACAGCAGTCCGGCACCCACTACAGCCACCAGATTATGTCCGAAGCCTAATAAGAGCAGGGAAGGAATGGTCAGTCCCAAACCGATGGCCCCAGTATATATACGTCCGCGCAGGTTTTTTTGTACCCATCGGTCGGACAACGGACCGCCGATGATGACACCGATGAAGGAAGAAACGGCAATCGTAATGGTAGAGATAGGGCCAGCCTGCGACATCGGCAGGTCGAGGTTTTCAGCAAACAAGGTCGGGAGCCAGTTTTTGGTAGCCCATCCGGGAAGGCTTGGAGCGGCAAAATAGAGCAAGATTACCCAGAAAGCCACATTGGTCAGCAAGGATTTCAGACTGGTGAAAACGCTTTCTTTTTCTTTATGAGGTGTAGCTTGCAATTTTTCTGTGGGGATGGATTCCGTCTTCTTATCGTGTAGGAATAACATCAGAATCACGGCGTAGGCTATCCCGATGATACCGAACCAATGGAAAGTAGTATGCCAGGAGACAGCTTCAGCTACGGTAGCTCCGAATCCCCCGATGGCCTGGCCTGTGTACAGGCCGGTCATGTGGATGCCTACAGCCAGAGAGCGAGATTTTCCGGTGTGGTAGTCTGCAATCAGGGAAAGTCCGGCGGGGATGTAGAGTGCTTCGCTCACTCCCATCAAGGCACGCAGCCAGACAATCTGGTTGAAGGTTTCGGCCACTCCCATCAGGTAGGTGACGGAAGACCATACGAACAAACTTCCCACAATCAACCATTTACGGTTCAAACGGTCGGCAATGACCCCCGAAACCGGACTCATCAATGCGTAAATCCAGAGAAAAATCGCCATCAGACGACCGAAGTTGGTAGCCGATTGCAGTTCCGTGATATCCATCTGCATGGCCTCCTTCATGGTGCTGAGCATTTGCCGGTCCATATAGTTGAGCAACGCCACGCCCCACAGCAGTCCTACTACAACCCAAGGATAAATCTTAGAGTTCTTCATATATTATGGTTATTCAGATTAATGATGAAACTTGCCGGATTATTCTCCGGCAAGTATTTCTTTACATAAAGTGTATCCCTTGACCATCATTCTTGGAATATGGAAAGGACCTTTGAACAAGTTACCTTTTGCGGGTTGGGCTACTGTGCCGTCGCGGTGCAGGTATCCATACCATTCGCCGAACTCATTATCGGGAAAATGGGCATACGTCCACTCACTGATTTGTTTATGGCGCTTCAGGTATTTTTCGTCTTTGGTCAGCTTGTAGGCATACAGGTTGGCAATGATGGCTTCGGTTTGCGGCCACCAGAATTTCATGTCCTGTGAATAGTCTTGAGGAGGCAGGTTCTTGCAGTCCTTGAAGTTGATGATACCTCCGTACTGCTTGTCCCATCCCCATTCCCATGACCAGTCGAGAATGGTCAGTGCCATGTCGATGAGCTCCTTGTTACCACCCATGTTACGGGCTACGTCGAACAGGAACCAGGACGTCTCGATGCAATGTCCCGGGTTGATGGTACGTCCGTTCATGGTGTCGATGAATTCTCCTTTAGGGCCTACCATTTCAAGTAAAGCCTTAAATTCCGGGTGCATGAAGTAATTTTTCAACGCATGGATGGATTCTTCAATCTGGGCATCCAGTTCCGGGTCGGAAATCACTTGCTTGATGCAGGAAGCCACGTTGACCATGATCATGGTGATGGAATGGCCCTGTGCCTGTAGAGTCGGAAGGTATTTCGGTTCCAGAATGCCTGGTGTGTGCAGGAAATGACGCATCCGCTTGAACAGGTCGAGTGCTTTTTTCGCATATTCCTGGTTGCCGGTAGCCAGTGCATATTCCGACATGGCGATGGCGGCGAAGCTTTCAGAAAACACATATCTTCTTTTCCGGAGCGGCGTGCCGTCGGCCATGACTTCGAAATACATTCTTCCGTCTGTATCGAAACAGTGGTTTTCAATGAAATCCAGCGTCAGTCTGGCTGCTTCCAGCCATTCCGGGTTCTTTTCCACATGGTTGTAGGCAAAAGAGCAGATAAAGGCAAAACGGCCCTGGAACCATACCGACTTGGTGGTGTCGAACAGCTGTCCGTCGCGTGCCACGCAGGTATATACACCTCCGTGTTTCTTGTCGAGACCATATTTCAGCCAGAAAGGCATGATGTTGTGGGTGAGATCTTCTTTGTAGTTCTCCGCCCAGTATTTTGCGTAGGTATCTATGCACATCATAAGGCCGATGTTTAGAATTTGTTGCAACGGTCAAAGAAATTGATAGCTTCCAGTTCCGCCTTCATGCGGGCTTCTTCTTCATCGGTCATGTTCTGGAACGGCGTACGGTTCTTGCCCAAGTCCAGACCAATCAGTTTCATAATCCGTTTTCCGGCTACGATGTTGCCGCGGTAGTGACAGATTACGTTGATGACATCCTGTGAGAAGTTCTGCAATTCGCGAGCCTTTTCAATGTCGCCGGCTTTCCAGGCGTCGAGGATGCCTACCAGATTGATACCGTTGTAGTTGGTCGTTCCACCGATACCGCCCTGTGCACCGCCCATGGCCAGTGAAGGAAGGATGGTTTCATCTTGTCCGTGCAGCATGTCGAACTTGCCGTTCTTGTACAGGCGGCACTGGTTGTATTCATAAATGCTTTCGTACGTATATTTGATACCGGCAAAGTTCGGAATACGTCCGTCTACCGCTTTCAGCAATTCTACCATCGGCAGGTAGGCACCGTTGAATGCCGGAATGTGGTAATAATAGAATGGAAGATTCGGCGCTCCGGCTGCGATTTCTTCGCAGTATTTCACCAGTTCTTCGATGCGGCCGATTTTCGGGAAAGGAGGAGCCATGGCACCGATACCCCATGCACCGATTTTCTGTGCATGTTCGGCCAGCATCTTGCTTGCCTTTACGCAGCAGCTTCCCACGTGTACAATTATCTTGAAACCTTCGGGAGCCACTTCAATCCAGCGTTCAGCCAGTTTCATACGTTCTTCTTCTGTCAGCATGTAGCCTTCACCGGATGAGCCGTTGATGAACACGCCTTTCAGGCCGTTTTTTGCCAGCATGGCTGCATACGCAGCAATCGGTTCATAGTTTACTTCCCCATTTTCATAAAACGGAGTAAACGGAGCATCAATTAAGCCAATAATTTTTTCCATAATATTGTATTTAATAAATTGATTTATTTAATATCGGCAAAAATAGCGATATAATTTTTATACTACAAGGTTTTTAGGGGTTATTTTGAAAATCTCTTTCTTTTTTAAGTGGATAAACAGTAATTTGTGGGGTACGTATGCCAGGTTTTATTTCTCCGCATACCATGTATAAACAATGACGATGTAGCAGGAGAATGCCTCCGGCCCGTGCCATACCCGGGATGTTGGGATGCTGGGTCCATTTTTTATGTGTGAAGTCAAAGCAGAGAAGGTCATCGTTGAACCGATACCAGGATGGCTCGTGAGTAAGATAGTCTTTTCCCGCTTTTCCATCCAGGGCCTTTTTAAAAATGCTATAGTTGACTCCTCCGCCAAGGATGAGATGTGTGGAGGTTTGGGTGCCGCTTCCTCCCGCCATACAGCGTTTCTCTCCATTCTCTTCCAGGGGTATATCCGACTCGTACTCCCAGCGGCCGGTTTCGGGAAGATAGCATAAGATATCGTGTGAAAGTATGCTTTCCGAGGTGTCCGATGCTGCCTGGTATCCACCTATTAAATAAAGCTTGTGTGCGTCGTGGACCAGAATCGGCTGTACGCGCTGAGGCCCCGGATAGGCAGCCAGTTTCTGCCACGTCTGGTCTGTATTCAAGTCCAGTTTGTACAGGGCGTTCTGTCTGTGCTGCTGGTTTCCTCCGGTAAGGTAGATACATCCGTTAAGAAGGGTAGCCGCGGCGTTGTCTATGGTTTCGGGCAATGAAGGAAGTGGTTGGATGGCAAACTTTTGTGGAGAGTCGGCAGCTTGAATCCGGAATACACGGGTCAGGCAGGAGTCCGCATTGGCTCCTCCGATGCAGACCAAGCCCTCCGGTGTTTCTATGGCACAGCCGTAGGCCACCGGGCAGGGCAGTGATGGAAGCGGTATCCACTGTGGGCATTCAGACTGGACGTTTAGTGCATAGCACTGGTCATAATACACTTTTTCTCCTCCTTCGGCAGCAGGCTTGAGGGGGAAATTGCAGCCTCCACCCACTATCAGCCAGTCTTTTATGAAGCCCGCAAAAGGAGCGGATACACCTTGTGTGATTGGATAGTCGGGGAGTTGCGTCGAAGAAGAAGGTACAGATTGTGCCAAGGACACCACATATTGGAATACAAGGATTCCCCAAATCAAGCATCTTTTTTTCATTCGTATTTTCATTTGGCTAAGGGAGGATGGATTTATATCTGCTAAAATACGCATAATATTTTAAGTTGTCCATGATTTAATGAAGATTTTTTGTAGCTTTTGCCATATATAATTAATATTTTACTTTTGTTGTTTTATGTCAATAAATTTATTATCTTAGCCATCGGTTTGTCAGGGAGGTTGCTTTAATAAGTAAAACACGCCTTGTGAACCATTAAATATAATAATTTATTAATCTTATAGGGATAGAAAATAGCCTGTCATCTGAGCATGCTATTGTGGGTTCAACTAAAGTATGGTCATAATATTATGGTACACAAGTTAATCGAAGGACTAGGAAATGGCACGAAAAATATGCTTACTCAAAAGCGGATTATCACCTATCTGATGCACAATCATTCGTCTACAATTCCTGATTTGGCAAAAGATATAGACTTGAGTATTCCTACTGTCACCAAGTTTGTCATGGAGCTGGTGGAAGAAGGATACATCATCAATTATGGAAAGCAGGAGACCAGCGAGGGAAGACCCCCTAATCTGTATGGTCTGAATCCGGATTCAGCCTATATGGTAGGAGTGGATATCAAGGCATTCTGCCTGAACATCGGCCTGATGAATTTTACAGGGGATATGGTAGATATCCAGATGGGGATAGAATGTCGGCTCGACAATACAGTGGAAAGTTTGGAATCGCTGATTCAGCATATTTGCACTTTCATAGAGAAACATAAGAATATCAAAGAAAAGATTCTTCAGGTAGGAGTAAATATTTCGGGCCGTGTGAATCCGGAAGAAGGCTATAGCTTCAGCATGTTTAATTTCGAGGAACGTCCGCTGGCCGAAATTTTGACTGAAAAAATCGGTATTCCGGTGAGCATCGACAACGATACCCGTGCCATGGCCTATGGTGAGCTACTGAAAGGAGTGGTCAAAGGAGAAAAAGATGTGGTGTTCATCAATCTCAGCTGGGGACTTGGTTCGGCCTTTATCATTGACGGGAAAATCTATACGGGGCGTTCGGGTTTTTCGGGAGAATTCGGTCATTTCAATGTGTTCGACAATGAAATTATCTGCCGTTGCGGAAAAAAAGGATGTCTGGAAACCGAGGTTTCCGGTTCGGCCCTGCATCGGATTCTTTGTGAGCGGGTAAAGAACGGACAGACTACCATTCTTTCCAAAAGAATTCTTTCAGGTGAGTCCTCACTTACGCTGGAAGAGATTGTGGAGGCCACCAATAAAGAAGATATCCTGTGCATTGAACTGGTGGAAGAAATCGGGCGCAAACTGGGGCGTTATCTCGCAGGTCTGATTAACCTGTTCAATCCGGAACTGGTGGTCATCGGCGGAACGCTGGCGTTGACGGAAGATTATATTTTGCAACCCATCAAGACGGCCATCCGCAAATACTCCTTGAATCTGGTAAGCAAAGATTCTGCCGTGGTCTTGTCGAAGCTGCAGGCAAAAGCAGGAGTGGTAGGTGCTTGTCTGCTGTCCAGAAGCAAATTGTTTGAATGGTAAATATTTATTATGAAATAGCCCAGTCATGAACATTTGAGGTGTTGAAGGCTGGGCTATATCTATAAGGTTAAATACGCAGACTTATCTTGTAAAAGGCTTGTCGCTTACATAAATGGAAAGACTTTCATCTCCCTGTTCAATGGTGGTATATAATCCGGAAGATGTACGTCCGTCTTTTATAGCTAAAGCCTTATTTACCGCTCCATATACTTCTCCATACTTGGATGGGTTTGAAAGGTTTATCTGAAGGTGAATATAATCCAACTTAGCGTCTGGAATCAGCTTGTAAACAGGTCCCCACCAGCCGTTGGATACTTTTTGTTGGAAAGTACCGTTGGCAATTATCGTATAGTTCATGTCGCGTGAATAGCGTTTACTATATGCATTGCGGTCTCCTATTTTATATTTTTCACGGAATTGCTTAATGGAAGTTTCAGAAACTTTGATTCCATCAAATTTTCCATCAGTAAAAAGAGAAGCAATCCATGTACTGATACCTTCTACGTCAAAATATTCAGAGATGGCATATTCATAAAATGGGTTTATGTAGGAATATGCTGATACTTTATCAAACTGTGGGTTGGCTATATATTCTCCTTTTTTGTTGATAATACCCCATTTATCATCAGCCTGCACCCACATAATGTCATCGAAAACTGGAGTCGCATCATTGAATTGTGGGTTAATCACATATTTTCCTTCTTTGTCTGCAAAGCCTACTTTGGAGTTTAGAGCTACAGGTGTCATGTCATTACCATTATATGGCATTAATAAATCAAATTGTGGATTGATGACTAATTTCCCTTTCTCATCACACCAGCCGAATTTATCTCCGACACGTACTACGTATCCTTTTTCATCAGGCATCATTGCCTTAAATTGTGGATTGATTACGTATTTACCTTCTTTGTCGATTACTCCATACATGTCACCTTGTTTTACAATGGCTTTTCCATTTTTGAAAGGTTCGGCATAGTCAAACTGGCAGTTGATTACGATTTTTCCGTCTTTATCGACATATCCGTAATCTTTTTTATTGCGCACCACAGCAAGTCCTTCTGTATAATTAGAAAAGAAAATATGCTTTTCTGGTAGACTGAATATGGTTTCTCCTTTTTCATTGATTACCCAGTAGTTGTCATTGTCATCGTACACGATGGATAGTCCTTCTGAAAATGAATGTATTATGCGTCCTTTTTTGTATTCTAAGATTACTTCCCCTTTTTTGTCTATCAGTTCTGGTGCGTTGTCTGGTCGTACCACCCATGCTTTCCCGTCATGGAACATAGTGGCGGAGTTATATTGAGGAGACAGCACCATCTCTCCTTTTTCGTTGATAAATCCGATTTTTCCATCCACTTTTATTTGGGCTAGTCCGTTTGTGAATAAACTGGCTTCTTCAAATTGTGGGTTAATTACGTATTCCCCTTTGTGATTGACATATCCCCATTTGCCATCTGTTTTGACTGAGAATAGTGAGGTTTCATATTCTCCATCTTGCTGCCTCTCTGAACAAGCCATGAACATAGAAAGTATGGCTATTGTTCCGAATAATTTGATAGTTGTTTTCATAATGTATTAATATTTATAGAACACTTCTGGATAACTATTTTTCCCCCATGCTATAATTAAAATTGATAGATTTTTGTGTGTATAAAAGATGAGATAGATTGATTTTTCATAGTTGGATAATTAGATTTATTTATCCGAAGATACGTTTTTTTGTTCAGAAAAAGAATAGAGAGTTTTTTCATTCATGAATAAATGGTCATTTTCAAGACGTAAGTGATGAAAGAACGAGCTTATCCGAACTTTTTATTTCGGATAAGCTTGTTTAAATGATTATTATTCTTCCGCCCGATATTCCAGTATGTCCCCTGGCTGGCAGTCCAGTTCCTTGCAGATGGCCTCCAGGGTGGAGAAGCGTATGGCCTTGGCCTTTCCTGTTTTCAGAATGGAGAGATTTGCCGGTGTCAGGTCAATCCGTTCGGCAAGCTCTCCCAGCGAAACTTTCCGTTTCGCCATCATCACATCGAGATTTACGATAATCGGCATAGTTAGTAGTTGAGTTAAATAGTCAAATCTTGTTCTTTCTGTATCTGGATACCTATCTCAAACAGCAAGGAGACCAGCACGAAAACGGCTCCTATCACAATCAGCAGGATGCTGTTCTGATGGAATGTGTCTATTGGGGTGAGATTGACGATGACATTCATCAGTACTCCCGAAAGCATTGTGGAAATTCCGATGGCCGACAAAATCCGTTGGTTGACGCGGCAGAATACTTTTCCTTTTTTCACGTTGCGTGCCATGAAATAGGCCAGCAGGCCGATAAAGAAAATGGCATAACACTCAATGGCTTGTATTAACGCTTCCCATATAAAAGTATCGCTGTCGTTTTTCCCAATTTCATAACAGAGAGGCACTATCTGGCTAAAGCCATAAGCGATGGATGCCAAAAGGCTGAGTACCGAAACAAAGTCGCAGTATTGCATCAGGCGTTTGTAGGATTGGGTTTTCATTGTTCGTGTGTTTAATTAAATCGTCAAATCATTTTCTTCTTTCAGTCGCAGGCCGAGGGCAAAGATTTCAGCAGCCAGCAGGGCGATAAAACCTAAAATCAGTGTGGAGTCGGAAGAAGCCATCAGGGTGTTGAATTCGCTTCCCGCCAGTTCAATGGCCTGTGCAAACTGATGGTTCGAAATCCAGATACTGATATAACCGAGTACATATATCCCTAACATGTTCCAACCGATGCGGCGCAGGTGTTTTACGTTGATCCAGTCGAACACGATGTTTCGGTTGATGTGTATCATCAGCTTGCCGAAATAGACAACGACAGAGATAAGTCCAATGAGGACAATGAAACCGATGAATCCCTGTAATACACTGATACCAAGACTAATATTGGTGTAAGGATATTCGATCAGTGCTGTCATAGGTTTGATGGCCAGTTGCTTACCGTCTTTTAGGTTGGTAATCGTACCGGCTGTTTTCGTCAGGTCGGTGGGCAGAACGTGCATCGTTTTATATTGGGGAACGTCTATGATTTCTCCTTGAGCGGCTTTCAGGCCGATCTCCATTCCGTTGATAAATAATATTTTTGCAACCATGTACACGTTTCCGGAAGCAGACAGCAGAAAAGCGGCAATCACGCATGCACAGAATATATTCAATTTCTTTTTCATAATGCAGATGAAAATTTTAAATGGTCAAATCATTTATTGTTTTCTAGTTCAATAACTTCTGCCTGGGCAGGCTGATGCCAGGAAGCCGGTTGCGGAACCAGCTTCTTTTGGATGAACAGTACACAGAGGACGGTGAGGACAAATCCTCCGGCTGCCATGAGTGCCGCTCCGGTGGCTCCGTAAGTAGAAACCATGGTCGCATTCGGGTCGTCTGCCGATAAGAAAGCAATCACAGCCGCACTGTTATTGACAAAGTGCATCAGGATGCCGGGTAACAGACTCCCCGTGTGGTAGTACATCCATCCCAGCGCCAGTCCGGTGACAAAGGCGAAAGGTGCCTGTACCCAGTTGCCGTGTACCAGTCCGAAAATCAATGAAGAAAGTACGATGGCCCAGGCTGGATGTTTCCATTTGCGGAGCAGATGTCCCTGAATGGCACCACGGAACAGCAGTTCCTCTACGAGGGGAGCCATGATGACGATGGCCACGATACCTAAGGGATGATGCATCATCATGTCAAAGGCAGCCTCCATATTGTTGGGCAGGTCGGCTAGTTCGTTGAAGTAGTTGGTCCATAAGCCCATTGCTAAAATAAATACCACTGATGTAGCCAACAGTTTGGGAGAGCAGTGATATCCCCAAGTTTTCCGGTCCAGTCCCACATATTTGCCAGCCAGCAGATGGATGCCTAACGCAGCGGTAGAGAGTATCTGTGCCAGCATGATCAGGTTTGTATAAAGCGTGTCGAGGGTCTTCGGCAATTCGAAGGTGTGGCGATACAGCATGTATCCACAGATGGCTACCCCCATGAAAGCCAGTTGGTAGGCAAAGAAATACAGTAATAATTTGATGGTGCGTCCCATAATCGTGTACGTTTTAAAAAGTTTGTTTACTTGTTGGTTGAAAGTTTCTGAAGAGCCGGACCTTCAGTGCCCCAGGTCAGCAGATAAGCCGGATTCCAGGTTTTTCGGTCCGCATCCCAGCGGTAAGCCTTTTTCTCGGTCAGGGTTCCCAGTGTGTCGTACTGGTATTCGTACTTCCACTTGGGAGTGAGTGTTTTGCCGTCTTCATTCAGGGTAGATACCGTCAAGCTTTGCTGGTTCTGTCCGTAAATGAAGGTTTCTTTTGCGTTTGCGTGTGTGGCTGTCAATGTCATCAGTGCAGCGGCTATTCCTGCTGCCAGTGTCTTTTTTGTGAATGTCTTTTTCATAATTGTACGTGTTTGTGTGTAAATAAGAGTGTACGTCGTTTGTTTTCGATAAATATTTATCGTTTTTCGATATGCAAATGTAAGTGTTATTTTTGAACTACAAAAGAAAAACAGAAATATTTTATCGAAAAACGATAATTTTTTCTTTTTTACGGGAAGGATAGGGTTTCAGTAACTTGTGAGTTGTATAAATCGGGATGAAAGGAGACTTTCCGGCTTGAAGGGGCGAGTGCGGATGACAGGGGCTGAAATGTTGAAAATCAAAGTCTGTTAATGGAAAAATGAGGCAGTTGATTTTATGTTTCCCTTACGGGAAATCTATGTTTCTCGGTGCGGAAACGTACGTTTCACGATAGGAAAACGTATGTTTCTGCATAGGGAAACATAAAAAATACTGATAAGTTTTCTTTTGAATGCTGTGTTAGATTTAAAATTAATACTTTTATGTCGTCTTTAGATAAAACTAAAATCTGTACTTACCATGAAAACTCGATTGAAAATGTATTGTATTAGCTGTCTGTTTACCTTAGGGGCCGTACAGCTTTCCGCTCAAACTTATAACTGGATACATAGCAGTGAGAATGCAACTTGGCAACAATCCACTGTCCGCTTGAAAAGCGAAGTAAATGTCCTTCCGGATGTGTCTGTGGACGAAAAGGCTAAAATAACCACGTTTAAGACCTGGGGAGTTACTTTCAATGAGCTTTGTTGGGATGCGCTGGGCGCGCTGACCCGTGAAGAGCAGGATGAAATCTTGAAAAAGGTATTTGCCCCGGATGGTGATTTGCGTATCGGGCGGGGACGGATTTCATTGGGTGCCAACGACTATGCCCGTTCCTGGTACAGTTGCGATGAGGTGGAAGGTGATTTTGAATTACGCTACTTCAACATCGACCGGGATAAACAGGCGATTATTCCTTTCATTCGGGCGGCACAGAAATACAATCCGGCACTCACCTTCTGGATTTCTCCCTGGTCTCCCCCCAGCTGGCTGAAAATAAATGGAGATTACCCGGTGTTGAGCAGTCCGTCCAATCATCTGTCGCCGAAATTGGACTATCTGCTTTATGGAAATGTAGGTGGAACGACCGATCCGGACGAGATGAAACTGGTAGGAGAACGTAAAGGGAAATTCCCCCGTCAGCTGGCTACTACCGACTATATGATACAAGACCCCCGTTATTTGCAGACTTATGCCAATTACTTCTGTAAGTTCATTGATGCCTACAAGGCAGAAGGCATCCCTATTGATATGGTGATGTATCAGAATGAGGCTTACAGCTATACCCCCTATCCCGGATGTGCATGGACGGCAGAAGGAACTATCCTCTTTAATCGGGATTACCTGGCTCCGGCACTGAAAAAGGCGCATCCGGAGGTGAAGTTGTATTTAGGCACGCTGAACACGAACCGGCAGGATCATGTGGAGAAGATGCTTTCGGATAAGCAATTGCAAGATTGTGTTTCCGGAATGGGCTTCCAATGGGAAGGACGCGAGATTCTGGCCGCTATCCGGCAACAGCATCCCGACTGGAGTTACATTTGTTCCGAGAGTGAATGTGGCTGGGGAAGCTTTGACTGGAAGTCGGGCGAACATACCTTTGAGTTAATCAATCATTATTTGGGGAACGGATGCAACGAGTATAACCTTTGGAATTTTATCCTTTTGGATAATGGAGAAAGCACCTGGGGATGGAAACAGAACGCCTTGATTCGGGTCGATTCAAAGACACGTACGTTTACGTATACGCCTGAATATTTTGCGGTGAAGCATTATGCTCATTACATCGCTTCCGGTTCGGAAGTATTGGCCTATAAGCCGGAGGGAGACGACAAGAAACCGGTGCTGGTGGTAAGGACTCCGGCGAAGAAGTATGTGGTGATAGCCGGAAACTTCAAGGAAGAGTCACAAAAGCTGACCGTAAAGTTGGGCAAGCGTTATTTGGAAGTGGTGTTGGCTCCTCATTCCATGAATACGTTTGAAATGAAATAATACAATATAGAAGAAGTATCGAAAATTTATAATCTAAGATAATACTATTGGTTATGGTTGGGAAGCACTTATTTATCGCAATTTTGTTGGGAATCATATTGTCGAGCAATACATATAAAAAAGAGTCTCCTTCTTTGGCGGGGATGACCGTAGAGTTGGCTGAGACTCCTCTTGGCATAGACACCCCCGCTCCAAGGTTTGGCTGGCAGCTGACGGCTGTTCCGCAGGAAAGAGGTCTCTGTCAGACGGCCTATCAGCTGATTGTGCAGGATGAGGCTGGAAAGCGGGTATGGGATTCCGGGAAGGTGGCAGGAGACGTCTCCCAGCATGTGGTGTACCAGGGAGAAGCCTTGCAGCCGACGACCCGTTATACGTGGCAGGTAAAGGTATGGAACAATCAGGGAAAGGTGCAGGAAGGAACGTCCTGGTTTGAAACCAGTCTGCTGACGGACCACGAGGCAAATGGCTGGCACGGAGCCCGCTGGATTGGGGGTGGTGACGAGGACATGGTACTTTATTCACCCTATCTGCCTGTGTTCCGCTTGGATTTTTCTTTCCAGATGAAGGAGCAGGCCGTATCCCGTAAGATAGCCTTTGTGTATGGAGCGAATGACGAGCGGTTGATGGATGCGAACAAGAACCTGTATCATCTTTCCAATGGAAAGGATGCTTCTTACATCAAGGTGGAGTTCGACTTGACGCCGCTGAAAGGAGGCGGAAACGCATGGATACATCTTTATCGTGCAGGTTATCAGCCCGATGACAAGCCTTCCGTACCGTTGAAATCTTTTTTGATACCGAATGACGTGTTGAATGTCGGGAACCAGTATCAGGCGCATACTTTCTCTCTGTATTCCAACTTGGGTTTCACGGTCTTGAAAAAAGGAGAAACTCAGCTGGGGGAAGTGAATGTGAATCCCTTGGGGCAGGGAGGCGATTTCATTGCCTTTCCTGTAGTGGGTGAGGTGGGCTTTGCCTTGGAGGATGCGAAGGCCTTTTCGGGTGTGAAGACGGATATCCGTAATTTCCGGAGTCCGGAAAACCGACTGACTTCCGTGACACTGGATGCGTCCCGATTAGAAGGGGGAAGGCAATGGTATGTACAAAACCCGAGCCGTAACTCCATGCCGATGCTGCGTACGGAGTTTGCAACCATTGCGAATAAAATCAAGAAAGCACGGCTGTATGTCACCTCCCGCGGTATTTATGAGATGTATCTCAACGGGCAACGGGTTGGAAAGGATTATTTCAATCCGGGCGTGACACAGTATAATAAAACACACCTGTATCAGGTGTACGATGTGACGAAGCTGGTACAGGTCGGAAAAAATGCACTGGGTGCGGTGCTGGCCGAAGGGTGGTGGAGCGGAGGTGCCACTTATGCCGGAGAAAACTGGAACTTCTTTGGCGACCGTCAGTCGTTGCTGGCCCAGCTGGTGGTGACGTACGAGAATGGACGGCAGCAGGCGGTGGTCACTTCGCCGGACACATGGAAGTATTTCAACCAGGGACCGGTGGTGTATGGCAGTTTCTTTCAGGGAGAAGTCTATGACGCCCGGAAGGAACAGGCAATCGCCGGATGGTCTTGCCCGGGTTACGAGGATGCGGCGTGGAAGTCGGCGGTGGAAGTGACGCTGGAAAATCATGTCAGTCAGGTGGGAGGAGGAAACGTGCCGAAAGTGAACGATTATTCGGATTTTCACCTGAAGGCCCAGTATGGCCAGACGGTACGGGCCATTCAGCAACTGACGGCTCGGTCGGTGGAAGAAGTACGGCCGGGTATTTTTGTGTACGACATGGGGCAGAACATGGTGGGAGTACCTGAAATCACGCTCCACGGAATGGAAGCGGGCCGGGAAATCAATCTCCGTTATGCCGAGGTGAAATATCCGGACCTGCCGCGTTATGCCGGCAATGAGGGGATGATTATGCTCGAGAATATCCGTGCGGCAATGGCACAGGACAAATATATCACCAAGGGAGGGGAGGAAACGATTGCACCGAGGTTCACTTACCACGGATATCGCTATGTCGAGATTACGGGCATTGACAAGGCCTTGCCCTTGGAGAGTGTGAAGGGCACGGTGTTGAGCTCGATTGACGGACTTGCCTCTCAGTATGAAACCTCGAACGAGAAGGTGAATAGGCTATGGCACAACATCGTGTGGTCTACCTATGCCAACTTCTTCTCCATCCCGACCGACTGTCCGCAACGGAACGAACGCTTGGGTTGGGCAGGGGATATCTCGGTCTTCTCCCGGACGGCGACTTATCTGGCCGATGTGCCGCAATTCCTTCGCCGTTATTTGCAGGCCATGCGCGATGTGCAGCGGGAAGACGGACGTTTCCCCGATGTGGCTCCGCTGGGTGTAGGCTTTGGGGGCCTGTTGTGGGGCAGCGCGGGCATCACGGTGCCTTGGGAAGTGTACCAGCAGTACGGCGACAAGAACTTGCTGGCGGAACATTATGCGGCGATGGGTCGCTACATTGATTATATACTGGCAAAGACCATCAATCTGGAAACGGGTATCTTGGAGCAGGAGAAGGTGTGGGGAAATCTGGGCGACTGGCTGGGGCCGGAGGACAACAAGAACGACAAGACACTGATGTGGGAAGCTTATTTCTTGTACGACCTGGATATCATGGTGAAAGTGTCCAAGCTATTGGGCAAGGAAAGTGAGGCACGGAGGTATGCGGATTTGTATCAGAAACGGAAAGAATTCTTCCTGCGTACGTATGTGGATAAGGTGACGGCCCGGACGGTTTCTTCCGGGGCCGACGGACCTGAAAAAGGGAAACCGGTAGACATACAGACTTCGTACGTGCTTCCGCTGGCCTTCGGTCTTGTCCCGCCGGAGCTTCGGGAAGAGTTTGCAGCTCGTCTCGCTCAAACGGTTCAGCGGGAAAATGTGGGTGACGACGGAAAGACTTATCCGGCTTATTCTCTGATGACGGGATTCATCGGGACGGCCTGGATTAGCAAGGCACTTTCGGACAATGGCTACGACGACGTGGCCTACAAGTTGTTGCAGCAGACCACCTATCCTTCGTGGCTGTATTCCGTGGAACAGGGAGCTACGACCATCTGGGAGCGGCTGAATTCTTATACTCATGTGGATGGGTTTGGCGAAAACAATCGGATGAACTCGTTCAATCATTATTCATTCGGGGCCGTAGGAGCCTGGATGTATGCCTATTCATTAGGGATTATGCGGGATGAGAATCATCCGGGGTTCAAGCATTTTGTGTTGTCTCCGCGGGTGGACCCGACCGGACAGATGACTTTTGCCCGTGGGCATTATGATTCCTTGTATGGTCGGATAGAGAGTGCATGGGAAGTGAAAGACGGGGAGGTGAGGTATTCATTCACTGTGCCGGCCAATACGAGTGCCACACTTTATTTGCCGGTTGCTTCGACAGACAAGGTGACGGAAGATGGTCGTGTTTTGCAGGCAGGAAAAAATGGGGTGAAGGAAGTAATGCGTCAGGAAGGCATGCTTCAAATAGAGCTGGGTTCGGGTACCTATCATTTTGCAGTGAAATGAGAGGCTTCTTATCCTCGTCCGAATTTCTGCCGATAGGTTTGTGGGGTATATCCCGTATATTTCTTGAAGACTTTTGTAAAGTAGGGGATATCGTCAAAGTTCAGGTAGTAGGCTATTTCCTTTGTAGTCCGCTGGGTGGTAGCCAGCAAATCTTTGGCCTGCTGGATTTTCAGTTCCTGGATATAGTGTGCTGGAGAGAGTCCGGTGTATTCCTTGAACAGTTTGCGGAACCACGAATAACTCATGTGCAGGGCGTCGGCCACTTCTTCCGGGCCGATACCTTTCAACAGGTTCTCGCGGATGAATACCTTGGCTTTGCCGATTTGTTCGGTGGCTTTATTGTCGAACTCATAGTTTTGGGAGTAATACATGGTCATCCCCAAAATGAGGTTGGCAATGCCGGCCAAGTACTGCTGGCAGGCTGATTTTTCTTCCATAGCCACGTGGATGGCCTGTTCGTAGAGTTGTACGATGCTGTCTTGCACGCCGATGTGGTACACCACCTGGTCTTTGGCAAAAAAATTATTCTGGAAACGGCTGTCCATATTGACTCCTTGAAAGCCAATCCAATATTCTTGCCAGCCGGTTTTCTTGTCAGGGAAATAGCTGTGCCATACGTGAGGCTGGAGAATCAGTATATCGCCTTCCTTGATTTCTATAAATGTGTCGGGAGTAGGATAGAAATAACCTTTTCCCCGGGTGATGTAAAGTAGCTGGTAGCTGTCAAGTACTCTTCCGCGTGAGGGGGTAAAGTAAAATGCGTCGGGATGTCCGGTACGAGGGGGATAGATGGGGTAGTTGGGAGGGACGGGCTCCGAACCTACCGTATTCACTGTGATACCCCAGTCAATGTCTCGTGGGCTTCGTATCAGGTATTTATAGTTTATGCTGTGTTTTTCCATTTTTTTCTCCCTTCCCGGACAAAGATAAAAAATCTTGGTTAAACTCTTGAGGCTTTGCGAAAAGGAAAATCAAAAACTTATATTTTAAGGTCATTTCTTCCGCGGGAAGGGGATTTTTTTCTTTCTACTTTTACCACAGTCGTTAACCAAATAAACTTTTAGCATGAATTCCAACTATTTTATTGCATTTGATTTAGGAGCAACCAGTGGTCGGACCATCTTGGGAACATTGACTGGTGAGATACTGACACTGGAAGAGGTGAGTCGTTTCTCGAATCAGATGCTTCAACTGAATGGACATTTTTACTGGAATATTTTTTCTTTGTATGAGAACCTGAAAAAAGGACTGGCTGCCGTGGCGCAGAAGAAAATACCTGTCACTTCTATTGGTATTGATACGTGGGGAGTAGATTTTGCGTTTGTCAACGAAGAGGGGGCTCTTATTGGATTGCCGTATGCCTATCGTGATTCGCAGACTATCGGTAAAAAGGAAGAATTCTTTGAAAAGGTGATGCCGGCGGAAGCGTTGTATGCGAAGACAGGCATTCAGCACATGGATTTCAACAGCATTTTCCAATTGTACGCGTTGAAGCAGCGGAAGGATTTCGGTTTGATGCATGCCCATCGTCTGCTTTTCATGCCGGATGCGCTTTCGTATTTGCTGACCGGGAGCATGGTGGCGGAATATACCATTGCTTCCACTTCTCAGCTGCTGAATCCTGAAACACGTCAGCTGGACGAAAGCTTGCTGGAAGTGCTGGGAGTAAGTAAGTCGTTGTTTGCCGGAATGGTGGCACCAGGGACAAAAGTGGGAGTGCTTACCAAGGATTTGTGTGAGGAACTGCAAATTGAAGCAGTACCGGTAATTGCTGTGGCCGGACATGACACGGCTTCGGCTGTAGCGGCTATTCCTGCGGCTGATAAGAATTTTGCTTATCTGAGTTCGGGTACCTGGTCGCTGATGGGAATTGAAACAGAGGGTCCGGTAGTAAACGAGAAAACTTCACATTATAATATTATGAATGAAGGTGGAGTGGATGGTACCATCCGTCTGTTGAAGAATATTACGGGTATGTGGATAGTGGAACAATGTCTGAAGAAATGGCATAAGGAAGGAACCGATTATACGTATCCGCAGATGGTGGGACTGGCTCAGGCTGCCCGTCCGTTTGTATGTTTCATTGATCCGGATGACCCGGGATTTATCAATCCGCAGGATATGCCGAAGGCCATCTGTGAATATTGCATCCACACCGGACAGGTGGTTCCGCAGACGCATGGCGAGTTTATCCGTGTCATCTTTGAGAGTCTGGCTTTGAAATACCGGGAGGTGCTTGATGTGTTTCGGGAACTGTCGGCCAATCCGATTGAGAAACTGCACATCATTGGGGGTGGTTCACGCAACAAGCTATTGAACCAGTTTACGTCCAATGCCATCAGCTTGCCGGTGGTGGCTGGACCGAGTGAGGCTTCTTCCATCGGCAACATCATGCTTCAGGCAAAGGCTGCCGGGGTGATAAGCTCTTTGCAGGAGATGCGGAATGTAATTTCAGCTAATGTACAGCTTGAGTATTTTTCACCTGCTGAGGCAGCGGTGTGGAACGGGGCTTATCAGAAATATAAAGTAATCATTAAAAAATAACTGTCATGAAAGAACAACTGATTATCAATGCGTATGCAGTAGCGAAAGAACGCTATGCCAAATTGGGTATCGATACAGATGCTGTAATGAACACTTTGCAGTCGGTTCCTCTGTCCATGCACTGCTGGCAGGCAGACGACGTGACTGGTTTTGAATCAAAAGGTTCCTTGACCGGAGGAATCCAAGCTACTGGAAACTATCCGGGAAAGGCTCGTAACATTGAAGAACTGCGTGCGGATATTCTGAAAGCCGCTTCCTTGGTACCGGGCAAGCATCGCTTGAACTTGCACGAGATTTACGGAGAATTTGGCGGTCAGTTTGTAGACCGTGACCAGGTAGAAGTAAAGCATTTTGAAGGATGGATGCAGTGGTCGAAAGAGCACGGCATGAAACTGGATTTCAACTCTACTTCTTTCTCTCATCCGAAGTCAGGTAACTTGTCTTTGGCCAATCCGGACAAGAGCATCCGCGATTTCTGGATTGAACATACCAAACGCTGCCGTGCCATTGCGGAAGAAATGGGTAAGCGTCAGAACGATTCTTGTATCATGAACTTGTGGGTACATGATGGAAGCAAGGACATCACGGTGAACCGCATGAAGTACCGTGCATTGTTGAAAGATTCTCTGGATCAGATTTTTGCACAGTCCTACGACCACATGAAAGACTGCATCGAATCAAAGGTATTCGGTATCGGTCTGGAAAGTTATACTGTAGGTTCCAATGATTTCTATATCGGCTATGGAGTACAGCATCAGAAACTGATTACATTGGATACCGGTCACTTCCATCCGACAGAAAGTGTGGCCGACAAGGTTTCTTCTTTGTTGTTGTATGTGCCGGAACTGATGTTGCACGTCAGCCGTCCGGTTCGTTGGGATTCCGACCATGTAACCATCATGAACGACGATACACTCGACTTGTGCAAGGAAATCGTCCGTTGCGATGCTTTGAACCGTGTGCATATCGGTTTGGACTATTTCGATGCTTCCATCAACCGTATCGGTGCGTATGTAATCGGTATGCGTGCTACGCAGAAGTGTCTGTTGCAGGCCCTGCTCGAACCGTTGACTACGCTGCGTGATTACGAAGAAACCGATCGTGGTTTCCAGCGTCTGGCTTTGTTGGAAGAATGTAAGTCATTGCCTTGGGCTGCCGTATGGGATATGTTCTGCCTGAAGAACGATGTACCGGTAGGCGAGGAATACATTGCCGAGGTTGAAAAATATGAGGTAGAAGTTACTTCCAAGAGAAAATAATCTTACAGTCCGGAGGCGGGGGTATTTCATTTCCGTCATCCGGTCTGCTTAATTTAGTAGCTATGGAAATCGTTGTCGGATTGTTGATTATTGCCGTCGGTGCATTCTGCCAGTCGAGCTGCTATGTGCCGATCAATAAAATAAAAGATTGGAGCTGGGAATCGTATTGGACTGTGCAGGGTGTATTTGCCTGGCTTATATTCCCTTTTCTGGGAGCATTGCTGGCTGTTCCGGACGGGCACAGTCTTTTTGAAGTTTATGCGGCTCACCCTGCCGATACGCTGTGGGCGATGTTTTTCGGTGTACTTTGGGGAGTAGGAGGACTGACTTTCGGGTTAAGTATGCGTTACTTGGGAGTAGCCTTGGGGCAGTCTGTTTCACTGGGTACGTGTGCGGGATTGGGTACGATTTTAACCCCTGTTTTCACTGGTCATACAGAGGAGCTTACCCTACCGGTCATTGCCGGCGTGATAATGACTTTACTAGGTATTGGTATCATTGGGTATGCCGGAAATATGAAATCTGTCAGTCTGAATGAAGAAGAAAAGAAAAAAGCTGTGAAAGATTTCAATTTTACCAAAGGAATTTTTGTAGCTTTACTGGCCGGTTTCATGAGTGCTTGCTTCAGTATCGGACTGGGATTCGGACAGAGCTTGTGCTTCCCGGAAAGTGCAGAAGTGTACAAGACTTTGCCGGCCACTCTCATGGTGACAGCCGGAGGTTTCCTGACCAACATGGTGTATTGTTTTTATCAGAATGCGAAGAACAAGACATGGAATGATTATGGAAAAACCTCCTTGTATGTGAACAATCTGCTGTTCTGTGCGCTGGCAGGGGTGTTGTGGTACAGTCAGTTCTTCGGGCTGAGCCTGGGAAAAGGATTCCTGGTGGCTTCGCCGGTATTGCTGACATTCTCCTGGTGTATTCTGATGTCGCTGAACGTGACATTTTCAAACGTATGGGGAATCATCTTAAAGGAATGGAAGGGATGTTCTTCAAAGACCATCTGGATACTGGTATTAGGACTGGTGGTGCTGATTGTATCTTCTTTCCTTCCACAGCTATTGAAATAAAGAATAAAAGTTAAATGTTTAATATTATGAAATCGATTCTTGAGGGACGTTCGGGCTTGGCGCGCGAAATCAATAAGGTAGCCGAAGTGGCTGGCTATTTGTGGCAAAAAGGATGGGCCGAACGTAACGGTGGAAATATTACGATTAATGTGACGGAGTTTGTAGATGATGAAATCCGCCAGATGCCGGCCATCAGTGAGCCGAAACCCATTGGGGCAGTGTTGCCGCATTTGAAAGACTGTTATTTCTTTTGCAAAGGTACTCAGAAACGTATGCGTGATTTGGCTCGCTGGCCGATGGAAAACGGTTCAGTAATCCGTATCTGTGATGACTGCGCCAGCTATGTGATTATTGCCGACCAGCCGGTGGTGCCGACTTCTGAAGTGGCTTCCCACCTGACGGTGCACAATACACTGGTTGCGGAAGGTGGTCAGAAAAAAGCGACTGTACATACACATCCTATTGAACTGGTGGCTATGAGCCATACGAAAAAGTTCTTGGAAAAAGATGTGCTGACTAATCTTTTGTGGAGTATGATTCCGGAAACGAAGGCATTTTGTCCACGTGGACTGGGTATTGTACCTTATCAGATGCCGAGCTCGGTAGAATTGGCGGATGCTACGTTGAAAGAATTGGACGATTATGACGTGGTGATGTGGGAAAAACATGGAGTGTTTGCCGTAGGTACAGACGTAATGGATGCTTTCGACCAGATTGATGTGTTGACAAAAGCAGCTCAGATTTATATCAATGCCCGTTGCATGGGATTCGAGCCTGACGGAATGACGAAAGAACAGATGCAGGAACTGACGGACGTGTTCCATCTTCCTAAATAATAGATATTAACCTTTTAAACCATGAATTTATGTACAGAATGATTTTGAATGAGACCTCCTATTTTGGAGCCGGATGTCGTGAAGCGATTGCTACAGAAGCTGCTCGCAGAGGTTTCAAGAAAGCTTTTTTTGTGACAGACAAAGACCTGATTCGTTTTCATGTAGCCGATAAGGTGATTGAAGTGTTCGAAAAGGCAGGTATTCCTTACGAAGTATACAGTGATGTGAAGGCCAATCCGACCATTGCCAATGTGCAGCATGGGGTGACTGCCTTTAAGGCTTCCGGAGCTGATTTCATCGTGGCACTGGGTGGCGGCTCTTCCATTGATACGGCCAAAGGTATTGGTATCGTAGTAAACAATCCGGAATTTGCTGATGTACGCTCATTGGAAGGAGTGGCCGATACACGTCATAAGGCAGTCCCGACTTTCGCTCTTCCTACTACAGCCGGAACGGCTGCCGAGGTAACGATTAACTACGTGATTATCGATGAGGCGGCTACCAAGAAAATGGTGTGTGTAGACCCGAACGATATTCCGTCGGTAGCTATCGTTGACCCTGAGCTGATGTATTCCATGCCAAAGGGACTGACCGCTGCAACGGGGATGGATGCCTTGACCCATGCCATTGAAAGTTACATTACTCCGGGAGCCTGGATGATGTCGGACATGTTCGAACTGAAGGCCATTGAAATGATTGCCAAGCACCTGAAAGCTGCTGTAGACAATGGCAGTGATCCGGTGGCTCGTGAGGCCATGTCGCAGGCACAGTACATTGCCGGAATGGGATTCAGCAACGTGGGACTGGGAATCGTTCATTCTATGGCTCATCCGTTGGGAGCACACTATGATACTCCGCATGGAGTAGCCAATGCGTTATTGTTGCCTTATGTCATGGAATACAACGCGGAATCTCCGGCTGCACCTAAGTACTTGGACATTGCCAAAGCCATGGGGGTGGATACCACTGGCATGAGCGAAGCCGAAGGGGTAAAGGCAGCGGTAGAAGCTGTCCGCCAGCTTTCTTTGAGCATCGGTATTCCGCAGAAGTTGCATGAGATTGGAGTGAAAGAGGGGGATTTGCACCAGCTGGCCATCGATGCGTTCAATGATGTCTGCACGGGAGGTAATCCGCGTCCGACTTCAGTAGAAGAAATTGAAGCACTTTACCATAAGGCTTTCTAGTATATTTCACAGCTTTGCTAAATTAGACGTCCGCAGTTTCCGGAGATTTTTTCCTGAAGCTGCGGACGTTATTTTTGTGGATTTCTCAAGTGGGAAAAACGGTTCTTGGGCGAGGATTTATCCTTTGTTTTCCTTGCTCTTCCGCTGTACGATGCGGGCACCGGCAGGTACGCTTTCCGTCACCCAGATGTTACCGCCGATGGTGGCACCTTCGCCGATGGTGATGCGTCCCAGGATGGTGGCGTTGGAATAGACAATCACATTGTCTTCCAGTATCGGGTGGCGGGGAATGCCTTTGATAGGATTCCCTTGCTCGTCGCAGGGGAAGCTCTTGGCCCCCAGAGTAACTCCCTGATACAGCTTCACGTGGTTACCGATGATGCAAGTTGCTCCGATGACCACACCTGTGCCGTGGTCAATGGTGAAGTGGTGTCCGATTTGGGCCCCCGGATGGATGTCGATACCTGTTTCGGAATGGGCCATTTCGGTGATGATTCGTGGAATGAGAGGAACATTGAGCCGGTAAAGTTCGTGGGCAATCCGGTAGTTGGTCACGGCCCGGATGACCGGATAACAGCAGATGATTTCCCCGAAGCACGTGGCGGCAGGGTCACCGTAGTAGGCAGCCTCTACGTCTGTGGCCAGGATGCGACGGATTTCCGGCAGACGGCTGATGAACTCCGCCGCCAGTTGGGTCGCTGTGGCCCGGCAGGGAGACTGACAGTCACATTGTCCCTCGTTTTCCACGCCGAAGCACAGTCCGGCCTGTATCTGTTCGATGAGCAGGGAAAACAGCTCTTCGATGTTGACCCCGATGTGGTAGTTGATGGTCTGGCTGTTGATGGTCGAGTTTCCGAAATAGCCGGGAAACAGGATGGCACGTGCCAGTTCCACAATCCGTTCCAGCGATTTTCCCGAGGGGAGCGGTTCCCCTTCCCGATGCTGATGGAACAGTCCCCGGTAGGATTGGTTATCGGAAAGTTCGTCAACGGCCTTAGTCAGTATATGCGTGTAATCAGTTGGACTCATGGACATTTCATTTTGATAATGGACAAAAGTAGCGATATTTTGTGATGAATCCAATAAAATCCTATTTTTGTGGAAAAATCAGTGCAGTATGGTAATGAACAAGAAAAATCCTTTTGCTTTCAAGGCGAAGCAGAGCCACAAGAAAAAGACAAGTGGAAAACGGGTCGGGAAATCCCGTCCGGAAAAAGCGAATAACCAGTTGAACCGCAGAGTGAAATAATAAGAATCCCCGTTCTTCTCAGACATGACTGAGGTCTTTAAGAAGAACGGGGAGTTTTTTATGGGATAGTAGAACGGATGTGGTGTCCGTTATTCTTCAGCCAATACAAAATCCAGCTGTTTCTTGGCCAAGTTGGCACGGGCCACTTTAATCTTAATCGGGTCGCCGAGGCTGAACTTCTGGTGATGGCGGCGTCCGATGAGGCAGTAGTTCTTTTCGTCGAACTCGTAGAAGTCGTTGCCCAAATCACGCATGGCAATCATGCCCTCGCATTTGTTTTCATTGATTTCCACGTAAAGCCCCCATTCTGTGACTCCGGAAATGACTCCATCGTAGACTTGTCCGATACGTTCGCCCATGAATTCCACTTGTTTGTATTTCACGGAAGCACGTTCCGCACTGGCGGCTGTCTGTTCCATGGCCGAACTGTGTTCGCACAAGGTTTCGTATTTGTCGGCCTGTGCACTCCGTCCTCCTGCCAGGTAGCGGGTGAGCAGACGATGTACCATCAGGTCCGGGTAACGGCGGATAGGAGAGGTGAAGTGGGTGTAATAATCAAATCCCAGTCCGTAGTGTCCGATGTTGTAGATGGAGTAACGGGCCTTCTGCATGGCACGCAAGGAAACTGTTTCTATCAGGTTCTGTTCCTTCTTGCCGTTGATTTCCGTGAGCAGGTGGTTGAGTGACTTGGAGACCTCCACCTTGCTGCCTCCCGTACGGATTTTGTAACCGAAGCGGGCGATGAACTGGTTCAGGTTGTCCAGCTTGTCGGGGTCCGGAAGGTCGTGGATACGATAAGGGAATACCTTCGGCTTCTTGTTCTTGGGTACCTTCCCGACGTATTCGGCCACGGTACGGTTGGCCAGCAGCATGAATTCCTCAATCAGCTTGTTGGCTTCCTTGGAAACCTTGAAATACACGCTGAGCGGTTTCCCGTTTTCGTCAATCTCGAATTTCACCTCGCAACGGTCGAAGTTGATGGAGCCGGCACTCATTCGTTTCTCTCGCAGAATCTGAGCCAGACGGTTCAGTTCCAGAATTTCTTCCTTATAGTCACCTTCTCCCGTTTCAATAATCTGTTGTGCTTCTTCGTATGTGAAGCGGCGGTTGGACTTGATGACGGTGTGGCGGATACGGAAATTCTTCACTTCGGCCTTGTCGTTCATGTTGAAGATGACAGAGTAAGCCAGCTTTTCCTCGTCCGGTCGCAGAGAGCAGATGAAGTTGCACAACCGTTCCGGCAGCATCGGGATGGTGCGGTCGACCAAATAGACGGAAGTGGCACGTTTCACAGCCTCCTTGTCGATGATGCTTCCTTCTTTCACGTAATGTGAAACGTCGGCGATGTGTACGCCTACCTCCCACAATCCCGGTTTCAGGTTGCGGATAGACAGGGCGTCGTCGAAGTCCTTGGCGTCTTTCGGGTCGATGGTGAAGGTCACCACGTCGCGGAAGTCCTCTCGTTCGGCATAGTCTTCCGGTGTGATTTCAGCCGACAGTTTTTCAGCAGCCGCTTCCACAGCCTGCGGATAAGTGTAAGGCAGTCCGTATTCGGCCAGGATGGCATGCATTTCGGTGGTATTGTCGCCGGCTTTTCCCAAAATGTCAATCACTTCTCCAAACGGGTTCTTTGCCTCTTCCGGCCATTCGGTGATACGGACTACAGCTTTGTCGCCGTTCTTTCCGCCTTTCAGCTTGTCCTTTGGGATAAAGATGTCGTTGGCCAGTGTGTTGGCTTCTGTCAGCAGGAAGGCATAATTCTTGGAGACTTTCAATACGCCGACAAACGTTTCGTTGGCATGTTCCAAAATCTCGATTACCTGTCCTTCCAGCTGGCGCTTCTTGCATTTGGCACACAAGGACACTTTCACTTTGTCGTTGTTCATGGCGTGCGCGGAGTTACGTTCGGCAATGAAAATCGGTTCTCCGCCGTCGTCGGGGATAAACGAGTTCTTTCCGTTACTCTTCCGCTGGAAGGTACCGGTCAGAATCTGTCCTTTGTCATTGATTTTATAGCGCCCCTTTTCGATTTCAATCAGGAAATTGTCTTCCACCATTTCCTCTACGACATCGACACAGAGCATTTTTCCCGGATGGGTCGTGAGTTTTAGAGCTTGGAACAACTGCTTGAGGCTGAATGCTTCATTCGGCTTTGTGCGGAAATAGTTGAGCAGCATTTCTACGAGCTCTTTTTTCTTCAGGTGCTTTCCGCCTTTTTTCTCTTTTTTCTTTTTAGCCATGTTGTTTATAGTTTAGAGCCGGCTCCTCTCTTAGTAACCGGCATGTTCAATTATACAAAGAAAGCAAATTCCACGGAATAAACGCGGATTTTTCTGTTAAGATGCTGAAAAACTATTATCTTTGCCGCGTTCTTATTACAAAGTCTGATATGAATGAAGTTGAATCATCCGTCCGCGAGCATGAGATATACAAAGTGACCCTGGTAGGAAGCCTGGTGAACATTTTGCTGGTAGTCTGCAAGTTTGCGGCAGGTTTCTGGGGCAAGAGTGCGGCCATGATTGCTGATGCGGTCCATTCTTTGTCGGATTTGATTACGGATTTAATCGTAATCGTCTTTGTACGCATTTCCAGTAAGCCGGAAGACAAAGACCATGACTATGGGCATGGCAAGTATGAAACGCTGGCTACTTTGCTGATTGGTGCGGCCCTGCTGGCTGTGGGCGTGGGCATTTGCTGGAGTGGAGTGGAGTCGATTGTACGCTTTTTCAGAGGAGAGACATTGCAGTCTCCCGGTTGGATTGCCCTGGTAGCGGCCATTGTATCCATTGTATCCAAGGAAATTTTGTTTCATTATACCCGTATTGTCGGGAAACGTTATAACAGTCCGGCGGTCATTGCCAATGCCTGGCATCACCGCAGCGATGCCTTTTCTTCCATCGGTACGGCCATCGGTATAGGAGGAGCCATCCTGTTGGGCGACAGCTGGCGGGTACTCGACCCGTTGGCGGCAGTGATTGTCAGCGTCTTTATTGTGCAGGTGGCTGTCAAGCAGCTCAAGTCGTGTGTGGACGAATTGCTGGAACGCTCGCTTCCGGACGATATTGAACAGGAAATTACCAAGATTGTCTTGTCGGAGCAGGGGGTGTCAGAACCTCATCATCTGCGTACCCGGCGGATAGGAAGTCATTATGCGATGGACATGCATGTACGCATGGATGGGAATATTCCATTGCACGAGGCACACGAGAAAGCGACCGCAGTGGAGCGTAAGTTAAGAGAAGCTTTCGGAGCAAATACGTATATCAGTATCCATGTCGAACCAGAAAAATAAGCGTATGGAGAAAAATATATTGGTGACCGGTGCCAGTGGCTTTATCGGAAGTTTTCTGGTGGAAGGGGCCTTGGAACGAGGCTTTCAGGTATGGGCAGGCGTGCGGAAAACCAGCAGCCGGAAATATTTGCAGGATGCACGCATTCGTTTTGCGGTGTTGGATTTTACTGATTCCGACCGTTTGGCCAGTCAACTGGAGGAACAGAAACGTTTGCATGGGAAATGGGATTACATCATTCATTGTGCCGGGGTGACCAAATGCCTGGACAAGGCCGATTTTGAAATCGGAAATTATTGGGCTACGCGGCATTTTATTGAGACGCTGAAGCGCTTGGACATGCTTCCCATGAACTTTATTTACATTAGTTCGTTAAGTATATTCGGACCGATACGTGAAAAAGATTACACTCCCATTTGCGAGGAAGATACGCCCCGCCCGAATACGGCGTATGGCCTGAGCAAACTTCATACAGAGGAATACCTGAAATCTTTGTCCGGTTTTCCGTATGTGATTTTCCGTCCTACCGGCGTGTACGGGCCTCGGGAGCGAGATTATTTCCTGATGGCCAAGTCTGTAAAGCAGCATGTGGATTTTGCGGCAGGCTTTAAGCGTCAGGACATCACGTTTGTTTTTGTGAAAGATTTGGTGCAGGCCATTTATCTGGTCATTGAAAAGAATGTCACGGGCCGGGCCTATTTCGTGAGTGACGGGAAAGTGTACAGTAGCCACACGTTTTCCGATTTGATTCGGAAGGAGCTGGGCAATCCGTGGATGGTTCGTGTGGTGTGTCCGTTGTTTCTCTTGAAAGCCATCTCGTTTGTGGCAGAGAATATCGGACGGCTGGCCCGGAAGACCAGTACATTGAACTGTGACAAGTATCGCATCATGAAGCAGCGGAACTGGAGGTGTGACATTTCCCCGCTGGAAAAAGAGTTGGGCTATGTGCCCGAATATCCGTTGGAAAGAGGTGTAAAAGAAATAATTGCCTGGTATAAGAAAGAAGGATGGCTATAGAACTGAAGTTATTTGAACGAGTAGAAAGTGGGAAGGGACTGTTTGCGGTAGAAAGCATCAGCTTGATTTATAATGCCCTGACCTCTATTTTGATTTTGTTGCTCTATCCCCGGATGGACCATCCGGGGACCATGTTGCTGGAACGTCTGGGTATTGTAGTACTGACGTTCGTACTGATTCATTTGTATCAGGCATTTCCCTGCCGGTTGACAGCTTTTATCCGGATGGTGGTGCAGATGTCACTGCTGGCCTACTGGTATCCGGACACGTTTGAGTTCAACCGTCTGTTCCCGAATTTGGATTATCTGTTTGCTTCTGCCGAACAGACCATTTTCCATTGCCAGCCTTCCGTGGAATTCAGTAAGCTGTGTCCGTCGGTATGGTTCAGTGAGCCGTTCAATATGGGTTACTTCTTCTATTATCCCATGATGCTGATTGTGGTGGTGTATTACTTTCTGACCCGGTTTGAGTGGTTTGAGAAAATCTGTTTTGTGTTGGTCACCTCTTTCTTCATTTACTACCTGTTCTATATTCTGGTGCCGGTAGCAGGCCCGCAGTTTTATTTCCCGGCCATTGGGATGGACAAGGTGAATGCTTGTGACTTTACGCCCATCGGCGATTATTTCAACCACAATACGTTCTTGCTTCCGGGGCCCGGATATGAGCATGGATTCTTCTATAATCTGGTGGAGGCCTCTCAGGAAGTGGGCGAACGCCCTACCGCCGCTTTCCCCAGCTCGCATGTGGGTATCTCTACCATTGTGATGATTATGGCCTGGCGTGTGAACCGGAAGCTGGCTTATATCCTTTTCCCGTTCTATGTGTTGCTGTGCTGTGCCACGGTCTACATTCAGGCGCACTACCTGATTGATTCCCTCGTGGGATTGATTACCGCGTTCTTCGTGTACCAGCTGGCTACGCTGATGTACAAGCGGTGGTTTATCTCGCCCGTTTTCAAGCGCATCATGTATTAAGGAGAAAGTCGGTAAGGAGTCTTATTCCTTACCGAATGTATTTTCAATGTGATCTAGGATGGTATTCAACTCCTGGAGTGTCTCTGCACGCAGCATGGCGATGCGGGTGTCCTTGAAGTTGGGAATCCCTTTGAACAGCGGGGAGGCAGCCAGGTGACGGCGCGCGTGCAGAATACCTCTGCGTTCGTCCAGCAGGTTCACGCTGTCGAGCACTTCCTGCCGTAAGACATCCATTCGCCATTTGAAGGAAAGGGGCGGAAGTTCTTCTCCTGTCTCCAGATAATGCTTTACTTCCTTGAAAATCCAGGGACGTCCGAAACTGGCCCGTCCAATCATGATGGCATCCACGCCGTAGCGCTCGAAACATTCTTTGGCACGTTGAGGGGTGGTGATGTCACCGTTGCCGATGATAGGGATGTGCATTCTCGGATTCTTCTTGACTTCTCCGATAAGGGTCCAGTCCGCCTCGCCGGTGTACATCTGGGCACGGGTACGCCCGTGGATGGTCAGGGCCTCAATGCCGCAATCCTGCAATTGTTCCGCTAGTTCCACGATGATTTTGTGTTCCGCATCCCATCCCAGACGGGTTTTTACCGTGACCGGAATCTTGACGGCATCGACCACGGCACGGGTGATTTCCAGCATCTTGGGTACGTTTTGCAACAGTCCTGAACCGGCTCCCTTACCGGCCACCCGTTTCACCGGACATCCGAAGTTCAGGTCCAGAATATCAGGTTGTGCCTGTTCCACGATGCGGGCCGCTTCCACCATCGTATCGGTATCTTTCCCGTAAATCTGGATGGCCACCGGGCGTTCCTTCTCGCTGATGTTCAGCTTTAGCATTGTTTTTCCCACCGAACGGATCAACGCATCGCTCGACACGAACTCCGTGTACACCATGTCGGCACCGAACTGCTTGCACATCAGGCGGAAAGCAGGGTCGGTGACATCTTCCATCGGGGCCAGCAACACTGGCTTTTCTCCTAAATCTATGTTCCTAATTTTCATTGGCTTGATATTGTCGCGCAAAGGTAGTGAAATTTTATTATATCCCGAAAAAACGCTACCTTTGCGCGGTAATATCATAATAGTGGACATGAGTTATACAATCAAAGACTTTGAAATCATGGCACCTGTTGGCTCGCGTGAGTCGTTGGCAGCTGCCCTTCATGCCGGAGCCGATTCCATCTATTTCGGCATTGAGAGTTTGAACATGCGTGCGCGCTCGGCGAGCACTTTTACCATAGAAGACTTGCGTGAAATCGCCAAGGTGTGCGAGGAACACGGGGTGAAGAGTTACCTGACCATCAATACCATCATCTACGATGAAGACATTGAACTGATGCGTAAGATTGTGGATGCGGCCAAGGAAGCTGGCATCAGTGCCGTCATTGCCGCCGATGTGGCCGTGATGGCTTACTGTAACGAAGTGGGACAGGAGGTGCATCTTTCTACCCAGCTGAACATCAGCAACGCGGAGGCGCTGAAGTTCTATTCCCGCTTTGCCGACGTGGTGGTGCTGGCCCGCGAGTTGAACCTCAAGCAGGTGCGCAAGATATACGATGCCATTCAGGAGCAGCAAATCAAGGGCCCGATGGGTGAGCTGGTACGTATCGAAATGTTCTGTCACGGTGCCTTGTGCATGGCGGTTTCCGGAAAATGCTATCTGAGCCTGAACGAACAGAATGCATCGGCCAACCGAGGTGCCTGCATGCAGGTATGCCGCCGGGCTTACATCGTGAAAGACAAGGAAAGTGATATCGAGCTGGAAGTGGACAACCAGTACATCATGTCGCCGAAAGATTTGAAGACCATTCATTTCATGGACGAGATGATTGAAGCCGGTGTCCGGGTGTTCAAGATTGAAGGCCGTGCCCGTGGTCCTGAGTATGTGCGTACCGTGGTGGAATGTTACAAGGAAGCCATCCAGTCGTATCTCGACGGAACGTTCTCCGACGAGAAAGTGGCCGACTGGGATACACGTCTGAAAACGGTGTTCAACCGTGGTTTCTGGAACGGATATTACCTGGGACAACGTCTGGGAGAATGGAGCAAGAACTATGGTTCGGAGGCTACGGAGCGCAAGGTATATGCCGGACGCGGCATCAAGTATTTCTCCAATATCGGAGTGGCTGAGTTCCTGATTGAGGCGGCTGAAATCAAGGTAGGCGACAAACTCCTGATTACCGGTCCGACTACCGGTGCCATGTATGTCACACTGGAGGAGGCACGTGTAGATTTGAAACCGGTGGATGTGGTGAAGAAAGGAGTGCATGTATCGTTCAAGGTACCCGACCGTATCCGTCCCAGTGACCGTCTGTACCGTATGGTGCCGGCAGAAGAACTGAAGGCGAAACGGAAAGAATAATTTGAAGAATCAATAAGAGGAAATCCTGTTCGCGTTTCTGAAATGTGCGGACAGGATTTTTTTGTGAGTATAGGATATGAACAGGTTGGTTAATTACTTGTTGAAATCCTTGTGAATATTATTCAGCTTGTCTTTTACAAATCTTGTATATCAGTGAGTTATTGTTATTCACAGCTTGTGGATAACGTGTGGATAGCAAATAAGTTCTGCCGGGATGATTTGTTTACTCTCGTAATTATTTTACTTTTGCACCACAGAATTTTAAATCCAAATCTAATATGAAGAAGATATATGTAAAAGAGTGGATGTCGTTTCAGCCCTACGGACGTCAGGATGAAATAGATACATATTATGTGAATGTAGCCAACCGTCTTGCTGATTTCTTGAAGACTGCGGTCGGCGAACGGTATTCGGAACACAGCCTTCATGGCATTGCCATTTATTTGACCCTCTGGTTTCAGGACCTCATCACACAGACAGGCATCTGGGAAGCGTTTACCGGCGAATGTCGCAAGCGGTACGGTCAGCCTGTGCCTTTCATGACGCCGGAAGAAGAGAAAGAATATTATCCGGGAGAAGTGAATCCGGAAGACCTGCGTTTTTTGTTGTGGCATTATTTCCAGTCTTTGGAAAAGCAGGCAGGCGGTGTGCTGAATCCCGAGAACCCGGTATTTGAGGATCTGGCTTATCAGCTCTACGATTATCTGTCGGACGAATATGAGGTGGCCCCGGAGAACACCCGCTTGCATGACATGCTGTATGGAGAGCCTTTTGGCGAAAATGATTACATGCGTTATCGCAGCATCTTGGAGTGGTTCCACTTCTGCAGCTATGTAGGGTTTGAAAACCGGAGCGAGTACCAGCATGCGGTGGAGGCGGCCGTCCGTATGGGGAATGTGAATCCAAGTCTCCTGTCGTACGATGTGAAGCAGAACATTCTGTTCGAAGGAAGAAAGAACCTGCTTTCACTGACCTCCGTAGAATGGCTGGCGTTGGTAGGGAAGACTCACCCGGAAGCTGCCCAGTGGGCAGAAGTCAAAGTCGTCCCTCAAGGAATGTATCTTTATGAGGGCGAAGACGAGACTTCGTTGTTTGTGAAAGATTTGTCGGGAGAAGAAGAGGTACAGTTGTCTGTCCGTAAGGACTCTGTGAATATGGACTCTTTGAAAGGCCGGAAGGAAGGCATGACGGTATTGCAGAGCCGATGGGTACAATATGGAGGTACCTGGTGGCAGGACGGTACGCTGGTGGTGTCAGACTATGAGGAAAAGATGAAAGAAGAGTTGGCCCGACAGGCTGCTAAACGTGAAGATATCCGGCAAACCTACGATGCCTTTATGAAAGCATCCGGCGGGAAGCAGTTCGTGTTCTGCCAGTCGGAGGAAGAAGTGCGGGATTTCCTTTTCCGGAAAATGGAGTACAAGGAAAAAGAAGGGATAAAGATGCCGAAGATGGATGCACAGCACGGACTGGTGCTGATGGTTTCTTCGCATACCGGTGTCCATATCCAGATGCGTTTGTGTGAATGCATCTCTTCACCGGAGAACAAGTTTTATGATTCGAAGGAGGCACAGAAGAAGGCCATTTTGTTCCTCTTGAATCCGGAGGTGATTCCGTATGACTTGAGCTGTGCCCTGCAAGATGCCGGCATGTTGCAGGATGCCGGTCTGAACAGCCTGCAAGGCGAAGAACAGGGTCGGGAACTGGTCAAGAAGCATGCCCGTTTCCTGACCGACTACTTCTTTGGAAAATGCAGGGAGAAGGATTGCTGATTACTCGATGATTCCTCCTCCCCATACGGTATCTCCCCGATAGAATGCCGCTGCCTGTCCGCTGGCAATGGAAGCCAGCGGCTCATGCAGCTGGATGTGCAGCCGTCCGTCTTCCAGCAGGGTGACGGTACACCGGTTGGCCTGTTTCCGGTAGCGTATCTTGACGATGACGTCATCGTGTCCAAGCAGGGCTTCGGGATGAATCAGGTTCCAGTGCGTGAGAAACATCTCATTTTTCTCCAGTGCCTGCAGACGGTCACTGAGGATGACTTTATTTTCCGTGGGGATAATATCTTTTACAAAGAGCGCTTTGTTCAGGTGAATGCCCAGCCCCCTCCGTTGTCCGATGGTGTAGAAGGGATATCCCTCGTGTTTCCCCAGGCAATGTCCTTGTTCGTCATAAAAATTTCCGGGTACAATTTCTCCTTCCGGTACATGAGTTTTTAGGAAGCTGCGGTAATCCATCGGGCAGAAACACACGCCCAGGCTGTCGCGCTTGGTAGCCGCTTTCAGGAATCCGCGTGCGGCAGCTATTTCGCGTACCTGGGTTTTGGTCAGTCCGCCCATGGGCAGACACATCCGTTCCAGTATGGATTGGGGAAGCCCCCACAGGAAAAAAGACTGGTCCTTGTCGGTATCTTTCCCACAGGTGATGTGCCAGTAGCCGTCGGTATACCGTTTGTTGACATAATGTCCTGTAGCCAGATGGTAAATGCCTCGTTCGTCGGCCACCTGCGCCAGCAACGGCCATTTCAGGTAGTTGTTGCACAAGGTACAAGGCACCGGGGTGCGTCCGGCCATGTATTCCTGAATGAAATACCGGATGATTTTCTCCTGAAACACGGTGCGGGCATCGTACACCAGATGAGGAATGCCCAGTGAGCGGCACAACTCCCGTGCGTCGTCCAGGTATTCCGTGTTGCCGTCTTTCTCATAAAAACGAAAAGTGATGCCGGTCACTTCATATCCGGCGTCCTGCAAGAGCAACGCTGCCACCGAACTGTCGGTACCGCCGCTCATTCCCAATAAGACTCTGTTGTTTTCTTCCATAGGGCGACAAAGTTACGCTTTTCTTCGGTTTGCAAACTCTTTCTTCTTGTGATTTAGTGGTGGAAATTGTTTATCGGAAGGTGATTGGCATGGTAAGAAAAAGGATGTGGTGGGGTATGGACATAAAAAAAGGAGTTCCGCTGAACTCCAACCTTTGTTAACCTTAAATCTAATACTATGAAAAACACAGTGCAAAGGTAAGGCTTTTGGAGAGATTTGCAAGCAGAAAACGTGTTTTATAACATGTATTAAGAAACTGGCCTTGTTTATTCAAAGGTTTTATACAATTTATTTGGCAAAGACATGCTTTTTAGGGGTGAGACGGGAGCTGTGTTTCGTAGGCAGGCGGATGGCTGAACAAATGCAGCGGTGAGATGAATAAAAGTCATGGAGAGCATAACCTGTTTTTACCGGATGATTAATGGTTTGTGTCTCAATATTTTCTATGTACCACACTGTGGGATACAAAAACCACACTGTGAAATACATATCCCACAGTGTGAAATATGAATCCCACACTGTGAAACAGAGAAATCATAAGGGGCATAAAAAAGATATGTGAGGCTGTTTCCAGGTATGGCTGGGGGGAGTGGTAGAATGAAAACCGCTTTAAATGGCTTAAAAACGGTTTTTTTGTGCTTTCTTTGTACTGATTTTTGGACAGATTTATTAGCTTTGTCCACTTTTTATCTACTTAGCATAGGATATCATAGCATGAAAAAATCATTTTGGGCGTTAGTGGGGTTGGTCAGTCTGACGTGGGGGTGTACGCCTCCTGCTGTTTCTACGGAAGAAGATTTGACACAATATGTGAATCCCTTTATCGGGACAGATTTCACCGGGAATACCTACCCCGGGGCACAGTTGCCGTTCGGCATGGTACAGTTGAGTCCGGACAACGGTTTGCCGGGCTGGGACCGGATTGCAGGGTATTATTATCCGGACAGTACCATTGCCGGATTCAGTCATACACACCTTTCGGGTACTGGAGCAGGCGATTTGTATGACATTTCTTTTATGCCTGTCACCTTGCCTTACGTAGAGGCGGCGTCTCCTTTGGGCATACATTCCAAGTTCTCGCACGAGAAAGAGAGTGCGTCGGCGGGATATTATCAGGTCTTTCTGGAAGATTACGGAATCAATGTGGAACTGACGGCCACGGAGCGTTGCGGCATCCAGCGTTACACGTTTCCGGAAGCTCAGTCGGCCATTATCCTGAACTTGAAGAAAGCGATGAACTGGGACGCCACGCAAGACAGTTATGTGGAGGTGGTGGATTCTGTGACCATCCGGGGGTACCGTTTTTCTGATGGGTGGGCCCGGAATCAGAAAGTCTTTTTCCAGACCCGTTTCTCGGTGCCTTTTGAGAATATACAACTGGATACCACGTCTATCTTGCACGATGACCAAACGAGGGGGACGGCCTATGTGGCGCGTTTTGATTTTTCCACGCGGAAAGGCGAACAGGTGGTGGTGACCACAGCTCTTTCGGGTGTCAGCATGGAGGGAGCTGCGAAGAACCTGCAGGCGGAGGCGCCGGAGAATGATTTCGAGAAATACCGTGGGCAGGCCCGGGAGAAATGGAACAGGGAACTGTCGAAAATCCGGGTACAGTCGGACGACAGGAAGGATAAGACCATCTTCTATACGGCGCTCTACCACAGCATGCTGGCGCCTACCATTTATTCGGATGTGGACGGGCAATATTACGGACCGGACGGACTGGTGCATCAGGCTGTCGGCTGGACCAATTACAGCACGTTTTCGTTGTGGGACACGTTTCGGGCATCGCATCCGCTGTTCACTTATACCCAGCCGGAACGAACCAATGACATGATTAAGTCATTCTTGGCATTTTATGAACAGAACGGGCGTCTGCCGGTGTGGAACTTCTATGGAAGCGAGACCGACATGATGATTGGTTATCATGCGGTGCCGGTCATTGTGGATGCTTATCTGAAAGGTATCGGCGATTTTGATGCGGAAAAGGCCTTGGAGGCTTGTGTGCATACGGCCAATCTGGATGAATACCGGGGCATCGGCCTTTACAAGCAGCTGGGGTATGTGCCTTATAATGTGACGGATAAATATAATTCAGAGAATTGGTCGTTGTCGCGGACGCTGGAATATGCGTTCGATGATTTCTGCATTGCGGAGATGGCGGCCAGGATGGGGCATAAGGACGTGGCCGATACGTTCTATGCCCGTTCGCAGAATTATCGGAACCTGTATAACCCGGCCACTTCGTTCATGCAGCCGAAAGATGACAAAGGGAATTTTATCCCGGATTTCCGGGCAGAGGACTACACCCCGCATATCTGCGAAAGCAATGCGTGGCATTATTTCTGGTCTGTGCAGCACGACATCGACGGACTTATCGCGCTGGTGGGCGGGAAAGAGCGTTTTGCCGAGAAACTGGACAGCATGTTCACTTTTCATCCGACGGAGGGGGAAGACTTGCCTATTTTCAGTACGGGAATGATTGGGCAGTATGCGCATGGCAACGAACCGAGCCATCATGTGGCTTATTTGTTCAACAAGGTGAACCAGCCTTGGAAAACGCAGCAATATGTGTCGCAGATTATGGATGAACTCTACCTCGATACCCCGGCAGGATTGTGCGGGAACGAGGACTGCGGACAGATGTCGGCATGGTATGTGTGCAGTGCCATGGGATTTTATCCGGTGAATCCGGTATCCGGTCGGTATGAGATAGGCAAGCCGAAATTCAAGAAAATGGAGTTAAGTCTTTCGAACGGGAAAACCTTTACCGTGAAGGCGGAGAACCTGAGCAAGGAAAACCGGTATATCCGTACGGTCAAGCTGGACGGGAAGCCTTATCACCAGAGTTTCATCACGCATGAACAGATTATGTCGGGGGCCACGTTGGAGTTGGAAATGTGCAAGGAACCCGGATATATTTGGTATTAATTGAAAATGTTAGATTTAAAATGAAGAAATTAGTTTGGTTAATGATGATACTGTGCTTTGCCCTTCACGGTAAGGCCACCAATTATGCAGACTATGTGAATCCGCTGATGGGTACACAGTCCACTTACGAGTTTTCTGCCGGAAACACCTATCCGGCCATAGCCCGCCCGTGGGGAATGAATTTCTGGACTCCGCAGACCGGGAAAATGGGAGACGGATGGCAGTATATGTACACGGCCACCAAAATCCGGGGCTTCAAGCAGACGCACCAGCCCAGTCCGTGGATCAACGACTACGGTCAGTTTTCCATCATGCCGGTGGTCGGAAAGCCGATGTTCGAGGAAGACCAGCGTGCCAGTTGGTTCTCGCACAAGGGGGAAGAGGCCAAGCCATATTATTATAAGGTATATCTGGCCGAGCACGATGTGCTTACAGAGCTGGTGCCCACGGAACGGGCTGCGATGTTCCGCTTCACTTTCCCTGAAAATGAGCATTCTTATGTAGTGATTGATGCGTTTGATCAGGGCTCATACGTAAAGATTGATGCGGCAAATAATCGCATTATCGGTTATTCTACCAAGAACAGTGGTGGTGTGCCTGATAACTTCAAAAACTATTTTGTAATAGAATTTGATAAGCCTTTTACGTACAAGGCTACGGTCGCTGATAGCTGTATCTCGGTAGATAAGGTTGAACAGGAAGCAAGCCATGCGGGAGCCATTATCGGTTTTGCTACCCGAAAAGGGGAGAAGGTACATGCGCGGGTGGCTTCTTCGTTTATCAGTGTGGAACAAGCCTTGGAAAACCTGAAGGAGCTGGGTGATGACAGTCTGGAGGTGCTGGCAGAAAAAGGAAAGTCGGCCTGGAATGAGGTGCTGGGCCGAATTGAAGTGGACGGAGGGAATCTGGACCAATACCGCACGTTCTATTCCTGCCTGTATCGTTCGCTGCTGTTTCCCCGCAAGCTTTATGAGATAGATGCTCGTGGGCAGGTGATACACTACAGTCCCTACAACGGGAAGGTGCTGCCGGGGTATATGTACACGGATACCGGTTTCTGGGATACGTTCCGCTGTTTGTTCCCGTTGCTGAACTTGGCTTATCCCTCTGTGAATAAAGAGATACAAGAAGGACTTGTCAATACTTACAAAGAGAGTGGTTTCTTCCCTGAATGGGCCAGCCCCGGACACCGCGGATGTATGGTGGGCAACAATTCTGCTTCCGTGTTAGTTGATGCTTATATGAAAGATGTAAAGGTGGACGACCTGCAGACCTTGTACGAAGGATTGCTGCACGGCACTCAAAACGTACATCCGGAGGTCTCTTCAACCGGACGGCTGGGATATGAATATTACAACCGGCTGGGTTATGTGCCCTGCGACGTGAAAATCCATGAGAATGCGGCCCGTACGTTGGAATATGCGTATGATGACTGGTGCATCTACCGGCTGGCCAAAGAACTGAAGCGTCCGGAAGAAGAAATCAACCTGTTTGCCCAGCGGGCTTTGAACTATAAGAATCTGTTTGACCCGGAAACCAGGCTGATGCGGGGCAAGAAGAAAGACGGCACGTTCATGACGCCTTTCTCTCCGCTCAAATGGGGGGATGCCTTTACCGAAGGAAACAGCTGGCATTATACCTGGTCGGTGTTCCACGACCCCCAAGGACTGATTGACCTGATGGGAGGAGAAAAGATGTTTGTGGCAATGCTGGATTCCGTATTTTCAGTGCCACCCGTGTTTGATGACAGCTATTACGGTTTTGTCATCCACGAGATTCGGGAAATGACCGTGATGAACATGGGGAATTACGCCCATGGCAACCAGCCCATTCAGCACATGATTTACCTGTATAATTATGCCAAGCAGCCTTGGAAGGCCCAGTATTGGTTGCGGCAGGTGATGAACAAGATGTATACACCGACTCCGGATGGATATTGTGGTGACGAGGACAATGGACAGACTTCTGCATGGTATGTATTTACAGCTTTAGGATTCTATCCAGTATGTCCAGGAAGCAATGAATATGTGGTGGGTGCTCCTTTGTTTAAGAAAGCGACTATTCATCTGGAAAACGGAAAGGACGTAACGATAGAGGCTCCGTTGAACAATGAGGAGAATTTTTACATTAAGGACATGAAAATGAATGGAAAAACTTATACACACAATTATTTTTCTCATAAAGATTTGATGAAAGGTGCTAAAATACAAATAGAAATGAGTAACTTGCCGAACGAAAAAAGAGGAATCGCGCGGGAAGATGTTCCTTATTCTTTTTCGAGAGAAAGAAATGATAGACCTTGAATTATATTAAATTTAAAACCATGGATAAAAAATCATTATTGTTTGTTCCGGTCTTGTCTTTGTGTCTGGCTTCCTGTGGAAACAAGCAGGAAAAGTTGGAAATGGAAGACTTGACGCAGTTTGTAGACCCTCGTATCGGTACCGGTGGACACGGACATGTGTTTTTCGGGGCGAATGTGCCTTATGGCTTCGTACAGCTGGGGCCGACCAGCATCCCTCAGTCATGGGACTGGGTGTCGGGTTATCATGAGTCGGATTCTACAGTCATCGGTTTTCCTCATACGCACCTGAGCGGTACGGGTATCGGCGATTTGCATGATATCAACGTGATGCCGGTGGTGGGCGAAGTGACTTATGCGCGCGGCGATACCACGTCGTATGAAACCGGTCTCTGGTCATATTCCGACCGTTCGAAAGAAGTGGTCACCCCGGGTTACTATCGTACGCATCTGTCAAGATACAATGTGGATGTGGAACTGACGGCCACCAAGCGGGTGGGGTTCCATAAATATACTTTCCCCGAGAAGGAAAGTCCGGCCATTGTGTTCGATATGGTGAACGGAGGTTGCTGGGACAAGACCACGGATGCGGTCATCCGGGTGGTCAACGACAGCACGTTGAGCGGTTACCGTTATTCCAAGGGATGGGCCGACGACCAGCGCATTTTCTTCCGGGCCGAGTTCTCGCGGAAGTTCGACAGTGTAGCCTTCATTGTCAACGATTCGGTGAAGGAAGGCAATATGGCCCAGGGGGCCCAGCTGTTTGCCCGGGTGAATTTCCCGGCTGGAAATCCGGAGCCGATTTACATGAAGGTAGCTCTTTCGCCCACGTCAGAAGAGGGGGCTCTGTTGAACATGCAGGCAGAACTCAGTGGCTGGGATTTTGAAAAGACGGTGGCCGATGCCAAAGCAGCTTGGAACAAGGAGTTGAACAAAGTCCAGGTATCTACCCAGGATGCGGTGTCCAAGAAAATTTTCTATACCAGCTTGTACCATACGTTGTTCGCTCCGTCAGAATTTTGTGACGTGAATGGCGATTATTACGGAGCCGACAAGCAAATGCACCACGAGAAAGGGTTCAAGAACTACACTACTTTCTCTCTTTGGGACACTTACCGGGCCGCACAGCCTTTGATGACCATCCTTCAGCCGGAGCGGATGAGCGATATCATCAACACGATGTTGCATATCTATCAGCAGCAAGGCAAGTTGCCGGTATGGCACCTGATGGGTTGTGAAACGAACTGTATGGTGGGAAATCCCGGGGTACCGGTAGTGGCAGACGCCATTTTGAAGGACATCAAGGGATTTGATTCGGAACTGGCATTCAAGGCACTGAAAGAGTCGTCCATGCTGCCTGAACGCGGTATGGAATATCGGATTCAGTACGGATTTATTCCGGCCGACAAGATGACGGAAGCCATTGCTTACGACATGGAATACGCTATTGCCGACTGGGCGGTGGCACAGGCTGCCCGCCGTTTGGGCAAGCAGGAGGATTATACCTACTTCCTGGAGCGCAGCAAGTCGTACAAGAATTATTTTGATGCTTCTACAGGCTTTATGAGAGGCAAGCTAAGCGACGGCTCCTGGCGTACGCCTTTCAGCCCGTATGCATCGGCACACAGAGACGATGACTATTGCGAAGGAAACGCCTGGCAGTACACTTGGCTGGTGCCGCAGGATGTAGAGGGACTCGTGGCTTGTTTCGGTGGTAAAGATGCTTTTGTCCACAAACTGGATTCTCTTTTCCTGGCCGAAGGTGAGCTGGGTGAGGCTTCGTCACCGGACATCAGCGGACTGATTGGCCAGTATGCCCATGGCAACGAACCGAGTCATCATATCACCTATTTGTATACTTTGGTGGGCCAGCCTTGGAAGACAGCCGAGCGGGTGAAAGAAATTCTGCATACCATGTACACTGACCAGCCGGACGGATTGTCGGGTAACGAAGACGTGGGCCAGATGTCGGCCTGGTATGTGCTTTCTTCCTTCGGTTTCTATCAGGTGGAACCTGCCGGAGGTAAGTTTGTCTTTGGCTATCCGAATTTCGAGAAGGTCGAAATTGCGGTACCGGCAGGCAAGTTTGTCATCAAGCGCGACGACCAGGGCCAGCAGAACAATTACATACAGGGTGTGTTGCTGAACGGAAAAGAATATAAGAAAGCCTGGATAGAATATGCCGATATCATGAAGGGAGGTGAACTGACCTTCCTGATGGGCGATAAGCCGGTGGTATGGTATTGATTGGCTAAAAGGTAACAGATAGCGAATGTCCGTCATTGAATTGATTTCGGTGGCGGACATTTTTCTTGTAAAACGTATTCCTTTAGAAGAAAATAAAATTTATGAGGAATTTTAGGTTGAATATGAAATATTCTTCCTAACTTGCGCTCTGAAATTTATTAACCTTAAAAAGGACAGATGAAAAGGAACCTCACTCTTGCAATGAAGACTTTTTGCTGTACGCTGACGGGAGCGCTGACCATCAGTGGAGTGCCCCAACAGGTATATGCAGAAAATGCATCTTTACCTTATTGGAAAGATATTCAAACCGTATCTGTAAACCGCGAAGCGCCTAGATCGGCTTTTATGACGTATGCCGACAAGACACAGGCTTTGACCGGAAAGTATGAAAACAGCCCTTATTATGAGCTGTTGAACGGAACGTGGAAATTTTATTACACGGATTCTTATTTGGACCTTCCGACCGATATCACTTCGCCGGAGACCAGTACCGACGGATGGCACGACATCAAGGTGCCGGGTAACTGGGAAGTGCAGGGCTTCGGTACAGCCATTTATACCAACCATGGTTATGAGTTCCAGCCGCGCAATCCTCAGCCTCCGCTGTTGCCGGAGAAAAATCCGGTAGGTGTGTATCGCCGTGACATTACGGTACCTTCGGAATGGAAAGGACGCGATATTTACCTGCACATTGCCGGAGCCAAATCGGGCTGTTATGTATACCTGAACGGTAAAGAGGTGGGCTATAACGAGGATTCCAAGAATCCGGCAGAATATTTAATCAACGATTACCTGAAGGACGGGAACAACGTACTGACCTTGAAGATTTTCCGTTGGAGCACGGGGTCTTATCTGGAATGTCAGGACTTCTGGCGTATCAGCGGTATCGAACGCGATGTGTTCCTTTATTCACAGCCGAAGGCTTCGGTACAGGATTTCCGCATCACTTCTACGTTGGATGATTCTTATACCAAGGGTATTTTCCGTCTGGACATGGAACTGAAGAACCACCGTGCACAGACGGCCGGACTGAATGTAAGCTATGAACTGCTGGACAGCAAGGGCAAGGTGGTGGCCAGTGGCGAGCAGGCATCCGAGGTGTTGCCGGGAAAAGAAGGTACGGTGTCTTTCAGCAAGGAACTGCCGGAAGTACAGACGTGGACCTCGGAAGCTCCGAACCTGTACAAACTGCTGATGACGGTGAAGGAAAACGGCAAAGTGACCGAGGTTATTCCGTATCACGTAGGTTTCCGTCGTATCGAAATCAAGGAAATTGACCAGAAGGCAGCCAATGGCAAGAACTACCATGTGTTGTTCATCAACGGACAGCCGTTGAAACTGAAAGGGGTGAACATGCACGAGCACAACCCGCTGACAGGTCATTACGTGAGCGAGGAACTGATGCGCAAGGACCTGGAGCTGATGAAGCGCAACAATATCAACACGGTGCGTCTGTGCCATTATCCGCAAGACCGCCGTTTCTATGAACTGTGTGATGAATACGGTCTGTATATTTACGATGAGGCTAACATCGAGAGCCACGGTATGTATTACAGCCTGAGCAAGGGCGGTACGTTGGGGAATAATCCGGAATGGCTGAAGCCGCATTTGTATCGTGTGGAAAACATGTTTGAACGTAACAAGAACTATCCTTCTGTGACGTTCTGGTCATTGGGTAACGAGGCTGGTAACGGGTACAACTTCTATGAGGCGTACTTGTGGGTGAAACAGGCAGACAAGGGACTGATGGACCGTCCGGTAAACTACGAACGTGCGCAGTGGGAATGGAACTCAGATATGTACGTACCCCAATATCCTAGTGCGGCATGGTTGGAAAGCATCGGCCGTCGGGGTAGTGACCGTCCGGTGGCACCATCGGAATACGCCCACGCCATGGGTAACTCTACCGGAGGCTTGTGGGACCAGTGGAAGGCCATCTACAAATATCCGAATCTGCAGGGAGGTTATATCTGGGACTGGGTAGACCAGGGTATCTTGGTAAAGGATGAGAACGGAAGAGACTATTGGGCTTACGGAGGTGACTTCGGTACCAACATGCCGAGCGACGGTAACTTCTGCTGCAACGGTATCGTGAATCCGGACCGTAATCCTCATCCGGCGATGAGTGAAGTGAAATATGCGCATCAGAATGTGGCTTTCGAAGCTGCCGACCTGGCGAACGGAAAATTCAATGTGCTCAACCGTTTCTATTTCACCAACCTGAAGAAATACCAGATTACGTATGAGGTGAAAGAAAACAACAAGGTGGTACGCCGTGGAAAAGTATCGCTGGACGTGGCTCCTCAGGCCAAGAAAGAACTGGCGGTAAACGTCGGGGGATTGAAGGCCAAGGCAGGTACAGAATATTTTGTGAACTTCTCGGTGACAACGCTGGAACCGGAACCGCTGATTCCGGTCGGTTATGAAATTGCGCATGAACAGTTCCGTCTGCCGGTAGAGGCCCTCGACCGTTCGTTCGCGGTGCAAGGTCCGGCTTTGCAGTGCAGTGAAAACGGCAACCTGCTGACGGTACAGTCGTCACGCGTATCGTTTGTGTTCGACAAATCAACCGGGCTGGTGACTTCTTATAAAGTAAAAGGTACAGAATACTTCCACGAGGGATTCGGTTTGCAGCCTAACTTCTGGCGTGGACCGAACGACAACGACTACGGAAGCCAGATGCCGAAACGTCTGCAAATCTGGAAACAGTCGAGCAAGAACTTCAACGTAGTGGATGCCTCACTCGCCTTGGACGGAAAAGATGCCGTATTGAAGGTGAGCTACCTGCTGGCTGCGGGCAATCTCTACATTGCGACTTACCGCATCCATCCGTCGGGAGTGGTGAAAGCTGATTATACCTTCACTTCTACCGAAATGCAGGCCGCTCAGACTGAGGCTTCGGAAGCGACCCTGATGGCTACCTTTACACCGGGCAACGAAGCACGTCGCAAGGAAAGTTCCAAACTGGTGGTACCGCGCATCGGAGTACGTTTCCGTTTGCCGGCCGACATGGAGCAGGTGACTTATTTCGGACGTGGACCGGAAGAAAATTACTGTGACCGAAACAACGGTACACTGGTGGGTGAATACCGGAGCACGGCAGAACAGATGTATTATCCGTATGTACGTCCGCAAGAGAACGGACATCACACCGATACCCGCTGGCTGACTTTGAAAAAGAGAAACGGCAAGGGACTGGCTGTGTATGCCGACGGAATGATGGAATTCAATTCTCTCCGCAACTCCGTGGAAGACTTTGACGGCGAAGAAGCGACAAGCCGCGACTACCAGTGGAACAACCGGGATGCGGAAGAGCTGAAACACGATATCCGTACGGCGAAAGACATTAAGCCGCGTCAGACCCACATCAACGACATCACTCCGCGTGATTTTGTGGAAGTCTGCCTGGACATGCGCCAGATGGGTGTGGGCGGTTTCGACAGCTGGGGTTCTATTCCAGACCCGCAGTACCTGATTCCAGCCAATAAGGAATACCGTTGGGGATTCACTATCGTACCGATGTAAAAATCGCCTGTCATAGGAAATAAAAATTCCGGGCTTGAGCAAAAGGAATGCTCAGGCCCGGAATTTTTTTGTGTTCACGTACGGACATAAAAAAAGGAGTTCCGCTGAACTCCAACCTTTTGTTAACCTTAAATCTAATACTATGAAAAACACGTTGCAAAGGTAAGGACTTTCCGGAAATCTGCAAAGGAATGAGTCTAAAAGATGTGTTTTATAACATAATTTGGAAAATCATGCTTGTCTGAAAGATTTATTAAGAAAAAGTATGGGTGGAATTTGGAAAGCATTTTCACACAAAAGTTGCTTTATTTACATGATTTTGTAATATATTTTTCCGAACTTTGTTACAGAACAAATGGAGGACTTGGTATGGAACTTAGTTTGAAGGAGCGTCAGAAAGCCTTGAAGGTGACACTGACCATGTTATTGGTGGCATGTACTTGTTTATTGTATTTGGGATATAGGTTGTGCATGTATTATTAAAGCGAAAAAAAGGTGCGTCCGGGCAATCCAGACGCACCTTTTTGGCAATCAACCGATGGCTTATTTGCTTTCTTTCTTGAATTTGTAGACGGCAAATGTCATGGCACCTATTTCGGTATTGAGTGTATTTCCTTCGATGGATACGGCACTCTCCTGTGGTGTTATCAGGTTCGGCTTGTCGAGTGTATTCTCTGCATCCGGATTTTCCGTGTGCAGGGTAATGCATTTTCCGTCGCCTAAAGTGACTGACTTCTTCAGTCCCTTGAATTCCAGTGTGAGAGGTTGTGCCTTGTCAGAAGTGTTGGCTACTTTTACGATGTAAGTCTGAGTGGGTTCATCCCAGACAGCACTGGCAAAGAGTCCGTTCTGACCCTCTTGTCCGCTGACCGGTTTCTTGTCCATGGTCAGAGGTACTACGTTGGTACCTTTGTTGTGACCGTAGAGTGACTGTACATACCAGCTGCAAGTGCGTACAGAGCGTAAGTTGTCGAACCAGATTAAGTCTGGACGCCACTGCCATCCTTCCACGTGAGCCAGCAGCGGAGCGTAGGTGGCCATGTGTACCACGTCGGCATTTCTTTCTACTCCAGTCAGGAAGGCAGCTTCGAGCAGAGATGCATGGAAGTGGTTCCATTTCTTGCCTTTTCCGTGGCAGGCGTATTCTCCGGCAAATACTTTCGGGCCTTTCCGGTCGTAGTTGTCGTAGCGGTTGCCTGATTTCAGGAACCAGTCTTCGGGACGGTAGAAATGTTCGTCTACCAAATCGACTTTCAGTTTCTTCATTTCCGGCCACAGGTAGTCGAAATCCTTTCCTTCAGACTGTGGACCGGAAGAACCGATGATCTTGATTTCCGGATGTGATTTCCGCAATGCTTCTACAAAGTGTTTCAGGCGTTCCGGATATTCCGGTCCCCATTGTTCGTTTCCGATGGCCATGAATTTCAGGTTGAACGGAGCCGGATGCCCCATGTCGGCACGGAGTTTTCCCCATTTGGTGTTGGTGTCGCCATTGGCGAACTCAATCAGGTCGAGTGCATCCTGAATGTAGCTGTCCAGTTGGTCTACAGGAACGTGTGCTTTCGGGTCATCGTTCTGATACTGGCAAGCCAGTCCGCAGTTCAGTACCGGAAGCGGTTCGGCCCCCATGTCTTCAGCCAGCAGGAACAGTTCATAGAATCCCATGCCATAGCTTTGGAAATAGTCCGGGAAGAAACGGTAGGGGAAGGTATACTCCCAGCGGTTGCTGTTGAGCGGACGGTTTTCCACCGGTCCTACAGAGTTTTTCCAGTTGTAGCGGTCGGTGATTTCGGTTCCTTCCACGATACATCCTCCCGGGAAACGGAAAATGCCTGGTTTGGTATCGGCCAATGCTTGTACGAGGTCTTTCCGCAGTCCGTTTTCACGTCCTTTCCAGGTATCTACCGGGAACAAAGACACATGTTCCAAATCTACTGTGCCCGGAGAAGCCAGGAAGATTCTCAGATGCGCTTTGGCTTGTGTCTGGGTGGGTGTCAGGATGACTTCATATTTTTTCCAGTCCTTGGAGTTGATGTTCACGTCTTGTGAGGTGATGACCTGCGATTCTCCCATGGAAGCGTTGTCAATCAGTTCCACTTGTATTTTCTGGTTTTCCCCTCTTGCCCATACGGTAAAGCGGTATTTTTCGTTGGCCTTGATACCGATTCCGAAGAAGCCTTCGTTTTCAATACCGGTCCGTTTGTGTGGATGGCTGGGGGCTCCGAGGCGTACGTAATGTGGGTTCTTTTCAAACGGCCCGTCGTCTTGGAGGGTGACGTTGCCGAAAATGTCCCATCCCATCAGGTGTTGTGGAAATTCGAACGAACGGTTCTTAATCAGTTCTGCATAGAGACCTCCATCGGCTCCATAGTTAATGTCTTCGAAGAAATGCCCGTACATGGTCGGTTGTATTTCCGCACCAATCTTGTTGGCCTGAATCACCATCTGATTGGTGTTTTGCGCTTGCAGGCTGAGACCCGCGCTGAGTGCAAGCGCAGAGATAAAGGCTAAGTGTTTGTTCATGGTTTTATTTTTAATTTAATGTGATACAAACTTACATAAAAAGCTGAAATCTTTGATGAAAAAATAGTAAAATCTCTGTCCTTATGTATTTTAGGCCTAAATTAGGGTCAATTACTTAGTCGTGGGTGGACAAATTCTCCTATTAGGTGGACATTTGTTTTTCGGGTGGATTTTTATCGCTTTTTTCAGAAAAAGACTATAAAAACGGATTATCTTTGTCTGAAAAGTGAAAAAAATCTCATGAGAAAAAGAAGTGTACTTTTTTGCCTGTGGCTGATATTCTGTCTGTGTCATCCTACAGTAGGACTTCATGCTGTTCAAACCTCCAGTCGTTTTTCGTTTGCTTCTATTACGATTAAGGATGGTTTGCCATATAATTTTGTGGATGATATTATCAAGTCGAGCGATGGTTATTTGTGGGTGACTACATACGGGGGAGGAGTCGCTCGTTATGATGGACATGAATTTGTAACTTTTCATACGAATGCAACCAATGAAAAAAGAGTATTGAAAAGTAACTTTGTAGAAAAACTGACGGAAGATTCTTTTCATCGCATCTGGATGGCGGGAGAAGCCGGTATCGAATTGCTTTCTACAGAAAATCTGCAACTGTTGTCGGCAGAATCTTTACAGTCGCAGCAGATGGCGGAATTGATGGAGCAGCCTGCCAGTTTCCTGCTGACCAGCAAGGCCGGAAACTTGTGGATTTGTAGTCACGGACAGATATACAAAGTGATATTTAATTCTACAGGTACCGTTAAAAAGGTAATCCTTGTTTCAGATACTCCCTTGCACGAACGTGGTTGTGTATTGGCTGAAATAGATGGATATATATGGTTTTTTCATAAAGGAAAGCTTTGCCGTATAAATGAAGAGGTGGAAAGAGCACAGGAGCCGCAGCCAGTTTCTGTTTCATTGACAATCTCACCGTATGATGCGGTATTTTGTATTTATCATTATCAAAATAATGTGTGGATTGGCACAAACAATGGTTTATATTGTTATGATCTGACTACTGATACAAGTCGGTATTACATGCATGATCCTCATAACCTTTCGTCATTGTCGCAGAATTATGTCACGGACATCACTTCCATGCGAGATGGTCAAATTATAGTTGGCACATTGTTCGGATTAAATGTGTTTGATGCTTCTTCCTCTGAGTTTATCCGGATTCAGGAGGAAGATTCTTTAGATATACATGGTCTTTCATGCAACTTTATTAATGCGCTTTATGCGGATGATGAGAATAATGTGGTTTGGATTGGAACAGAGATAGGAGGCTTGAGTAAAATGTTTCCTTCTCGTTTATCGGTAGTCAATTATTTTCATCAAATTAATAATCCAGGAAGTCTTTCCCGAAATCCTGTCAATGCAATCGTTGAAGATGAGTATCATACCCTTTGGGTGGGGACGGTAGAAGGGGGACTGAACTGTCGTTTGCAAGGGAGTGATAAGTTTTTACATTATACCACTGCTGCTCCAGCTTGTCTGGGACATAACACGGTGAGTGTATTGGTGATAGATAACAAAGAACGTTTGTATGTGGGTACGTGGGGAGGTGGAGTCGGTTGGATTAACCGTAAGCCTTCTGTTTCTAAACGCTATATTCCTCTTCCTTTACTAGATCCCTTTATTTCAAGTCTGGCATTTGATTCTATTAATCATTTGCTTTGGATTGGTACGATGAGTAATCTGTATGTTTATAATCCTGCTGATGGATCCATTGAAGAACCACTTTTACAAGAGAGAAAAGAAGTGATTAATCAGAATGCGTTGGGCATGTGTATTACTCGCGAAAAAGAACTGTGGGTATCTTCTCCTTTCGGGCTTTTACGCATTGATCTTGTGGCTTATGGAAAAGGACAGTTGAAATATAAGAAATATGTATATAAATTGGATAAGCCGGATTCTGGTAAAAAAGAACGTATAACTTCTATCTTTCAAGCAAAAGACGGCACTGTGTGGTTGGGTAGCAATGGAAACGGATTTTATCGGGCACAAAAAAGAGGTGATGATTATTTGTTTACTGCTTTTACAAAGGATGATGGGCTGGTGAGTAACAGTGTTCGTAGTATTCTTGAAGATTGGTATGGTAATATTTGGGTATCTACAGATAATGGGTTATCATGCTTTAATGTGAAAGAAGAACTGCTCCAAAATTATACTCAGATTGATGGGCTGATTTCCAATCAGTTCTATTGGAATGCTGGTGCCCTTTCTTTTGATAAGGAACATTTGTTCTTTGGTAGTCAGAAAGGATTGACGGAGATCCATCCGATGATTGAAGTAGAACATCTGCATACTTTTCCATTGGCCTTTACTCATTGCAAGGTGTTTGGTGAGGAGGTGTTTCCACAGGCTGGAAAGATTAGTATGCACGAAAGCGATAAATCACTCTATATTGAGTTTTCAGCTCTTGATTATGCGTCAGAATCGCAGGCACAATATTCTTATCGGTTGAAGGGATTTGATGACATGTGGATGACGGTACCAGCTAGTCGGAACAATGCAACCTATACAAATCTTTATCCAGGGAAATATACGTTTCAGCTTCGTTATGCACCGGACGGGAAGCACTGGCTGGAACATACAGAAGAGTTGTCTATTGTAGTCTGTCCATATTTTTATAAAACGCCTTGGTTCTTGGTTTCCGTACTGTTCCTTTTGCTGTTTGGAGGATACCGTTTGCTATTATGGCGTTATAAAGTGATGAAACATCAGCAAGATTTGTTGCATCAGATGGTAGAAGAACGTACTTCTGAGTTGGAAGAGCAGAAAAAACTGCTTTCCAATCAGACGAAGGAACTTTCTGAACAAAATAAGTTGTTGAAAGACCAGAATGAGAAGATTACTACACAAAAGAATCAGATTCTGGAAATGTCGCAGAAAGTGGAAGAGCTGACAATCGACAAGCTGGCATTCTTTACCAACATTACACATGAGTTCCGTACCCCACTGACTTTGATTATAGGACCCATCGAGCGGGCTTTAAAACTGAGTTATAATCCACAGGTTATTGAACAGTTGCATCTGGTGGAGCGGAACTCCAAGTACCTGCTTTCTTTGGTCAATCAGTTGATGGATTTCCGGAAAGTGGAAGAGGGGCATATCAAGATTGCTACGAACTATGGGAATCTGAAGGCTTTTATGTGTGAACTGGTGCCTCCTTTTGCCGATTATGCTACCAGTCGCGGTATTGCTCTTCAGCTGTATCTCCATCTTTCTGATCCATTCCTAATGTTTGATGAGGATGTGATGCGTAAGATTATGACTAATTTGATTAGTAATGCTTTGAAATTTACCCCGAAAGGAGGTAGTATTGGTATTTATGTGGGAGTGGTTGGCCCTGAAAAGGATAAAAAACTATTTATCAGTGTACGTGACACAGGAAAGGGAATCCCGGAGCAGGATATGGAGCGTATTTTTTCACAGTTCTATCAGTCGGACAATCAGAGTCAGGAATCTGTGAGCGGACAGAGCGGAACGGGAATAGGTCTTTATCTATGTCGGGAGCTGATTGGTTTGCTTAATGGAAAAATTTATGCCAAGAACAATCCGGTGAAAGGAGCTTCTTTCCGTATCCTTCTGCCAGCTCTATATGGTGAGTCTAAAGTTCAACTGGATTCAGAAGCTGATAAGGAGGATGTGATAGTAGATATCCCACGTAATGGAAGAATGACAGTACTGGTAGTAGAAGACAATAAGGATATGCGTGATTATATCCGTTCCATTTTAGTGGAGTATTATAATGTACTGGAGGCTTCTCAGGGTGAAGAGGCTCTGACGGTATTGCGTGCCAGCAATGTAGATTTTATCATCAGCGATTTGATGATGCCGGTGATGGACGGAATGGAACTGTCCCGTAGGGTGAAAAGTGATTTTTCCATTTCTCATATCCCATTTTTGATGTTAACGGCCAAAACCTCGGATGAGGCTCGTCTGGAAAGTTATAAGATGGGAGCTGACGCTTTTCTGCTGAAGCCTTTTGATGAAGATATGCTGTTAGCCCGTATATCGAATATTTTGGAAAATCGAAAACGTCTACAACGAAAATTCTCTATTGATATGAATACGGATTCATTGGAGATAGAAGAAAATTCTGGTGATAAGAAGTTCTTGAGTAAAGCCATGGAGGTGGTAAAGGAAAACTACAAGAACCCCGACTTTGAGGTTAGTGATTTTATTGAGGCTATAGGAATCAGTAAGAGTTTGTTGAATAAAAAAATGCAGAGCTTGACGGGGCAGTCGGCCGGTCAGTTTATTCGTAATTATCGTTTGAATCTGGCGCGTGAACTTCTGTTGAAGAATAAGGTAAGCCGTGCGATGAACATTTCTGAAATTGCTTATGAAGTGGGATTCAATGATCCGAAGTACTTTACACGTTGTTTTACGAAGCATTTTAATGTGACTCCGAGTGGTATGTTGGAAGGAAATTAAGTAGATAAATAGTTATTTCTGCATCATTCATGTGAGGGATGATGCAGAAATATCTTCTGCAATTTGGAAGGGACCATACTTTTTTATCAATATGCAAATGTTGATTGGGTCGTAGTTCGCTTTTATAAGGGGAAAGAAGACTGTGCGAATTCGTTGCATTCCAACCGTTTACTCTCTCGTTTTTATTTATCCACCTATAAAGTCCGTTTGTCCACCTATGTTTTTATAGGGTTTCTTACTTTTGAAACACTATAAAAACGATTTGTTATTTATTAAAACATTAGATACTATGAGACATAACCAGAAAATTGCTGCTAAGGTTATAAGCGGCATATAAAGTTTCCTGTTTTACGTGGTCATGTAAAATCTTATTTTGGAGTTGTAATGATGGGGACGATAATATGATGTAATTGACCAATGTGAATCTATACTGTTAGATATAAAATTCAGTTAATTTAACAATCTAAATTTAATACCATTAAAAATGAAAAAACAATTGATTTTTTCCGCAATGCTTGGCTTGTGTGCTTTGGGGAGTACCGCGGTCTATCCTATTTCCGCTATGGCTGCTGTAGCACAATCACCAGCCATCAAGGTTCGTGGTCAAGTAGTCGATGAACAAGGTGAGCCCCTATTGGGTGCTACTATTCGGGTGAAAAACACTTCGACTGGAACAACTACCGATTTGGATGGAAATTTCCAGCTGGAAGTACCTGGTAATGCTGTCCTGTTGGTCAGTTATGTGGGTTATAAGGAACGTGAAGTTGCTGTTCGCAACCGGTCTACTCTTGAACCTATTCAGCTGCAGAGTGATGATTTTATGCTTGAACAAGTGGTAGTGGTAGGTTATGGAACGCAAAAGAAGTCTGATTTGACAGGATCTGTAGCAGTCGTTGATACGGAAGCTTTGAAGCAGGTTTCCCATTCTAATATATCTTCCATGCTCGAAGGAAAGGTAGCAGGTGTACAAGTTACTTCAGATGGTCAGCCTGGAGCAGACCCCACAGTACGTATTCGAGGTATAGGCTCTTTTGGTGACACTTCTCCACTGTATGTAATAGATGGTGTGCCAATGGGTACTTCTATCCGTGATTTCTCTTCAAATGATATTGAGACAATTCAGGTTTTGAAAGATGCTTCTGCAGCGGCTATATATGGTTCTCGTGCAGCTAATGGAGTGGTAATTATTACTACAAAGCGTGGTAAGAAAGATCAGCCTTTGAAAGTAGATTATAATGGATATTTTGGCGTTGATAATATTTCTAAAGGTATTTATGATGTAATGAATGCCGATCAGTATAGCCAATTTATTGGTCAGGCTTGCTTAAACTCCAATACCCCATTGCCGGGAGGATATAGTCTTGACAGTACGACTGGTAGATATAAATTTATGGATGATACAGATACCGACTGGTTTGATGAAGTATTTAAAACGGGTATTCGTCAGAATCATAACGTAAACCTTTCAGGCGGTAGCGCACGTAGTACTTATAACGTATCGTTGGATTATTTCAACCAAAAAGGAACACTTGAAGGTGCAGGACCGAACTATGAACGTTTTACTGCACGTGTCAATAATACTATGGATACTAAATTCGTGAAGTTCCAAACAAGTGTTGTTTATTCTCATTCCGATCAGGATAATATGAGTTTGTCCAATGCTTCTGAATACGTTCAAGGATTGTATGGCGATGTAACCAATGTTTTGCGTGGTACCTTACTTATGCAGCCGACTATCAAGGCGTACGATTCATCAACATGGGTTCTTGATGATAAAGTAGGTGCGGCGAGTGATTATAATTATGATGCTTATGGCTATGGTGTATACTATGATGACATACATGGAGATATCTCTGCATCTAATCCATTGCTGATTAATAATCTGCTACAGCGTAATACACGTGTGGATCGTTTTGTAGGTACAGGATCTGCTGACGTAGATATTCTTAAAATGTTTGGCATTGATAGTAAAAATCATAAGTTAAACTATAAGATTAATTTGTCTTATAGTAAGACTCATTGTAAAGATTTTACTTGGATTCCTTCCTGGATACAGAGTAATCGTGTGTATTTGGCGAAGAGTAATGAACGTCTGGAAAAGGCTTCTCGTGACTATTCAGATGCGCTTATTGAGAACATTCTTACTTATGATGGGACAATAGGCAAACATCATATCAATATTGTCGCAGGTCAGACCTACGAGGAAGAAAATACAGATTTACTTACAGGATGGGGATTAAACTATACTGAACCTTATTTCTTACAGCTTCAGAACGGCTCAGATACCTATTCAAGCAGTTATGAGTATAAACATGCTATCTTGTCTTACATTGGTCGTGTAAACTATAATTACGATGACAGATATTTGTTCTCTGCTACAGTACGTAGAGATGCTAGTTCTCGTTTGTCTAGTGGTATTCGTTGGGGTACATTCCCTTCTGTATCTGTAGGTTGGCGTTTTGATAAAGAAAGTTTCTTCCCTTTCAACCCTGAGGTCGTAAACATGTTCAAAGTTCGTGGTAGCTATGGTGAACTGGGTAATGAAAATATCGGTGAATACATGTATCAGGCTACTATGTCGCGAAATAACATGACATACAGTTTCAATAATTCGCCTGTAACAGGCTCTGCTATTTCTACTTTCGTGGATAACAATTTGTCATGGGAAAAGAAGAAAACGTATAACGCAGGTATAGATTTGGCCTTATTCAACAATCGTTTAGAATTTACGGCTGAGTGGTATAAGAATACGAGTACAGATTTGTTGTATTCTGTACCAGTTCCAGAACAAGCTGGAGTTTCAAATACGACAGTTACAATGAATGCAGCTTCTATGGAAAATTCAGGTTTTGAGTTTTCTGCTACTTATCGTAATCACGATCATCCTTTTAAATACGAGGTGTCCGCAAACCTCAGTACGTTAAAGAACCGGGTAACTTCGTTGGGATTTGGTACGGATTATTATTTAACGGGTGATT